>JAPLSN010000013.1 GCA_026398615.1 Spirochaetota bacterium | reverse complement strand
ACGGAGGTTCGTACACGTTCACCGTCAAGACCCAGGACAACGCGGGGAACGTGGAAGCCACCGGCGTCAACGCGGGTCCCGTGACCGCCGACAGCACGGCCCCCGGCAATGTGCCGACGAGAAGCGCCACGGCGATCGCGGCCGGCAAGATCCGTCTCGACTGGACCGAACCGGCCGACGCCGACTTCAAGCAGGTCAACATCACCTGGACCGGCGGCGGTTCCCAGTCCGTCGAGAAGGGCACCATGACCTTCACCACCGGGGCGCTCACGAACGGCACGTCGTACACGTTCACCTTCAAGACCCAGGACAACGCCGGGAATGAAGCCACCGGCGTCACGGCCTCCGCGACAGCTGACAACGTCCCCCCGACCGTGACCATCACGGCGCCCGCGGCGGACGCCGTCGTCAACGGCACCCAGGCGCTGACCTTCACGGTCACGGGCGGTACCGCCACGACCACCGCCAGGATCGGCATCGGCACCCTCACCGATTTCACCTCAGGCAACCTTCTCAACACGCTGAACGGCTGGGCCGGCACCGTCGACGGCACGGTCACCGTCACCCTGAGCAACACCGACGCTGCGGGCAACATTGGCACCGCGACGCGCGACTTCACCAGGGACACCACGCCACCTTCCTTCTCCGCCGGCAACGTCACGGTGACGCCCGATTCCAACGTGAACAACAACCCGACGATCGCCATATCCGCGATAACGGAGGCGAACGGCGTCGCTTCCATCCTGTACTGGATCACGGGCCAGATCACGCCATCCGAAAAGATCCTGGGAACCCCTCTCGCTCCGAACGCCGCTCTGCCGACCACCCAGCTTCCTTCCGCTACCGGCGGTCTCGTGGACAGCAAGACCAGTTTCTTCTTCCAGCTCGTCGACCTGGCCGGTAACATCGGCGGCGGCGGCGGCGCGAACAACTGGATCTATTGCGCGAATGACGGTTTAGGTGTCTTCACGCCAGCCCCGGTGGCCCAGAAGGTGGCCGGCCCGTACCATCCAGTCGTCCCGGCCACCGCTCCGTCGCTCGCGTCCCCCGCCTCCCCCTCCCCCGCCAGCGCGTCCTGGACCGTCCCGTCGGCCCGGCTGCCTGACTACGTCGATCCGTACTCCTACGGCTTCGCACCCGCTTCCGCTGCCTCCGCCGGCAGTACGACCATTCCCGCGGCCGCGGCGGCCCTCGCGACGGGCACCACGCCCGCAGCGACGACGCCCACGGAAGCAGCCATGGCGGGGACGTTGCCCGATCGACCAGCCGTCCCGGCCGGGAAGCCCATCGGGAAACCGGTTGAGGGTTCCCATGCTGCGGCTGCCGGCAACCCTGGCACGATCGCCATGGGCAGCGCGACCGGAGGCACTGATATGACCGCATCCGGTGGCGGGCCGGCCGGTCCCGTGATCCCCGCCTCGTCCGCAGCGGCGGGCATCCCCGACGCACCTTCCGATGACGGCCGGCGTCCGGAACCCCGCCCGGCGCCCTGGCCGGACTTCTGGACGGCTCCCGATCCCGTGGCTCGTCAACGCAAAAAAGAGAACGAAACCTGATGCCGAAACCCGGGTGGGATGCATTCCGCCCGGGCTTTTCCTTAACTTCGTTTCACGAACTCAACCGGTTAACCTGCCCGTATCCTCCATCTGCTGCGGGTCCGTACGGAGGATGCCCCGCGCCGAGGGCGCGTATCCGGGGCGGAAGCGCGATACTTCATATAAGTACGCATCTTTTCCTTGTGCGCCCTTGAACTCTCCTGTATACTGCTGACAGTCTTTCACTTTCATCTTTCAAGGAGGAAATCAATGAGAGCATTCATGTGCATGCTGCTGGTCGTCGCCGTCGCGCTTTCCGGCTGTACGGGCGCAGCCAAGGTCGACACGATCAAGATCGGATGGTTCGGTCCGCAGACGGGCGATACCGCCCTCTGGGGTCAGGCAGAGTTCAATACCGTCCAGATGATCGTTGACGAATACAACGCCAAGGGCGGCCTCAAGGTAGGCAGCAAGACGTACAAGCTCGATGTTGTCGGCTACGATGACAAGGGCGATTCCACCGAAGCCGTAAACGTCGCGAAGCGCCTTACGAGCCAGGACAAGGTCGTCGCCATCGTTGGCGCCCAGGGTTCAGGTGAGGCCATTCCCGTCGCGCCCATCATGAACGAGGCCAAGATACCGCTCGTGGCCAGCACCGCGACCAATCCCAAGGTCACCGTGACCGAATCCGGCGCCGTGAATGCGTACATGTTCCGCGCTTGTTTCACGGATCCCTACCAGGGCGCCGTCGCGGCCACGTATGCCTACAATAAACTCGGCAAGCGCAAGGCGGCCATCTTCATGACGGTGGACGACGCTTACTCCGCCGGCCTTTCCGAGTTCTTCAAGAAGAGCTTCACGAAACTCGGCGGCAAGATCGTGGCCGAGGTGAGCTTCACCGCCGGCGAGAAGGATTTCCGCGCCCCGCTCACGAAGATCAAGGCCTCCAATCCCGACGTCATCTTCTCCCCGAACTACTACACGGACGTCTCGCTCTCGGCCAAGCAGGCCCGCGAGCTCGGCATCACCTCCGTCATGCTCGGCGGCGACGGATGGCCGTCGGAGAACCTCATCTCCCTCGCCGGTACGGCCCTCGAAGGCTGCTTCTTCGTCAACCACCTCGACTTCAGCGATCCCTCGGTGGCCGATTTCAAGAACGCCTACAAGGCCAAGTTCAAAAAGAACGCCGAACTCAACTCCTACATGGTGCGGGACGCCCTCGCGATGGTGATCGACGCCATCCAGCGCGCCGGAACCATCGACAGCGTGGCGATCATGAAGGCGCTCGAAACGACCGACATCCAGGGCATCACGGGCCACATCAAGATCGGCCCCACGCACGACCCGGTCGGCAAGGACGCCGCCATCATAAAGATCGTCGGCACGGAAATGGTCTTCCAGGAAAAAATCCAGGCTCAACCATAACGCCAACGGGGGCAAGGTCCAGCGCGGCCTTGCCCCCGTCTTTGAACAGGAAGCGAATCCATGGCACAGTTCTTGCAACAGCTTGTCAACGGCCTCTCGATCGGATCGATCTACGCGCTCATGGCCGTCGGGTATTCACTCGTGTATTCGATAATGAACTTTTCGAATTTCGCTCACGGGAGCGTGATCATGCTCGGGGCGTACCTGGGTTACTACTCCATGACCCTCCTCGGCCTGCCCTTCTGGCTCGCCTTCATCGCCGCGGCCCTCGGGACCGCCCTCATCGCCGTCGTCCTCGAGCGCCTGGCGTACAAACCGCTCCGCGACCGCAAGGCTACATTCCTCTATTTCATCATCACCGCGATGGGCGCATCGATCTTCATCGACAATTTCGTGATCGCGACGATCGGTCCCACACCCAAGATGTTCCCGGCGGTATTCGCCCAGGGACCCATCCTCTTCGGCAAGATCGCGCTCGGACGCATCGATCTGGCGATGTTCGTGATATCGGCGATTTGCCTCGCCGCGCTCATCATCTTCATCGACTATACCAAGATGGGCAAAGCCATCCAGGCCACTTCCTTCAACATGAAAGCCAGCACCCTCATGGGAATAAATACAAACATGGTGATATTCATCGTATTTGCCATAGGCGGCGCCCTCGCGGGCATAGCCGGCGTGCTCTACGGCATGAAATACCAGGTGTTCCCCCAGATAGGCGGCATCACGCTCAAGTCCTTCATCGCCGCGGTATTCGGCGGTCTCGGAAGCCTGCCGGGCGCTCTCCTCGGAGCGCTCGTCCTCGGTCTCGTCGAGACCCTCGTCTCCGGTTACCTCTCGACCCAGTACCGCGACCTCATCGCCTTCCTCATACTCATCACTATGCTCATCGTCCGCCCTTCGGGGATCATGGGTAAAAACGCCGAAGACAAGGCATAGGGGGCGGCATGGAATACATACTCGGCATCCTTATCCTTTCGGCGATCAATCTCGTGGCCGTCCTCGGACTATCCGTCCTCACTGGATTCACGGGCCTCTTTTCCTTCGGCCACGCGGGCTTCATGGCGATCGGCGCCTACACTTCGGCCATCGTCACCGCGCGCCTCCACCTTCCCTTTGCCGTAGGGCTTCTCGCCGCGGGACTCGTCGCGGGCATCATAAGCATCGGTCTCGGACGTCTCACGCTCAAACTCAAGGGCGACTACTTCTGCATCGCCACTATGGGCTTCGGCGAGATCGTCAAACCCCTCCTCAACAACTGGAAATGGGTAGGCGGCGCGCGAGGCTGGGAAAGCATCCCCAAGTATGGCGGCATCTCCCTCCTCCTGCCCTTCGCGGTCGCGGTGATCGCCGTCATCCTCTCGTGGAACCTCATCAACTCGCGCCAGGGCAGGAACATGGTGGCCGTTCGCGAGGAGGAGCTCGCGGCACAGATGGCCGGCGTGAACGTGCTCCGTTCCAAGATGATCGCCCTCGTGTTCAGCGCCGTTCTCGCGGGCATCGCGGGCGGCCTCATGGCCAACTTCATCGGCTTCATCGCTCCCAAGACCTTCAACATGGTGAAGTCGACCGAGCTCACGATCATCGTCATATTCGGCGGTCTCGGTTCCATCTCGGGATCCGTCGTCGCCGCCCTCCTGCTCACGGTGCTCCCCGAGCTTTTCCGCGCATTCTCGAGCTGGCGCCTCGTCTTCTACGGCCTTGCGGTCATGATCATCATGATCGGCAGGCCCAAGGGACTCATGGGCGGCTTGGAGCTTACGCCAACCAGCCTCAGGAAGGCCGCTGCCGCGCGAAAGGCCAAGCGGGACACTGCGGCCGCAACCGCCGAGGGGGAAAAACGATGAACGTCGCCCCGATACTGGAACTCAAGGGTCTTACAAAGCGCTTCGGCGGCCTTACGGCGGTGAACGACGTCAGCATGTCCGTACGCGAAGGCGGGATTTCGGGTCTCATCGGCCCCAACGGTGCGGGAAAGACGACCATTTTCAACCTCATCACAGGCGTCTACAAGGTGAGCGAGGGCGCCATCGAATTCAAGGGCAAGTCCATCCTGGACCGCGAGCCTTACCAGATCGCGAATCTCGGCATCACGCGGACTTTCCAGAACATCAGGCTCTTCAAGAACCTCTCCGTCTTCGACAACGTCCTGACGGCCTGCCACATGAGCGCCAAGTACAGCCTCCTCGAGTCCTTCTTCCGCCTGCCCCGGTTCTACCGCGAGGAAGTCATACTGCGGAAGAAGGCGGAATCCCTCCTCGACGTCATGGGGCTCTCCGACCGCGCCGACCTTACCGCGAACAACCTCCCTTACGGCCTCCAGAGGCGGCTCGAGATCACGCGAGCCCTCGCCCTCGATCCGGCCCTGCTCCTCCTCGACGAACCTGCGGCAGGCATGAATCCGGACGAAACCGAACAGCTCATGCGGCTCATGGAAGAGATAAGGAAATCGCACAACCTGTCGATCCTTGTCATCGAACACCACATGGACCTCGTCATGGGCGTGTGCGACCACATACACGTCCTCAATTTCGGCTGTACCCTGGCGGACGGCCCCCCGGACGATGTCGCGAACGATCCGAAGGTCGTCGAAGCCTACCTGGGCGGCGAGGAGATCAAATCATGCTGAGCGTCCGCGACCTCCACGTATCCTACGGCGGCATCCGCGCCCTCAGGGGCGTGTCCATCGACGTGCACAAGGGCGAGATCATCACGATCATCGGGGCCAACGGGGCGGGAAAATCAACCCTCCTCAACGCCATCTCCGGAATTCTCAAACCGAGCCAGGGGGAGATCACCTTCAACGGCGCCCCGCTAAAGCGCGAGCCGTCGAAAAACGTGAAGCTGGGAATATGCCACGTGCCTGAAGGGCGCCTCGTGTTTGCCAACCTTACGGTCAAGGACAACCTGGCGCTCGGGGCTTACCTCCGCACCGACCGCAAGAAGATCGCGTCGGATCTCGAACGCGTATACGAACTTTTCCCGCGCATCAAGGAACGATCCTCGCAGATCGCCGGCACCCTCTCCGGCGGCGAACAGCAGATGCTCGCCATGGGGCGAGCCCTGATGACCGACGGCGACCTCGTGCTCATGGACGAACCCTCGCTGGGGCTCGCGCCGATCCTCGTGCACACTGTTTTCCAGATCATCAAGGAAATCCTGAGACTCGGGAAAACCATACTCCTCGTGGAACAGAACGCCAACATGGCCCTCAAGATAGCCGACCGTGCCTATGTCCTCGAGCAGGGACTCATCGTGAAGACGGGACCCGCCGCGGATATCGCGAGCGATCCGGCGATACGCGCGGCATATCTGGGTTCGAAGTCAGTCGCTGGCGGGTGACAGCGAACTGCTTTCGCGGTTCAGTGCATCGGCAATCGATCCCAGTCCCGGTTGGCCGCCTTGCCGACCATCGCCTGCAGCATCAAGGCCGCACCCGGAAGAATCGAAGCCGGAATTGACGTGATCCGCCCGTCCCGACCTGCGCAATGCGTCTCCATGGAGGATATGAGCGTGACAGAAAAAAGGGTCATCAGCGCGGCGGAAGCCGCGAAGCTGGTGAAAGAGGGCATGACCGTCCATGTCGGCGGGTTTCTCGGCTGCGGCTCGCCCGATAGCGTTATCGCCGCCCTGGCCGAGCAGGGCACGACGAACCTCGTGCTCGTTTGCAACGACACCGCGGTGCTGGACCAGAAGGGTGGCAGGATCTCGGGCGTCGCGCCCCTCGTCGCCAACCGCCAGTTCCGCAAGGTGATCGTCAGCCACATCGGCACCAACCCGGAAACCCAGCGCCAGATGAACGCAGGCGAAACCGAGGTCGAACTCGTGCCGCAGGGCACCCTCGCCGAGCGGGTTCGCGCCGCCGGATTCGGACTCGGAGGCATCCTCACCCCGACCGGCGTCGGCACCGAGGTCGAGCAGGGCAAGCAGAAAATCTCGCTGTCCGGCAAGGACTACCTCCTCGAGACGGCCCTCTCAGGCGATGTCGCGCTCGTCAAGGCGAAGAAAGCCGACAAGGCCGGCAACCTCGTCTACTCGATGACCGCGCGGAATTTCAACCCGCTCATGGCTACGGCCTGCCCCGTCGTGATCGCCGAAGTCGAGGAGCTGGTGGAGATCGGCGGGCTGGACCCGGATGAAGTCCACACCCCGTCCATATTCGTCACCTACCTCGTCCAGTCGGAATCCGGGAGACCATCGTGATCGAATACCATGAGAACAAGGAAATCATCGCCCGGAGGATAGCGCGCTTCTTCCACGGGGGGGAAGTCGTCAACCTCGGCATCGGGCTGCCCACCCTCGTCGCCAACTTCATCCCGAAGGACAAGACCGTGATCCTCCAGTCCGAAAACGGGCTCATCGGTCTCGGTCCCGCGCCGGAACCGGGCAAGGCGCACAAGGACCTCACGAACGCCGGCTTCATGCCCGTCACCATCCTCCCAGGCGGCGCTTTCTTCGACAGCGCCACGAGCTTCGGCATCATCCGTGGCGGACATGTCGACTACACCGTGCTCGGCGTGCTCGAAGTGGACCAGGAAGGCAATCTCGCCAACTACAAGATCCCCGGCAGGATGGTGCCCGGCATGGGCGGCGCCATGGACCTCGTCGCGGGATCGCGCATCGTCATCGCCGCCACCACACACTGCGAAAAATCCGGCGCGTCCAAGCTCAAGCGCCGCTGCACCCTGCCCCTGACCGCCGCGAAGGAAGTCGACATCGTCGTCACCGACGTCGGTTACTTCAAGGTCGAGGGCGGCGTCTTCGTTCTCAAGGAATGGTTCGAGCCTTACACGCCCGAATGGATCAAGGAACACACGGACGCGGACATCGTCCTCGCCCCCGACTGCAGGAAAGCGGAGCTCTGACCCCTCGCGATGGAGACGAGTACGCCTCCATCGCAACCCCTCGCGATGGAGACGAGTACGCCTCCATCGCATACGACGGCCGACCGCCCGTCACGGCAACCGCAGAAGGAGAATCTCATGAACGACATCGTCATACTCGAAGCGGCTCGAACCGCCATTGGCAGCTTCCAGGGATGCCTCGCCTCCGTCGGAGCGGCGGAACTGGGGCGGATAGTCATTGAATCCGCGCTCAAGCGCTCCGGCGTCGCTGCAGGCGACGTGGACGAAGCCATCCTAGGCTGCGTCATCCAGGCCGGCCTCGGCCAGAACGTCGCCCGCCAGGCCCTCGTCAAGGCGGGTATCCCCGTCGAAAAGACGGCCATGACCGTCAACATGGTCTGCGGTTCGGGCTTGCGCGCCGTCGCGTGCGCCGCCCAGGCCATCGCTGCGGGCGACGCGAAGCTCGTCGTCGCCGGGGGCATGGAGAGCATGAGCCAGGCACCCTACATCCTGAAGCAGGCGAGGACCGGGTACCGCATGGGCAACGGCGAAATCGTGGACTCCATGATCCACGAGGGGCTCACCGACATCTTCAACGGCTACCACATGGGCATCACCGCCGAGAACCTCGCGGCGAAATACGGCATCACCCGGCTGGCCCAGGACGAATTTTCGGCCTCTTCCCAGAACAAGGCCGAAAAAGCCCTCGCCGACGGGCGCTTCAGGGACGAGATCGTACCCGTGTCGATCCCCCAGCGGAAAGGCGACCCCGTCATCGTCGACCGCGACGAATTCCCGCGCACCGGGATCACCGCCGAGGCACTCGGCAAGCTCAAGCCCGCCTTCAAGCCCGACGGAACGGTCACGGCAGGCAACTCCTCCGGCATCAACGACGGTGCTGCCGCCCTCCTCGTCGCCGGTGCCGACTGGGCAAAGGCGAAAGGCATCCAACCGATGGCGCGCATCGCGTCCTATGCATGGCACGGCTGCGACCCCGCCATCATGGGAATCGGCCCCGTGGAAGCCGTGCGGCTTGCATTGCGCAAGGCGGGCTGGTCCCTCGCCGACCTCGACCTCATCGAAGCCAACGAAGCTTTCGCCGCCCAGGCGCTCTCCGTCGCCAGGGAACTAGGTTTCGATATGGCCAAGGTCAACGTGAACGGCGGCGCCATCGCCCTCGGCCACCCCATCGGCGCTTCGGGCGCGCGCATCCTGGTGTCCCTCCTCCACGAAATGAAGAAGCGCGGCTCCCGGAAAGGACTGGCTACCCTCTGCATTGGCGGCGGCATGGGCATCGCGATGTGCGTCGAGCGCTGAAAGCGATCGACCCGTACTGATCGGCTCGCGCAAGGATGCGCGAACCACGCCAGCCGAGCGCGGAATGCGCGGGGTTATCGCCAAGCTCCTCGACCAGCCGTCGAAGGTTACGGCACCCGCGGGTTTTCCGGCAGGCCATCCCGTCCGCCGTAATACGCTTCCGCCCGGGCGATGATGCAGGGGTCGAGCCCCAGCATGGCAGCCACCGCCAGCGCGTCGCTCGCGCAGGGCAGACCGTCGTCGCCGACGATTTCGTAGCGCATGTGGCAGTTGATGCCCGCGAGGCGTTCCGCGAGCGGCGCGTCCTCGTCGAGGGATACACCTGCCGATTCACGGTCCAGGCCGAGCATCCTGCGGTAGCTCACGCCCGGGAGCCGCGCCACTCCCCTGAAGTGCGTCGCGAAGAACGACCGGGAACCCTTCCGCTGCGACAGTTCCGCGATGACCGCCGACAGGAGGGCTTCCGCCTCGCCGGAGCTGGTGGTCCTCGCGAACTCGTCGAACACCACGAGCGCGCCCTCGCCGATCATCCCGAAGGCTTCTATGAAACGCCTGATCTCGAACCCGAAGCCGGACAGTCCATCGAGCCGCTCGCCTGACAGTTCCCCGACGTAGTGGAGCCTCCGGTAGACGCGGGTCGTGAACGAGGATGCCGGTACGAAGAGTCCGGCTTGCGCGATCAATTGCAGGAACATGATCGTCTTGAGGGCTATGGTCTTCCCGCCCATGTTCGACCCGAAGAGCACCGTCACGGTTTCGTCGAATCGTGCGGTGAAAGGTTCATAGACGAGTCCCAGCGCCGAACAGGACCGTTCACAGGGCATGAAGCGGCCACGAACGACGTCGATGGGCGCCTCGCTGCCGGCACCGTCCGCGTCGGCGGCGAGGCGCGGCCGTACAAGCCCATATTCCCGCGCCAGTTTCGCCCTCGCGAAAGCCAGGTCGAACCGAGCGACCGCGGCCACCAGTGCGCGGATGGCCGGCATGCATCCAGCGATGAGGACCGACAGCATGGACGTCACTTCGTCCTCGAGTTCCCGCTCACGGTCGGCTATCCGCTCCCGTTCCTCCATGACGGCCAGAAGACCGGCATCCGGCGCCGGCCGGATCACCCAGGAGTCGTCGTCGTAGGGTTCGACCACCCACGGGCCTCGCTCTGCAGCCAGCGGCCGCGCGTCGGCCTGCGGTACGACGACGAAAGCCCTGCCGTCGAGCCTGATTCCGAAACGTTCCTCGATTCGGGCGGAGATTTCTCCTTGCAGCGCTTCCGCCCTCCGGTCAGCGTCGGCGGCTTCCGCGCGGACTTCCGGAAGACCCGGATGGAAAGCGTCTGCCATGAAGAATGTCTCGGCATCGCTGCCGCCCTTGTCGAGCTCGGCGGCCAGGTTTTGAAGGGTGAACCCGAGGCCGAATGCAGATCGCGTCGCGTGGTCCACGAGCCGCGACACGGCCCTGGCGTTCGCGAGGAACTTTTTCACCTGGAAGATTTCGACCAGCCCGTACGCGTCCTTGGCCTCGAGCGGGAGCCTCGGCATCCTGCGCAGGTGGAACCTGACGCGGTCCAGCGACGCCGCGTCATCCCGGCACGATGCCTCGAACGCCAGCGCGCGCTCCGTCAAGTCCCAGCTTTCTTCAATCAAGCCGGCATCGCTAAGTATTTTTCTCTCGTCGCGATCGTCCCTGCCGTACGGCGTGAGCGGCGAGTAGGAAGCCCAGAATTCCTCGACCTGCGCGAAATCCCATGCGTCGCGAAACAAGTTCGCGTCGCGAAACGCATCATCATCCCGCGCGCGGCGCGCGCCCGACGTCCCCCTATCCCTTTCCGTCACCTGCCCCCCCGTTCCTCGTAGGGATTGAATTCGATGAATCCGTCCATTCCTGGATCGCCCAACGCTTCCATGAAGCGCCCGCGCGAAATTCCCCTGAGCGCGACGACGAAGCCGGAGAATTCCGGCGCCGCCAGCACGCGGATTTCCCGCCCGCCGCCTGCAAAGGAGGAGAATGCCCGGTCGTCGAGAAATACCTTGGTGAAATCTCCGACCGCCACTACCCTTGCTTCCGGCGGCACGAGGTGAACCGTTTCCTCCGTGAGGGGCCCCGCAAGCATAAAGGCGCCGTCCCGCTCGGAGCCTTCGAGCCGGCGCAGGAGCGCAAGCTTGCAAACGAGCCGCATCCGCCGCACGCTCCGTTCGAAGTTGTCGCGCCCGACGCGGAGCACGTACGTAAAACGCGCTCCGGGCCAGGACGCCACCTGGGTGATCCTGTCGATGGCTCCGTCCACGAGTAGCGTGTCGGCGATGCCTTCACCCGTGATGAACTCGAGGGCGCGCGCCACGTTCTCGTTCCCTTCCGGACCCACGAGGGTGATGAAACCCGGCCTGTGCGCACGCGCCACGGCCAGGCGGCCGAACGCAGTGGAGCCGGGGACGGTTTCGAGTATCTCCGGATTGATCCCGGACGAGCGCAGGAAACGCTCCGCGCTCACCACCACGTCGCCGGGGGCCACGGGCACCGGCGGTTTCCTGGCGCCCAGGAGCGAATCCCTGGCGTCCCCATCGTATCCGATGGAAAAGAACGCCGGCCCCCGTGCCGGGACGCCCGCCGTTCCCGGCGCGCCGGTCCGGCACGCGAGCGCGCGGCGGACCAGGGTCAGCGCCCTGTTGAGGTAGCTCGTCTTGCCGCAATCCTTCTCCGGCCCCGTCAAGAACGTGACGCGGCCGAGGAAGCCTTCCGCATCGCCGGTCAGGAGCGGCTGCCCCGCGCGCCCCGGACCATGTTTTTCGGCTCCAGGACTTTCTCCGTGCCGTCGAGGAGTTTCGCGACGCCGCAGGTCGGCATGAGCCAGGGCTCGTCCTTGCAGATCCTGCACTGGCCGCAGTCTTCCTTGTAGCACGACGGTTCGTCATAGGTCGTGATCACGCCCTCGTAGTTGCGCAGGATCACGCGCTTTTCGTTCGATGTGATGAGGTAGCTGGGCATCACCGGGGTCTTGCCGCCACCGCCGGGCGCGTCGACGACGAAGGTCGGCACGGCGAGACCGGAGGTGTGGCCGCGCAGGTTCTCGATGATCTCGATACCCTTGGACACGGTCGTGCGGAAGTGGCTGATCCCGCGTGAAAGGTCGCACTGGTAGATGTAGTACGGGCGCACGCGGATCGTCAGGAGTTTCTGCATCAGCTTCTTCATGAGCACCGGGCAGTCGTTCACGTCGCGCAGGAGCACGCTCTGGTTGCCGAGCGGGATGCCCGAGTCCGCCAGCTTGCGGCAGGCTTCGCGCGCTTCGGAGGTGATCTCCTTCGGGTGGTTGAAGTGCGTGTTGACGTAGATCGGCTGGTATTTCTTGAGCATGTTCACGAGAGAGTCGGTGATGCGCATCGGCATGACCACCGGCGTCCGCGTCCCGATGCGGATGATCTCGATGTGGGGAATGGCGCGGATCTTCGAGATGATCGCTTCGAGCCTTTCGTCGGAGAGCACGAGGGGATCACCACCGGAAATCACCACGTCGCGGATGATGGGCGTCTTCCGTATGTACTCGATGGCCTTGTCGATGTAATCCATCGAAAGGTGGCTGTCCTCGGACCCGACCAGGCGGCGGCGCGTACAGTGCCGGCAGTTCATGGAGCAGATGTGCGTCACGAGGAGGAGCACACGGTCGGGATAGCGGTGCGTGAGCCCGGGCACCGGCGAATCGCTGTCCTCGTGGAGGGGGTCGTCCTGGTCGCTCGGATCGTCGACGGTTTCCGGCAGGCGCGGGATGGCCTGGAGCCGGACCGCGCAGACGGGGTTGTCCTGGTCGATGAGGCTCGCGTAGTACGGCGTGATCGCCATGCGGAATTTCCTGAGCACCACTCCGATGTCCTGCTTCTCCCTGTCGGAAAGCGGGACGACCTTGTCCAGGGTCTCCACGTCCCTGATGTTGTTCTGCATCTGCCAGTGCCAGTCGTTCCACTCCTCGGGCTTCACGTCCTTGTAGAGCGGCAGGCGCTTGTAGTCATACGACGGGTAATCGTGCATAAAAACTCCTTTCAGGATTCACCACGGAGACACGGAGGCACGGAATCAGAGAGAAAGAAGGAACAATGGGAATTCATCACTTTTCCCTTTTCCTGTCTCTCCTCCGTGTCTCAGTGCCCCTGTGGTGAGATTTCAGGCGCGGAGCCTCAGCTCCTTGCGCACGTCGTCCGGGGTCGCCGGCTGCAGCCCGGCTTCCCTGGCGATGCGCGCGGCTCGCTCCACCATTTGCGCGTTGGACGACGCCAGAACGCCCCTGGAAAAGTAAACGTTGTCCTCGAACCCGACGCGGATCCATCCGCCGTTGGCGATCGCACCGTACTGCGCCGGCAGCGACGAACGTCCGATGCCCATGACCGTGAAGTTCGCCCCGGCAGGCAGGGCGCGCATGAAGGCGGACAGGTTCTCCACCGAGTAGGGCACCGCGCCCGGGACGTTGAGCACGAAACCGTAGTGGAACGGAGCGTCGATGAGGCCTTCCTTGACGAGGTAGTGGCTTGCGTACACGTGCCCGAGGTCGAAGCACTCCAGGGTCGCGCGCACCTTCCGCTGCCGGAATTCCGCCGCGAACTCCCGCATCACGGGCAGCGTGTTGACGATGTACTCGTTGCCGAAATTGACGGTGCCGCAGTCGAGGCTGGCCATCTCGGGCTCGAGTTCCTTCACGGGCCGGAGGCGCTCCTCCGCGCTGTCGCCCACTGCGCCCCCCGTGGTGATCTCGATGACGATGTCGGTCTTCCTTCGGATCGCGTCGATGGCTTCCCTGAAGCGCACGACGCTCTGCGTCGCCTTGCCGTTCCCGTCCCGCACGTGCAGGTGAAGTATGGCCGCTCCCGCGGCCCGGCATTCCTCCGCCGTACTTGCCACCTCGTCCGGCGTGATGGGCAGCGCCGGCTGGATATCCTTGCTCGTTTCCGCACCCGTGCAGGCGCAGGTGATCACTATCTTTCCGTCCATAGTCATTGTTGTTCCTCCTTGGAAATACAGAACCACGAAGGTCACGAAGATGACGAAGGTGAATCCGGAATCAGATACTGCCGGGCACGAATCGTCTGATGCCATGACGGAGCTGGGTGACATGGAAATTCATCAATAGGCCGAATTTCCACCCCCCAAGCCTCATGTAGGAAAGCAGCTGGCACTCGTGAATTGGTATCAGCGTTTCGACACATTTGAGTTCCAAAACGAGCTGATTTTCCAGCAGGAGGTCGAGCTTGAATTCCTTCGACTTCGTAGATCGATTCAAACAGACCGGGTCCAAGATCCCTATGGACCCGTATGGCGCAGCCGATCACCTTCTCGCTCAATCCACCATCTTCTACAAGCATCGTTCGGCCCCGATTCTCCCTTTCTTCCCTTCAATTCCGTTCGCGTCCTTCGTCCCCTTCGTGCCCTTCGTGGTTGTTCTTCTTCGATAAGCTATTTCCCTATCGGGAATTTCTTCATGGTCAGCTCCAGGGATTCGCCCACCGTCTGGATGGCCTTGTCCAGGTCCGCGTCCGTGTGGCGGTGCGCGATGTACCAGTGGTGGTAAGGCTGGATGAAGATCCCGCGACGGATGGTCTGCGTGTAGAAATATTCGCGCCGCGCCTTGTAGGTCTTCTCCCCGTCCTCAGGGTGCTTTTCGAAGGTGATGAAGGGCATGGGCGGGATGCCGTTCACGGTGGCGGGCACCCCGGACGCGGCGACCGTCTTCGCAAGCCGCTCCAGGAATTTGGTGCCCCGCGCCCAGATCGAATTCGGGACATCCTCGCGCTTGAGGATTTCCAGGCACTTGAGGGCGGCCACCATCTCGAGGCTGTTCGGGAAGAAGGTGGACGAGACGAACACCTTCTTTTCGCAGACGGACATGATCTCGCGCTTTCCGGCCACGCAGGAGATCGCGTAGCCGTTGGCCATGGCCTTGCCGAAAGTGCCCATGTCCGGGGTCACGCCGTAGCGTTCCTGGGCGCCGCCCAGGGCCGCGCGGAAGCCCGTGCGAATCTCGTCGAAGATGAGCACGGCGCCATGCCGCTTCGCCAGCTCCTTGACGCCTTCGAGGTAGCCCTTCGGGGGCGCCATGACGGGCTTGGCCAGGGGGTGGCCGACCGGAGTGATGATGACGCAGGCCACCTGGCCCCTGTGGGCTTCGAGCCTGGCTTCGAGGGCGGGAAGGCTGCCATATTCGAATTCGTCGGTGAGCGCGAGGGTCTCTTCGGGGACGCCGCCGTGGTTTTCCACGCACCAGTCGTGCCAGCCGTGGTAGCCGCAGCGCAGTATCATCTTGCGGTCCGTGTAGCCGCGCGCGATGCGGACTGCCAGGGTCGTCGCGTCGGAGCCGGTCTTGACGGGGATGACCTGCTCGGCGCAGGGCACCAGGTCGATGACCGCCTGTTCCAGCTGGTTCTGTGCCGGCTGGACGAGGCTGAAGCAGAAGCCGCGCTCGTCCATCTGGCGCTTCACCGCGTCGTTGATTTCCTTTTCATCGTACCCGAGGATGACGGGGCCGTACGCGCAGAGCATGTCGATGTAGTCGTTGCCGTCCACGTCCACGATGTGCCCGCCGTAGCCGCGGTCGATGAAGATGGGGTACTCGCCCTCCACGAAGTTGTAGGGCCTTCGGATGCCCATGACGCCGCCGGGGGAAAGCCTCTTGGCTTCCTCGAACATGGCCATGGACTTGTCCAGTTTCAGCTTGGGAAATTCGCTCGCCATCGCTATCCATCCTTGCCAGGCAGCAGCGACGCTGGACGCCTGGACCGAGGTCGTTGAAAGGAGCAGGTTTTTCAACGGCCCGTCCGGGCGCCGGGTGGTCTCGTCCACCCGCCAGGGACTGTCCCCGGCATCCTGGAAGACCGGCTTGCGGCCGCTCGTCCATCGTCAGGCGGCCGGAATGGCTGCATGACGCTGGCCGCGGAAACTCGCCGCGCCGGGGACGGGGAGCCCCCGGGGTGAAAGGCGGCGCTTTTCAGGCGTCCGCCGCTCACGTTATGGTAGTTCGGGCTGAATCCGGGCGGATCCGCCTGGCGGCGGCCCCGGGTTGGAAAGCGGACTGCCCCCGCCGCTGGAGCCCTTCCGGACGCCACACGGCTCGCCGTCTTCCTTAGTCCGACCCGCGCGGCGCGGCTCCGGGATGTTCCCCGGCCTGCGCGCCGCCATTCCATCACTTCACGTACTGTTCTTCGAAGAGCTTTCGGAGCGCGGGATTCTCACGGAGCTCCCAGAGGGTGATCTCGGCATGGTCCTTGGTATAGCCGTTGCCGATGATCATGTTCACGTCCTTGCCGATGCCTTCGGCGCCGAGGGCGGCGCGGGTGAAGCTCGTGGCCATGGAGAAGAAATAGACGGTGCCGTCGTCGCGGACGGGCAGGATGGACGCCATCTCGGTGCCCTGGATGTTCACGCAGTTGATGCAGAGATCCACTTCCTTGCCATGGTTGGCCTTGAGGGTGGCGTCCAGGATGTCGAGGGGCTTGGTCGCGTCGGCCACGATGATGTCGTGGGCCAGGTGAAGGTCCTGGAGGGTCTTGCGCGAACGCTCGGAGTGGATGTTGGCGATGACGCGGCCGGTCGGGCCGACGCGTTTCATGGCTTCGTAGCAGCAGAGGATGCCGCTCTTGCCGCCGGCGCCCAGGATCAGGACGGACATGCCCGGCCTGACGAGCTTGGCGGCCTGGGCGGGAGCGCCGGCCACGTCGAGCGCGGCCAGGGCGAGCCCTTCGTCCATGTCGGTCGGGAGCTTGGCGTAGATGCCGGACTCGAAGAGGATGGCCTGGGCTTCGACCTCGAGGCGGTCTATTTCCGGGTGGACCTTGAGGATCTTGTTGATCTTGAGCGGGGTGAGGGAAAGCGATACGAGGGATGCGATCTTGTCGCCGACTTTCAGGTCGCGGTCCCTGAGTGCGGAGCCGATCTTGGCCACCTTGCCGATGAGCATGCCGCCGGAACCGGTCACCGGGTTCTGCTGCTTGCCGCGCGCCGCGACGATGCCCATGATCGTGGCCTTGATCTTCTCGATATCGCCCTTGGCTTCTTCCTCGATCTGCGTGAAGCTGGCCGAGTCGATATTGAGCGCGATCACGTCGAGCAGGATCTCGTTGTCGTAGACGACGGACATGTCGTTGTTGAGCCGCTGGGCGGTCTGCGGCAGGGCGCCGACCGGTTCGATGACGCGGTGCGTCCCGTATTTGTTGCCAAGAGCCATGAAAACCTCCTTAGAATTCGCGGCATTGCGCGGTGCGTTGCCCGGGCATGGTGCGCCCGGGGAATAATTCATGAAAGAATACCATTGTATAGGATCGTTTCCGGCCTCCGTCAAGGGAAATCGATATTTGTTGCCCGTTGGCCAGACATGAAGGATGCATCGGTTTTGCGGAACTCCCCTCCTCATGATCCGCCAATTGAAAAAACCGTCCCGCGCGGAGGCGGGACGGCCGTTGATCGTTCGGGATGCGGGACTAGAGGATAAGCTTGCCGCCCAGGAAGATCTTGAGCTTGCGCAGGGGATAGGCTGCGAGATAATACGTCATATCTTCAGAATAATCGACGATACCGTCGCCGTTAAAATCATACTCCATCGTAGTAGTAGCTTCAGCGGGATCGCCGGGGAACATATAGAGCATCTTCCAGAAGACGCCTAGGCTGCCGAGGTTGAGGCCGAGCCCTACGCCAGCTTCGAAATAGTTTGTGGCGTAAAGCGGATTGTCGGGATCCGGATCGAATTTCTCGTCCGCATAATCCTTTCCTATCTGGCCTGCCCCGATCTCGAGGAAGGGATCCAGGAAGGATTTGTAGCCGAAGGGGTGGGCTTGCAGGTAGAGGGCTACATCGTAGTCGACGAACCCCATCATCAGGGGAGCACCGTAGAATGCGCTCCAATCTTCCTCGTACATGGAAAAGTTCATGGAAAGCCCGAGGGCCAGCTTGCCCATGCCGAGCTCGACGAAGGGACCCCAGAAGATGCCGTCGCCCTCGTTGAACCGGCTCCAGGTTTCCTTGAAACTCACCTCCGAATCGCTGTAGAGCGCCCCGGAGACTCCCACCGCGAGCTGGGCGAACGATGCCGGCACGGCCAGGCACGCGATCAAAAGAACGGCGATCAGTGTCCGCTTCATGACTATGTCCTCCTTAGAAGGTAAAGCAACACATATCCGGAACATCGTTCCCGGACAAGCCTCTAATGTACCACATTCCCGGTAAAAATCAATCGCCCAGGACCTTCTCCCGGGATTGAAACCGGTCCCCGGGCGTCGTATAGTAGATGGTACCGTCCATGCGCGTGGAACGCCATGCCAGCTTCGCTTCGGGATGGCCGGATCCGGCCGCTCGGAAGGCAATGACTCCGGGTGTCGTTCCCGTGTTTGCCTTTTGCTGACCTTCCGGCCGGAACGCGCGGACGAATTCCGCAAGGAGAGACCATGAAACGCTATGCATTGATCGTCGCAGTGCTCCTGGCAAGCTCGGGCGCCCTGTTCGCCCAGAACAAGACTTCCCTCAACATCATCTGCAACCAGGTGGGGGCCCAGGTCCTCATCGACGGGAAGCTCGCGGGCTACACGACCCCGAATTTCTCGTTCCTCCTGCCGGCGGGCAACCGAACCATCACGGTCACCAAGGCCGGCTTCCAGGATTTCGTCCAGACGCTCAAGGTGACCAACAACCCGATCACCCTCAACGTCAACCTGGTCCCCAAGGGAGCGGTCGCGCCGCCCCCGCAGGTGCTCAAGCACGTCCTCACCGTCAACGCCAACGTCAACGGCGCCCAGGTCATCCTGAACAACATCCAGGCCGGCATCACGCCCTTCCAGACCAACCTGGCCCCGGGATCCTACTCCCTGGTCGTCCGCGCGAACGGGTACTCCGACTACTCGCAGAACCTGACCATCAACGGCAACACCACCGTGAACGCCATGCTGCAGGCGATGACGGCCCCCCTCTCCATCAATGTCAACGTCCCCGGCGCCGAGATCTGGCTCAACGGCGGCCGCTACGGGCAGGCGTCGGGCAACACCTTCTCCGCCGCGGTGCCCCCGGGCAGCTACGCGCTCACCGTCCGGGCGGCCGGCTATACGGACTACAACACCCAGATCAACGTCATGCCCGGCTCGGGCTATTCCGCGTCCGTGACCCTCCAGCCCGCCACGGCGCCCCTCTCCCTCACCATCAACGTGGCAGGCGCGGAAATATTCCTGAACGGCTCCAGCATCGGCCGCGCCCAGGGCCAGCAATTCGCCACGCAGGTGATGCCGGGCACCTACGCGCTTACCATCCGCGCCGTCGGGTATGCCGACTTCAACGCCCAGATCAACGTCATGCCCGGGTCGGGCTACGCGGGCAACATCAACCTCCAGTTCGCGCTGGCCAATTTCCAGTTCACCGTGCCGGCCGCGATCCTGAACCCGGAAATGAAGGGGAACCCCTGGAGCCAGGTCCGGCTCTACATCGACGGCGGCCCCCAGAAGGATTTCCGCGGCCAGCTCCTGCCGGGCCGTCACGTCATCCGCGTCGTCTCAGGCGCCATCCAGATCGAGACGACCGTGGACATCGTGGCAGGCGGCAACTATACCTTTGAACTCGGGGCAATGCTTACCGTCAAGTAACCGATCCCCCGGTCTGCATGAAACGAACCGCCCGGCTCCGTACCGGGCGGTTTTTTTCGCCCCGATGCGGCCGTTCCTTCCTGTTTCCGCGCCGTCACGGAAAGCCCGGGTGGGGCAGTTGAGCATGAACGCCGTAACCGACTACTATTGGCGGCAAGATACAAGGGCACGGGCCTCGCGGAACCTCGGGTTCCGCGTTCGGCGCGCGACCCGCAAACGGGCTCCGGGCTGAAGAACCGGAGTCCACCGGAAACGAGGAGACGACCGTGGCGGTAAAACGCGATTTCGGACTGCATCTCGAGCGCATGAACGCGAAGACGCGGGGCAGGCTCATCGCCTACATCAATCTCAAACTGGCCGGACTCGGCCTTCCGGTCTATTCCCGCGAAGGCGTGGCATTCCTCGACCTCGCCCGTGAAATGATCGAACACTACCGGGAAAAGGACAAGCTGCTCCAGAACTACCTGCCCCCCGCCGATCGCCGCATCCAGGATTTCCTGGACTCCTGGCTCGGCGACCTCGGTCTGGCTTCAGTGCCGCGCATCCCGACCGGCACCCTCACCCTGGACAGCTACGGCATGGCGCGGGAACTTTCCATCCCGCCGGAAGCCGCCATGTACTCTTCCCCGACCCTGACGTCCTACCGCGTGCGGAACGGCGTCCTCCACAACCCGGCCAACGACCGTCGGACCACGGTGGGCGTTTTCCACGTCGCCTCGGGCGGGCTCCCCGTGCCGCCCGACAAGAAGGCGGTGCCCAAGCTCGCCTTCGCGAAGCTCCTCGAATGCGCACTCGCCCCCCCCGACGACATGATGGTGCTCCCCTTCACCGCCGAGGAGCATCCGCCCGCCCGGGCGTTCCTCTCGCTGCTCCTGCGGCCGATAGTCTGTCCCGAGGTTCCGGGCTTCACCAAGGAACGCTCGATGGAGATCCGCTTCTTCGCCCCCGGTTCCCTGGCGGCCAACCTGGATTTCGCGGAGAGCATATTCGGGAACTCGGGCGACCCCTTCATCCCGGACAACGACGCGGCGCTCGACCCCCTGCATTGGACCGGCACGACCGGCTGCATCATCCTCGCCACGCACCTGGTTTCCTGCCTGAAGAAGGATCTGGGACTCCCCCGCTGGGAGGACGCCACCGAGCGCCAGAGGGCCGACGGCATGGCCTGGAAGTCGCCCGACGAAAAGTACAACGAGGGCAAGCCCTTCAAGATCTGCGCGCGCGACGACCGCGGCGTCATCGTCACGATCATCGCCGACAACTACTTCGGGTACTCGAAGAAGGAGATCAAGGCGCACATCTCCTATTCATCCAACATCATGGGGCTCACGGAGGAGGAGCACTCGGGCGGCGCCCTCGTCTTCCCCTCGTACAACCTCGGCAACAGGTTCGTGCCCGACACGAACCTCCGTTCCTCCGGCCAGACCTTCGCCGATGTCGTCGCCCTCCTCGGTGAGCGCGTCGAAGTCCACCCCGAGGGCTACGCGATCGACCGCACTTTCCCGAACATCTTCTACCTGCCCGAGGATGCGGTCATGACCATCGACGACCAGGCGGCGACCTGGACGAATGACGGCCTGCCCCGGTCCTTGCGCATCCTTCCGGACAACATCTATATCCACCCGACGGGCTACAACGTCCGCATGTCGCGTCACGGGGGGTCGGGCGCGTGGCGCCTCGTGGGAACCCAGGCCGAGGGCACGCTCTGCCACAAACCCTGCACCGTGTCCGGGGGCGGCAAGTCGGAAATCTCCAAATCCATCTTCGACGCCATCACGTACCAACCGATCATCACCGGGGATTTCCAGGCCGACATGGCGCTCGTCAAGTCGATCATCGACCACCCCTACGGCGAACGTTTCTCCGACGGAAAGGAAAACCACGGCAAGGCTTCCCGTTCGATCCTCTCCCAGAAGCGCTCCCTCGGTTCGGTCATCAAGCTGCTGTCCCCGTCACCCCTCAACCGCCCCGAATTCAACACGTGGCTGGAGTCGATCCCGGACCGCGTGAAAGCCCTCGTGTTTCTCGTGAAGCGTTTCTACCGCCACGACTGGGGCGACGACTGGGCCTCCCGCTTCTCCGTGGACGTCGTGAACGGCACGACGGGGAACGTGGTGAAATTCGACGGCAAGCCCGTGCAGGGCTCGTTCCTGCGTGTGGGTTTCATGGAAGGCGGCATGCGCTGGACCTTCAAGCTCAGGCAGGATTTCGTCCCGGCCCGGAAGATACAGTGGGAAGACGATATCACCGCCAGCGTCGTGGCGCCCGCGAAAGCCGTCGACGGCCTGTCCATCGACTCGTCGCAGGCGGCCTACAAGTTCGCGAAGAACGCCGAGGCGCGGTTTTTCCAGCGCCCGGACGAGGCGGTACACCCCGGCTACGACCGGCAGGCCGAGTCCGACATGGCGCGCATGGACAACTTCATCTCCAATTTCGAGCCGATCACCCGCGCGCAGGGCGTGGACCTCGTCGAGAGGACGGTCGAGCTCAGCGAATACACCAGGCCCATGCGGGATTTCATCTGTGAAGCCGCCCGGGACACGCGCTACGACTATTTCGCGGTATCGTCGAAACCGAGGATCGTCAACGGGGCGCCGTCCAAGAATCCCCGCTACCTCCAACTGGACCCCAACTACGTCGACCAGGAACCGCGCTACCTTGCCGACATCGGGACCCGGCTCTTCCGCAGGATTCCCGCGGACCGGCCCGTCCGGCACCCTGTCGCCGCCGTCCTGCCGGGCCGCCGCAACAACCCGGCCGACCCCGCGGCCCATATCCGGCCGCTCGCGGTGTACGGCCCCATCCACTACCAGGAACTCCCCGAGCTCTTCATGGACTTCATCTGCTCCCTCACCGGCAAGAGCCCGTCGACGACCGGAGCCGGCAGCGAGGGCGCGCTGACGAAGGGGCCGTTCAATTCCCTCGTCGCCACGACCGATCTCAACAACGCCCTGCTGGGCTATATCCTCACCGGATATGGCGCCTTCTCCACGGCCGCCGGCTACATCGGGCACAAGTGGAAGGTCGAGCACGACATTTCGCTCCTGGTCCCGGAGCTGTGGTCGCGTCTGGCTCCGGCCGAACGGGACCCGGCGTTCCTGATCCGTTCGGGCTACCTCGAGAAGATCGACGATTTCACGTACGAGGGTCGGCTGATCCCCGCCAGCAGGCTCGGCTACCGCATCACGCCCCTCTTCGCGGCCAACTTCCTCGGGCGCATCTTCGACACCCCGTACAAGGTGTTTCCCGAGGAGATGCTGAGGCCGGAGCTGCAGAGCCTTCCCTTCTACGTCGACGGCATCGAGAACATCGCCGAAGCGCAGGCCCGCGTCGCGCAGGACTACCTCGACGACGGTTCCGTCGAAGCCGCCATTCCTCCCTTGCGCGCCCTCCTCCACGTCATGGCCCGGGGAAGCTGGGAGGGAAAGACGGTCCACGACCCGGAGCTGCGCAAGCTCTTTTCCCGGGACTCCGTCGTCGCCTCGGACTGGTACCGGGAACGACTGGAACGCTACCGAGACCGGGAAAGGACGTACGTCGAGCGGACGCGGGCCTACATCGCGCGCTTCCTCCGCGCCCATGAAAAGGATGACAGTCCGTCCGTGAATAAAACACGGCGCCGGCTCGAGGATATCGGCGCGCGCCTGGAAGAGCTCGCTTCTCCCGCTTTCCTGTCCAAGCTGGAAGGATCCATCGGTCTCGACCCGCTGTTCAGGGGTTGAACCGGCTCCGGCCGAATGGGTCTATTTGACGGGGAAGGAAGCCTGGAGGCTGCGCGCGTCGGTTTCGAGAGTGCCGAATAGTTTGCCGTCGAAACCGCGCTTCAGGGCCGCCTTGGCGGCATCCACCGTGCCGATTTCGTATTCCAGCGAAGCCAGGAGCAGGCACCAGCGGCCGGCGAATTCGCCCGAGGCCGCGGCGGCTCCGCGGCTCCCCGCCGCCCGGAGCGAGCTCAGGGCGCGGACTTTGGCGTTCATGTTCAGGTAAGCGATGCCTGCGTAGAAGGCATACTTGACCGCGTCGTCGGGCGTGGCCGAGCAGGAGATGGCCTTGTCGAACTGTGCCGCCGCGGCATCCCATTTCCCGGCCCCGAAGGCCTTGAATCCCTCGTCCCAAAAGTACTCGGGATCGTCGTCCACCATGAATTCGAGATTCTCGACATCGGTGATGTCGCCGCGTACGCCCATGACCGCGCTTCCCTTGCCCGAATCGCCCGAGGTGAGCTTCCCGAGCTTGTCGGCCACCGAAGCCGCGGCCTGCGGAACCTTCTTCTTCGCCAGATCCTCGAGATTATACGTGCCGGGGGAGGCGATCCCGATCCGCGCTCCGTCCTTGGACTCGAATTCCACTACCGAGTTCTTGTCCAGGCGGATTGTGGACGTCGACTCCACGACATCGCCGATGTCGATGGATCGCCATGTTTTCCCGTCAAGGCGCTCCACGGTCCCGTCGGCGTATGATACAGTCAGGGGTACCGCGAAACTCGCGGCCGTCGCCGCCAATGACAGCGCGAAAACGGCTATGGCGAAGCGGTAACGGAAGTTTGCGGCCATTGAGGTCTCCTCTGAAAAATTTCGTTCGTGACGCTCGATCATTGCCGTACAGGGTACTTTGCGGGATCGAGTGTCATATACTGTTACTGTAACGCTTGTCGGGTGGAATTCAAAGTGGCCGCGACGTATTCGCGGCGATTATGGACTCGTCGGCCGGACCGACGGAAAGCAGGCGCCGTCATGAAACGAATCCTCCTGGTCATCGCGCTCGCCGCGGCCTGGTATTCGACAGGCGCCCAGGCAACAGAAATCGGCATCGCCGGCTTCTTCTCCGACGCCGGCGTGGACGAGGTTGCGACCCGCCGGGCCGTGGACGACGCGCTCGATGCCGTCGTGCTCCGCTACGGCCAGAAGTTCGGGATTTCAGCCGGCGGCGTAACATCGAACTACAAGCTGACCGTCATCGCCTCCGCATCGACCCCGACATCGCCCGGCGCCGTCACGCTGAAAATGGAAGGACCCGCCAAGCGCGAGGAAACGGTCTACTTGCCGTACGCGAAACCCGTGGAACTCCAGATCCTCCTGCCGCCGGCCATGTTTTCCCTCTACGCCAGGATTTCAGGCGTGGCGGATACCGCGCGGGTGGAACCGCCGCCGGCGTCCTACGAAATTTCCCTGAAGGACATCAAGGACCTCATACTGCCCGATCCCTCCTACACGATGTACTCAGGCGGCGTGGCCGTCATGCCGGACGGGATCGCCACGGCCGGCATGGGCTTCGGCGCCCGGTTCGACCGGAAACTATCCTTGCGCCAGGTGGATATGCTCGACCCAAAGCAGCCCTATGCCGCCGCCTACCTCGTCGCCTCATCCCCATCCGGTACCTTCTTCGTTCTGACCTCCACCGGAGACTGGTACCGCAAGCTCAAGGGCAACGATACGTACGAAAAGGCCGGATCCATCCAACCCCTTCCCCTCGTGCTTGCGTCGACCCAGGACGGCGGTTTGTTTTTCCAGGACACTGCCACGTCCAGGTTCTACAAAGCCGAGGGTCGACGAAAAACCGAACTGATTTTCCAGTCTTCCGCACCCACCATGATGGCGCCGTTCGGCGCGGACGGCGACGGCAATCTCTGGACCTATGACTACGTTTCCCAGATCGTCAAGGTGTTCGAGCCGAGCGGGCTCCTCATCGACGCCATCCGGCTCCTGCCGCCGCCCGAAGCCAGGGGAGCCCCGATGAAGCTCCTCGTCAGGCCTTCGGGAGGCCTCCTTGCCATAAGTCAGACCGACATCATCTGCTATGACCGTACCGGCTTTCCGCGGTGGATACTCGGCCAGCCTGCGTCGGCCATCGACCCGGACCAGGTGGCCATGGTCCAGTCAGCCGCCCTTTCGCCTGCCGACGACGCGCTCTACGTGATGTTCTATGGCGATTACCGCATCACGAGGTTCGAACTCAATCCCCCGCAGAAGGGATCGGACACGGAGCGCCTCGTCGAATTCAACAGAGCCATCGCGAAAAAATCGCAGGACATCACGGCCCACCGCGCCCGCATCGAGCTTCTCGAGAAGATGGGCGCGCGGGAACAGGCATATTCCTGCCGACTCCTCTTCGGCGATCTCTTCCCGGGGGATACGGACAACGACCGCGCCCTCGCCGGCTACGAACGCGCCAAGGAAGCATCCCTCATCAAGCGCGTCGTCGACCGCGTCCTCGCCTCCCTGCAGAAATTCGGACCTGAATCCGCCCGCGATGACTACTCGCGGGCCCTCAGGGCTTTCGAGCACTACCAGGCGTCATTTCCCGAGGATTCCGAAATGGCTGCGCTGCGGGACGACATGATCCGAGCCTTCCGCGAACGGGAAGACCCGGGAGCCCTGCCGCCTCCGTCGGCCCGGATCGCCAAGGCCCGCGTCGACGACCTCTTCCCCGCGTTCATGGAACGCTACCGCTTCATACCCGCCGGCGTCGTGACCGTGGAGAACAAATCGGCAAAGCCGCTCTCGGGCGCCATGGTGCGCGTCTCCATCAAGGATTTCATGGACTACCCTTCCGAAAGCCCGTGGACCGGCGCCATGGCACCCGGGGCGTCCGCCGAGATCCCCTTCTTCGTCCTCCTCAACACCTCCACGCTCGAGATCCAGGAAGACATCACGGTGCAGGCGCGCGTCGAAGTCGTCTTCGAATCCGCAGGCGCCCAGGCGGTTTCCTCCGTCGTGCCGGTCGTGATCAGGCGACGGACCGCGATCACCTGGGCCGATTCGGCTGCCATCGCGTCCTTCATCACGCCCAACGAGGACACCATCGCCATTTTCGCCCGCGACGCCATCTTCAGGCGCAAGGCGGGCGGCGATATCCCGTTCAACCGCGTGTTCTCCAAGGCCGTCGCCGTCACGGACGCCCTCGGCGCCCTCGGCATGGCCTACGTGGAAGACCCCCGCTCGCCCTTCACCGCGGTGGAAGGCAAGCCCACGATCATCGACACGGTGCGCTTCCCCCGCGTCACGCTCGCCGCGCGCGTCGGCGACTGCGACGACACCACGGCCCTCCTGGCCTCGGCCTTCGAAGCCACCGGCATCCGGACAGCTATCCTGACCACGCCCGGACACATCCTCGTCGCGTTCGCCACCGACGAACCGGAAGGCGCGCTCAGGCGCTACGCATACGCCGGATACGGCGGCATCGCATGGAAGGGCGAAGTCTGGATTCCCGTGGAAACCACGGTCCTGGCCAAGGGCTTCACGGAAGCATGGAGGGCCGGGTACGGAGTCTGGAAATCCTCGGGCGTCGAAGCCGAACTGATCCCGCTCGCGGAAGCCCGCAAGAATTATCCTTCGCTCCCCCTGCCCTCGTCCCCGGCCGCCGGCCCGACTCCCTCGATCGCGGAGTTCACGGCGCTTTCCGCGAAGGGGCAGGACCGCCTCGTCTCCGACATCCTTTTGCCGTCTCTCGCGGCTGCCGAGACCGTCCTCTCGTCCAAAGACGCTTCCCCCGATTCGATCCAGCGGCTCAACGAAGCCGGGGTCCTCGCGGCTTCATTTGGCAGGTACGACGATGCGATCCGGATACTGAAGAAAGCCATCGCCATGGCGCCGGGCTCCGTGGCGCTGCGGAACAACCTGTACAGCGCCCTCAAGATGGCCGGGAAGTCGGACGAGGCGGCCAAGGCCCTCGCCGACGCGCTCGCGGCCATCCCGCAATCCCCGGTCCTCGAGCGCCTGGCCGCACGGCACAAGGCAGCCACCGACGCCTCCGATCGCTCATCGCGCCCCGCCGACGACGCAGGTGGCCGCGGCGCGGACGCGGACGGGTACAACGCCGACTGGCAATTCTGAATCCCCGAAACCCGGGGACCGTCCGGTTCCCGGGTTTCGGTCATCATCGCGACGACGGAAGGAAAGAACGAAGATGGGCAAGGGAACTATCGTCATCCGCAACATCGGGGAACTCGCGACCCCCGTCGGCGCAGTCGCATCCCGCGGCAGCGCCATGAAGGAACTGCGCGTCGTGCAGGACGCCGTCGTGGCCGCCAGGGGCGGCCGCATTATCTACGCGGGACCGGCTGCAGGCGCACCCAGAACGGATCATGACTGCGAAGCAGTGGACGCACGCGGCAGGACGGTCGTGCCCGGGTTCGTGGATTCCCACACCCATTTCGTGTTCGGGGGATTCCGCGACGACGAATTCGCGTGGCGCGCGTCCGGCGTCCCGTACATGGAAATACACGAGCGGGGCGGCGGCATCGGCCGCTCGGTCGGGGCCACGAGGAAGGCTTCGCTGGAAAAGCTCGTGGACACCGGTCGAGAAAGGCTGAAACGCGCGCTGTCGCTCGGCGTGACGACGATGGAAGGCAAGTCCGGCTACGGCCTGGACCTCGACACCGAGCTCAGGCAGCTCGAAGCCATGCGCATCCTGGGCGACGAGGACATCGTGCGCTTGGTTCCGACTTTCATGGGCCTGCACGCGACACCGAAGGAATACGCGGGGAGGACGCGCGAGTACGTCGATTTCGTCATCGGGACGGTCCTTCCCGAGGTGAAGCGCCAGGGAGTCGCCGTCTTCTGCGACGTCTTCACCGAAAGAAACGTCTTCGAACTCGATGACAGCCGGCGCTACCTCGAAGCCTGCGCCCGCGAGGGCTTCGGCCTCAAGCTCCACGCCGACGAAATCGAGCGCATCGGGGGCGCCGGGCTCGCCGCCGAAATGAAGGCCGTCAGCGCCGACCACCTCCTCAAGGCCAGCCCGGGCGACATCGCCAGAATGGCCGCCGCGGGCGTCGTCGCCACCTGCCTTCCCCTGACCGCCTTCGTGCTCCGCGAACCTTACGCGGACGCCCGCTCCATGATCGATTCAGGCTGCGCCCTCGCGCTCGCGAGCGACCTCAACCCGGGCTCCTGCTACAGCCAGTCGATTCCCATGATCTTCGCGATCGGCGTCCTCTACATGAAGTTGTCCGTCGAAGAATGCCTGACTGCCCTTACGCTCAACGGGGCGGCTGCGCTCGGCCTTGCCGGCGACTCAGGTTCCCTGGAGCCGGGGAAACGCGCCGACCTGCTCATCCTGGACGCGCCGGGCCGCGCTCACCTCGCCTACCATTCCGGGATGAACCTCGTGGAAACGGTCGTGAGGAACGGAACGGTGGCGTTCAGGCGCTGAACAGCGACATCCCGGGCAGGATCAACCACGAAGGGAGAGAAGGGCACGAAGGAAGACAAAATGGGATCACGATCAGGACCATCACGATTCCTCGATCAAGACCATGGAATCCAGCCTTTCGCTTCCTGAATGATCCTGACTTCGTGATCATCGTGATCCACCCTTCGAGACCTTCGCGATTCCCCTTCGTGTCCTTCGTGGTCTGTCCTCCGTATCTCCGTGGTCGGTCTCTTTCAGGCCGACCCCGACTTCCTCGACGCGACGAGGCGTCCGACGGAGAAGATTGCGAGCGCGATGACGACGAAGCCGAACGCCGCGAGGCGGGGGCCGTCGAGGATTTCACCGTAGACGAAGAGACCGATGAGGAGCTGCAGGGTGGGCGATACGTATTGCAGGAAACCCAGGGTCGTCAGGGGAATGCGTACGGCCGCGGCGGAGTAGCAGAACAGCGGCACGGCGGTGACGACTCCGGCCAGCACCAGGAGGATGGTTTCCAACGCCCCGACGCGCCCGTAGGCGCCGGTCCCCGCCGCCTGGGACCAAGCCAGCCATGCGAGGGCGGCCGGAGCCACGAAGGCCGTCTCGACGAACAAACCGCCCAGGGCGTCCAGGTCGGCCTTCTTCTTGATGAGGCCGTAGAGCGCGAAGGTGGATGCCAGGGACAGGGATATCCATGGTACGCGGCCGTAGGAAACGATCATTGCCGCGACGCCGACCGTGGCCACGCAGAAGGCGATCGCCTGGAACCGGTCCGCGCGCTCCCGGAAGAAAATGAGCCCGAAGGCGGCCGAAATCAGGGGGTTCAGGTAATACCCCATGCTGGACTCGACGATGTTTCCCGAGTTGACGGCCCATATGTAGATGAACCAGTTCGCGGAGATGAGGACGCCGCTCAGGGCGGCGTACGCGAAACGCTTCGGGCTCCGCAATATGACAAAGAGCGTCCCGAGCTTCCTGCCGACCAGCAGCGCCGTGAAGGTGAAGGCGCAGGACCACACGATGCGGTTGCACATGATCTGGAGGGCATCCACCGCGGCGAGCCGTTTCCAGTACAGCGGGAAGAGCCCCCACATGAGGTACGCACAGAGCCCGTACGCGGTTCCCGTCCGGATTCGTTCATCATTCATGTTGCATCATCATATACGGGAAAATGGACATATGCCAATACCGTGAAAATTGAAAAGCCGTCCGTGTATGGGCGGCTTCCCGGCTACGCCGGATTTCCCGGCGTTCATATTTTCCGTTGGCTGGCGTAGTCCTGCCACTTCGCCCCTATTTCTTGTTGGCGAGAGTGGCTTTGCAGATCTTGCATATTTTCATTTTCTTGCCTTCAATTTCCTGTTCGTACAGGACCTTCACGCCTACCTTCTTGCACACGGGACAGGTCCCGCGGCCGGCGCCGATCTGGTCCTTGAGTCCTTTTCCGCGATGGGCTTTGGACATGGCGTATCCCCCTTAGTCCTTTTTCTCGGTCTTGGCCTTGGCTTTCCTGGCGGCCTTGCGCTCGTCGCGCTTTTTGGCCTTCTCGTCGTCGGACTTGCGGTCCACGAGCTCGAGGAACACCATATTGGCGGCGTCGAGCTTGCGGAAACCCAGCTTGAGAATGCGCGTGTAGCCTCCGTTCCGCTCCTTCATGCGCGGACCGATATCCTTGAAGAGCTTGGCGAGGATCGCCTCGTCCGTGATCTTCTGGGCGATCAGTCTGCGGTTGTGGACGGAGTCTTCCTTGGCGCGCGTGATCATCTTCTCGGCGACCCGCCTGACTTCGAGGGCCTTGGCCTTCGTCGTCGTTATGCGCTCGTGCTTGAACAGCACGGTCACCATGTTCCGGAGAAGGGCCTTCCGGTGCGCGGTCGTACGGCTCAGCCTGTTGAATCCTGACTTATGATTCATGGGAATCTTCCTTCTGCATCGAGAGTTTCAGGTAGCTCCTGAGTTCGGTGTAGTCGTTCATGCCGAGCGACAGGTTCCATTCCTTGAGCTTGTCCTTGATCTCCTGGAGGGATTTCTTTCCGAAATTCCTCGTCTTGGCGATATCGTCTTCGGTCTTCTTCGTGAGATCGCCGATCGTCTTGATGTTGGCGTTCTTGAGACAGTTCGACGACCTGACCGAGAGTTCCAGCTCTTCCACCGGGGTGTTGAGGATCTGCCTGATGCGTTCCTCGATCTCGTCGCTCTCCTCGTCGGAATCGCCCTCCCCCTCGTCGAAATTGACGAAGATGGAGAAGTGGTCCTTCCCGATCTTGGCGGCTTCGGCAAGAGCGTCCTCTGGCCTGACGCTGCCGTCAGTCCAGATCTCGAGGATGAGCTTGTCGTAGTCGGAGCGCTGGCCCACCCGCGTGGGTTCAACGGAGTATTTTACCTTGAGTACCGGCGAAAAGATGGCGTCCATCGGGATGGTGCCGACTATCTCGACGTACTTTTCGCTTATCTCGCTCGGGACATAGCCCCGACCGAGTTCGATCTGCATTTCCACCTCGAGCCTGACGCCGTCCATGATGGTCGCGATATGGATGTCCGGATTGAGCACGTCGACCGGCTTGTCCTTCCCGAAAAAGGAGCCCTTGAGTTCGCACGGGCCGTTGATCTCGTAGAGGAAGGTGGTTTCCTCCTCGTCGTTGTGGAGCTTGAGCCTGAGCTGCTTGACCGCGTTGAGGACCTCTATCGTGTCTTCGACCACGCCAGGAATCATCTCGAACTCGCTCGAAACGACATGCTGGGAACCGTCCGGACCGTAGCGGACCATGCGCACGGCGGAGACGGCGTATCCGGGTATGGAGGACAAAAGGATGCGGCGCAACGTGTTCCCGATAGTGGTTCCGTAACCGGGCTCGAAGGGATACGCGACGAACTTGCCGTAGGTGGTCGAGGATTCGCTCTGTTCGTAAGTGATGCCCTTCGGCCGCTTGAAGCCCTTGAGCAGGTTCTTTCGCGCCATAGCCGCTCCTTATTTCGAGTAAAGCTCGACGACGAGCTGCTCGCGGATGTCCGCCATGTCCGTGATGTCCTGGCGATGCGGAATGCTGGCGAACGAACCGGTCATCTGATCGGCGTCGATCGTGAGCCACGGCATGACGCCGCTTCTTCCGACTTCCTGGAGCGCATCCTTGACGAGGTTGACTTTCTTGCTGGTCGCGTGGATCGCGACGCTGTCGCCGACCTTCACCGTGAAGGATGGCACGTCGACGCGCTTTCCGTTCACCGTGACGTGGCCATGCAGAACGAGCTGGCGGGCCTGGGCGCGGGAAACCGCGAAATGGAGCCTGTATACCAGATTGTCGAGCCTGCGTTCGAGGAGGGCGAACAGGTTCTCGCCGGTTTTCCCGGGCATCCTGAGCGCCTTCTCGAAGGTATTGCGGAACTGCCTTTCGAGGAGGCAGTAGCTTCTCTTGAGCCGCTGCTTTTCACGAAGCTGGATGGCGTATTCCGAATGCTTGCCGGTCCGCGCCTTCGGATTCTTGCCCGGGGCGGGTCGTTTCTTGTTTACCGGGCACTTGTCGCTCTTGCAGCGATTGCCCTTGAGGAAGAGTTTTTTCGCCTCGGCGCGGCAGAGCCGGCAGCTGGGACCGATGTATCGAGCCATTCTTAGGTTTACCCCCTCAGCAGGTTTCAGAAAAACCTGAAACTTTTCTTCTACCTGCTCAGCAATTGCCCGAAAACCATCAGGTTTTCCGCTCAATTGCGGCTATTCAAGGTAGTATCGGAAAGCCGCTTTCGGCTTTCCGATACCTTGTCAGATCCTTCGCGCCTTTCTCGGCCGGCACCCGTTATGCGGAATGGGGGTGACGTCGTTGATCGTCCTCACCTTCAGACCGAGCGCGCCGAGCTGGCGGATGGCGGACTCTCGGCCGATGCCGGGTCCCTTCACGTACACGTGCACTTCCCGAAGCCCCACGTTGAGCGCCTTTGAGACGGCCGTCTCGGTGACGGTCTGGGCGGCGAAGGGGGTGGATTTCTTCGCGCCGTGGAATCCCAGGCCGCCGGAGGACGCCCACGAGATGGCGTTGCCGTTGATGTCGGTGATCGTGATGATCGTGTTGTTGAAAGTCGCCTGGATGTAGACGTTACCTTCGTAAACGCTCTTCTTTTCTTTCTTCTTCTTGGTTACTGCCACGTAATTCGTCCTCCCTCAACTAGACGGCTTTTTTCCTGCCGGCCACGGTCTTGCGCTTGCCCTTCCTGGTGCGCGCGTTGGTGCGCGTCCGCTGACCGTTCACGGGGAGGCCCTTGCGGTGCCTGAGGCCCCGGTAACAACCGATATCCATGAGGCGCTTGATGTTGAGCGCGGTCTCCGAGCGGAGGCGCCCTTCCACCTTGTAGTCGTTCTCGATCACCTTGCGAAGCTCGTTGATCTCCTCGTTCGAGAGATCGGCGGCCTTCTTGTTCGGATCGATCTTGGTGGTATCGCAGATCTTTCGCGCGCTCGTGCGACCGATGCCGAAAATATAGGTGAGCGCGATGTCCAGGTGCTTGTTGGGGAGGTCGACTCCCGCGATGCGTGCCATTGATCGGTCTCCTTATCCTTGCTTCTGCTTATGCTTGGGGTTATCGCAGATGATGCGAACGATTCCTTTCCGCTTGATGACCTTGCATTTATCGCAAATCCGCTTGACGCTGGTCCTGACTTTCATGTCGCTTCCTCCGTACGATACAAACGGCATTTGTACCACGCGAAAGCACCCCTCTTCAAGGGCCCCCGCCTTTCTTCAGACGGGGATCGCTTCCGCGCGCTGCCCGCCGTCGTTACAGGTTCCTTGCCCGTAAATGGCCCTTTTTGACGAGGCCTTCCGAATGATGCATCTTGAGCAGTGCTTCTATCTGGGACATCGTGTCCAGATCGACGCCGACCAGGATGAGGAGCGAGGTACCCCCGAGCAGGTACGCAAGCTCGCTCGGAAAGCCGAATCCGGCCTGGACGAGCGTCGGGATGAGGGCGATGACCGCCAGGTAGAGGGAGCCCGGCAGCAGGATGCGGTTCAGGATCTTCGTCAGGTACTCTTCCATCTTTTCCGAACGAATGCCGGGAATGGAGCCGCCATTCTCGCGGATCTGGCGGGAAATCTCCGTCGGATTGAGCGAGACCTGTGTGTAGAAGTACGCGAAGAAGACGATGAACAGCACGTAGGTGATGTTGTACGCGATGCCGGCCGGCCTGAGGAAGTACGCGAAATCGCGGAGCCACTTGACGTTGGGTCCCATCATCTGCGCGAACTGCAGGGGAAAGGTCAGCAGGCTGGACGCGAAGATGACGGGAATGACGCCGGACGGGTTCACCTTGAAGGGAATGTAGGTGTTCGCGCCGCCGTACTGCTTGCGGCCTACCACGCGCTTGGCATAGTTGACCGGTATCTTCCGTTGGCCCTGCTGTTCCATGACCACGAGCGCCACGACGCCGATGAACATGACCAGCACGACGATGGCGTAGACCGCGTTGAGATCGCCGGCCTGGATCTTCATCGCGAGGGCGAATATGGCGTTCGGGAGGCGGGCGACGATGCCGGCGAAGATGATGAGCGAAACGCCGTTGCCGATGCCGCGTTGGGTGATCTGTTCGCCGATCCATACGAGGAAAAGCGAACCTGCGGTGACCGTGACGATCGCGATGACCAGGTACAGTTTCTCGTCGATCAGGAGGGCGTTCGGGATGCTCTTGGCCCAGGAGACCACGGCGAGCGACTGCATCAGGCAGACGAAGATGGTCCCGAAGCGGGTCCAGAGCTGGATCTTCTTCCGCCCGCCTTCTTCCTCGGCGATCTTCTTCATGCTCGGAAAGACGACGAGAAGGAGCTGGATGATGATCTGGGTCGAGATGTAGGGCATGACGCCGAGCATGAAGACCGAGAAGTTCTTGAACGCGCCGCCAGCGAAGAAGTCGAGGTAGTCGGTCACGCCGCCTGCCTGCGTCTGTCCTCTGAAGTAATTGGTGAGCGCGGACGCGTTGATCCCGGGAATGGGAAGGTACGCGCCGATCCGGAACACGACGAGCCACATCATCGTGTAGAGTATCCGGTCGCGGAGTTCCTTGATCCTGAAAACGTCAGCTAAAGGGTTGCCGGGCATGTTTCAATCCCCTCTTTTTTGGGTGCCCGCAGTCAGCGGGTCTCGACCTTGCCGCCGGCCTTCTCGATCTTGGCCTTGGCCGAGCCGGAAACCTTGTCCACTATGAAGGTAAGTGACTTCGTGACGTCCCCGTTGCCGAGGATCTTCACGGGCAGTTCCGCCTTCTTGACGAGCCCCTTCACGACGAGCGATACGCCATCGACGGTATCGCCGGCCTGGAACCGCTCCTCGACGTCATCGAGGTTGACGATCTGGTAGTCTTGGCTGAAGGGATAATTCTTGAAGCCGCGATGGGCTATGCGGCGGTAGAGCGGCATCTGGCCGCCCTCGAAGCCCGGGTAGGTCTTGCCGCCCGAACGGGACTGCTGTCCCTTGTTGCCGCGGCCGGCGGTGCCGCCGAGGCCGGAGCCCTGGCCGCGGCCGACGTAGCGTTTGGCATGGGTCGCCCCGGCGGGCGGGTGAAGGTTGAAGTCGGACATCAGTCGATCTCCTTGACTTCGACGAGGTGGGCGACGGCCCTCACCATCCCGAGGATGGCGGGCGACGCGTCGTGGATGCTCATCGAATTGATCTTCCGCAAACCGAGCGAACGGATCGTGGACCGCTGCGAAAGCTTCCGCCCGCACGCGCTGCGGACAAGCCTGATTTCCAGTTTTTTGGCCATCTCATTAACCCCACATATCCTTGAGCGTCTTGCCCCGGTTCTTCGCGATGACGCGCGCGTCCATCATGAGACCGATGCCCGAGAAGACGGCGCGGACGACGTTCACCGGTGTCCGGGAACCGACGCACTTTGCGAGTATGTCGGTCACTCCGCCTGCTTCCATGACGGCGCGGACCGCGCCGCCGGCGATGATCCCCGAACCGGGGCACGCCGGTTTCAGGATGACCTTGGTGGACTTGTACAACGCGATTATCTCGTGGGCAAGCGTGCCGTTCTTCACGGGCAGCTTCACCATGTTGTGCTTGGCCCGGTCGACGCTCTTGCGGATGGCTTCCGTGACGTCTCCTGCCTTGCCAAAACCGAACCCGACATTGCCGGTCTTGTCGCCGACGACGGTGAGCGCCGAGAACGAGAACCGGCGTCCGCCCTTCACGACCTTGGCCGTGCGGTTGAGCTTGACGAGTTTCTCGATGTAGTTGGAATCGCGGTCGCGGTCCCTGTTTCCTCTATACTCCACGCGGGTCCTCCTAGAACTCGATGCCGGACTTCCGGGCGCCGTCGGCAATGGCTTTCACGATACCGTGGTACTTGTAGCCATTGCGATCGAAGATCACCTTGGCGATGTTCTTCTCCTTGAGCCGCTTGCCGATCTCCTCGCCGATCCTGGCGCCGCCGCCGACGTTGCACTTGACGCCCTTCAGGGTCTCGTCGAGCGACGATGCGGCGGCGAGCGTACGCCCTTTCGAGTCGTCGACGACCTGGACGTAGAGATACCTGTTGCTCCGGTACACCGTCATGCGCGGGCGCTCGGTCGTACCCTCGAGATTCTTCCGGACGTGGCTGCGGCGCTGGTCCCGCCTGCGCAACTTGTCCGACTGTTCCTTGGTGCTCATATCGACCTACCCTTACTTGACGCCGGTCTTGCCGACTTTCTTGCGGACGTTCTCGCCCTCGTAGCGGATCCCCTTGCCCTTGTAGGGCTCGGGGGCACGGAGCTTCCGGACATCGCTGGCGAACTGGCCGACGAGGTGCTTGTCCACGCCGGTCACGACGATTTTCTGGTTGTTTCCCTCGACGGTGACCTTGAGGCCCTGCGGAATCCCGACGAACACGTCGTTGGAATACCCGAGGCTGAGCACGAGGATTTCCCCGCGGGATTCGGCCTTGTAGCCTACGCCGTTGATGAGGAGGGCCTTCGTGAAGCCCGTCGTCACGCCGGCCACCATGTTATTGATCAGGTTGCGGTACAGGCCGTGGTACGCGCGGGACTGCCTGGAGTCATCCTTGCGCTCGATCTCCACGTTGCTTCCCGAAACCTTTACCGTCACCGATCCATTGAATTTCTGCGACAGCTTTCCCTTGGGTCCCTCGACGTTGACGTCGAAGCCCTGGACCGTCACCTTCACGCCCTGCGGGATCGCGACGGGCATCTTGCCGATTCTCGACATGGTTGCCTCCCGATCACCAGACGGTGCAGATGAGTTCGCCGCCGACTTTCTTCTCGGCGGCCTTGCGGCCGGTCGTTACGCCTTCGCTCGTCGAGACGACGATGGAGCCGTAGCCGTTGAACACGCGCGGCATCTCGCGATAGCCGGCATAGACCCGGCGACCTGGCTTCGAAACCTTCTCGAGGCCGTGGATGATCGGCGTATTGACCTCGTCGTACTTGAGAAAGATCCGGATGAAATTCTGCCCTTCCTGGACGACCTTCTTGAAGTTCTTTATATATCCCTCGGTCTTGAGGATCTTCACGATCTCGAGTTTGAGCCTGGAGGTCGGGATGTCGACCTTCTCGTGTCTCGCCTCGGATGCGTTGCGCATCTTCGTGAGCATGTCGGAAATCGGATCGCTAACGCTCATGCCTTCCTCCTACCAGCTCGACTTCACGACGCCCGGAATCATGCCGTCGTTGGCGAGTTTCCGGAAGCAGAGCCTGCACATATCGAATTTTCGCAAATACCCCCGCGGACGACCGCAGAGCTTGCAGCGACGCACGAGCCGGGTGGAGTACTTCGGCTTCTTGAGCGCCTTCAGCATCATCGCTTTCCTTGCCATTGCGGTACCCCCTACTTCCTGAACGGCATGCCCATCTTGGCGAGGAGGCTTTTTGCTTCCTTGTCATTTCGGGCTGTGGTGACGATCGCGACGTTCAAACCCATGATCTTCTCGATCTTGTCGAAATCGATCTCGGGGAAGATTATCTGCTCGGTGATGCCGAGCGCGTAGTTCCCGTGCCCGTCGAAGGCATTGGGGTTGACGCCGCGGAAGTCCTTGACTCGCGGGAGCGCGACATTCATGAACCTGTCGAGGAACTCCCACATGATCGTGCCGCGGAGCGTGACGCGCGCGCCGATTTCCTGGCCCTGGCGGATCTTGAACGTGGCGATGGACTTTTTCGCCTTCGTTTTGACCGGGTGCTGGCCGGTGATATGTGCCAGGTCCTCGATGGCGGCGTCCAGGATCTTCTTGTTCTCCTTGGCTTCGCCGACGCCCATCGAAACCACTACCTTCACGAAGCGCGGAACCTGCATCGGGGTGGTGTACGAGAACTCGCTCTTGAGTTCCGGCGCGACGGTCTCGAGGTAGATCTTCTTGAGCCGGGGCACGTAAGCGTTCTTCATATCAGAGAGCCTCCCCGCACTTGCGGCAAACGCGCTTCTTGTTCTCGCCCTCGATCCTGTAGCCGATCCGCGTCGGTCCGCATTTCTTGCATACGATCATGAGGTTGGAAAGGTGCACGGCCGCCTCGATCTCGACGATGCCGCCTCGATCGTTCTGCTTGCTCTTCTTCATGGCCTTCTTGACCATGTTGATTCCCTGGACGACGGCGCGGCCCCTGTCGCGGTCGATCCCGAGGATCGGCCCGCGCTTGCCCTTGTCCTTGCCGACGATGACCTCTACGGTGTCGTCCTTCCGGAGCTTGTATTTAACGACGTTCATTGACATTGCCGTCTCCTCAGAGGACCTCGGGCGCCAGCGAGATGATCTTCATGTAGTCCTTCTCGCGGAGCTCCCGTGCCACCGGACCGAAGATGCGCTTGCCCTTGGGATTCTTGTTCGCGTCGATGAGGACGCACGCGTTGTCGTCGAACCTGATGTAGGTTCCATCCGGCCTTCGGAATTCCTTGTGCGTCCGGACGACGACCGCTTTCTCGATGGTGCCTTTCTTGACTGCCGAATTCGGTATCGTCTGCTTGACGGCGACGACGATGATATCGCCGATGCCGGCGTAGCGCCGCTTGGAGCCGCCGAGCACCTTGATGCACTGGACCACCTTGGCTCCGGAGTTGTCGGCTACATTGAGCCTGGATTCTACCTGGATCATAGCTTCATCCCCCGACCTTATTTCGCCCGCTCGACGATCTCGGCGAGCCGCCAGCGCTTGTCGCGACTGAGCGGCCTCGACTCGACGACGCGGACGGTATCCCCGACATGGGCTTCGTTGGTCTCGTCGTGCGCCTTGATCCGCTTCGAGCTTTTCACGTACTTCTTGTACAGCGGGTGGAGCTTGCGGGTCGTGATTTCCACGACGACCGTCTTGTCCATCTTGTCGCTGACGACGATACCCTGAAGGGTCTGCTTTCCCGTGTTCGCGTTATACAGGACCTGTTCCACGTTGTGTCTCCTCGCCCCTTACGCCTTCGCCTGCTCGTGCTCGCGCTGTGTTATCAGCGTGTTGAGGCGGGCGATCTGGCGGCGATATTCGCGCTTCTGCAGGGGGTTTTCGACATGGCCGATCACCATCTGCATGCGCAGATCGAAATACTTCTTATGCAGCTCTTCCCGTTTCGCGAGCATCTCGTCGAACTTGAGATCCTTGAAAGAGTTCTTCATCGTATCACTCCATCTCCATGTCGGCCCGGGCAATGAACTTCGTCTTGACCGGAAGCTTGGAACCGGCGAGGCGCATGGCCTCCTCGGCGACCTTCCGCTCGACGCCCGAAAGCTCGAACAGCATCGTGCCGGGGTGGACGACGGCGACCCAGTACTCGGGGGCGCCCTTTCCCTTTCCCATGCGCGTTTCTGCCGGTTTCTTCGAATATGGCTTGTCCGGGTAGATGCGGATCCAGAGCTTTCCGCCACGCTTTATATAGCGGTTGAGCGCGATACGGGCGGATTCGATCTGGCGGTTCGTGACCCACTCGGGCTCCAGGCTCACGAGCCCGAATTCCCCGAACGCGATCGTATTGCCGGTATGGGCCGACCCGTGGATGCGGTCGCGCTGGACCTTTCTGTGTTTTACTCTCTTGGGTGACAGCATGGCTTAGCTCCTCCCTTCGCGATTTTCGACCCTCGGGCCGTGATCGCTTCTGGGTCCACTTCCGCGCCTGGCGTCCCGGTCATCGCCGCCCCGCCTTGAGTCGCGCCGGTCGTGCCGGTCGTCGCCGCGGTCCCTGCGGACCAGCATGCCAGCGTCATCGTTCTTCTCGGCCTTGTAGAGCATGCCCTGGTAGATCCAGACCTTGACGCCGATCTGCCCGAAGGTGGTGCTCGCCTCGGCGAAGCCGTAGTCGATGTCCGCGCGCAATGTATGGAGGGGGGTCCGCCCTTCCTTGTACTGTTCGGTGCGGCTCATGTCCGCCCCTCCGAGGCGGCCGGACATCCGCACCTTGCAGCCCTGCGCGCCGCCCTTCATGGCATTGCTCACGGCGTTCTTCATTGCCCGGCGGAAGGACCCGCGGGTCTCGAGCTGCCTGCAGACGCTCATGGCGACGACCTGCGCGTTGGTCTCTACCTTCTTGACTTCCTTGATCTTGATCGAGACTTTCTTGACGACCATCTTCTGGAGCGTCATGCCGATCTTCTCGATATTGGCGCCCTTCTGGCCGATGAGCACGCCGGGCCGGGCCGTGTGGATGATGATCGTCACCTTCTGCGGGTGGCGGACGACTTCCACTTCCGAGATGTCGGCGCCCTTGGTATCGGGCATCTCGAGGATGCGCTTGCGGAGCGCGAGGTCCTCGTGGAGCGTCTTCGCGTATTCGCGCGGATCGACGTACCAGCGGGACTTCCAATCCTTGTTGATGCCGAGCCTGAACCCGACGGGATTTACTTTCTGGCCCACGTTATGCCTCCGTCTTTCCGATTTCGCCGACGACGACGCTGATGTGCAGCATGCGCTTGAGCTGCATGTCCGCGCGCCCGCGGGCGCGGAACCACACGCGTTTTAGCCTCGGCCCCTCGTCGACGCGGAGTTCCTTCACGTAGAGCATGTCTTCCGCGAGCTTCCGGTTCTGGTTGAGGGCATTGGCCGCGGCGGACATGACCACCTTCCGGATGAGCCGGGCGCCCTTGTTCGGCAGGTTCTCGAGAATGGCGAGCGCGGCCGGATATGATTTGCGTCGCACCAGGTCGGCGACGGGCCTCACCTTGGAAGGCGAGCCTATGAGCCACTTCGCGACTGCGGTGTATCCCTGTTTGGCGGTCATGATCAGTTCTTCTCCGCTTTCTTGTCGCTCCCGCCGTGACCGCGGAAGGTGCGGGTGGGGGCGAACTCGCCGAGCTTGTGCCCGACGTAATTCTCGGTCACGTAGACCGGGACCCAGCTCTTTCCGGTGTGGACGGAAATGGTGAGACCGACCATCTCGGGAATGATGGTAGAGCAGCGGGAATAGGTTTTCACCATCTTCTTGTCTCCCGCCTTGGTCATTTCGAGAACTTTCTTGTACAGGCTCTTCTCGATGAAGGGCCCCTTCTTGACGGACCTCGACATTGCTACCTACCTTCACTTCCTGCGCTTCACGATGAAGCGGGACGACGGCTTATGGGAATCGCGCGTCTTGTAGCCCTTACAAGGCTGGCCCCACGGGGAGACCGGCTGCTTGTAACCCTTGCCGCGGCCTTCGCCGCCGCCGTGCGGATGGTCGACGGGGTTCATGACGGTGCCGCGTACCTTGGGCCGGAGGCCCTTCCAGCGGTTGCGTCCGGCCTTGCCGATCATCTCGTTCATGTGATCCTCGTTGCCGACGGATCCGATCGTCGCGACGCACTTCCGGAAGACGAGCCTGAGCTCGTTCGAGGGAAGCTTGATCGTGACGTAGTCGCCGTCGCGGCCGACGATCATGGCGCCGGCGCCGGCCGATCGCGCCAGCTGGCCGCCCTTGCCGAGGTTGAGCTCGATGTTGTGGATCGTGAAGCCCGTCGGGATGCTCTCGAGCGGGAGGGCGTTCCCCACTTCGATCGAAGCGCCGGCGCCGGACATGACATTCTGCCCGACCGCAAGCCCTTTCGGGGCAAGAATGTAGCGCTTCTCGCCGTCGGCGTAGCTGATGAGCGCGATGTTGGCGCTCCGGTTCGGATCGTACTCGATCGAGGCGACCAAGCCGGGAACGCCGATCTTGTCGCGGTGGAAGTCGATGACGCGGTATTTCCGCTTGTGGCCGCCGCCGCGACGGCGCACCGATATGCGACCGTTGCCGGCGCGGCCGGCGCGATCAACCTTTCCCTTCGTGAGGGACTTCTCGGGATCGTTCCTCTGCGTCAGGGCGTCGTTGACGACCTGGACGCGGTGACGGAGGCCCGGGGTTATCGGCTTGAATGTCTTTATGGGCATGGCTGTACTCCCTTACCTCGGACCTTACACGCCCTCGAAGATGCCGATCGTCTCACCCTTGGCAAGCTTGATGATGGCCTTCTTCCAGGATGCGGTATAGCCGGACCGGCCTCGAGTGCGCTTCGGTTTCGGCGTTACGTTTATCACGGCGCACGACTGCGGATGCACTTTGAACATCCGGCGGACGGCTTCCATGATCTGCGGCTTGGACGAGCGCGGATCGACCTTGAAGACGTACTTGCCCTCCTCGCGGAGGATGTTGGTCTTCTCGGTGAGCACTGGCTCTATCAACACACTGTCGTACTGCATCGCGCGCTCCTTACTTGTCCGCGTAGAACTCGTTGAGTTCCTTGACGGCGCTCTCCATCACGACCACGTGGCGGCCGTAGAAGAGGTCGTGGGCCCTGAGGCGGTTGTACGACAGGAAGTGCAGCCAGGGGATGTTCCTCCCGGCACGCTTCACGGCGGCGTCATTGTCCTTGAGAATGACGACGGTGCGCTCGGCTTTTTCCTGCGGTACGACTTTCCCGAGGATGGCCACGAGATCCTTCGTCTTGCAGGACTCGACCGTGAAGTCCTGGACGACCATGAGGGTCTCGTTCTGGGCCTTGAGGCTCAGGATGGTCTTCATCGCGAGGCGCTTGGCCTTGCGGGGCATCTGGTACGAATAATCACGGGGCTTGGGCCCGAACGAGATGCCGCCGCCCACGTACACGTTCGACTTGGTGTCGCCGTGACGGGCGCGTCCCCCGCCCTTCTGGGCGTAAGGCCTGCGGTTGGTGCCGTGCACCTCCGCGCGGGTCTTCGTGCAGGCCGTGCCGACGCGGGCGTTGGCGAGCTCGTTGTGAATCGCGTAGTAGATGACGTCTTCGTTGACGGGAAGGCCGAAGACGGCGTCCGAGAGCTGCACGGTCCCGAGTTCCTTGCCCTGAATGGAAACGACTTTCCTTTCCATAGCGGTCCCCTATCCTTTACTTCGATCGCTTCACGGCGGTACGAACCACGACGGTGCAGTCGCGCGGACCGGGCACGGCCCCGCGGATCAGCAGGAGGCCGTTGTCGGCGTCGACGCGAATTACCTTGAGATTCTGGATCGTGACCTTCTCTCCGCCCATTCGACCGGGAAGCTTCACGTTCTTGAAGGTCTTGTGCGGGTAGGTGCTCTGGCCGGTGGAACCCGGCTCGCGGTGGAACTTGGAGCCGTGCGTGCTGCGGCCGCCACCGAAGTGCCAGCGCTTCAGGACGCCCTGGAAACCCTTGCCCTTGCTCGTGGCCGATACGTCCACGAACCTGGTGTCCCGGAAAAGGTCCACGCCGAGGCTGTCGCCGATCTGGACGTCTTTTCCGAAATCGCGCATCTCGTGCATGATTTTCCTGGGAGCGATGTTCTCGGGAAATTGCCCGGCATAGGGCTTCGTGGTCCTCGCCTTCTTGATATCGAAGACGCCCAGGACGACGGCATCGTAGCCGAACTTGTCCAGAGTCTTGCGGCCGACGACGACATTGGCTTCGAACTTGAGCACCGTGACGGGCATAAGCACCCCGGTGTCGTCGAACACTTGCGTCATTCCGACCTTTTTTCCGATAAGAGCAATCATCGATACACTCCTAAAGCGTTGAACGCTCCGGTACGAAACCGGGCGTTTACTGCTCGTTCCCTGCAGGGAACGAAAGCCCCCCCGGGGTCTTACTGCTTGATCTCCACGTCGACGCCGGCCGGAAGTTCGAGCTTCATGAGGGCGTCCATCACGTCGGCGGACGGTTTCATGATGTCGATAAGACGCTTATGGGTCCTCATCTCGAACTGTTCCCGCGACTTCTTGTGCACGTGCGGGGAACGAAGGACGGTAAACTTGTTGATTCTCGTCGGAAGCGGGATCGGCCCCGACACTTTGGCACCTGCCTTCTGCACGGTCGAGACGATGGCCCGGGCGCTGTCGTCGATGAGACGTACGTCGAACCCCCTGAGCCTGACGCGGATCCTGTCTTTCATGTGTCCTCCAAAGATCGCTTGCGCCGGCATTCCCGGACCGTACCCTGGCGGGCGCGTCCGAAACCCTGGCGCGCGGGATCGTGGAATCCCGCGGCTGGCGAGCGCCCGACGCTGCGCGCCGTTCGCCTGCCTCGTCCCCGTTTCCCGATGCGACACCGGGATCAAGGGATTACGGCTCGCGCATGATGCCGCAAACGGGGTGTTTGGTCAAGTGGAAGAAGTCAGCTTGGAGACGAAGTTCACGGGGAACGGGATCCAACGTGATTATTCTCGCGCCCAGAGCCCCGGATTCCGCCCGGCACGGCTAAAACGCTTTCGAAGGCGCGTCAATCGTCCTTGCGGCCGACCGCGATGACGAGGGCGCTCGATTCATCCATGAACGTTTCGCCCTTCCAGGAAGAAACGATTGTCTCCACCCGCAGCCCGGCTTTCTCCATGACAGCCTCGAGCACTGCGGGGCGAACCGGAAGGAGCCGGGTCGATCCGAAGCTGGCCGCGCCCGTGCGGAGTTCGGTAAGGATCGTCGAAAACGCGATGGCGCCTGCAAGGTAGTCGTAATGGCGTTCGAAACGCCAGCGCCCGACTTCGATCATCGGGAGGGAAGCCGGCTTGTCGCGGAGCAGGACCGAGTAATTCAGGAGCTGGATGACGATGGCTCCGCCCGGTTCGAGAAACCGCGCGCAATCCACCAGGAAGGAATCGACATCCGCGAGCGATTCCAGGTGCGGAAGGGTGTTGCCAAGGCAGAGCATCAGCCGGAAGCGACGGTCCGTGAACAGGGCGGCCAGGTCGCCTGAGCCCCCTTCCAGGAATTCCGGCGGGATCGGGATACCCTCGGCGCGGGAACGCGCTGCATCGATGAGGGGCCGGGAAGGATCGATGCCGGTACAGGCGTAGCCCCTTTTTACCAGGGCGATGGCATGACCGCCCGAGGCGCAGCCGATGTCGAGCGTCGCGGCGGGTGGAGCCACGATTCCGGCCAGGAAATCCAGTGTGGCCCGATGGACCGGGAAGAGCTCGTCATAAGCTTGTACGAAAGCATCGTACATCATGGCTCCCACGATATCTCGCCTCTTCCGGGCGGGCAAGCCCCGGGGGCATCCCGAAACCGCCGGATGTCGCGGCGGCCGGGAATCGCCCCCCGGCCGGCCGATCATTGGAAACGGATGTTTCCGCCCTACTGCTTGTCCGCGGGCACGGGGAAGCGCGAGGTGAGGGTTACGACCCTGGCGGCTACGGACTTGTGGACCGATTCGTTGCCCCTGGCCTTGAGGACTTCCATGACGTAGCCGGCGATCTCCTTCATCTCAGGCTCCTTCATGCCGCGGGTGGTGACGGCGGGCGTGCCGACGCGGATGCCCGAGGTGACAAAGGGTCCCTTCGTGTCGAAGGGAATGCCGTTCTTGTTCACGGTGATGTTGGCTTCATCCAGCCACTTTTCGGCTTCCTTGCCGGTGATGCCGAGCGGCGACAGGTCGACGAGCATGAGGTGGTTGTCCGTGCCGCCCGAGACGATGCGCGCCCCGCCGGCGGTCAGGGCCGCGGCCATGGTCTTCGCGTTGGCGACGACCTGTTTCATGTAGGTCGCGTATTCCGGGGAGAGGGCTTCCCTGAAGGCGACGGCCTTGGCGGCGATCACGTGCATGAGCGGTCCACCCTGGATTCCCGGCATGATCGTGCTGTCGACGACTTCGGACCAGAGCCTGGTCTTGTCTCCCTTCGGCGTCATGATGCCCACGGTGTTCTCGCGGTCGGCGCCGACGAGGATCATGCCGCCGCGCGGGCCGCGCAGGGTCTTGTGGGTCGTGGTCGTCGTGAAATCGGCGAGCTTGATCGGCGAAGGGTGGAGGCCCGTGGCCACGAGGCCCGCGATGTGGGCCATGTCGACCATGAGGAGGGCGCCGACTTCGTCGGCTATGGCGCGGAAACGGGCGAAATCGATGACGCGCGCGTAGGCGCTGGCGCCCGCGATGATCATCTTCGGCCTGGATTCCCGGGCGATCCGCGCGACCTCGTCATAGTCGATGGTCTCCGTGTCCTTGTTGACGCCGTAGCGGGCCACGTTGTAGAGCTTGCCGGAAAAGGAAACGGTCGCCCCGTGCGTCAGGTGGCCCCCGTGCGCCAGGTCCATCCCGAGTATGGTGTCACCCGGCTTGAGCGCGGCAAAGAGGACGCCCATATTGGCCTGGCTGCCCGAATGGGGCTGGACGTTCGCGTGATCGGAGCCGAACAGGAGCTTGGCGCGGTCCCGGGCCAGGTTTTCGGCCATGTCGACGAATTCGCAGCCGCCATAGTAGCGCTTGGCGGGATAGCCCTCCGCGTACTTGTTGGTGAGCACCGAGCCGGTGGCTTCCATGACGGCCCTGGACGTGTAGTTCTCGCTGGCGATGAGTTCGAGTTTTTCGCGCTGGCGCCTGGCTTCCAGTTCCATGGCGTTCCATAGCTCCGGATCGCAATCCTTGACGTACGGCATGACTTCCTCCTCCTTGTTTTCCTGCAAATGGGCAATACCGGATCGCCCGAGCCCCCGGCGAGGGGCGGCTCAATATACGCCTGTTATCTCGATGTCGCTCCAGAACGCCGAGTAGCCCGAAAGCCCGCCCGAAGCCTCCTCGTAGAGATCCTGGAGCGAATACTGGCGCTCGCGCGCGGCGATGCGTCCGTTCGGCGTCATGGGCGACAGCGGGGTAACGCCGCGGGAAAACGCCAGGTGACGGTTGTCCAGGTCGCCGAAATACCGGTTCCGGTCTTCAAAAGGCGGAACGAAGCCCTGCACGACGGCCCCCGATCCCAGCACGGGATCGACGGGTATCCACCCGAGGCCATACAGCCAGTATTCGACCCAGTAGTGCCTGCGGGCGCTCCGGTCGTCACCGATGAGATAGCCGGAGACGGGCAGCGCGGGCACACCCGACGCCCTGAGGAGGGCGCAGTAGAGCGTGGCCAGGGAATAGGCGTCTCCCGTCCTGTCGGCGAGGGCTTCGAGAGGGGATTCGTGCGAGTGGGTTGCGCTGAAACTCACCGCCGACGGGAGACCATCATACAACGCTTTGGCGATCCTGTGGGGGTTTTTTTCCTTGCCCGCCAGCTTTTTGGCCAGCGCGATGATGGCAGGCGCGGACGACGGGATCCTGGAGTCCGGTTGCGTATGGTTCGCGTACACGAGGGGCTTGGGTTCAGACGGTTCCCGGATCTTTTCGCCCTGCACCGACGTGTCGACTTCGTACACCTGGACGATGAAACTCTGGGCCACCGTGACGGAACCGTTGGCCGGCAAGTCCTTGAGCCGGTACACGGAGACCCCGCGGTAATCGGGAACGAGCGGCGGCAGTGACTGGTTCACCACGATGACCTCGCGTTGGGCGGCCGCCTCCACGGGCTTCGGGATCCACAGGTAGAGATCGTTCGGCGTGGTCGCGCTGATCTTGTCGATGGACACGAAGTAGGAAATGGTATACGTCCGCTTGGCGCGGAAAGTCTTGGTTCCCGGCTGGTCGACGATCTGGAAATACTGGAAGTCGCTGGAACCCTTGTCCGTCTTCACGAAGACGGATCCGCTCACCGCCCCGTCGGGCACGCGGACTCGGATTTCCTGGTCGGACCACGCTTCGTAGCCGAAATCGGCATCGCTCGCCTCGACAAAGCCCTGGCCCGTCTGTTCCTGGGCCGGGACGAAGCCTGTCTGTGCGAGCCAGGAGAAGAAGACGCCGCTTTCGTTCCGGTTGGCGCCGAAGTTGAGTCCCGAGATCGACAGGACGGAACCTACCGTCCCGCCGGCCCCGGAAAGCGACACGATGGTGGGTCCGGTCTTGGCGGCTGCGGCACCGGAAGGCGCGACGGGGAGGCGTTCCCGGTTCATGTAAAGCCGGGGGTTCGAACGTCCCTGGCCGGTGATGACGTACACGAGGCCGGAATCCACGATGAACGGCAGTTTCACCTCGATCACGGAATCGTTCCACGACACGTAGGAGGATTCCGTCGGCGCGACACCGTCGATCTCGAGCCGCGATTCGCCCCGTTCCCGGCCGAAATGCCGGCCCGTCAGCGTGACGATACCCCCTGGTTCCCCGATCGAGGGGTAGATGCCCGAAACGACCGGTCTCCCGGCGATCCTCGAATAATAGAAGAAACCCGCAACTGCCGCGGCGGCGATGATGACCCCGGCGAGCCATACGGCCCGTGTGCGCAGGGAGGATGTCCGGTTTTCAGGACTGGTCATGGCTTCGCGGGAGGAGCGCCCGCTTCCGGGCTTGCGTGCATGTCGGCAGCCGCGCCGGCACCCGCCTGGGGAGCCTGGCCGGGCTGGTACCGGGAGATGACGACCTCCACCCTGATGGGGGCCCTGCCCTTCGCTTCCATCCCAAGCGGATAGAACGTAACCGATTCGCCGTACTTCACGTTGACCGTATTGAGCGTCGTCTGGTACCTGATCGCCCCTTCGGCGTTGCGGATCCATACTTGCTGCTGGGTCACGATGACGAGCCCCTCGGTCGGCGAGAGATAGGGCGTGAGGGAGATGAGGATGACGATGTTGGTGCCGACCAGTTTGGCGGATACGGCGGTTCCGGGGATGGTGTACTTGACTTCGCTGTTGGTCCAGGGCTCGGCTCCGGTCGTGTTTTCGAGCATGGTATGGAGCGCCACGACGAGGGCGCGGTCGCCGAACGCGTCCGGAATCTTTGTATCCGGGGCTTGCCCGAACGCAAATGCAGCATTCAGCGCCAGCGCGGCCGCCAGGAACGGACGGGTCACTCGGAGCCTCCGGATGCCTTCATGATGACGGGCTTGCCGAGCGCGTCAAGATTGGCCCCGCCGGGCAGCTGGACCGTGATCGTCAGCTGGGCGTTCTGGTTTTCGAGGTATTGCATGAAGGATTCCATGCCGACCGTCTGGGCCGACCTCGCGGGGATCTCGTTCGAAGTGAACACCGCGGTGCGGAGCACCTGGTTTTGCCGTACCGTGGAAACCAGGAACCCGGACAGGACCAGGAAAGCGGCGGCCGCCGCGGCCGCGAGCGGCAGCGGCACGGATAGGGCTCCCGGCACGCGGGGAACGGCAGGCCCCCTGAACCGGGGCGAAGCGGAGCGCGGACGATTCGCCAGCTGCGGGGCAAGCCGTTCCCAGACACGGATCGAGGCAGCGGCTTCCGCGTCGGGGACGGACTCCCCGTTCAGCATGACGCCGACGTGGGAGAAGGATTCGGCGACCGCACGGCAGCTGGGGCAGCTTTCGAGGTGTTCGCGGACACGATCGTCCCAGGGCGGCGGGACTTCGCCGTCGACCCAGGCCGACAATAGCTGCCTGTCAAGACACATCGTAACGCTCCTCGCCGATCGCGTCGCGACAGACGCTGCCTGCCCCCCTGGTGCCGGGGCACGCGGTCATATCGGCTCTCCTTCCGGCGAATCGACCTTCATGAGTTCCATGAGGGCTTCCCTGGCCCGGAAAACGCGAACTTTCACGTTGCCCTCCGTTATGCCGAGCGCAGTCCCGATTTCCCTGTAATTCAAATGACCGTACTCCTTGAGGACGAGCACCGACCTGAGCTTTTCGGGCAGCAAGGCCAGGTAGCCCTGGACTTCCTTCTTCGTCTCCGACCGTATGGCGTCGGATTCCGCAGATTCCGTCGAAGTGCGGGCTTCCCGGAAATAGCGCTCGTAGGCCCGCGCCTCCCTGGTCTTGCGTTTGGCGACATTGAGCGCGTTGTTCTTCACGACGCGGATGAGCCAGTACTTGGCGTCGTCAGGGGTCGCGAACGGTATTTTCCGTTCGACGAGCCGGATGAACGAATCGTGCACGATGTCCTCCGCGGCCTCCGAGGTCCCGGCTATCCGGAACGCGATCCTGTGCAGGATCGGAAACACCGCGTCGTAGAGCGCGCGAATCTGTACCTCCGACAAACCTTCTTCACTGGTAAACAATCGCCCACTCCGTTCGTTACGATTCTGCGATCCAAGCCCGGCATCCCGCCGTTCACCCCCGCGCGAGCTTCCAGATGGTTCCGTCGGGGCTGTCCTCGACCGACACGCCCTTCGCCGTGAGCTCGTCCCTGATCTCGTCGGCCCTGGCGAAGTTCCTGGCCCTCTTCGCCTCGATCCGTTCGGCGACGAGCTTGTCCGTCTCCGCCGCGAAAACCGGATCCATGCTGACGACCGGCTTCCGTTCGGCTGCCGCCAACGAGAACCCGAGCACGCGGTCCATTTCGAACGCCGCGGACAACGCGTCGCCCGCGGGCACCGCGTTGTCCTTCAGGACGCCCCAGAGCTCGGAAAGCGCGCGCGGCGCGTTGAGATCCTGCTCGACGTGGCCGCGGAAACGGTCGAGGTAGTCGTTGGCTTCCGGCCCGATGCCGTCGAGCGGCGACGGTGAACCGGCCCTTCCCTTCAGCACGATGACCTTTTCGATCAGGGCCTTCCGGGCGGCCTTGGCCGCGTCGAGGCCTTCCCACGAAAAGGCGAGTTGGCTGCGGTAATGGGCACCGAAGCAGAAATAGCGGAAGTCGAGCGGGTCGTAACCCTTGTCCACCAGGCTCTGCAGGGTCAGGAACCCTCCCGAGGACTTGGACATTTTCCCCTTGTTCATGACGAGGAACTCGGCGTGCAGCCAGTAGCCGACCCATCTCCTGCCCGTCGCGGCTTCGCTCTGCGCGATCTCGTTCGTGTGGTGGATGGAAACATGGTCGATCCCCCCGGCATGGATGTCGAAATGCTCGCCCAGGTACTTCATGCTCATCGCGGAGCATTCGATGTGCCAGCCCGGGTAGCCGCGGCCCCAGGGGCTGTCCCAGACCAGGGCCTGGTTCTCGAACTTGGACCTGGTGAACCACAGGACGAAGTCGAAGGGATTGCGCTTGTTCGCGTCCACTTCGATGCGGGCGCCGGCTTTCTGTTCGCTCAAGTCCAGCTGCGCGAGTTCGCCGTAGGTCGGGAATTTCGACACGTCGAAATACAGGTTGCCGCCCGACAGGTACGTGTAGCCGTTCGCCTCGATCCGGCGTATCAGGGCGATCATGTCGCCCACGTGGTCGGTGGCATTGCACACGATCGTCGGACGCGCGATTCCCAGGCGCTCCGCGTCGCTGAAGAAGGCGTCGGTGTAGAACTTCGCGATCTCGAGGACGGACTTCCCCCGCTCCACCGCGCTCCTGACCATCTTGTCGTCGCCCGAATCGTCATCGCCGGTCAGGTGCCCGACGTCGGTCACGTTCATGACGTGCGTCACCTCGTAGCCGAGCCAGCGAAGGGCCCGCACCAGGACGTCCTCGAAGACATAGGTCCTCAGGTTGCCGATGTGGGCGTAGTTGTAGACCGTGGGTCCGCAGCCGTAGAAACCGACCTTGCCGGGCTTCGCCGGCACGAATTCCTGGAGGGATCGTCCGAGCGTGTTGTACAGGGTCAGGCTCATGCTGCTTCTCCTTGCGGCGGGGGCGCCACGCCGTGTATCATCGCGAACGATGGACAGGGTACGGAAAATCCTCGAAAAGATCAACACGGACGGCAGCTGCGAAATACGGTTCGCCGAACCCATGTCGGAACATACCACGTTCCGCATCGGCGGCGCGGCCGACGCGTGGGCCGCGCCGCGGAGCGCGGAAGGCCTCGGAAAGCTCCTCGCGGCGCTGAAACGCGAAGGGCTGCCCTTCACGATCCTCGGCGGCGGCGCCAACGTGCTCGTCGGCGACCTCGGGATACGCGGCGTCGTCGTGGCGACGGAAGGTCTCGCTTCGATACGGACCGAGGGCTCCTCCATCGTGGCGGAAGCCGGCGCCCTCGTGGACGGAGTCTGCCGCGCCGCACTCGAGTCCGCGCTCTCGGGTCTCGAGTTCGCGTCCGCCCTGCCCGGCTCCGTCGGTGGCGCCGTGTTCATGAACGCCCGCTGCTACGGACGCGAGATGGCCGACATGCTCGGCGAGGTGACCTGGATCGACCGGGCCGGCATGCCGCGGACCATGATCCCGGTCCGCGGCGAATGGGCGTACAAGCGCACGCCCTTCATGCCCGGAGGCGCGGCCGGAGGCGGCATCATCGTCTCGGCCCGCTTCGCGCTCATACCCGGCGAGAAAGCCGCCATGGAAGCCGAAATGGGAAAACTCCGCGCCGATCGCGTCGCCAAGGGTCATTTCGACTGGCCCTGCGCCGGTTCCGTCTTCAAGAACGACCGACGCTTCGGCCGTCCCACCGGGAAGATACTGGACGAGCTTGGTTTCCGGGGAAAGCGGATCGGGGGCGCGCTCGTCAGCCCGAAGCACGCCAACATCTTCGTGAACTCCGGCGGGGCGACGGCCGCCGACATGCGCACCCTCATCGACGCGGCGAGGAACGCCGCTCTTGCCGCCTTCGGCTTCGACCTCGAACCCGAGATCGTGTTCCTCGGGGATTTTCGTCAGGAAGGATTCGCCGCGGGAAACGGAAATCCGGAAAGCTAGAGACGAAAAACAAATATTCTTTTTTTCTTCTCAGGAGCAGGAAGATCCGGATCCAACCATCTCTTCCGGGTTTTCCCCCGCGCTTCCATGGCGGGTTTTCTCCAGGATTTTCAGCGACAGGCGACCGGGAAACCCGAAGGGTTCCGGTTTCCCGGTGGACGGCGCCGCTTTTCAGCCGGCGGCCACTGCCGTGAAATCGAGGGGAACGGATGCCTTGCGCTTGCCGAGCTCGATGTTGAGCATGAAGAGGCCCTGGAGACCGTCTCCAAGCAGTTTCAGGTTCGTGAGGATCTCGACCGCGTTCTTTTCCTCTTCCACCTGTTCGTCGACGTACCAGCGCAACAGGTTCTGCGTCGCGTAGTCCTTTTCGGCGATCGAGAGGTCCATGAGGGCGTGAATGGAAGCGGTCACTCCCTTTTCATGCTCGAGCACGCGCTCGAAGATGGCCTTGATCGTGGTTTCCGCTGTCAAGGGCTTGGCGATGGGCTTCAAGTCCACCTGTGCGCCGATTGCGACGAGGTGGCCGTAGAACTTCATGGCGTGGAACATTTCCTCGTGGTACTGGACCATGAGCCAATTGGCGATGCCGGCATACCCCATGTCGGTGGCCTTGGCCGACATGGCCAGGTACAGGTAGGCGGAAAACATTTCCTTGTTGATCTGCTCGTTGACGGAATCAGCGACTTTTTTCGAAAGCATGGACTGCTCCTTGGCGTATTCGCGGTACCGGTCTGGTACGTTGACCGACCGTGTTTCCAATATACGCATCCCGGGCCTTGCGCGGCAAATCCGCCGCGTGCGCCTGCCCAATCCGCATGCGTGGCGGCTGGAATCGCGGGCAAGGATCGGATTACCGTCGCGGGAAAGCGTCCGGATAGGTGTACCCGCACGCGTTTGAGCAAATCGGCAGCTTGCCGGCCCGTCAGGAAGCCCTGGGCGTGCCGAGTTTTTCAAGGTCAACGCGCTTGAGTTTCCTGCGGAAATTGACCGTGTTGTCATCGAGTATCGACGCGAGGTAGGCCATCTGCCGCTCGATGGACTCGCGGTAGAGTTCGCGGTCGATCCCGAAGCGCTCGCGGAAGTGGGTTCGCTCGAATCCCCTGAAATGTCGGAAGCCTTCATCCAGCCGTTTGACCGTGGAATCGTAAAAAGCCATCGTCTTCCTGAGTATGTCGAATTCCGTTTCGTAGCCCGGGAATCCGGCTTCCCGGAATTCGTAATAAAGGAAGAGCAGCTTTTCAAGGTAGGCGCGATCGGCCATCTGGCCCAGGATATCCGCCGTCCCGAGGATATACCCCGCCGTTTCCTCGTCGGGACCGACGAATTCAAGATCGGCGGCCCCCAACCTGATGTCGGTGCACTCGATGATCCGCCCGATGGCCCGCGCGCGTTCGGGATCCAGGCCGAAAGCCGGAGCGTTCCGCACGACGAACTCGACGCTCCGGTCCACGTGGGACAGGGTGTACTTGGCGCCGGTACCCGTCATGTCACCGGATTCCTGGATATAGCCCGTATCGTGGAAGAGCGCGGCCATGAGCAGGTCGACGGCACCGGTTGACCCCATATCGCGTCCGGACAGGAGCACGCCGTCCATGAGGCGGGCTGACGCCAGAAACGCGTCGACGGTATGGCGGAGATCGTGGTAATCGGTGTTGCAGGCGCGGTAGCCCGGGAATCTACCGGCGAAAAGCCTGCAGGTGGACTCGAACGCAAGGGCGACCGGCGTGTACGCATTGTCGTCGAACCAGAAGAGGAAAATTCGACGTGTTTCCGCCGCCTGCGCCTCGATAATCTCGTTCGGATCGTCGCTCGAGGTCGAAAGCATGCGGGAAAGCTGTGCTTCGCTGCTATCCATGGCTACGCTTCCCGAATCAGTATATCGCGTCGATGGGACGTTCCCATCCGCCGCGTCATGAAAAACGGCCAAATTGCAGAAAATGGACCTTTCCCGGGAAGAATCCCATCCCGCGTGGCCAACCACGAAGATCACGAAGGCAACGAGGCACACGAAGGGAAACGTAGAGGAGAGTAGCCGGGACAGGAATAGATGCGAGCATGCAAATCCTTTTCCCGCTTCCCCCTTTTTTCAATTTCATCCCCTTTTTTCCTTCGTGTGCTTCGTGGCACCACCTTCGTGTCCTTCGCGGTTCTCCCTGCTCGTGTGCCTCTGTGGCAAAATCCTTTCCGCCAGCTGTCACTTCTTCGGCGATGGAGACGTCTCCGGTCTCGCGAGCGCCTCGAGGGTGCCTGCAACGAGCTCGTTCGGCGCCATGGCCACGGCGTCGGGATGGATGGCCGACAAGGGTCAGTGATTCCCGCCCGAGCCCGTGACGACGGTAACATGGCCCGCAGGATGGTTCCCGAGGGTGGCGGCGAAGGGTTCGAACACGCGGTCGAAGTTGTCGATGAGCCAGGCTGCGCGCAGCCTGTTCCGCACCGCCTCGATTTTCTGCTTTTCAGCCTCGATCCCGGCGAGGATGGCCGAGACGCGGGCCTTGGACCGGGCCGTTTCCTGCCCGACGCCCACCTTCTGCCTCTGGTTTTCCTGCGCTAGATTCACCCTGGCATCCGCCTGGGCTTGCCGGGCTTTCGTCTCGACTGCCACCGATTGCACGCGCTTGAGGAGCGCGATGTAAAAAGCCGGAAGTCCGCCCATGTCGATTGCGCTCAAGTATGGGTCACATCGGCAGGCGGCGCAAGACATCAGGGTGCCGGCGTCAGCGGGGCTGTACCGGGAGCGCATGCCTCTGGTATCATCCGCGCGCGGACGCCCGTCCTGATTTCATCCCCGCGAGGCGAACATGACCTTGTACGACCTTTCCCCCCTGAACCTGGCCGTCGTGCTCGCGGCTGTCTTCCTCGCCGGACTCATCGACTCGATAGCCGGCGGCGGCGCCCTGCTCTCGATCCCCGCCTACCTCTTCATCGGGCTTCCGCCCCATCTCGCGCTGGGAACGAACAAGCTGTCGTCGATGATCGGGACGGTGTTCGCTTCCGCCCGTTTCGCGTACCACCGCAAGGTTCATTGGCCCACGGCCGCCGCCTCGATCGCCCTGAGCTTCGCCGGCTCCTTCGCGGGCGCCCGGCTCGTCCTGCTGGTTCCGGGCGCGGTCATCCGCGGGCTGCTCATGGTGCTCATCCCCCTGGTCACCGCCCTCGTCCTGCTCCGGAAACCGGGAGCCCCCGACGGCACGATCCCCGGGCCGCCCACGCCGGGGATCCTGGCGATCGCGGGATTCATAGGCCTCCTGATCGGCGCCTACGACGGGTTCTTCGGCCCAGGGACGGGAACCTTCCTCATCATCGCCTACACGGCGCTCCTGCGCTTCGACCTGACCACGGCTTCGGGCAACGCGAAGCTCATCAACCTGGCATCCAATGTCGGGGCCCTGGCCACGTTCCTGTCGCACCGCACGGTCTTCGTGGAGCTGGGCTTGATGGCCGCCGTGTGCGGCATCGCCGGCAACTGGATCGGGGCCGGACTCGCCGTCAAGAAGGGAAGCCGGGCCATCAAGCCGGTCTTCCTGCTCGTACTCGCGATCCTGTTCGGGAAGGTCGTCATGGACTTCGTTTCTGCCTTCTGACATGCTCCCCGCCGGAGCGACCCCGGTGGTCGGACAAGCCGGGCTGCCGGCGATCGAACCGACATGGCAGGCGTAAATTTCTTATGAAGAAAAAAATATCGCATTTGCATTCCCGGTTTGGAGTCATTAAGATTAGCGTCATGAACAAAGTCGAACAGACCATCCTGTCCTCGAGGACACCAGAAGAATACGTGGATAATTCGGTCAAATCCAGGCTTTCTCCCGTTCGGAAGGCCGCGCTCGCGCGCGAATGGATGAAAAAAACGGGCTTTGCACGGACCGACATCCTGCATGCCAGGAACCGGCATCCCTATTGGAAAAAGAAAAAAATGGAGAATTCGGCCGAACGCGCGCGGAAACGACTGCTCCAGCACGATTATTCGACAGGCAAGCCGGTCTTGTGGAACGACGAGCTGGTCGGCAATTTCCTGGACATGAGCAGGACCATCGAGGACGGCAAGTACGAGCACAAGGACCACGAACTGGCGGAACATTTCAAGACCACCATACCTTCCATCCAGTACATGCGCCGCAAGCTCCGCCTCGTCAGGAGCATACTCGGCGGAAAGGTGCAGCGTTCACGGCTCGTGGGATACATGTGCCGGAGCGAATCGCTCCTCAGGAAGGGCAAGGACGCGGTGGACGAATTTTCCGTCCATGAGAAGCTGCTTGAAAGAAAGACCGGGACCGCCAAGACGACGTCCCTGAAATCCGCGCGAAAGACCACCAGGCTGGCTCTGAAAAACGTCAGGGTTTCGGTAAAAAAGAGGAGCTCGAAACCCTCCGCAATACCGCGGTCCACTGCAACGGACACGAAAAAAGGGACCGCTCCTGGAGGAAGGAAAGCCGCTCCGCGGAAAAAGGCCGGCCGGAAAGCCCGCTAGAGCGCACGAATTCCCTCCTGCTGAAGCGCGATCGAGAATCCCATGAAACCGCGTTCCCGATCGGGGCGCGGTTTTTTTACATCCTGTGATCCTTCGGGATCACAGATCCCGAGGGATCACAGATCCCGAGGGATCACCTGGCCAGGGAACGCAGGTCGTAGTCCGGGCCGAGCGAATACTCCACGGTCCTGAAATCCGCGAATGCCACGACTTCGCCCGCCGTTTCCCTGATGGCCACCCAGGGAAGGTCCATGGAGCCGTCCTTTCGCCTGAGGGGATCCAGCGGCGTCGGAGCGGCGGGAAACCTGTGGATGACGACGCCGGCGGGTTCGGAATATTCCGACACCCGGTAGCGTTCGGGGCCAAAGACTTCGCCGAAAAAGCCCCCGAGGAGGAGCCGCTCGACCTTGAGCGCGGCCTTGTCCGAGGGAAGGACAAGGGAGGAGAGGGCCGGTATCCCGTCGCCCCGGGGAACGCTGAAATCGCCGGTCGTGGCCGACGCCGAGACGGCGTGGGGCACGAAGACCGCGACGACCTGGCCGGGAACCGCCGGTCGATAGGCGACGGCTGCGGACCCGAGGATGGCCATGAGTGCAATGCCGAGCAAGGCTGACGGAATCCCCGCCGCACGCGGGAATGCGCCCGAAAGGATACCGAAGAGCGCCAGACCGGCCGCCCAACCCCGGAATCCCGCAGCATCCGCGATGGCGGAAACTGCGCGCGTCGGCCGCCCTCCCGTCGAAACGAGGAACCATGCCGCCCCCGCGACTGCCGCGCTCAGGAACAGGAAACAGATTGTGGAGAGGAGGGCGGATTTCCTCCGCTCTCCACCCGCGGACGCGGCGATGGCGCGTATTCCGAGGGACAGCGCGGCGCCGGCTGCCGGCGCCGCCACGCTCGCCGCATACCAGGCGCCCTGGTCAAAGTCCATAGATCTCCGAGTACTTGCGGTCCAGGTAGGCGAGAAAGGCACGCGGGGTCAGCGCGGCGCCGGTCACCTCGAGGCAAAGCTCGGGCGGGAACATTTCCGCCCCGCGGCGGTGGATATTCGCCCTGAGCCATTCCAGTGGTTTGCGGCAATCGCCCGACGCGAGCGCGGACGCCGCGGCAGGATCCCCGGCCTTCATGGCTTGCGTGAACTGCGAGGCGTACATCGTGCCCAGCGCGTAGCTCGGGAAATAGCCGAAGAGCCCGGTCGCCCAATGCACGTCCTGCATGCAGCCCAGCGCGTCTGTAGCGGGAACCACCCCGAGGAAGGACTTCATCTTGTCGTTCCACGCGGCGGGAAGCCCGGCGGGGTCGAGCTTTCCGTTGACGAGCGCGGCTTCGAGCTCGAAGCGGAGGATGACGTGGAGGCAGTAGGTCACTTCGTCGGCTTCGACGCGTATGAGTGAAGGCGATACCCGGTTGACCGCGCGGCGGAAGTCATCGAAGGAAACCCCGTCCAGCGCCGGCGCGAGGATTTCCTTAAGACGGGCGTAGCGGGGTTTCCAGAATTCGCCGGATCGTCCCACCGTGTTTTCCCAGAACCGGGACTGGCTTTCATGAATGCCCATGGAAACCGCCTGGGAGAGGGCGGTGTTCCGGAACTCCTTTCCCGTGTCGATCCCGAGCTCGTAGAGCGCATGCCCCGTCTCGTGGATGACGCTGAAGAGGTTGGATGGGAAGAAATCTTCGTCGTACCTCGTCGTGATGCGGACGTCGTCGGCGCCGAGCGTCGTCGTGAAAGGATGGGCGGAAGCGTCCAGGCGTCCGCGGGTCGCGTCAAAGGCGAGTTCGTCCATGAGGAAACTGCCGGCCGCTTCCTGGGTTTCCTTCCGGCAGCGGCGCCGCAGGACGGCATCGTCGATCTGCGGCTTTCCGTTGATCCTTTCGATCAGGGCCACGAGCCCCGCGCGGAGCTCCGAGAAGACGGCGGCGATCGAGGCTTCGTCCGTGCCCGGCTCGTAGAGATCCAGGAGGACGTCATAGGGCTTCCTGGCGGGATCGAGGCAGGCGGCGATCTTCCGGTTGAAATCGATCATGCTCCTGAGGTGCGGTTCGAAAGCCTTGAAATCGTTCGCCTTGCGGGCTTCAATCCACGCCGCCTGGGAGAGGCTCTGGGCCTTGGCGTACTCCGTAACGAGGGAGGCGGGCAGCTTCGTCTCCTGGTCGTACTCGCGCCGCAGGACCCGCAGGTAGGCTCTTTCGACCGGCGGAAGGGAGGGGTCGCCCGCCCGGTCCTTCGACGTGGAACCGAGCGCGAAAAGCAGTTCGCCGATCCGGGGATTCGTCAGTTTCTCATGGGCCAGTCCCTCGATGAACGCGAGCTGGTCGGACCGTTCCTCGACGGCAGCCTCGGGCATGAAGGTTTCCTGGTCCCATGACAGGATGGAGTTGATGTGACCGATCATAGTCCGTTCCCGGTCGAGCCCGACGAGCTCTTCCATCTCTTTCCTCATGCGACGCTCCTCCGACCGGGCGTCGCGGGGGATTGTGTTGACGCCGCGTTCCCGTCACGCCATTATAAGCGGGATTCGACGTGATGCAACCGGTCGGAACCGTACCCGGCCGCCGCGATGCGGCCGCGCGTCCCCGGGGGATGGATACATGAACGAAACTCCGAAGAACGACGGGAACCCGGGAACGATCCCGGAAGCGCCCCCGACCGGGAACTCCGTTCCGCCGATGGAGACGGCCATCCAGCCTGTCCCCGCGGCGACGGATGCCCTCACCTCGCCCGGCAAAGCCCGCAGGGGAAAAAAGAATCGGCGCGTCCCGCTTGTCCTGAAAATCCTCGGTTTCATCGTCCTCGTGCCCGTCGCGGCCGCGGCCGCGCTCTTCGCGATGGCACTCGTCCTCCGCACCGACCCCCTCGACGCGCTGCCCCCGGGCTTCAACGCGTACGTCCGCGTCGGTTCCGCCTCGGCATTTTTCGAATCGGTCATCGACCTGGAGATCGCGGACGCCATCCTCGCGTCGCCGAGTTTCGCTCCCGCGCGGGTGGCCTTGCGCACCGCGCGAGCGCAGGATTTCCTCCGCTCGGAGCTGTTCCGGAAGGCCGCTGACGTCCGCTGCGACGCGGCGCTCTACGGCGCGTCGTCCTTTCTCGCCGTGGCCGACATCGGTCTCCGCTCGGTCGTCACGCGGCTCGCGCCGCTCGTGCTCCCCTTTTTCCCGATCGAGGGCCTGTCCACCGAGAAAACGGACGGCGTGACCCTCTTCGAGTACAGGACGGAGTCCGCGGCGATCTACGCCGGAGTCCGCAACAACCTCGTCCTGGTATCCACCGACCGCGCGCTCCTCGTCAGGGCGCTCCGCGCCAGGGAGGGAATTTCCGACGAAACGAGAAAAGCGCTCTCGGCACCCGGCAACCGGGACGTCCGCGTCATGGTGGATCCGGCGGTCTTCGCCTCCGCCTTCGCTTCCGGCGCGGGCGCCGACAGCCCGGCGGCCAGGCTCGTCTCCGCCCTCGAATTCCCGGATTTGGCGGCGGCCGACGCGTCGGCGACCAACGACGCGATTTCCCTCGAGATCCGCATCCCACTGAAGGTCCTCGACGGGAAGCTCGAACCCGTCCTGTCGCGGAATTCGAAGACGCCGGCGGCGCTCTCGGTGCTGCCCGCTTCGACGCAGTACGCCAGCATCCTTTCCGCGGGCAGGGTTTCCGAACTGAAAGCGGCCATCTTCCCCTACCTCGGGACCGGATCGGAAGGCGATGGAACATGGAAGAAGGCAGATGACGGCGCGCGCGCCGCGCTCGGCATCGGAATGGACGAACTTCTCCTGTCGTGGACCGGCGACGAAGCCGGCGTGTTCGGGATCGAAGGCCGTGCGAGCCCCGTCTACTTCATCGAGATCGGCGACGAGCGGAAGCGGAAGGACATCTTCGAGAAGGTCTTTTCGTCCTTCGCCGTGGGATCCGACGACTCCGCGATCGCGGGCGATTTCCGCATACCGAAAATTTCCTTCCCGTGGTACGTCCGCACCGTGCTCGACGTGGCGGGCGTCACGGCGCCCGAGCCTTACTACGCCGCGGAACGGGGCTTCCTCTTCGCGTCCGAATCGCTGGACGCGCTGGCCGACGTCGTCTCGTCGGTCAGGTCGGGCACGCTGCTCGTCCGCGAGGAGCGCTGGAAAACGGTTTCCCGGTCGGTGCCGGGCAACTCGTCGGCATCCATCTACTACTCCCTCGACCGGAGCGTGCCGTTCTTCCTCCGCGGCAAGGGCGCGGTAACCTCCGCGCTCATGCGGTACGGGCGCGGCTACGCGACCATCCGCGTCGAGGACGGCAGCGTGGTGCTGTCCCTGTCCGCCGTGGCCTCCGGCGGCAGGGGCGTCGCGGCCCTGCCCGGATTCCCCGTCAAGGCGCAAGGCCGGCTTTCGCCGACACTGCTGGCCCGGAAGCAGAAGGGAAGCCCGACGCCCAGGCTCGTCTGGGTCGAGAACGGAAAGCTCCTGGTTTCGTGGGATTCCGCCTCGGGCGAACGGATGGAAGTCGAGCTGGATGGCGACGCGCTGCTGGCCTCGGGGGACGGCGACGAGGTCTGGGCGGTGTCGAAATACGGCACCGTGTACCTTTCCGACGCCCGCCTGACGCCAGAAGCCGGCTTCCCGCTCGTCACCGGGGTTTCGCCTTCAGGCCCGCCGCTCGCTGCCGGAGGATCACTCTACCTGCCGCTTTCCGACGGCTCGATCTTCCTCGTTTCGCGCGACGGGAAAACGAAGGGCCTGGGGCTCTCCTTCGATACCCCGCTCCTTTCACCCCCGAGCAGGCTCGGGGAAACCTTCGCGGCGTATCCCAAAAGCTTCGACGGCGCTGTCTGGCTTTTCGACGCCGCGGGAACCTTGCGCGACGGATGGCCCCAGCCCGTCGACGGCATCGGTTTCGGCTCGCCCTTCCTCCTCCGGGTGGGGAGCGCCCTCGCCGCGGGCTTCATCACGCAGGCGGGCAACCTCTTCCTGTGGAACGCCGACGGCTCCTCCTTCCCCGGCTTCCCGGTTTCCCTCGAAGGGGTCTTCTCCGCGCAAGGCATGGCGTCGGGCGGTTCGATCTTCGCGCTTTCGGAGCGCGGCGTCGCGTTCCGGGTTTCGACCACCGGCGAATCGGCTTCCGTCGAGCTCAAGGGCTTCTCCGCGAAGACCGGTTTCCTGGTGGCCGCGGACGTGAACCGCGACGGCGTCGAGGAAGTGTTCGCGACGGGGGACGGTAACGCGCTCTATGCCTTCACGAGGGACATGAAACCGCTCGAAGGCTTCCCCGTGCCGGGAACAGGCATCCCCGTGTTCGCGGACCTCAACGCGGACGGCAAGACGGAACTCGTGGCGACCACGGTGGACGACACCGTCGCCGCCTACGTATTCCGCTGACGGCGGCGCCGCCCCGGCGCCCGCGAAAGGAAGGGTTATGCGATACGCAACGGCGGCCGCGGCCGCGATCCTCGTCCTGGCCTGCTCGTGCAGGTCGATCCAGCGCGACAGGATGGTGGAAACCGCCGCCCCAGAAGCTTTCCGCGAACTGGACTCCGCCGAACTCGGCCTCGTCGCCGTCGAGGCCGACATGCAGGCAGCGGCCGGACTCTCCGGGGAGAACCGGGACAGGGTCCGCACCGAGCTCGCCGCGCTCGAGGCGGCGGGAAAGCGGACGATCGTCGACAAGGGCTACGAAGCCAGGCGGCGCGCCCTCATCGGCAGGGCGAAATTCATCGGAGGCGACCTGTCCGGCGCGAAGGCCGAACTCACGCGCTCGCTTCAGGCGAAGAAAACGGACGAGCTCGCGGTCGTCCTCGCGTCCATGCTCGCCCCGTCGGACGCCGGCGCCTTGGCCGCCCTGGATTCTGCGCCGGAATCGGAAGAAGGCAACCGGAGGATCAAGGCCGAGCGCGGCTACAGGCTCCTGTCCCTCGGCCGCGCCCGTGAAGCCCTGGCCGCCTTCGACGACGCCCTCCCCTTCCTGCCGGCCGAGTACGCGCGAAAATACGGCGGGTACCGGGATCGCGCGGTCGCGCTCCGAGACGCCCCGACGCCATCGGCCGCACCCGAGACCACGCGCCTAGCAGCCGGTTCGGTTTCGCTGGCCGAGTTCTGCTCCGTCACCCAGGAAAACACGACCCTGCTCGACGGGATCACCGGCGGCCGCCGCTGGGAAACCGCCGTCCTTTTCGATCGGCTGAAGGCCGCCGGGTACTTTGCCGGCCCGGAACCCCTGGCATCGGCGCAGGCGACCCGCGCCGATGCCGCCCTTTTCCTCTGGAACGTGCTGGCCGCCTACCGCGGAAACCGGAGCATGCTCGCCAGGTACACGAACAAGTACGCTTCGCGACCCAACGCGGCAAGTCCCGTGGACGACGTCGCGATCGGGTCGCCGTACTTCGACGCGGTCCTCGGCTGCGTGGAACTCGAGATCATGCGCCTCGCCGACGGGCGGAATTTCATGCCCGGCCTGCCCATCGACGGCGCCGGGTTTTTCGCCGCCCTCTCCGAAGCGGACCGGCGAAAGTGACGCATCCGTGTTCGTGAGGGAACTCGCCCGCTCTGTATCGGCGCTCAAGGGCGCGGGCCGGGCAGCCGCCGCCCGGCTGGCGAGGATCGGCATCCTGTCGGTCGCCGATCTCCTCCTTCACGTACCGCGGGACTACGACGACCGCACCGAAACCATAAGCTTCCGCGACTCGATCGCCCGCGGGCGCGCGAATACGGCGGGGACGGTCACGGCCCACGAATGGTTCGGCTTCGGGCGGATGAAAACCCTCAAGATCCTCGTGGACGACGGGAGCGCGGAAGCCGCGCTCGTCTGCTTCAACCGGCCGTTCCTGGAGACGAAACTGCCGCCGGGAACCAGGGTCCGCGTGGTGGGCAGGTTCGAGCGGAAATTCGGGGAGCTCCAGTCGACGAGCTTCGAAGTCGATCCGGAGGAGGCCGGGGGCTTCGAACCCGTCATCCTTCCCGTGTACCCGCTCACCGAGGGCATCGCGCAGGCGGGGCTCCGGCGTCTCGTCCGCCGCGCCGTGGACGAGTACGGCAGCATGGTGGAAGACGAACTTCCGCAAGCCCAGGCCGCCCGGCTCGGACTCATGAAAAAGGCCGACGCCATCGAAGCCATCCACTTCCCGGAAACCCGCGCCCGCGCCGAACTGGCGCGCCGCACGCTTGCCTTCGAGGAACTCTTCTACCTCCAGCTCGCCGTCCGTCGCCGGGCCGCCGCACGCGCCGCGGCCGCGGCCCCGCGCCCTCCCCGCCAGGCAGGAAGCGAGCGGCGCCTGGGAGAGCGTCTTCGCGAACGCCTCCCGTTCGCGCTCACGGCCGACCAGGAAAAGGTCCTCGCCGAGATCCGGGTCGACATGGGATCACCCAGGCCGATGGCGAGGCTCCTCCAGGGCGACGTGGGGTCCGGAAAGACGCTCGTAGCCTTCTTCGCGGTCCTCGACGCCGTCGCCGCGGGCGGCCAGGCGGCCCTCCTGGCGCCGACCGAACTGCTGGCCCGACAGCACGCGGACAACGCCGCCCGCCTCCTCGAACCCGTGGGCATCCGGCTCGCCTTCCTGTCCGGCAACGTGGACGACGCGGCCAGGAAACCCCTGCTTGCGGCGCTTGAATCCGGCGACATCGATTTCGTCATCGGCACCCATGCGCTCTTTTCAAACGGCGTCGAATTCCGCGAGCTTTCGCTCGCCGTCGTGGACGAACAGCATCGTTTCGGCGTCCTCCAGCGCATGGCCATGTCGAGGAAGGGCCGATCGCCGGACCTGCTCCTGATGAGCGCGACCCCGATCCCCCGCACGCTGGCCCTCACCGTCTATGGCGACCTCGACGTTTCCACGATCCGCACCATGCCCGAGGGACGGATCCCCGTAACGACCCACCTGGCTCGCCACGGCAACGAAGCCAAGGTCTACGAGTTCGTTCGGCGGGAGCTGGATGCAGGCGGGCAGGCGTATTTCGTCTATCCCCTCGTGGGCGAATCCGAAAGCCTCGGGCTCAGGAACGCGGAAGCCATGCGCGAAAAGCTCGGGAAGGACATCTATCCGGGAAAGCGCATCGGCCTCGTCCATTCGCGGATCAAGGAAGCGGAGAAACGGGAGACGATGGCCGCGTTCACGCGGGGCGAACTGGCCATCCTCGTGGCCACGAGCGTGGTCGAAGTGGGCGTGGACGTGCCGAACGCCTCGTGCATGGTCATCGAGCACGCGGAACGTTTCGGGCTCGCGGCCCTCCACCAGCTCCGGGGGCGCGTCGGCCGCGGCACCAGGAAATCGTACTGCTTCCTCGTCTACTCCCAGAAGATCACGGAGGACGCGCGACAGCGGCTCATGGCGCTCAAGGAATCGAACGACGGCTTCCTGATCGCCGAGGAAGACTTGCGCATCCGGGGTCCGGGCGAGATCACGGGCGTCGCGCAGTCGGGCTCGCTCAGGCTGCTCGTGGCCGATCCCGCGAACGACGGGGAACTCCTCGAGCTCGCGCGATCCGAAGCCGAAGCGGTCCTGGCCACCGATCCCGAACTCAGGTCGCCAGCCAACCGGACGATCCGCGATGTCCTCGAGCGGGCGCCGCCCTTCACCGAATCGGCCTCCGGCTCCTGACGGGCTCCAGCCCGTCTCCGCGCGTCCCGCCGGGGATAGTCCGGCCAAGCCCCAGGTATCCCGGCAGCTAGGCGAGGGGAGGCGGTGACTTGGCCCGGTAGCGCCGGTACCCCGCGCGGAGCGCCTTGATTCCTTCCCCTTGCCGGGCGAGGGTTCCGAAGCGCAACGCCAACCAGTGCCGGATGTCCCGGGCGGTGACGATCTTGTCGGCCAGGGTGACGATCCACGCGGCGGCATGGTGCGGCGGCACGAGCGACAACGGCCACATGTGATGCCGTATGGCGTCCCGTTCGGCGGAACTCAAGGGGCCGAAGGTCCGTTCGGCGTTCGAAAGGGCTATCTTGCCGTGCTCGAAGGCATGCCATTGCCCCTTCGGGAATTTCCTCGTGCGCCAGTTATAATGGAAAAAATCGTGGAGAAGCGCGGCGCGGACGCAGGGCGAAGGATCGACGCTGAAAAAGCGCGCAAGCGTGTAGGCGCTCCTGGCCACGTCCAGGCTGTGCTGCATGAGTGTGTCGTGGTGGTGGTGGAAAGCGGAGAGCCGGCGGAATTCGGGATGGGCCCTGATGGTTTGGGCGAGGCGGCCGAAGCCGGGATCATGACTTCGTTTCAGGATCGTCCTCCCGGCCGCGTCGTGGCCGCGATCGGGACCGCGGCTTCGCACCCAGGGTGCGCTTGACGAGTTCGAGGACTTGCTCGGGGAAGACCTGGAGGTTGGACATGATCTCGCGGCGCAGGAGCGGGAAGGATTTGAGGGGTTTCAGGAAGCGTTTGAGCTCGACGGGGATACGTTGCCCGGTCATGCCGATGATCGGCAGCGGGTACGCATGGGAGGCCACGGCTTCCCGGATTTTCTTGAGCGCCGCCACGAAGGCGAAGTACACCCTGCCGGAAATCCAGATGTCGGCAGCGAGATACATGACTCCCATCCCAGCGATGAACCAGCGCGCGTGATCGCCCCAACCGCGTATCCAGGCGAGCGCCGCGGGCTCAAGGGTGAAGAACGTGCCGATCGAGAGGAAAGCCCAGCAGATCCCGCCCCAGAGCCAGATGCGGCCGTTGAGGTTGAAAGAAAGGTCCCGGTAATCCCAGAGCTTGACCGAAAAGATCTTCTCGAGCAGGAACGAAGCGAGGTATTCGACCGCGCTCGGGACGAGGGCGATCATGGTCAGCGCCAGGAACCGGGGACAGGCCGCGCATGCGATGCCCAGGACATGAACCGCCAGTGCGCCGAAACCGTAGACCGGCACGAAGGGGCCGTGGAGGAAACCGGAATTCACCGGGCGCTTTTCCTCGATGCTCTTGAAGGTGCTTTCGACGATCCATCCCAGGAACGAACAGATGAGGAAATAGAAGAAATAATCCATCAGGCCCGTGATCATGTCCGGCTTCCTTCCCGATCCCTTCCCCTTGCGGGTCGTGAAGCGGATCGTGTACACAAAAATAAGCATCCTGCCGGGGAATGTCAAACCACATCCAGGTCGGCGCCCGCCTTCGCCGGCTCCCTGCCAAGCGGCAGCCTGGAGAGTATACTATTCCAGGATGCGCGTCACCTTCGTACAGTTGCCCGTCCCGGCTTACTTTCCGGGGCACGGCCTTCCTTCCTTCAACATACCCCTCGGCCCGGGCTGCCTCGCGGCCAACATCGCCGCGAATGTCGCCCCGCCGCATCCCGGAGCGCCATCCTTGCCCGGTTCGGTCGACGCCGGGGCGGGGGGCATCGAACTTTCCTCCCTCGATCCCGTCGTGATGGACTTCGGGGGCGATGATTCGCTGGCTGCCGAGATCGAGGGTCTGGTTCCCGATATCGTCGCCTTCACCCTGTACCTGTGGAATGTCGAACGCTCCTGCCTCCTCGCGTCCAGGATCCGCGCGAAACTGCCGGAAGCAACCATCATCGGCGGTGGCCCCGAGGTGGCCCCCGGTTCCGTCCTCTTCCTCCCGGGGGAAGACGGGAGCATCCTTTCGTCCGTTTTCGACGTCCTCGTCGAGGGCGAGGGCGAGGAGGTTTTCTCCCGTCTCGCCGCCGCCGCCGCCGCACGGGCGGGCGGCACGTCGCGGGAAAACCTGGTCCGCCGCGCCGCGGAGATGGCCACGGCGCGGGGAGCGGGAAAAGGGGAGCTACCGGTCCGCGTACCGCCCGGACCGCCGCTTTCCCTCAGATCCGTGCGCAATCCCTACCTGTCGGGAGCCCTCTCCCCGGTTCCGGGCGGGCAGTTCCTCCTCGAAACGATGCGCGGCTGCCCGTTCCGCTGTTCCTACTGCTTCTACGGAAAGGCGTCCGGACCCGTCAGGCATTTCCCGGACGAAGTCGAGACCCTCGCTTTCCCGCTGGCGGCGCGGGAAGGCGCCGCTGAGATCTACGTCATGGATCCGTCGTTCAACGCGGCATCGGGAATGGATGGAAGGCTCGAAACCATGGCGTCGCTCAACGCGGCGATGCTGCCGGTCCACGCCGAGGTCAGGCCCGAAGCCGTGACGGGCCGGGCCGCATCGCTCATGCGGAAGGCGGGCTTCGCGTCGGTCGAGATCGGGCTCCAGTCATCCAACCCGCGGGCGCTCGAGGCTGTCGGCCGTCCCTTCGACCGGCGCCGATTCACGGACGGCGTGGCAGCCCTGCGGTCCGAAGGCATACGGGCGACGACCGGGCTCATCCTCGGCCTCCCGCGCGACGGCCCGGCGGACGTGGCGGCGACGCTCGAGTTCGTCGCCGCGCTCGGCCTCGGTCCGGGCGCGGAACTCTACCCGCTCTCGCTCCTGCCGGGGACGGAGCTCCGCGAGCGGGCCGCCTCGTTCGGAATGCGCTTCGAATCCCGCCCTCCCTACTGGGTGGAATCCACGCAGGAACTCGGCCAGACCGACCTTGCCGAAGCGGTCGCGCTCATGGAGGAGGTATTCGGCGTCGAATCCCGCCCGCCGCTCGTCCCGCGTTTCGATCCGCCCCTTCGCGCGCGGTCCGGCAGGGAGATCCTCGGCCTCGTGGACGCACGCGGCCGCATCGCGCGGGGAAGCCCCCCCGACACGCTCGCCGAAGCTGCCGTCTCCCTCAGTGAAGCCCTCGCCCGGACGGAAGAACTGGCGAACTCGGTGGCGGTCCTCGTGGACGACCTGACGGATCCCGGCGACCTCGTCCGCGCGGCCGTGCCCCTTCGCGCGGCGAACCCTTCGTCGTGCTGGGCGATCGTCTTCGACGCGAGGCGTCTGCGCGGAACGGTCGCGCGGGTCTTGCGCGCGCTGGATCGCATGACACGCGCCTTTCACGACCCGGACGCATGGCTGGACAGGGAACGCCGCTGGGCCGGGAACGCCCAGGCGCGCTCCTCGGCCCGCGCCTTCGTCCTCGCCGGCGACGGGGCACTCGCGCTCGACCTGCTCGCGGACGAATCGACCGCGGACCTCGTGCTGGCGCCGACGGTCGCTCCTGGCGCCTCCGCGGCCCTGGACGATGCCGCCTCGTACTATCCGCCCATCTTCCTCGACCCGGCTGCCATAGGCTCCGAAGCCGCGGCCTCGTGGCGGGAAACCTATGCGGACTACGCGGAGCTCATCATCGAAGCATGAAATCCGGCCGCGCTGCGTCGTTCCCGTCGGCCCTTGCAGCCGGTACGCCTCAGGCTCTATGCTGATGGTATGACGGAAGCGATGACGACGAACTACGAGGCAGGGGGCATCATTTTCCGCGAAGGCGAGGTCGGCGAGCTCATGTACATCCTCGTCGAGGGTGCGGTAGAACTCCGCAAGAAGGTCGAAGGCGGCGAGACCGTCCTGAAGATCGTGGAAACCCCGAACGAGTTCTTCGGTGAAATGGCCATCATCGACGGGCGACCGCGTTCCGCCACCGCCATCGCTTCAAGACGGACCAGGCTCATCCAGGTCGACGAGTCCGTCTTCGAAAACCTGATCCTGTCCAATCCCAGCTTCGCGCTGACGATCATCAAGACCCTCTCGGCGCGCATTCGATCGTCCAACGTCCAGATCTCCGAACTCATCGAAACGATCCCGCGGGAGCGCGTCGCGCGCGGCATGACCGATTTCGCCCTCAGGCACGGGGAGAAGATATTCGACGGCGGCATCAAGGTCCGGGTGGAGGACATGCGGGCCTGGATCAACTCCCACCTCGGGCTTACCCTCGACGATATCGACTCGAACCTGGCCCGTTTCCTGAAGGGCGAGACCATCCGCTACGCGGCCACGAGCGCCAAGACGAGGGAACACGTCGTCCTGCCCGAAGGCTTCGTCAGGGACAACGACCGCCGGGAACGCTAGCCCGCCAGGGCAAGCCGAGCAGGGCGCGTACGGCGAGGCTCGCGAGGATATGGCCTGCCGCCTGGGGTACGAAAGGGGACGAACCCTGGATCGAGCGGACCCTGCCGACCGGCCCCATCGCACCAGGCACGGACCCATCAGCCGGGAAGGCCGGCTTGACCGGCCTTTCGTCGGACCACACGACCGTGAAGTCCTCGCGCGCCCCGATCCTCCGCAGGCGCTGCCTGACCTTCGCGGCAAGGGGACAACCCGAGGTTCCGTCCATCCTTCCCACCCGGATGAGTTCGGGCCGCATCCTGCCGGCCATCCCCATGCTGGACGCGAAGGGAAGGCCGAGGCCGCACAACGCGGTTATCACGTTGACCTTGGAGTTCAGGGTGTCGATGGCATCGACGTAGAAAGCGCATCCTCCGGGTATCATCGAAGCAGCGTCCGATCCGCGCACGAGCTCGTCCACCGCCTCGATCCGGACCGCCGGGTTGACGGCCCGCGCGGCATCCGCGAAGGCCGCGACTTTTGGTTTGCCCACGTCGTCAAGCCGGCCGTATGCGAGCCGGTTCAGGTTGGATTCCTGCACGTCGTCGAAATCGACGACCACGAGGCAGCCGACGCCCGCCCTCACGAGGTCGACCGCGCAGGCCCCGCCGACGCCACCGAGACCCAGCACGCACACGCGTGCGGCGGCGAGCAGTTCGGCGCCCGCGTCGCCCCACAGGATGCGCGACCTGTCGTCAAAGCCCATAGAACTTCCGGAAATTGGTCTCGGCCACCGAGGAAGCCGCGGCCGTCGGGATGCCCCGAAGCCGCGCGCATGCGTCCGCGACCAAGTCGATGTGCTCGAGGCGGCAGATGGCCGAACCGGAAGGCGGCTGCCAGGGAGCGTCCGTTTCGAGCAGCAGCCGGTCTGAAGGCAGGGCCTCGCACGACGCGCGGGCGCGCTTGTTGCCGTTGACGATCGACGCCCCGAAGGAGAAGAAAGCGTTCACGCCCCGCTTCAGCAGTGAAAGGGCTTCATTGGACGGGCCGTTCCACGAATGGAAGAGGACGCCCCGAAGCCGCGCGAGGGGCTTGGTGTACCCGAACACGAGGTCGATCGCCTTCCGGGTGTGGATGACGACGGGAAGCCCGAGCCGCTCGGCCGTATCCAGCTGGAATTCGAACGCGGCGCGTTGCCGGGCTTCGTTGACGGGGTTCCTCACCCTTTCCGGACAATCGCCGTAGAAGTCGAACCCGCATTCGCCGATGGCCGCGAGCTTTTTCGAACAGGGCCTGGCGCCCGATATGGCCTGGGCGAAGGCGGTTTCCGCCTCGGGCGCGAGATACTGCGGGTGTATCCCCGCGGACACCGTGAAATCCAACCCGGCCGCCAGGAGCGCGTCGAGGGTGTCGAGGCCGGCTTGATCATGCACCGACGTGACCACTGGCCACATCGCGGGAGCGAATCGCCGGGGAAATCCCGGATCGGCCTTGAGCAGGGCGTCGAGATGGGCGTGGGCGTCGGTTCGCATGCTTCGAAGGCCGTTCGCGGCCGTCAGCGGGGCAGGAGGGGCTTGGGAGCCGCGAAGAAGTAACCCTGGCCGTAATCGACGCCGATTTCCTGGAGCTTCAGCTTGATACCCTCGTTCTTGACGAATTCACCGATGGTCTTGAGACCCATCACGTTCACGAGGTCATGGATGGACTTGACCATCGTGTAGCTGATGATGTTCTCGTCGATCCCCTGGATGAAGGAACCGTCGATCTTCACGTACTCCGCTTCGAAATTCTTGAGATACCCGAAGGATGCCGAACCCGAACCGAAATCGTCGAGGGCGAAGGAGAAGCCGTGCTCCCTGAGCCGCTTGATGAACCTCGAGGCGTAGGACAGGTTCTGTATGGCGGCCGTCTCGGTTATCTCGAAGCAGAACCGCTCCGCCGGCAGGCGGTTCGCGGCGAGTTCCCCGAGGATGACATCGATGAGCGACTCGTCGAGCAGGGACTGGCCGGACAGGTTGACGCAGAAGACGCTGTCGGCCAGGGGCGAGCCTGCATCCGACAGGGTACGGTAATTTTTCATCACGTTGCGGATCACCCACTTGTCGACCATCGGCATGAGGTTGTAGCGCTCGGCCGCCGGGATGAAGTCAACCGGGCTCGCGATCGTGCCGTCGTCGTTGACGAGGCGGATGAGGACTTCGAGCTTGTCGTCGAGCCCCTTGGACTTGTCGAGGGGAACGATGGGCTGGTAGTAGAGGACGAACTTGTTTTCCTCGACGGCTGCGTTCAGCTTCCCGATCCATTCCATCTGTCCCCGGCGCTGGCGGAACATGGAGTCGTCGCGGTTGAAAATAGTGATCTTGTTGCCGCCCTCTTCCTTGGAGACCCTGCATGCGTCGTCCGCCGCGGCGAGCACCGAGTGGATGTCGCCGGACAGGCGGTCCAGGGGGACGATGCCGATGCTGAGAGAAATCGGGAACATGGACTGTTGCCTGGATTCCTGGATGAGCACGGCTTCCTGGAGCCGTTTCGCGACATTGACCGCGTCGACGGGTTCGCAGTCGAAGAGAAGCACGGCGAAATCGTCGCCGCCGATGCGCGCCGCCATGTCGTGGCGCTGGATGTTCGAGAGGATATTATTGGCGACGCGCTTGAGGAGCTCGTCGCCCGTCGTCGAGCCGTAGGCGTCGTTCACGGCCTTGAACCGGTCCACGTCGATGACCGCGAGGGCGTGGCTGTCCGCGGCGCCCCTGTTGCCCTTGAGTATCTCCGATAGCTTGAAGGAGAATTCCTCGCGGTTCGCGAGTCCGGTAAGGTTGTCGTGGCTCGTCCAGTAGTTGAGGTTGTCGGACAGGCGCTTGATCTCGGTCATGTCCCTGAACGCGATGACGAAGCCGTCGGTCGCGTTGTCTTCCTCGTGGATGCGGCTGACCGAACCGTCCACGATCACCGAATCGCCGGCCTGGTTCTTGATGACGACGTCGTGGAAATAGAGCGGCTGTTCGTCGATGAGCGGTATGCCACCCCCGAAGATGTCCTTGCCCTGCTTCGGATCGAAGAGCGTGAGCACCTGCGTGATGACGCGGCCGCGGAGCTCCGCTTCCTTGTAGCCGAGGACGTCCTCGGCGATCGGGTTCATGAATTCGACGACGAGGGCCACGTCGACGGAGATGATCCCGTCGTTGATCGTATGCAGTATGGCGGAAAAGAGCCGTTCCTGCTTGTGTAGGCGTTTTTCAATGGCGTGCTTGTAGAGCGCGATGTCGATGGTCGTGTAGAGCTCGCGTTCCTTGAACGGCTTCAGGATGTAGCCGGCGGGCTCGACGTGCTTGGCCTGGTTGATGAAGTTGTCGCCGGCATGGGCCGTCAGGAAGATGATGGGGATCCCGAGGGTTTTCTTGATGATGAGGGCGACTTCGATGCCGTCCGTGTTCGCGCCCTCCTGACCGGCGAGCGAGATGTCCATCAGCACGATGTCCGGCTTCATGGTCGCCGCGAGGTTGAGGGCGTCTTCCCGCCGTCCGGCCATGCCTACCACGTTGAAGCCGAAACGTTCGAGACGGCGCTGCAGGTCGAGCGCTATGATCTTCTCATCTTCGACAATCAGGATCTTCTCGTTGCTCATGGGTCTCGACCCAGTATCATCGGCGGAACCGGAAAAATCAAGCGGGCGAAAGTTGAAGGTGCCGCCTACGGGATCGAACGCGTCATCTCGCGAAAACCGCCCGGATCGTCTCCACGGAGCCGGCTCCGAGTATGACCCAGACGGGATTGACCGTCGTGAAGGCCGAAACGGCGAAGGCGACGAGGGCGTACGCGGCAGCCGGGATGGATGCAGCAGCGGCCGGCGCGAAGCTCCAGAGGGTGAGCGCGACGAGGGCGAAGGTTGCCGTCCGCAGGGACTGGTCCAGGCGCAGGGCGGTTCGTTCGCCCAACTTCCCGAGGATGAAGCCGGCGGCCAGGATGAGCAGGGTCGGAACGAACACGACCGACAGCGATGCCGCGATCGACCCCGGCACGCCGTAGAGCCTGTATCCGACGAGCGTCGCCGCGTTCAGAGCCACAGGCCCGGGGGTTACCTGGGCCAGACCCACGAGTTCGGAAAAACCCTGCTCATCGAGCCAGCCCCGTCCGACCACTTCCGTCTTGATGATGCCGACGATCGTCCATCCCCCTCCATACGACACCGCCCCGATCTTGAGGAAGGCCAGGACAAGTTCCATGAACCCGTTCACGATCCGTTCCCGCCCTCGGGACGCTCGAAGAGGAAAGCGATGGCCGAGGCGACGAAGAAGAGCGGGACCGCCCAGACGGGCGCCGCGATCATGGCGGCGGCGGCTCCGGCCGAGAGCAGCGCGCGCGCGGGGTTCCAGGAGCGCTTGAGGGTCATCCGCAGGAGAAGAGCCGCGACGAGCCCGGGCACCGTCGCCCCCGCGCCGCGCAGGAAAGCACCCATGACCGCGTTCTCCCCGGCCGTCGATACGAGCGCCGCGGCGATCATGACGATCGTGACCGGCGGAAGGAGTATCCCCAGGCCCGCGCACAAGGCTCCCGCGGCGCCAGCAGTCCGTTTTCCCACGAGCAGGGCGGTATTATAGGCCATGGGACCGGGCAGGGACTGCGCGGTGGCGAACAAGCCGTAGAATTCGGCCTCGTCCAGCCATCCCTTCGAGCTTACCTTCCGCGCGATCACGGGTATCATGGCATACCCCCCGCCGATCGTCAGGGTGGATATCCCGGCGAAGAGGGAAAAAATCCCGAACAAGCCCGGATTTCGCGTTTCTTCCATAATTCACCCATCATACAGACGCAACTTTGTGCTGTAAAGCGAGCGCCCCGCCGCCGAACCGACTGTCTCATGCTTGGTAGCCTGCCCGCCGGCGTGCTATATTCTCTCCCGGATGCGGTGTTCCGCCCTGTTTACAGCAAACCGGGTGCCGAAACATCCCGTCGTCGGATCCGCCCCCGGAAGTCCGGCCGCAAGGCCGGATTGGGCTCGGGCGCGGACGGAAGGAAGGTTGACATGTGCGGAATCGTCGGCTACACGGGGCCCAGGCAGGCCTCGCGCATCCTCGTCGAGGGCTTGAAGCGCCTCGAGTACCGGGGCTACGACTCGGCCGGGGTAGCGGTGCAGGATCACGGTGCGCTCGCCGTAATCAAGAAAAAAGGGAAGATCGCGGAGCTGCGTGCGGCCGTCCCGAGGGACATGCCCGGCACCTGCGGCATTGGACACACCCGCTGGGCGACCCATGGCGGCGTCACGGACGCCAACGCGCATCCCCACCTCGACGCGTCGGGCAAGGTCGCCATCGTCCACAACGGCATCATCGAAAACTACGGCGCGCTGAAGGAAAAACTGGAAAAGGACGGCGTGCGCTTTTCCAGCGAAACCGACAGCGAAGTCATTGCGCAGCTCATCGCCCGCCTCTACGAGGGCGACCTCGAGCGCGCGGTGAAGTCGGCCCTGCGCCACCTCAAGGGCACCTACGGGATCGCGGTCATCCACGCGGACGAACCCGGCCGCATCGTGGGCGCCCGGAACGGCAGCCCCCTCGTCATCGGCGTCGGCGACGGGGAGATGCTGCTCGCCAGCGACGTCACCGCGATGCTCGCCCACACCAGGCAGGTCGTCTACCTCAACGACGGCGAGGTCGTGTCGATGACGCCGGCCGACTTCAGGGTCAGCGACGCGGACGACAACCCCGTGGACCCGAAGATCAACGAGATCGCCTGGCAGCTCGACGCCATCGAAAAAGATGGCTTTTCCTGCTACATGGAAAAGGAGATCTTCGAGCAGCCGGAATCGATAGCCAGGGCCTTCGGAGGCCGTCTCGAACCCGAGTACGGAACCGCCAAGCTCGGCGGCCTCAACCTCTCGCGGAAGGAGCTTCACGCGGTCGAACGCGTCCGCGTCATCGCGGCTGGCACGAGCTGGCACGCCGGCCTCGTCGGCTCATGGCTCCTCGAAAGCGTCACGAGGATCCCCGCGAGCGCCGAGCTCGCGAGCGAACTCCGGTATCGCAACCCCGTCGTGGAAGCCAACAGCCTCTACATCGCGGCGTCGCAGTCCGGCGAAACGGCGGATACCCTCTACGCCATGCGCGAGATCAAGCGGCGCGGAGGCACCGTCCTCGGGATCTGCAACGTCGTCGGGTCGACCATCGCGCGGGAATCCGACGGCGGGATCTACGTGCATTCCGGCCCGGAGATCGCGGTAGCCTCGACCAAGGCCTTCACGAGCCAGCTGGTGGCCTTCTACCTCCTGACGCTGACTCTCGCGCGCATGCACGACATGTCGCACCACGAGGGGATCCTGTTCATGGAAGCCCTCAAGTCCGTCCCCGAAGCCGTCCGGAAGACCCTCCTTCTCCGCGACCGCATCCAGACCATCGCCAAGAAGTACGCGCGCTTCCGCGATTTCATGTTCCTCGGGCGCGGCATCCTCCATCCGATCGCCCTCGAAGGCGCCCTCAAGCTCAAGGAGATCTCCTACATCCACGCGGAAGGCTACGCCTCCGGCGAGATCAAGCACGGCCCGATAGCGCTCGTGAGCCCCGAGGCGCCGAGCGTCTTCCTCGTGCCCGGCGACCAGCTCAGGGAAAAGACGATTTCGAACATGAAGGAAATCAAGGCCCGCGGCGGCCCCATCATCGCCGTGGCCGACGAGGGCGACGCGGAAGTGGTTTCCATAGCGGATGACTGTATACCGGTCCCGAAGGTCGATCCCCGCTTCCAGCCCTTCACCATGGTCGTGCCGTTGCAGCTGTTCGCCTACTTCACGGCGCTTGAGCTTGGCCGCGACGTGGACCAGCCGAGGAACCTCGCCAAGAGCGTCACGGTGGAATGACCGCGGTTCCGTGTGGGATGCTCTCCAGGAACGCCCCACGCGGTGCCGCAGGGACGCGGAGGGGGGAAGAGGAGGAAGGTGAAGAGGGCAGGTGAATGGACTTCCCGCGATTTCGTAGACGGTTCTAGCCGTTTTTACCTGCTCGAAATGGATTTCACCCACTCAAGTCCGCGAAGAGCCAAACATCACAATGGAGTTCGATGCCGATAAACCCGTTGTACATCGGTCCTTCTTCCCCAAAAGCGGCGGCATCGACAGAAATGGATCGGGCGGCTCCCAGTCCTCTATCCGGGTTTCCGCGCCTGCGGCACCGCCCCGTTGGATCGCATGGTGAAGGTTGGCTGATTCCCGAACGGTCTGGCAATCGCGCGCATCCCAGTCTGCCCCCCAACCTTCATCTATTGTCCGTCGACTCCGATTCTTCGGACGATACTTCCACCGGGCGCTCTGCAAGTCGGCGAATCTTCACCCGCTTTCGAACGTTCCCATGATAGCCCTCAGGGCGCTTCAGCACCTTTTCCGCCCCCTCGGGCAGCACAAAGCGGCATTTCCACCAGGGGGACAGCCGCGCCCTGAGCAGGCCGACCCTGAAACGCCATGAGTTCGCGTGCTTCAGGATGCCCAGGTAGGAGTTGATCGAGGAGCGGAACGAGCGTATCTCATCGCCGTCGTGGGCATGATCGTCCACGACCGCGTCGTGCCGGTCGATCACGTCGCGGAAATTCCGCCTCAGTCGATGGCCGGGGTACACCCGCCCGGGCAGGATGTAGGCGCCGAGGAAGGGTACTCCCTTCGCATAGTGCTGAAGCCGGATTTTACGGGGATGAAGGTCGAGAAGCCGTTCGCGGGCGAGCCAGTCGCGGATCCGGGGGACGAGGGCGGCGAGCCTATCCCTGTCTTCGTGGACGATGACGAGGTCGTCGACGTAGCGGCCATAGTACCGAAGGCCGAGCTCGTGCTTGCAGAAGTGGTCGAGGCCATCGAGGTAGAAGTTGGCGAAGACTTGCGAAGTCAGATTGCCGATGGGGAGTCCGCGATCTGCTGGAACCCCGAAAAGGCTCTTTTCGGCCGGAAGACCGTCCCAGAGTTCCGGCGGGCTCTTCGTCACGCAGCCGACAAGGGGATCGTTCAGGACGAGGTTGCGGCAGAGCGCAAGCAGGGCTCCCCGGTCGGGATGGGGGTAGCGCCGGGCCAGGAAATCCCCGAGCAGCTCCACGAGGAGGGGCCGGCTGATGTTCATGAAAAAGCCGCGGATATCCAGTTTGAGAACCCAGGCGTCATGCGTGTAGTTGTCGGAACATCGGCGTACAAAGCGCTTGACCCGCTCGATCCCGAAGTGGGTGCCTTTGCCGACGCGGCAGGAATAGCTGTCGTATATGAAGGTCTTCTCGAAATACGGGTTGAGGCGGTGGATGAGGACGTGGTGGACTACCCGGTCGCGGAAACCCGCGGCGAAGATCTCCCGCTTGACCGGTTTTTCGACGATGAAGACCGCCGAGGGACCGGGTTTCCAGCCGCCTGAGTTCAGTTCCCGCCACAGTTCGATGAGATTGGATTCGAGGTCGACCTCGAAAGCCAGGGCGCTGGCCTTGCTCCGCTTGTGGCGTCGACAGCTGTGGTAGGCTTCAAAGACCTCCTCGAGGGAGAAGGTTTCCGGGCTCGCTTCACTCATCGGGCAAAAAAACGCCACCGGCGTCGACGATGGTTCCGCGACGCCGGTGGCAGCGCCACCGGCCATGCCGGTGGCGACCCCGTTCAAGGGCCCGACACGCCCTGACGGCATATTTGTCGTTCTTGTTGTTGTTGTCCTGATTGCCGTCGGAGAATCTCTGTTTCCAGGCGTTGTTGTTGTTGTTCTGGGAGGACGACCAGAGCCAGCCTGAGCCGAAACCGCCCAGACCTGTTGTCGGGATGTATCGATGACCGCGGGGATTCCCGCGGCGATCCTGTTGTACTGCCGCTTTCCGGGAGCGGGGCGATACGCAGTCGCCCCCGGTGCGCAGGCAGTCCCCCGACCGCCTTTGAACGAAGCCTTGCTCGCTCCCGCGCGTCGTTACGCTCCGCGTCGTGGCGCCAGGCGCCGCGGCGATCAGCGAGACAACGTGAGGGATTCCGGCGGGACGGGGCAAACCCCATCCCTCAACGGCTGGCATTGCGCCACCCGGTGATCTGTTTTCCGATGCCCTCCATCAGCAGGGCCAGGTCGGCCTGCTTCTTGATGGTGATGAGCTTGAGGTCGACGCAGAGCCGCGCCTCGAGCTTGAGCACTTCAAAATCATCCAGAAACCTCTCGAGATACTCCTCCTTCGTCGTGGCCTTGTTCGCCCGGTAGATGCTTCGTACCAATTGAAGGCAGTCACGCTTCATGTCCTGTCCCAGAGTGAACTTGTACTCCCGGGCGAAATTCTGCGTCAGGGTGAAGAGGAGGAGGGTCAGCTTATAGACGTCCTTGAAAACCGGCAGATCGTAGTACAGCGCCACTTCATGCCCCCCTGGTTCCGGGAAGTTCGGGGGGCTTCGCCCCCCGAACCCCCAGGAAAATGGTTAAATGGTTAAATGGTTAAAAGGCCCGACACGCCCTGACGGCACATCCGCCGCGCTAGTAGCTGTAGTCCTGATAGCCGACGGAGAACCTCTGTCGCCAGGCGCCGTAGTAGCCGTAGTACTGGGAGGACGACCAGAGCCAGCCTGAGCCGAAACCGCCCAGACCCGCCTTCTTCAAGTTCGTGTACATCAGGTTGAGTTCGTCCTTCGAGGGCAGGAACCAGTCGGAAAAACCATTGATCGAGAGGTTCTTGCAGAGGATGGCCGCATAGTCCCCGGCTCCCTGCGCTGCGATGATTGCCTGCGTGTTTGCCCTGCCCGTGCCGATGGCTGTGCCGGTTTTTATGTCAATATAGTTGCCGTTGTACCACTGGATGCCGGCGCTCTGGTCGCTGGGCGCCGCTTCCAGGTAGCGCCAGCCGTCGCTCACGCTTCCCTTGTCGTAGAAAATCAACCCGCCCGCAGGCCCCTTGCCCCCGACCGTGAAGATTGTTTTCTTCGCCGCGACGGTTGCCATCTGACCTGCGACAACCGTCGCCTTTTGCGCAAAGGGGACATATGCATCCGCCCAGCGCACTTCGAGCCCGTAGGTCCCTTCCGGCAGCTTGAGGGTCAGCGGCGTTGTCCCCGCCTTCTTCCCGTCGATGAACACCTCGCCCGCCCCGTCCTTTGCCCCGGCGCTTACCGCCAGGCTCCCCGCCGCCTGCGTCGGCTTGGCGCGCTTGCCCGCCGCGAAGTAGGCTGCCCGCTGGGCGGGGGCGGCTTCGGC
>JAPLSN010000042.1 GCA_026398615.1 Spirochaetota bacterium | reverse complement strand
TACGCATCTACGATCGGGGCGGTCACTTCATTATGACTAGACTGTACATACGTACATCTTTCACATCCCTGGAGGCAGCATGCAATCCATGTTCATTTTCACGGTATTCATCGTCATATCGATCGGCATGACCGCGGCGATCCTGTATTCCCGTACCCGCTCGATCGGCGTCCGAAGGGAGCAGGCACGGATCCTGGCGTCCGAAACCGGGTTTTCCTATTCCGATGGATGGGAAGCGCTTCGCGCTTTCAACGCGGAAAACAATGCAGGCCAGTCCCTGGCCATGCTCGAAAAGCTGCCGCCCTTCCTGAGGGGGCTTTTCGAAGGCTCTGCCCCCTGGCGGCTCGAGGGAATTCGTGACGGCATCAGGGTTGCCGTCTATGAGGAAACGAGGTCGTCGGGAAGAAGCTCCATGACCTACATCATCGCCAAGGCATATTACCGGACTCCGCTTGCTTTCAGGATGAAGGCGGGCAAGGAAGGTTTCTTCACCAGAATAGGGAAAACCATGTTTGGCCTGAAAGATGTCGAAGTCGGCGTGCAGGAATTCGACGATGCCGTTCGCATCGTCGCCGATGACGAATCGGCGGCCGGTGCCCTCTTCAGCCGGTCCCAGGCACAGAGCGCCTTCCTCACCCTCATCCGCCGATTCCCCGAAGCTGTCGCTGGCCGGGCCTGGATCGTCCGCGAAAAGGCCGGAAGTAAAATGGATTCCTCGGAACTGAGCGAAGTCCTCGAACTCCTCGTCGCTTTCTCGAACGCGGTCGCGTAGCGAAAAATGTGAAGCGGAGCCCGAGAATCCCCCCCCCAGGGACCATGAGTACGGACATGACAGGTCCACGGTAAACGGGCGGGCATTTCAACGGGATCGGATGTTGAATTGCTCACAGGATTCTGCAGCCTATGAGCGTGCATGTCATACTATTCATTTCAATGGAAAGGAAACATGAATCGTCAGCAATTACCCCTCGCGGGAGCGAAAAATGGATGATTCATGTTTCCTTGCTTTAATAAGGAGTAGTAAGTTCCCGTACGGATCCTGCCATTGATTTGCATCCGCAAAAGGATTAGCTTTTTACATGGATGGATCAACATGGAACGCCGGTGTTCACACAATTTTCGGTTCCTCGTGTGTTCGATCCTCCTCGGTTCAAGTTCCCTGACGGTAATCCGAGCCGATCAACCCCCTCCCGTCGTTGACGATCTTTCAGCCCTGGTCTGGATCACCGAGGAATACGAACCCTACAACTTCACCCAGAACGGTGAACTCACGGGCCTTTCCGTGGAAATCGCACGTCTGATATGGAAGGAGATCGGGGTCGCAGAGAAACCGGTTCTCCTCTTTCCCTGGGCGCGTGGCTACAAGATGCTCGAGACGATTCCGGGTACCGTGCTTTTCGCCACGGCACGGACTCCGGAACGAGAGCGGCTCTTCAAGTGGGTGGGGCCGATCGCGACGAATCGCTATGCGCTGATCGGAAGGGCTGGCGAAACCGGACCGGCAGCATCTGCCGGCTTGCCGCCCGGAAGGCGGATAGCGGCGGTACGCAGGGATGTCGCGGAAAATCTCGTGATCAAGGCCGGGATAGCCGCATCTTTGTTGAGTTCTGTGGATTCGATCGACATCGCGATCCGGATGCTGGACCAGGGACGCGTCGATTATGTAGCCTATGGCGAGCGCTCGTTTTTCACGACCGCGTCCCTGCTTGGCCTGGATCCAACGAGATTCCAGGCGCGGATGATACTGAGCGAGTCTTCGCTGTACTTCGCCATCAACCATTCGGTTTCCGACCGCATCGTGCTTATACTCCAGAATGCCATGGACGTGGTAGCCCAAAAGCCGGGATTCCGTCAGCTTCAGGAAAGATACCTACGGTAAACCAGGTTCGCGGTGAATGGGCTCGAATCGTTCACCGCTACTTCTTTCTCATGCAACACGCTAGAATGGCTCATCATGACGGACGAGGGATTCGCCCTTGTATACGGGCTTGCGACCGACGACGAAAGCTACCTGCAGGACTTCTATCCATCGCGCAGGATACGGGACGAAGCGGCAACGGCAGGGGTAAACCTTTCCATGCACCTGGCTTCGAAGGTTCTCGACGATTATGGACGCTTCGCGGATGAAACCCGCGGCAAAGCCGTCCTGGTTCGCGGGACCGTCCCCCGGGAACTGCGTCTCCTGCTGCACGCCGACGGATTCCTCGTCATCAACGATCTTGCTTCCCACGAACGAGCCATGGACAAGTACCAGTGCTACCTGCTTTTCGATTCGCTCGATATCGCCTATCCGCGACTCCACTTCGTCGGGAAGCCATCCGAACTCGATCCAGCCAGATTCCTGAACCGCCTGCCGCTCGTGGCCAAACCGCGCTGCGGGCAACGCGGCCAGGGCGTCCGCTTGATTGAAACCAAAGGCGACCTGGAGACCGCACGGGAGGATACGTGCGGCGAACTCATCCTGCAGGAGTATGTCGGAGAAAGCCGCGGGAAGGATGTCCGCTTCCTTTTCGCGGGCGACGATATCCTTCCTCCGGTCATGCGTAGTGGCGACGGCTTCCTGAGCAACTGGAGCCAGGGCGCGATCATGGAGCATACCGATCTGCCACCGTCCTGGCGCGAACTCGCCGACAGGATACGGAAGGCGTCGGGGCTATTCTACGGCACCGTGGATTTCCTGGTCCGCGCCGATGGCACACCCGTCGCCTGCGAAACGAATTCCTCGCCCGGCTTCGAAGGCTATGAGAACGCCACGGGCGTGAATTTCGCCAGGCTCGTCGTCGCGGGTATTGCGGCCTTCACGTCGCTTTTGCGGCCTTGAGCGCACCTTCGAGTCTCGGTATAATCCTTTTCCGGCCCCGTCATGGCGGGGAACCCGAAACGAGGACGGTCGGAAATGAATCCAGCTCTTGCCATCATCAAGGAACGCGGTTTTCTCCAGCAGTGCACGGATATCGAAGGCCTCTCCCGCGCCATGGACGAGAAGCCGGTCGTCTTCTACGTCGGCTGCGATCCTACCGGCCCTTCGCTCCACATCGGTCACATGGTTCCTTTCTTCGCCTTCAGGCATCTCCGGGAAGCTGGCCAGATCGGCATCGCACTCATCGGTTGCGGCACCGCGCGCATCGGCGACCCTTCCGGCAAGACCGATATGCGCAAGATGATCACCTACGACCAGATCGACGAGAACGGAGAATCCATTTCCCGCCAGCTCGATCGCTTCATCGGGTTCGACGGAAAAACCGCCTACACCGACAACAACCGCAACTGGCTGGCGAGCCTCAACTACATCGATTTCCTGCGCGAGATCGGCGTGCATTTTTCCGTAAACCGCATGCTCAGCTTCGAAGCCTACCGCAAGCGAATGGAAACGGGTCTCTCTTTCATCGAGTTCAATTACCAGCTTCTGCAGAGCTATGATTTCCTCGAGCTCAACAGGCGCCACGGCTGCACCCTCCAGATCGGGGGCGACGACCAGTGGGGCAATATCGTCGCGGGCATCGAACTCATCCGAAGGGTGGACGGGGCAGAAACCTTCGGGCTCACCTTTCCCCTCGTCACGACGAGCGACGGCAAGAAAATGGGCAAGACGGAGAAGGGAGCGCTGTTTCTCGATCCGTCGGTCACGAGCCCCTACGATTTTTTCCAGTACTGGCGGAATGTCACTGACGAAGATGTCGAAAAATTCCTCCTCATGTTCACCTTCCTGCCGACCGAGGAATGCAGGCGGCTTGGCTCCGCCCGGGACGCCAGGATCAACCAGGCCAAGGAACGCCTCGCCTGGGAAGTCACGGCCCTCATCCACGGCAAGGATGAGGCTGACAAGGCGCTCGGCGCGGCGCATGCGGCCTTCGGCAGCGCCGGGGACGTCGAGCGCATACCTTCACGAACGCTGCCCCGGAGCGATTTCGAAAACGGCATCGGCGTCCTGGATCTTTTCGTTCTGGCCGGTCTCGCTCCTTCGAAAAGCGACGCGCGGCGTCTCGTCCAGCAGGGAGGCGCCTCCGTCAGTGACCGGAAGATCGAGGATGAGAAGGCCATCATCGACAAGTCCTGGCTCGATGTCGATGGAGCGCTCATCCTGAGGGCCGGCAAGAAGCGGGTCTTCCGGATTGTAGCTGGCTGATCGGCTCGGGCAAGGGGAGTGTGAAATGCCATCGAACAACCTGAAAAAACTCGCCGATGAGCTTCTTTCCGAGATCGACGGACTCGGCGAGGCGGAACTCGAATTCCTGCTTGGCCAAGCAAGGATACTGAGGAGCTCGTTGGAAAACGCCGGCGACGATGACGGCATCGAGGCTGAACGAGGAAAGGAGACGAGTGCTGCGAATGCGGCGGCCCGGGAGCCGATGCGTATCGAACGCTCGTCGGATGGCTCTTCCTTCCATATCGTGGCCAACGGGAAATGGAAGTTGTTCGCGTCGGAGGAGATGACCGCGCTCGCCCGCATCGCGCTGGCAGATATTCCGCCGGACGAAGCCCGGCTTCGCGTGTACCGCTGGCTGGATCGCGAGCGGCGGGACGTTTTCGGTGATCTTGGCATAACGGGCCCGTCGTCGCCAGCGCTGTCGGAACTGATCGGCCTGCTCAAGGCAAGCTTGACGATAGCCAAGCGAAACAGCGCGAGGAAAGCCTGAATCCCGGAGCGCCGTACGATGGCCGCCGTGGATGGAAAAATGAAACGCGACAGCCGCACGAAACGGCCGGCGCGCTGTCGTTGCGCGGCAACCTGACCAAGGAGTCCACAGAAAAGGATACACGCGAATGTGATCTGATCAGTATTGACCAGGCGGAAAATATTCACGTGTTGCCCGATGATCGGACTCCTTGGTAAGGATCAGCCTTTCACGGCCCCGGCCGCTATTCCCTTTATGATATAGCGCTGCAGGCTCAGATACAGGATGACGACGGGCGTTGCGCTCATCACGAGCGATGCGGTCAGCGCGCCGTAGTCCTTGGTGAAGGTGCCGAAGAAGTTGAACTGGAACAGGACCAGGGTCCCCTTGCGCAGGATGATGAAGGGCAGGAGGAAATCGTTCCACACCCAGAGGACATCGAGTATCCCGATGGTCGCCGTGATCGGCGTCAGGAGCGGGAAAACGATCTGGAAGAAGATGCGGAATGTGCCGGCGCCGTCGATGGCCGCCGATTCCTCGAGCGAGAGCGGAACGCCCTTGATGAAACCGTGGAACATGAAAACCGCGGTCGGGGCACCGAGTCCGATGTACATTACGATGAGGCCAAAGACGTTCGTGAACCCGAGGTCGGTGGCCAGGACGACAAGGGATACCATGATGGTCTGGAACGGTATGACGAGGAAAAAGGCGAACATGAAGTAGAGGGAGGTACTGGTCCTGCTCTTCGTCCGAACGAGGATGTAGGCCGCCATGGAGCTGAACAGTATGACGCCTGTTACGGCGCCTAGGGTAAGCAGGATCGTATTGACGAGGGCGTGCAGGAAGTTGATCCCGCCTGAGCCTTCGGCCGACCAGACGCGGAGGAAATTCGCGAAGGAAGCCGCCTTCGGGAGGCCCGCGGGATTCATCTGGATCTCGGATGTCGACTTGAACGCGTTGATGACGACATAGATGGCCGGGTAGATGAACGCGACTGCCAGGAGAATCATCGCGATTTCCATCACGAGGAGCCAGATCCGCTTCGGTGCCATCCGGATGCGGACGGGAATGCTCATGGCTTCACTCATAATTCCATCTCCCGTTTCTTCGTCAGGACGAGCTGCGTCCCAGTGATGATCATGATGGTGAGAAGGAGGAGGATCGCCTTGGCGGTGGCGAGCCCTGCATGCTTGTCCCGGAACGCGTCGTAGAAGATATTGACCGTGATGTTGTCCACGCCCATCGACGTGCTGTTGCTCGGATAGAGTGCGAAGATGATGTCGAAGGTCTTGAGCGCGCCCGAGATGCTCAGGAACAGGCTGATGGTGATCGCGGGTACGATGAGGGGCAGCACGATCCTGAAGAACCGGATGCTCGCCGTGGCGCCGTCAATCGACGCGCTCTCGACGATGTCCTGTGGTATCCCCTGGAGTCCCGCGAGGTAGATGACGGTGTAGTAGCCGACGCCCTGCCATACCGCGACCAGTATGGTCAGCCATGGCGCAAGGTCAGGATTCATCATCCACTGGTCGACGCCGGTGATCGCCGGCAGGAGCTGCGTGAACACGAGCTGCCAGATGAAGGCGACGATGATCATGGACAGCACGTTCGGTATGAAGAATATGGAGCGCAGTGCGTTCCGGGATTTCATCTTGAGGTCGAGGGCAAGAGCCAGGGCCATGGCCAGAACGTTCACGAGAATCACGTTGAAAACGACGAAGAGCGCGGTGAACAGCAGTACGCCCATCTTTTGGCGTTCCAGGTACCAGTCGCGGGAAAGGATGCCTTTGATTCGGCCGAGCTCGAAGGCCTGGCCCAGGGATTCTTCCATGATCGCCTTGTCAGCGGGAGCGATGGTTCCAGCAGCGATGGCGGGAATCCCAGCCATGCGTCCGGCCAGCGCGTCGCGACGGTTTTCGGCCCCGATGGCGAGCGCATCGTTGAAAAGCGCTTCCCAATCATCCTTGAGCCCGGCGATCTCGGACAGCGCGATCTGTATTTCAAGTTCGTCTTGCTTGATCCTTTCGCGATCGAGGGCGTAAGCGGATCCTGACAGCTTGTAGATACCCTGGATGTAGTCCCTGTCCTCGGGAGTCTTCAGGTGGGGCAGGAGGTTGCCTTCGAATTCCTCCCTTGAAATCTCCAGGAATGAATCGATGGGATCGCCCGAACGGAAACGGGACTCCCTGTACCGTTCCGGAAAAAAGCGCTTGTCTATTTTCCCCCTGAAGATATCGACGTAGTTGCCGAATCCCACGTTCTTGAAATCCGGATTGATGTACCCGGTCCGCCCGATTATGTATTGTACCCGGTACCGATCCAGCCCATACAGTTCGAGCTTTCGATAGGTTCCCTGTTCCTCGTCCCTGACGTAGTACTTGAGCAGGAAGACCCGGTCCGCTTCGCTGCGGATCCTGTTCATGATCCGGTCTTCGAATTCGGCGATGGGCATCTGGGCGGGAGTCCAGGGCGCGGTACCGTCCCAGTTCGTGGTCGAAAGCCAGAATCCCTGGAGGAGCGGAAGCACGGCAAAAAAAAGGTAGAGTGCGAGCGCCGGAAACAGAAAGACCGCGAAGGTTGCCTTCTTCTGAAAACTCATGCCGACCATCCGGAATCCCTCCTGTAGTTCAAACGGGAAGGCCGCGGCATATACGCCTGCGGCCTTCCACGAAGTGCTTGGTTCAGGAACGGGAGATCACTTCTTGTAGTTCGTTCTCCAGGAGCTATTGATCTCGGCCACGATATCGGAGGGCTTCATGTTCCCGAGGATGTAGCCGTGGGCGCCGTTCTTGACGGCCTGTTCCCAGGTGGGAGTCGGCATCATCGAGAAGACCCAGGGATATGACCCGAGCTTGTTGACGGAGGTCATCAGGTCGACGAAGGGCGAGGGCATGGATGAAACGTCGGCGCCCTTGAACGTGGAAGTCAGCTGGATGTCGGTCGTCCAGATCTTGACGGCTTCGGGGCTGGCGAGCCAATTGATGAATTTGAGCGCGGCAGCCTGCTTGGCCGGAGAAGACTGGGCGGAAACGGTGAAGGTGGAGTCGACGTCGGCAAAGAAGCGGTTTTCCGCTGCCTTGTTGCTCCAGGGGAAGGGGATGAACCCGCTCTTGAGGGTTGGGTTATCCTTGGCGTTCGGAAGAGCCCAGAGGCCCTGGACCATCATCGCGGCTTCGCCCTTGATATAGGCTGCCTGCTGCTGATCCCATGCCATCTCGACAGCGTTGGATGCCATGTTCGCCTTGTACCAGTCCATGATCTTGAAGAGGGCGTTGATGTCGACGATTTTGTCCCAGCTCGTGGCGCCGACGTTCATGTCCGCGACGAACTTGAAGATGCCGTTGTTGCCGACCCTGGCGCCGAGCATGGAGCTGTGGACCATCTCGATGAAGTGGCCGATGGACCAGTTTTCCTTGAGGAGGCCGGCGAAGGGCGTCACGCCGTTCTTCTTGAGGGTGTCCGAGACCTTCTGCAGATCGAGGTAGGTTGTGGGCGGGTTCAGCCTGTATTTGGCGAAAATGTCCTTGCTGTAGATGATGCCGATTCCGGCAAAATCCATCGGCAAAGCGTACAGCTTGCCGTTGTAGGTGACCGAGGGCTTGGCGCCATCGATGACCTTGGACATGACCGGCTGCCTGGAGAGATCGAGGATGTAGCCGTTCTTGGCATTCTCCATGATCGCAGAATAGGCGGGCTGCTGCATGATGTCGGGCAGCTTGCCGGCGGCGGCGGCGGCGGCGTTGGTGGCTCCGCCGTCATTCGGATGGATTTCCGTCATGATGACGATATCCGGATTGGCCTTGGTGAAGGCTTCGAGCAGCTTGGGCAAGGTCTGGGTAATCTCCTGCTTGTAGAAGCTCATCGTCAGCTGGACCGGCTCGGCGGCGACGAAGCCGACGGCGATCACGGCGATGATGAGAACTGCGGAGAGTTTTCGGAATGAACGGAACATGATGCCTCCTGTAAGTGTACCGGTCTTTCATCAGGAAAACCGGTTTAGTTCCACCCGAATCCGACGGCTTCAATTTTTCTGTTGACAGTCGCCATTTTTAGGGGTTCATTTTGATTATTAAACCGGTTTTGTTTCTTGTCAAGATGATCTGCGGCATCTTTTTATTTCTAGTATTACATATTATCTCAAGCCTGTAGGCATTGCCATTTGGTTGGTTGGTCTAATCAACCTTACTTGCTTAAGATCCATAACACAATACCATGAACCAGGCGTAAGCAATGCGCTTCGGTCATTTCGACGATGATAAAAAGAATATACCATACCGCTGCCGGAAAAATCGTTTCCCTGGATCACTTGTCCTGGTACGGATTTTTCCAGTCCATCATCTCCACTACGTCGGGTGGCAATGCCTTCTACCGCGACGCAGTGTCCACGCGCAGATGATCGCCCCGTCAGATCTCCGTGATCACATGACCTTGGTAATAATCGTCGCGGAGTTCGCGCACCTGTCCGTCGACGAGGTATTCGTCAAAGGGCATCATGCGGTCGATCACCCCGCCGGGGCAGAGTTCCACGATGCGGTTGGCGATCGAGTTGACGAACTCGTGGTCATGGCTTGTGAAGAGGATGACTCCTGAAAATTCCATGAGGCCGTTGTTGAGCGCCGTGATGGCTTCGAGGTCCAGGTGGTTCGTGGGCTCGTCGAGGAGCAGGGCATTGGCGCCCGAAAGCATGAGCTTCGACAGCACGCACCGGACCTTCTCGCCTCCCGAGAGGACTCGGACCGGTTTCAGTGCCTCGTCACCAGAAAAGAGCATACGGCCGAGGAACGAGCGTATGTAGGTTTCGTCGTCGCTGTTCGTGTATTGACCGAGCCACCCCGCGATGGAAAGATCACTGTCGAAGAGGTACGCGTTCTCCTTGGGGAAATATCCCCTGCTCATGGTCTGGCCCCAGTAGAACTCGCCTTCGTACTCCTCATCCTCGCCTGAGAGGATCCGGAATAGCGCCGTCTTCGAAAGGTGCTCGCGGCCGACGAGCGCGATCTTGTCTTCCCGATTGACGATGAGGTCGAGTCCGTCAAGGAGCCGCGTGCCGTTTTCTTTTTTCGACAGCTTCTGGAGCCTGAGCACGTTGTTGCCGGGTTCTCGGTCCGGCTTGAATCCGACGAAGGGGAAACGTCGGCTCGTCGGCTGGAGATCGTCGATGTCGAGCTTGTCCAGGATCTTCTTGCGGCTCGTCGCCTGCCTGCTCTTGGCCGCATTGGACGCGAAGCGCTGGATGAATTCCTTGAGGTCCCTGATCTTGTCCTCTCGTCGCTTCTTCTCGTCCTTCACCTGCTGGGTGAGCATGCGGCTCATGCGGTACCAGAAGTCGTAATTGCCGGGATACTGCCGGATCGCCCCGAAATCGATGTCGCAGACATGGGTACAGACCGAGTTCAGGAAATGCCGGTCGTGCGATACGACGACGACCACGTTCGGGGACTCGATGAGAAATTCCTCCAGCCAGGATATCGAATCGAGATCGAGGCCGTTGGTGGGCTCGTCGAGGAGGAGGATGTCCGGGTTCCCGAACAAGGCTTGCGCCAGGAGTATCCTGACCTTTCGTCCCTCGTCGACTTCCTTCATGAGCCGCCCGTGAGATTCCTCGGGAACCCCGAGACCGGAGAGGAGCACGGAAGCCTGGGCCTCGGCCTCCCAGCCCCCGAGCTCGGCGAATTCGCCCTCGAGCTCGCTGGCGCGCATTCCGTCTGTCTCACTGAAGTCGCTCTTCGCATAGATGGCTTCGCGTTCCTTCTTGACCGAATGAAGCTTGGGCCAGCCCATTATGACGGTGTCGAGCACCCGGTGTTCCTCGAAGGCGAAATGGTCCTGCTTGAGCACGGCGAGACGCTGGTTGCCGGGAAAAACGACCTGGCCGGCGTCCGCCTCGAGCTGGCCTGAAAGAATATTGAGGAAAGTGGACTTGCCGGCGCCATTGGCGCCGATGATGCCGTAACAGTTGCCCGGTGTGAATTTGAGATTGACATCCTTGAAAAGAACGCGTTCTCCGAACGCGAGCTTGAGATCGGTGACGGTTATCAAGATCGGGGCCTCCGGATCGAATTTCCAGCAGGTGGTCGAAAACTCGAAGCTGCGCGAGCACGCTCGCGACAACCACCTGTTAGCATGGCTACCCATATGTCACGAAAACGCGGGAAAAACAAGAGTCGGGCACGAACCGTTGCCCTCCCGGGCGATTGCCGCTACAATCCGTGCGTGAACGCACTTCCCCGCATCCCCGAGCTGCTCGCGCCCGCCGGCAGCTTTTCCGCCGCGATGGCTGCCTTCGAAGGCGGTGCTGATGCTGTCTACCTCGGCTTCACGGAATTCAGCGCTCGGAAGCAGGCCAGGAATTTCGGTCGCGACGAGTACCTCCGCCTCAGGAGCCATGCGCTCGCTGCCGGAAAGCGACTCTACGTCGCCATGAACACCGTGCTGTTCGAGAGCGAATCCGATAAGGCCGCAGAGGCGCTGACCTTTCTTGCGACGCACGGCGTCGATGCCGTCATAATGCAGGACTTCGGACTCATGAGCCTTGCCCGGGATCGCTTCCCGGAGCTCAGGATCCATGCATCCACCCAGGCGGCCGTCCATACCGCGGAGGCGGCACGGCTGGCCGCAGCATTGGGGATCCGTCGCGTCGTGCTGCCGAGGGAGACAGGCATCGAAGCTACCCGTCGCCTCGTCGCCTCGTGTCCGGACATGGAATTCGAAAGCTTCGCCCATGGCGCCCTCTGTTACTCCTTTTCGGGGCTCTGCCTTGCCTCGGGCCGCATCACGGGCAGATCCGGCAACCGCGGGGATTGCGCCCAACCCTGCCGCTCCTTCTACGAATGGGGATCGAAAGGACGCGGATGCTGGTTTTCCTGCAAGGATCTCGATCTCGCCGACCTGGCAGCGGATCTCGCTGCCGCGGGTGTCGCCGCCATCAAGATCGAGGGCCGGATGAAATCCCCTGAATACGCGTTCGCCGCGTCGAGACTGTACAGGACCGTCCTCGATGCGATGAAAAACGGGACGAAGCCGGAACGGGGAATGCTCGAGCGCTTGCGGGTTGACGCGATGACGGCCTTTTCGCGCGCTCCCACGACGGGATACGCCCGGGACGTTTCCGGCGTCGATCTCATCGACAGTTCGTACCCCGGACACCGGGGGGTGCCCTGCGGAACGGTCATCAACTCCGGCGGCGGGCGGCTCATGATCCGACTGGCAAAGCCGCTTGGCGAACGGGATGGCCTGCTCGCGTTCCGCGGAACGAATCAGGTCGAACCCTTCGCGTTCTCCGCGCGGGATCTTCGCGACCCGAGGTCGTTGTCGCAGGTCCGACGAGCCGGCGAGGGAAGCACGGTCTCCATGGAGTTCGAAGGTACGTTGCACGCCGGAAGCGAAGTACGCAAGATATCCTCGCGCGACCAGGACCGGCGCGAAACCAATCCGCTGTCATTTCCGATCCCTGCTCTTGACGTTCCATGTGCCCTTTCGGGTATCGGTACGGAAGGGGCGACGGCACGACTGGAATTCCGGCTCCCCGACGGCAGGAAGGTTCCGAAGGTCGTGCCCGTCGCGCTGACTGGCGGCGTCGGTCGGGCAAGCGTTACCGGGAGTTTTCTCAAGGCCGCACAGGTCTTCGGAGAACGCGGCGAGCGTCGTTTCGTACTCCGTCTCAGCTCTCCCGAACTGGCCGATGCGGCGACGGTGGCCGGAGAACGCATTCCGCTGGCCGACGCATTCGTTCCCCCGTCCATCCTCAAGCGTGCCAAGAACGGCTTGTATGACTCGGCCGAGGCTGCATTGCGGCGCCTCATGGATGAGTATGCCTCCGAATCGGCAGCTGCCGCTCCCACGGGTGTCGATATTCCCGGATTCGGGGCAGAAGAAAGCATTCAGGACCTTCCGTCGCGTTCAGCCCTGATCTACGATGCCGGCATCGGGCTTCCGTTTCCCTTCGCGACGAGAGCCGCGCTCGGAGGCCCGATCACCGCGCATCCCCGCGTCGGAAGCAACATCTTTGTTCCATTGGCTCCGGTAACGACGGATACCGACGCGTATCTGTCGGCCGCGCGCGGCTTGGCGGAGCGCTTCCTGGACTGCCACCCTTCCGGACGGCCCGCCGACCGGCTCCTGTTCGGCGTCAACGGTTTCCACCACGCGGCATTCGTCGCCGGGTTTTCCAAGGTGCACGGGTCGATCGGCTCGTTCGTCGACCTGTTCGGCTATTGCGCCAATGCCCGTGCGGTCGCGGCATGGGCGAACGCTTCCGGCGGGTCGGCGTTTGCGTATTTCTACGTCGAAGCCGACGAGGTCCTCGGCAAGGGCGGTTCAGGCAGGGCGCTCGCGGATCTCAAGGAAAAGATCACGTCGTGGGGATTCGACGCATGGGGCATCATTCCCGTCGACGGGAACTTCTTGCCGCCCCTGTTCGTCAGCAGGGGGTGTTTCCGCAAGCACTCGGACTCGGCGTGTCCTTCTTGTGGTGCGACGGGTGCCACCCCCGGTCCCTTCCGGTACGAGCTCGGGGACCGGAATCGCCGCTACGTCGTCGCGGTGGTCGACTGCGTCACGTACCTTTTCGAAGCCCTACGGGCTTCGGGTTCCCGGCACGGTGTTGAAAAGGCTGCAGGCCTTTTTCAACAGCCCGCTAGCGACGGAAAGGATTGAAATCCGTGTCCTCGTCGTAGTGATCGACGCCTTCGGCGCGCTTGAGGAAGCGGACGGCGAGGTACGTCACCGGCGTCATCAGAGCCTCGACGCCGCACTTGAACAGGTAGTTCGTGACCACGAGCGTCACGAAGAGTCCCCAGCCGAACAAGCCGAACAGCGACGCGACGAGAACGAAAAAAACCGTATCCACCGCCTCGCCGATCACGGTGCTGCCGATGGTCCTTGCCCAGAGCATCCTTCCCCTGGTGAGGATCTTCATCTTCGCCAGGATGAAGGAATTCGCGAACTCACCCGACCAGTATCCAAGCAGGCTGGCGAGCGCGATGCCGCCTGAACTCATGCCGCCGAGGATGGCTGCATACGCGGCTTGCCCCGCGTATCCTTCCCAGCTGGATTCCCCGGGCAGGACGCGAACCGCCCAGAACACGAGCGATGACGCCACGAGCGCGCCGAATCCCGTCCAGATGACCCGCCTCGAAGCCTTGTAGCCGTAGACTTCCGTCAGGATGTCCCCGAATATGTAGCTCGCGGGGAAAAGCAGGGTACCTGCATCGAAGGCCATCCTGATTCCGGCGATGGAGAATCCGAAATCGATGATCTTGGCCGAAGACGCGATATTGCTGACGATGAGGACTGCGACGAAAGCCGCCATGAGGAAATCGAAATAACGCAACCGTGACGGTTCTGCTGCGCGTGCATGTGGATCCATTGGAAGGACTCCTTGTTTTGATGAGGCCGGAAGCGGGAAACTACCATGCAATTTCGGTCATGGGCAAGTGAAAACACATGAAGCAGGCTGCTCCGTATGGCCTGCTTATAAAACCCGTTCGAGGATTTTTTTCATCGCCACCTTCACGTCCACACCGGTTTTCGCCAATTCCGCGATAGAGTGCACGAACGCGGCGAGGTCTCCGTCAGCGCATCTGTCGAAGAATCGTTGGTACAGTCCCGGTTCGCCTTCGTAGAGCATGTACAGGTCTATGTACGCGTTGTCGACGCGACCCATGTCGAAACTTGCATAGGCACCCCCGGAGAAGGGAGGCGAAAGTTCGACGTACTCCGCGGCGCGGCGCGCGATGATCGAACGCTTGCGGACGAGTTTCTCGTCACGTGAACCTCCCGAAGAATAAACCTCGCCGAGCTCCCGCCCGGTTTCGCGCAGGAAGGAGGAAAAGCGTCCCGCGTCGCTCAGGCCATTGCGGTACGCTGCCAGCGCGGCGCCTGCGGACAAAAGGTAGCGTTCTGCACCTTTGCGGCCGATGAACGTCGCAAGTTCCTCGTTGAAACCGGACTGGCCGCGGACGAATACCGTCGCATGGACCAGCTCGTGAATGACGAGCTCGGCGAGATCTCCCGTTTCATATTCCGTCATGAAGGAAAAAAGCGGGTCGGGAACCATGCCGAGCATGCTGAAGGCGGTCGTCGGCCGCGCAATGACATCGTATCCCCGTGCCGCAAGCCGACGAGCCTCCCGACGGGCATCCACGTCATCGAAGAAGCCCCTGTATGGCAGCTTCCCGAGAATGGGATAGCTCCAGCATTTCCGCTCGAACGAAAGCTCGGGGCAAGCCGATACGACGCGCACCACGTACTCACGGTCGGTTTGTATGAAGGTGGTATAGCTCTTCGTTTCCCTCAGCCCGAGCTCTTCGCGTGCAAAACGGCGAATCGAATCGACGCGGGCGAGGAGGTTCTCGATCCCGGGATCGAGCCCGGAAACTGATGCCAGCCTCGTGACCGGGACGGCCCGGATGAGCAAGGCGGCGAGCGATACGGCCTGTCGGGGCAGCCAGAACGTCGCGCACGAAGCCGCCAAGAGTCCGACGGAAAGCGCGACGGGGATCGAGAGGAGCGCGATCGTCTTCATGTCGGCGAGTCTACGCCGGACGGGATCTTTCCGTAAAGATCGTTGCCGTGCTATACAGTTCAGGGGGGGGGCGCCGGCAAGATCGGGGTGAGCGACGCCATCCTCTGCCAGAAGACGAAACTGGCCGGCACCTTTGTCCCGTTCATGGTAAAAACACGGTGAACCGTCCACGGCGGAGAAGAAATGAAAACCTTGGATATCCCGCTGCTCCATGACAACCACTCCCACACGAGCCTTTATGCGTCGCTCATCGGCTGCACCGACCTTTCCGGGATGGACTCAGACTCCGCTCGGCGTTTCCTCGAAGGCTGTCCACGGGACCATCTGACCGTCGTCAGGGGCTTGCGGTCCAACTCGCTGGAACTGACGCCCTCATGCCTGGCGACGCTGCCGCCCGTGCTCGTCATCAACTTCTCCCTCCACGGTTTCGCGCTCTCGGATTCCGCCCTCGGGTTCCTGGGCTCCGCTATCCCCGGTATGGGCGAACGGCGTTTCGACCGAGTCTGGTCCGAGGCCAACCTGCCCCGGCTTTTTTCGTTCTATGGTGCGCTCGCCGGGTTGACCATCGAAAAACTGGGTATCTTCATGGACTCGGTCAAGGAATTCGGCATCGGTTCGGTGGAAGACATGACGGTCACCTGTCGGGAAGCCTTCGACCTGATCTCTTCTTCTCCATACGCGGAACGCGTGCCCGCGTGGGCTGCATCCGACACGGTGCCGAGCCTGGGCCCGGCGCCATCTCTGCGGGGCGTCAAGTTCTTCCTTGACGGATCGCTCGGCGCCCGGACCGCGGCGCTGTCCGAAGGGTTCATCGGCCCATGGAATCCAGTCATGACGTATACGGACGGAGAACTATTGGAGCGTGCGCGTGACGCCGCTTCCTTCAAGGCTCTCTCGTTCCATGCCATCGGCGACCTGGCCGTTTGGCAGGCCATTCGCGTCGCTGAATCGATGCGGGGAGATTCATTCAATGGAGAAATCCGGTTCGAGCACGTCCAGTTCATCACGCCGGACCAGGCTCGCCGCTGCCGGGATGCCGGCGTGAAACTATCGATGCAGCCGAATTTCTCAAGCGATTCCGTCGATTACGCTGACCGGCTTGCGGAACGGCTCTGCACAGCCAACGATCCGTTCAGGATGCTCATCGACGAAGCCGGGTATGTACCCGGGGAAACCCTCGTCTTCGGTTCTGACGGAATGCCGCATGGAGTCCCTGCGGCGTTCACGGCCAGCCTCTTCCCGGCGTACCCGGGACAACGCCTTTCACTGGATGAACTCCTCGCCGGCTATGGTACCGCCCGCGGCGTCATCGGGAAAACACGGATTCGGATCGACGGGGAACGGCGGAGCGTCGAGATACTCCGGTAACGTCGCCTTCCGGTGCCAGGTCAGGTTCAGGCCAGGCTTGCCATGCGGAAAGCGTTCACGTCATGGTCACGAGACGGGCTTCGAATTCTTCCTGGAGACGGCGGCGTATGAAACTCCGGATCTTCGAACGCTTCACCTCGTCCATCGTCGAGGGCGTGAACATGACAAGCACTATCTCGCCCCTGTCGGGATCGGAACGACCGCCCATCACGACGCCCGAGAGCGGCAGGCGACTGCCCTTGAGGTTCAGCTGGAGGTCGGAAAGCACCAATCCGGGCCTGAAAATCCTGTTGTCGTCAAAGCGTATGGCCATTCCTGCCGAACTGATGTCCAGTACCAGACCGCGCAACATATCACCCGCATTGTTGATGTTGAAATTGGCGGTCCCTGGCGGGCAGACGGCCCTGACGAACTTGCGCTGTCCCCTCGCTTCATTGGCCTCCAGGGTCTTGACCAGGGTTTCGGAGGCCCTGAGCGCCCCGTTCTTGAGAGTCACGTACCCGCAGCGCGTGCCGACTTCCATGATGTATTTCTCCGGCAGCGTCGACGAATCGTTCAGCGTCAGGATTCCGTATTCCACGGCGGGGTTTTCGGCGATCCTCGCCTTGATCCAGTCCGCCCATTCCGGCTCCTTGAGGCCGTCATCGATGTTCACGAACACGATCGAGCGGTCGTCTTTCCTGAGGAAAACCGCAAGCCGTACGTGATCGCGGGTCACGAACGTTTCGAATTCCCTGTTGGAAAGGTTTTCGATGATCTCGTCGATGATCGGGGGCGGATAAAGCAGTATCACGCGTTTCCCGAACAGCACGGCGGAATTGCCCATGATTACAGTGTATCTCCTTCGTCGAAAATGGCAAGCGCGTCCGGAACTTCAATCGCGGCCCCGGACGGTCCGCCCGCGATCGTCCGGACCTTTCCCTGGCACGAAAAGCGATCAGCACTCCATCCCGAGCGAGAGCGTTTCCCAAAAACTGTCGGGATACCGTGAAGGCTCGGGTTCCGGCTCCGGAGGGGCGGACGTGAGCGCGGCCGCCCGCTCTGATTCGCGAACGCCCTTGAGGAACTTGTCGGCGACATTGGGAAAGAGTTCGAGGAGCAGTTCGTCCTTTTCGTTTTCGGCCAGCTTCCGCCCGCCGAGCTCCGGCATTTCCGGATTCGGCTGCTTGACGTATCGGGAAGTGTCGTACGGAGTCTCTTCGCGGACGCCCGAAATGCGTTCCCGGAAAGCCGGATCGACGGGCCACGGCGTGCGTCCATAGGTTCCCTTGACGAGTTCGACGAAATTCTTCGAAACGTTCGTGTAGAAGGGCTTGCCGTTCGTCTTATCCATGATGCAGTTGACCGCCTGAACGCCGACGATCTGGCTGGTCGGCGTTACGAGGGGCGGTACGCCTGCGTCGAGGCGCACTTCGGGGACGATGGCGAGCACTTCCTTGAGGTGATGTTCGAGCTTGGCTTCCTTGAGCTGGGACATCATGTTGGTGTACATGCCGCCCGGGATCTGCGCCACCCTCACTATTTCATCGGGTTCCGGGTAGTTGAACCATGCCTCAATCTTCTGGCATAGCGCCAGGACTTCGTTCACCTTGCCGGATTTCGCCGCGCCGATCGCATCGTCGAAGAGGCGTTCGATCGCGGGCGGCAGCTCGGGTCTGCAGATGTCGAAGGCAGGAGGCAGGCGCTTGTACTGGTCGTACTTGGAGAGTTCCGTGCGCGCTACCTTGAGTTCCCGCTCGATAGCAGCGACGGCGGGAAGGTCCACGCCGGTATCGATGCCGAGCTTGACCGCGAAGAGCTGTATGATCTCGAATGCCGGGGCAGCGGGGCCGCCTGAGAAGGAAAGCACGACCGTGTCGACTATGTCGACGCCGTTGACGACGGCCATGAGTATGCTCGCGGTGCCGAACCCGGGCGTGCAGTGCGTATGGAGATCGATCGGGAGGTCAATCTCGTCCTTGAGGGCCCTGATGAGCTGGCCGCTCGTACCCGGATCGATGAGTCCCGCCATGTCCTTGATGGTGATCATGTCGGCGCCGTGGGCGGCCAGTTCCTTGGCCTTCCCGACGAAATACTTGATCGTGAAGAGGTGGTCAGGCAGCTTCCTACCCTTGAAAAAGGAGGCGACGCGCTCCCCCACGGTGAATTTCGGGTCGACCGTATAGCATACCGCGCAGTCGGCCTTGCCGCCGTTTTCCTTTACATAACGCATGGAGCTGGTCATGTTGTCGACGTCGTTGAGCGCGTCGAATATCCTCATGATATCGATGCCGCTCCTGACGGCGTTGCGGCAGAAACCCTCGATGACCGATTCCGGATACGGCGTGTAGCCGAACAGGTTCCGGCCGCGGGACAGTGCGGTCAGTTTCGAAGCCCCGCCGATGCCGTCCTTGATGGATTCGAGCCGGAACCACGGATTCTCGTTCAGGTAGCGCATGATGGAATCGGGAACCGCGCCTCCCCATACTTCCATGGCGTAGAAATGGGCGGTACGGTAGAATGGCAGCACGCGATCGACCTGAGACTGGTTCATCCTGGTGGCGAACTGCGATTGTTGGCCGTCGCGCAGGGTCAGGTCCCGGATCTTGAGTTCTTTCTTCATTACTTCCTCCATGGGGTCTGGCTTGAGTATAGTCGTTTTATCCTGGCATGTGAACCGGAAAACCCCGGTCCTGCCGCCCGATACAACGGTTTTTCATCCGATGACCTTCACCGCCCCGCGTTGTCGGTACCTTCGTCCGCATGAATCGTCCATTTTTTACTTTGACAGACATGGCTTTCTCCGGTATGCTGTTCGCCAAGACTCCGATCACCCGCCGTTCTCTCCGGATCGCCTTCGGCGAAATGGAGAGCGTTCCCATCAAGCGCCATTGCTGCATGCATCGAGGAAGATCGGAGACAAACAGAGAGAGTCATGGCTGAAAAAAAGACCTTCAAGCACATCATCCGCGAGAAATGGTGCAAGGGATGCAATATCTGCGTAGCCTTTTGCCCGAAACAGGTGCTCATCCTGAAAAAGGGCAAGGTCTTCGCGGAACATCCCGAGCTCTGCATCGGATGCCACCTTTGCGAATTCCGCTGTCCCGACTTCGCGATCGAGGTCTTGGAAGAAGGCGCAAACGGGAAGAACGAACGGGACGCTTCCGATTTGGATTACGCGATCTCACCGGAGGCTGACCATGCCTAACGCCAAGCTCATGCAGGGCAATGAAGCCTGCACCCTCGGCGCCCTCGCGGCGGGGCTGGAATTCTTCGCCGGCTACCCGATAACGCCTTCGACGGAGATCGCGGAACTCTGCGCCGAGGAACTTCCGAAGCTGGGAGGAAAATTCCTCCAGATGGAAGACGAGATCGGTTCCATCGCGGCGATCATCGGCGCCTCGCTCACGGGCAAGAAATCGATGACCGCGACGAGCGGGCCCGGGTTCTCGCTCATGCAGGAATGCATCGGCTATTCGAGCCTCTGCGAAATCCCCATCGTCATCATCAACGTGCAGCGCATGGGGCCGTCCACGGGCATGCCCACATCTCCGGCACAGGGGGATGTAATGCAGGCCCGTTGGGGCACGCATGGCGACCATCCGGTCATCGTGCTGGCCCCCGGAAACGTGAAGGAATGCTTCGAACTCACCGTACGCGCCTTCAATCTCGCGGAAAAATACCGTGTGCCGGTCATTGTCCTCATGGATGAGGTCATAGGACACATGCGTGAAAAAGTGATCCTCCCCGAACAGTCGTCGATCAAGGTGGTCAACCGCAAGGCGCCGGCGGCCCCTGGCAGCTACGTGCCCTATGCGGCCGACCCGAACGGCGGCGTGCCCGACATGGCTCCGTTCGGTGAGGGATTCCGCTGGCACGTCACCGGACTCTTCCACGACGAGACGGGTTTCCCTTCCAACAAAGGCGAGGTGGCGGATACCCTGCTCAGGCGCATCAACCTCAAGGTGGAGAAGAACGAGCCCGAGATCAGGGACTACGCGGTCGAGGGCGTCGATGATTGCGATACCCTCGTCGTCACGTTCGGGTGCTCCGCCATGTCGGCGCTCAGCGCCGTCCGGCAGGCGAGGAAGAACGGGATCAAGGCCGGCCTCCTCAGGCTGAAAACCATCTGGCCCTTCCCGGAAGCCACTTTCGATGGCATCATGGGGCACGTCAAGCGTGTCATCGTTCCCGAAATGAACCTCGGGCAGCTCGCAGGCGAAGTCGAACGGGCAGTGGCCCGCCGCGCTGCGGTTGAACGGCTCGGCAAGGTCAACGGCGAATTGTTCCGTCCGGAGGAAATCCTGTCGGTGATCACGAACGGCGCCGCCCGCACCGCGGAGGCTTCGAAATGAGCGAATCCATGAAGTACATGAGGCAGGGCAGGCTTCCCCATATCTGGTGCCCGGGCTGCGGCCACGGTACGGTAACCGGGGCGCTCACGCGCGCCATCGCGCGCCTGAAACTCGACAAGAACAAGACCATCATCGTGTCCGGGATCGGCTGTTCGAGCCGCGCGCCGGGCTATCTGGATTTCGACACGCTCCATACCGCCCACGGCCGCGCCATCGCCTTCGCGACGGGGATCAAGGTAGCCAAGCCGGAACTCAAGGTCATCGTGCTCACGGGCGACGGCGACTGCACGGCCATCGGCGGCAACCACTTCATCCACGCCGCCCGACGGAATATCGATATCACTACAATCGTGATGAACAACAACATCTACGGCATGACGAGCGGGCAGTATTCGCCGATGACGCCCAAGGGCTTCCTGGCCACGACGGCACCCTATGGCAACGTCGAACGCAGCTTCGACCTGTCCAAACTCGCCATCGCCGCGGGCGCGACCTATGTCGGACGGGCGACCACCTACCACGTCCAGCTGCTGACCGATCTTATCGAGAAGGCTCTCCTCAACAAGGGCTTCTCGGTCATCGAAGCCGTCACGCAATGCCCCACCTATCTCGGCAGGAAGAACAAGCTCGGATCCGCGGTGGACATGCTCAACTGGTTCAAGGACGGCGCCGTCAATGTCAAGGCAGCTTCGGCGCTGCCTCCCGAAAGACTCGCGGGCAAATTCCTGATCGGGGAACTCCATGCCGCGCCCGAACCGGAATTCACGGAAGTATACGGAAACGTAGTCTCGCAGGTGCAACGGAAATTCGACCAGTTCCAGGGAGGAGTGCGCGGATGCGAACAGAATTCAGACTGAGCGGGTCCGGCGGACAGGGTCTCCTCCTTGCCGGCATCGTGCTTGCCGAGGCGGCCATTCTCGACGGCAAGAACGCGGTCCAGACGCAGAGCTATGGCCCGGAAGCCCGCGGCGGCGCGAGCAAGGCCGAAGTGGTGATCTCCGCCGAGGAGATCGATTACCCCAAGGCGACGGATCCGGATTTTCTCCTGGCGCTCACGCAGGAATCATACAGGACCTACGGCAAGCTCATGAAGAGGGGACTCATCATTGTCGACTCCTCCGTCCAGCTCTCGGACGAGATCGCCGCACGGACCGTCAGCGTGCCCATCCTCAGGACGGCGGCCGAAGATATCGGAAAGAAGGTGGTTGCGAACATCGTGGCGCTCGGCGCTCTCGCAGGCATCTCGGGGATCGTCGGCCAGTCGGTGCTCGGCGAAGCGGTGAGGAACCGGGTACCGAAAGGCACCGAGGAACTGAATCTCGCGGCGTTGGCGAAGGGCTTTGAACTGGCGAAAGCCGTCAAGACCTGAGTGCGCCGGATCGCGGCGACGACCGCGAAAGGATCGAAAACCATGGACGATAAGCTGAAGCAGGGATTGGAGCGCTGGAACCTGGGCATCGAAAAATCGCTCGCCAGGTTCCCCGAACGCAGGAAGGATTTCGTCACGGGTTCCAACGCGCCGGCCGAGAGGCTCTGCACTCCCCTCGACATCGAAGGCGACTACTCGGACAAGCTGGGGTTCCCGGGCGAGTATCCTTTCACCCGGGGCGTCCAGAATTCCATGTATCGCGGCCGGTTCTGGACCATGAGGCAGTACGCCGGTTTCGCCACGGCAGAGGAATCCAACAAGCGCTACAAGTACCTGCTCCAGCAGGGACAGACGGGCCTCTCCGTGGCCTTTGACCTTCCTACCCAGATCGGCTACGATTCCGACCACCCGCTTTCCCGGGGAGAAGTCGGGAAGGTCGGTGTCGCGATAGATTCCCTTGCCGACATGGAGACGCTGTTCGACGGCATCCCGCTCGACAAGGTTTCCACTTCGATGACGATCAACGCACCCGCTCCGATACTCCTCGCCATGTACATCGCGGTGGGCGGGAAGCAGGGCGTTCCGCCCGACAAGCTGAACGGCACCATCCAGAACGATATCCTCAAGGAATACGTGGCTCGCGGAACCTACATCTTCCCGCCCGAGCCTTCCATGAAGCTCATCACCGACATCTTCGAGTACTGCGCGAAGGAAGTGCCGAACTGGAACACGATCTCGATCTCCGGGTACCACATCAGGGAGGCAGGGGCAACCGCGATCCAGGAGGTGGCGTTCACCCTCGCGGACGGCATAGCGTACGTCGACGCTGCCATCAAGGCCGGGCTCGGCGTGGATGATTTCGCCCCAAGGCTCTCGTTCTTCTTCAACGCCCACAATGACCTCCTTGAGGAAGTTGCCAAGTACCGCGCAGCCCGCAGGGTGTGGGCCAGGATCATGAAGGAACGATTCAAGGCCGAGAGTCCCAAGTCGATGATGCTCCGCTTCCACACCCAGACCGGAGGCTCCACGCTCACCGCCCAGCAGCCGGACAACAACGTGGTCCGCGTCACCATCCAGGCGCTCGCTGCCGTACTCGGAGGGACGCAGAGCCTCCACACGAACAGCCGGGACGAAGCTCTCGCGCTGCCGTCGGAGGCTTCCGTCCGGATCGCGCTCCGCTCCCAGCAGATCATAGCCTACGAGTCCGGCGTCGCGGAGACCATCGACCCGCTTGCCGGTTCGTACTACGTGGAACACCTGACGGACAGCATCGAGGAAGGCGTCTGGAAGTACATCCGGAAAATCGATTCCCTCGGCGGCGCGGTCAAGGCGATCGAGAACGGCTATGTCCAGCAGGAAATCCAGGATGCCGCATACGCCTACCAGATGGACATAGAATCCGGCGAACGCGTCGTCGTCGGCCTCAACAAGTTCCAGGTCGAGGAGAAGGCGCCCGAAGGCCTGCTCAGGGTCGATCCCATCGTCGGGGAACAGCAGGTCAAGAAACTGGCGGAGCTCCGGGCACGGCGGGATGGCGCGAAAGTCAAGGCGACGCTGGCTGCCATCGACGCCGCTTCCCGGGGAACGGAAAACCTCATGCCGTTGATCCTTGACGCCGTGTGCGCCTACGCGACGCTCGGCGAGATCTGCGATGTCCTTCGCGGCATCTACGGCGAATACCAGCAGAAGGTCATACTCTGAAGGGCTGTTGGACGACTTGAAGCTTTTCAACCGCCGCTCCGCACCCCTCGCGCTTCGTGGCAAGCGTTGCGGAATCTCTGCAATACGGCATTGCCGGAAAAAGCGTTGACGTTTTTTCCGGCACCCAGGTAACCGGAGGAACAGCATGGAACGGAAAATTCGCGTACTGGTCGCCAAGCCCGGTCTTGACGGCCACGATCGCGGCGCCAAGGTGATCGCCCGCGCCCTCCGGGACGCCGGGATGGAAGTGATCTATACCGGACTCAGGCAGACGCCCGAGCAGATCGTGCAGGCCGGCATGCAGGAAGACGTCGACTGCATCGCCATGAGCATACTCTCCGGCGCCCACAACCACCTGTTCCCGAGAGTCATGGAACTCCTCAAGGAGCGGAAGGTCGATGACATCCTCGTGATCGGGGGCGGCGTCATTCCCGAAAGCGACATCCCTTTCCTCAAGTCAGCCGGTATCGCCGAAATCTTCGGACCTGGCACGCCGACGAAAGTGACCATCGATTTCATCCGGGCCAATCTGAAGCGGAACTCGTAACCAGGTCATGAGCGACGATATCGTCGCGGGAATCCGTTCCGGCGACGTCAGGGCGATCGCGAGGACGATCTCGCGCATCGACAACGGCGATCCCGGGATCGTCGGTATCGTCAAGGCCCTTCACGTTCACACGGGCGAAGCCCACGTCATCGGGATAACCGGCCCCCCGGGTTCTGGCAAGAGCACCCTCGTCGACAAGCTGGTAAGGAGCTATCGCCGGGACGGTTTCACGGTTGCCGTCGTGGCAGTGGACCCATCCAGCCCGTTCACCGGCGGTGCCATCCTCGGCGACCGCATCCGCATGCAGGCGCACGCCACGGACGAGGGCGTTTTCATCCGCAGCCTCGCGACGCGCGGGCATCTGGGCGGCGTATCGCGAGCCACGATCGACACGGTGCGCGTCCTGGACGCGGCAGGCTACCGCCGGATCATCATCGAAACGGTCGGCGTCGGCCAGTCGGAAGTGGATATCGTCCGCCTGGCGGACACGATCGTCCTGGTCTCCGTACCCGGCCTCGGCGACGATATCCAGGCCATCAAGGCCGGCGTCATGGAAATCGGCGACGTTTTCGTCGTCAACAAATCGGACCGGGACGGCGCGGACCGCGTCGTCCGCGAGATCAAGGGGATGCTCGAAACCGCGCTCGTCAATGGCACGACACCGCCATTCGCCCTTGCCGGGCACGGCGTCGCAAAGGCTGCGGCCGGATACAGCGACGATCCGCACGGCCTGCCCCCGGTGATCAAGACGATCGCCGAGACGGGCGAGGGCGTCGATTCCGTGAAGAAGGCGATCGAGGGTCACAGGGCCGGACTCGACCAGGCAGGTCTGCTCAGGGCACGCCGGCTCGCGAACGTCGAGCATGAACTTCGCTCCGTCGTCACGGATCGCCTGACGGCGCTCCTTGAACGGGACGACATCCGGTCACGGACGAAGATGCTTTCGGCTGAGGTAGTCGACCGTGCGCGCGATCCGCACGACGCGGCGGATGATCTCATGGCGGCGATGGGTTAGAAGGAAATCGAACGACCGGCCGCGGGTGCGAACATTAACAGGGTGTTGAGAAGCTTCTGGTTTTCAACAACCTGGTAAGTACGTCGGGATGGATCAAGAACAACGGAGGAACCATGGTAAGCAAAGTGGATCATATCGGAATAGCCGTCGTAAACATCGACGAGACCCTGAGTTTCTACACCGGGGTGTTGGGACTGAAGCTGCTCGGTTCCGAAACCGTGGCCGATCAGAAGGTGAAAGTGGCATTCCTTCCGCTCGGCGATACCGAGATCGAACTCCTCGAGTCCACGGACCCCGAGGGTCCCATCGCCAAGTTCATCGAGGCGAAGGGCCAGGGCATCCAGCACATCGCGTTCAGGGTGGACGACATCGAAAAGGCGCTCGCGGAGTTGAAGGGGAAGGGTGTTCGGCTCATTGACGAAAAGCCCCGGTACGGCGCGGGCGGCGCGAAAATCGCCTTTCTCCATCCCAAGGCCACGAACGGGGTTCTCGTGGAACTTTGCCAGCGTTGATCATTGGCGGATTTTCGGATATCCTCTCCCGGATGATCGGTCACCGGAGGAGCGCCGCTTCGAACGCGGACTCATGCGACGGCCGTTCGTCGAGTGCGGAAACCCATCCTCGCAGATATCGAATTCGACAGATGGAGCGTCAGTCATGGAAAAGAAGATCAAGGAACTCGAAGCCAGGCGCGAGAGAATCACCGCCGGAGGCGGCGAGAAGCGCATAGCCGCCCAGCACCAAAAGGGAAAGATGACCGCCAGGGAGCGCATCCTGACCCTTCTCGACCCAGGCAGCTTCATCGAACTCGACGCATTCGTCGAGCATCGATGCGACGACCTCGGGATGGACAGGATCCAGGCCCCGGGCGAGGGCGTCGTCATCGGCTACGGCATGGTGAACGGCCGGCTCGTTTACGTGTTCGCGCAGGATTTCACCGTCATAGGCGGAAGCCTCGGCGAGATGCACGCTGCCAAGATCTGCAAGGCGATGGATATGGCCGTGAAGGTCGGCGCCCCGATCATAGGCATCAACGATTCAGGCGGTGCGCGCATCCAGGAAGGCGTCGATGCCCTGTCCGGGTACGGTGACATCTTCTACCGGAACACGCAGGCTTCCGGCGTCATTCCCCAGATATCGGTAATCATGGGCCCCTGCGCCGGCGGCGCAGTTTACTCCCCGGCGCTCACCGATTTCGTTTTCATGACCGAAAAATCCGCGAACATGTTCATCACGGGCCCCCAGGTCATCAAGGCGGTCACCGGCGAGGATGTTTCCGCGGAAACCTTGGGTGGCGCGACCGTCCACATGGAGCAAAGCGGCGTCGCCCACTGCTCTTTCCCGAACGAGAACGCGACGATCGAAGGCATCAAGAAACTTCTTTCCTTCCTTCCCCAGAACAACATCGAGGACTCGCCCGTGATTGCGAACGGCGACGATCCCGCGAGAATGCTTGCCGATCTCGCCGACGTCATCCCCGATTCCCCCAACAAGCCCTACGACATCCGCGAGGTCATCTCCCGGATCTTCGACAATGGCGACTACTTCGAGATCCAGCCGCTCTACGCCAAGAACATCGTGACCTGCTTCGCTCGCCTGGCAGGACGTTCCGTCGGCATCGTCGCGAACCAGCCGAAGGAGTTGGCGGGGGTCCTCGACATCAACGCTTCGGACAAGGCTTCCCGGTTCATCCGATTCTGCGACGCGTTCAATATCCCGCTCGTCACCCTCACAGACACCGCCGGCTACCTGCCCGGCGTCGGCCAGGAGCACGGCGGCGTGATCCGCCATGGTGCGAAGCTCCTCTACGCGTACTCCGAGGCATCGGTCCCGAAACTCACGGTCATCATCCGCAAGGCATACGGCGGGGCATACATCGCGATGTGCTCCAAGCATCTCGGCGCGGATCAGGTTTTCGCCTGGCCAAGCGCGGAGATCGCGGTCATGGGTCCTGACGGCGCCGCGAACATCATCTTCAAGAAGGAGATCGAAGAGAGCGCAGATCCCGCCGCGACGCGCAAGGAAAAGATCGACGAGTACAAGGAGAAATTCGCGAATCCCTACAAGGCCGCGGTCCGCGGTTATGTCGACGACGTGATCGCCCCCGCGGAAACCCGGCGACGGCTTTCGAGCGCGCTCGCGATGCTACTCGGCAAGCGGGAAACCAGGGTGCCGCGCAAGCACGGCAACTTCCCGGTGTAAGGAGCGCTCTGATGTACCAGTTCAACCCGACCATCACGGTCATCGCCGGCATGGCGACCGTTTTTGCGGTCTTGACCATCATGGTCATCGTCATCTGGTTTTCCCGGCATTTATTCGGCGCGAAGGACCCGGAATTTCCTGCGTCCGAACCCGATGCGCGGTCGCAGCCTGCGCCCGCACTGGCATCCGCTGACCAGCAGCTCGTGGCAGTGATCACCGCGGCCGTTTCCGCGGCGAGGGGTGCAAGTTCCCCGCCATTCAGGATCGCCGCGATCGAACCGTCGTCCGGCGGTTTCACTACCCCCGTATGGGGGCATGTCAACAGATTATTCGGCCAGCAGCGCCGCAGCTAAGGAGCCCTGAGATGAAAAAGTACAAGGTTACGGTCAACGGACAGCAGTACGACGTTTCAGTGGAGGAGCTCGGCGGGGTTTCCGCGCCGCTCGCCCCGACGGCCGCCGCGGCACCGCCTTTGGTTTCCCCTGCCGCGCCCGCCGCGCCGGCGGCGCCGGCGGTTACCGGCAGTGGAACGATACGGGCTCCGATGCCAGGCACCGTGATTTCGGTCCGTGTCTCCGTCGGCCAGGCGGTCAAACGCGGGGATGTCATCCTGATCCTCGAAGCCATGAAAATGGAAAACGAGATCTGCGCCACCATGGATGGCGTCGTGAGCGCCCTCCGGGTCCAGGCGGGCGCTTCCGTCAATACCGGCGATCCCATGCTCGATCTCGCCTGATCCGGATCGATCGCGCCCATGGGGGGCTGTCCCGGCGGGATGGCCCCTTTCCTTTTTTCCGAGTCAACCCTCCGTGCCTGCGACACCGATATCAAACGGGTGAAACGCCGCTTCTCCCTTGTCGCATGACCGGAAAGGGGCTAGACTTGAATGGGGTGCTTGAAAGCCGAACCGATTCCCGACTACCCATTGGAGTTGAATCATGAGCGGAGATGGCCTTCTGAAAAAGGCGCAGCATAAGGTCGACGAACACGCCAACCCGACCCCTCCCGGTGCCGACGTGACGGAAAATACGGAAGTCTCTTCTCCTGGGGATTTCGCATTCGACGAGTCTTCCGGTATCTCCAGGGATGACCAGAAGGAAATCCTGAACCATATCGAAAAGATCGCGACGTCCAACCGCATCTCTTCGGATCCTTCGATCTGGCAGGTACAAGCGCGGAAGAATGGCTTGGCCCTGCCCGTTATCGTCAATGTCGCGGCTGTCTGCATCATTGCCCTCGGCTTGGTTTTTCTCTCATCGTCGTTCAGCCGGCGGAAAAACGAACAGGCGACGGGAACCGCGAAACTGTCGAGCGCGGAAGGACGACTCATACAGGAACTGAAGAAGGAAGTGGACGTCCAGCTCAAGGAAAAGGACAAGGAATTGGCGGCCGTCCAGGAACGCATGAAAACCCTCGACGAGGAAAAATCGAGGATCATCACCGACATGGAAGCCAGGATCAAGGCCAAGGAAGTGGAACTTGCCGCCCGTCTCGAATACGAGATCCAGAAGGAGCGCGAGAAGCTCTTCGCCCAAGGCTTGAACGAAGCCGTCATCCAGGAACGCCTCAAGAAGTTCGAAGCGGAGAAGAAAAGGGAATTCGAAAACGTCCTCGACGAATTCAGGAAAAAGGCCGATGTGGACCGCCGCCAGATGGAAGACAACCTCCAGAAACTGCGCGAAGAATACAAGGCTAACCTTTCGACGATCAATGCCGAACGCCAGGGACTTCTTGAGGATGCCCGCAAGCGCGAACAGGAATTGCGCTCAGCGCTCGATGAGCGCTCCAAAGCCCTGGAAGAGGCCCGATCGAAAGCCAATGCCGGGCTGGAGCAGGCGCGAAGCGAACTTTCCAGGCTCAACGACCAGATGGAAAAGTCCAAGTCGGCCGAAGACCGTCTCATTGGCCTGTACGCCGGTATACGCGACGCAGTCTATGAAAAACGATATAACGACGCTGCCGCCGCGATCATTTCGCTCAAGGCCTACGTGGACGATCCCTCGGTCGCCGAGCTCCCGTCCATGCAGAAACGACGCCCGGCTGACCTGTTTGTCATCGATGCGCTCAGCCGTTTCGTGGAATCGGAGAAGGCGAAGAGCGCCGTCGATCTTTCCAGGCTCGCCGAATCCGCAACGTTGCTCGCCACGATACGGGTATATTCCGACAACGCCGCCTCTGCCCTCAGGCAGGGTGATGTCGTCAAGGCCGAGGAACTGTACCGGCTCTCCCTTTCCGCGATTCCCGAGATAGCGGCCGCCAGCGCGTATTTCATCGCAAGGATGGAAGAAACCGAAAAATCACGTTCCGCCGCGATCGAAAAATCGATCGCCGGCATCGAAGCTTCCTACGACTCCGGCGATTACCTGAAAGTCCAGTCCGGTTTCGACCAACTCATGGTGGCATTGGCGATAACTCCGGCCCGCCGTTCGACCCTGGCTGAACGGATATGGAAATCCGGCGACATCATCGAAGACCAAGCCAAACGTCTGCTGGCCACGAAAAACGCTGCCACAGCCCTCGAAACCGCCAGGCGCATGTACGATGCCGGCAGGTACGAGGATGCCGTCATGGCCTATGTCGAGCTGGCATCGAAATACCCCGACGCGGACCAATTGTCGCAGGCGTTCGACGGCATCCGTCGCGGAGCGCGATCCCTTGCGAGCACACAAGCCGCTGCCCCCCAGGATACGACCGCATTCCAGAAGGAGATCGAGGATCTCAGGAAAGCGTTCGATGCCGAGCAGAAGAAGAATGCCGATCTCGCCAGGACCAACGGGGAGCTCGCACAGCGTAATGCGGACCTCCAGAAACGCAACGGCGAGCTGACGCGGCAGGTCGCCGGATCGGAAACCGCCGCGCCTGATCCGTCCGCTGCGGAACTCGCCACGACCAGGGAAACCTTGGCCCGGACCACGACCGAACGGGATGCGTTGATCGAACGGGTCGCCTCGCTGGAGCGCCGGGCAGAATCTTTCCGCGTCGTGGCCGTGAAGTTCGAATCGCTCTTGCGGCAATTCACCGCGTATGCCAGGGCCGAGGACGCGACCTTCGCGAAGGGCGGAACGGGCGCCTATCTCGACGCACGCGGCAAGCTCGACGAATTCCTCGCGACCAGGGAATCGCTGGAGGCGATGCCCGACCTGTGCGACCGTTTCCGCAGGTACGAACGAGCCTTCCAGGAAGCCGGGCAGGCGGAAGTCGTGCTCAACTTCATCGGGATCCTGGAAGACCTCGCGAGCATTCCCTCGCGGGACGGCAAACTGCTCTACCTGGACGAAAAGTCGAGAGGCGCCGGAGATGAATCGATGAAAACATTCCTCAATAAGCTCAGGGACACCATTTGAGGTAAACGGTCCGATGCAAACAGCCCGCGCGATCCACGCGGGCTGTTCTTACTTGAGGCGGTCGATGTCCACGGCAGGCACGCTGTAGATCCTGAACACGACGTCCACGTTTCCGTTCCGGTATTCCGGCAACGGGAGAACGAAAATCATGTACCAGCGGTTGTCCGCCGAACTCCACGCTTCGTGCGCGAAACGGAGCTTTCCGATGGCCGTGTGGAAACGTTCTCCGCCGTCCTGTTCGTAGACGTAGAGAAACCCGTCGTCCTCGGAAAGCATCATGCCGTTTGTGAGCACCGCGGTAATCGAATGATCAAGCTGCACGGTGCTGACGTTCGTATCGAGCATAGTATTCCCTGCATCGAGCGTATTCCTGTACGTGGCGTCCTTGCCACTGGCGGTCACCACGGCGGACGGATCGATGCTACTGACCGTCGCACCGCAGTAACCATCCTGGAATAGGGGAAATGCGGAGGGAGAAAATGGAAGATCTGTCTGCTGCTGCTGGTCGAACACCAAGCCAGTCAAGAAGAAATCGAAGAATTGATGTCGTGTCGCTGGGATGCCATCATCGAAATAGAGTCTGGACCAACGCCTCGTCAATACCCCACCGGAACGGTGCGAGGAAAAACCCTGAGCATTGGTTCTTGGATCGTATTCATAATACTGGGTGACACCAAACGTGGAACCTGAAAAAACCCCCATAGTATATGTCTTCACGACGAAGAAAAGAGCAACCCAAGGATTGGCTGTTCCATTCGCCGCACCGGAAATGAGGACAGAAGGCTCTTCGAAATTGATGACAGGGGGTCCCGGGTCGCTGTTCGACCTGATGGGGCCAGCGGCCGCTTCGATCCCATAGGGGCCTTGCTTGGGAGTGGAAGTTTCAATCATTGCATACTCGCCCGAAACGGGATCCGGGTACACGTACGTGATGCGGATATCGGAACCGTCGGAAACGAAAAATCCTTCAGTCGGTTCGGTACCGAGGGCAGGGTGGAATTCCCCGCGCTCATAATCTTCGCTTCCCATGTCGACCGGCCCGATGGAACCGGCCGCGTCGAGCCGTCCGGCTATGAGGGCGCCGGTGGAAACCCCGACATCGAAGACGGGCCGCCAGCAACCCGACACCAGGATGCTGGCGGCGATCATGGATGCCATGCATATGCGCGCATTCGCGGAAATCCTGATCATCATCGCAGCTCCCAACGCAGACCGCAGCGGAAGGACATGAATTCCATGAAAACCGGACCCGCAAGTACCGAAAATTCAGGCCCGGAGTCGGAATTTTTCGACGCAAGGATGAGATCCCGGTCGAAAATCGGGTAGACTATCGAACCCAATTGCGCAAAGAACAACGCGTTTCCGGACAGGCGTTGGGCGGCGGAAGCGTAGAGCCTGATGCCGAGCGTCGCTGCGGGATCCAGGGCGACGCCGCTCCATTCGGGGAAAAAGACGCGGGTAAACACGTCGGCCCCGACGAGGCACTCGAAGGGGAAGCCCGCGGGAGTCAAATCCATGCCGCCCCCGATCCCGGGCTGTACGAGCGGGATTCCGCTCCAGAGCGGTGGAGCTGGAGTTGCGGTTTCCCCGCGATCCTCGACGAGAAGGAAACCGGCCAGGAATTGTTCGAATCCCGCGCTGGCGAAGAAACGCGTATGGGGTATCCAGTACCTGAACTTGAAGTCGGGGAATTGCACCTGATAGAGGGCGCACTCGAAGTCGAAACGCGGCAACGGACGCTGGTCGACGACTACCTCCATGCCAGGTCGGTCCACGAGCAGCCGGAGTTTGGCGGGCAGGTACCCCTTGGCCTCTACAACCAGATTGTAAGGTTTCGGCACGATGACCGGCACGATGAGTTCGCCCGAATCTCCGACAAGGACGGCTTTCGGCGTCAAGCCGGAGACGACACTGCCCGGAAGCGCCAGCACGGTTATGTACTCGTCAGGCACCGCCAGGCGGGTGGCTTCTGCAAGCGTGGCGACCGCGCCAAGCCAGAAGAAATCCACGATGCTGCCGGTGGTCGGGTTCTTCATTGCGGATTGTTTTTCGGGATAGTCGATCTTCATGCGGATATCGCGCACCGTCCAGATCGCGGTGGCGTTCGGACCCTCGTCTCTTGCCGCGCAGGACACCGTGAAGCGGCAGCCGGACCGTACGGCCGCGTCGCGGAGCGCACGTTCGGCAGTGGCCTCGCCGTAGGCATAGGATTCGCCGAACCAGGCGAGCGATACGGCCGTCTCCGATCCCGTCAGGGTGGTTTGCATCCCCCGGATATAGGCCGGAAGCGCTTCGGGCGAAGCACCGGAAAGATCCAGGGCAACGATCGCGTGGAAAAGCTGCGCGGCTGGAGCGCCAGCGGCATCCACGGCGGGAATGGCGTCCTGAGCGCGAACTCCGCTTGCGAGCATCGAGCCCAGAATTACGAGGGCAAGGGGGTGACGCTGCATCATTCCCACCACGTGGCCGACTTGGCCAGCATACCCGTTCCCCTCGAGAACTCGTAGAAATACCTGCCGGTCCGCTCGAACTGAAGGTCTTTGGATTCGGAATCGTAATGGATGGAATCATTCCGCCCACCCCCGACGGAGAATCGGACGAGTTCGCCATCCTCGTCGTAGCGGATCACGATTCCGTCCAGCGTAATCCACATGTTCGGGTAGTCGTAGGAAAATCCCGGAACATTCACTATGCGGACGGGAACGATGGTACCGTTGTTTGAAGACCAGGGCGTGGCAATGTACCCGAGCGGGAAATGGAAAGAACCCAACTCCGGATGCGCAGGATCCTTCAGCTCTGAATAATCGATACCGACGAGGAAACGCAACCCGGTCGCCGCGTCCGAGGACTGGTAGGCGCTCGAAAGGAGCGTGCTCATGAACATGGCAGCTCCATTCGAAACAGAAAAGGTATTCGCTAGGGCATTGTATCCCGGCAGACCATCCCATTCGTACCATCTGAGTGAATTCATGTCGACGAAGCCGAATTGCTTGCTTGTGGCGCTCCCGACCAGTCCGCAGGAATTATTGTCGAGGAAATCATATTCTTGGATGAAATGACCTGTGACGGGGTCGAATTCATGGGTCCCGAGAATGAAGTTGCCATTGAAGGCGACGCTCAAGTTCATGACCTCCATGAAACCCCTGATGGGAGTCAGATCGGCCGTCAGGTTGGAACTGTGCAGCACTTTGACAAGGCTCAAATCCCTGTCGTCCAGGAGCACGATCGTCGCGGGCATGAAGGTGGTGTTGAAATACAAGGCAAGGACATTCCGCTTCCCGTGGAGGCTCGCCATCATCGTGCTGTAATCAGTCTCGCCTTCGAGTTCCGGCAGGATGTCCCAGAGCTTCGCCATGGCGGTCGCGCGGGTCAGCTCGGGCGGAAACAGAGTCCCGGTGAGCAGGCTGCAGGACGACAGCGAGAACAGCAGGCATATACCCGCACCGGCCATCGCTCCCATGGTTTTCATAGTGGTACCACTACTCCCCATGACATCATGGGCACATTCTCGATGAAGAGCCAGCCGCGATTCGTCAAGCCGCTGTCGAGACCGAACGAAAATGGGGTCCTGACCTCGAAATACCATGATTACCCTAAGACATAGGCCTCGAACTGGGTCGAGAACGGAATAATGACGGCGTCAAGGAAAAAACGGTCGATCATGTCGGGCTGCGGCAAGACCGTGCCCAGAATTCCCATGCCGTTCGCGAACGAGATGCGGAAACGGGACGAAGGGAATGAAAAGGGATAGAAGCCGACGCCCGCGTACAGGTCGTTGTGCGGAACAGTCCATGAATCGGGCCTGAAATCGTATTGAAAGTAGAAATCGTCCTCGGCGAAGAGAAAGAAACGATCCGGCAGCAGGTAATGCCGGTACCCGATCCCTCCTCCGAGGGAACGTTCGAGACCCCAGGACAGGGTCAGCGCCCGGGTAACCACGGGTCGCATCGGAGGCAGCTTGACCTCCCGAACCTTGCGCAACAGCCGCGTGGTACCGACGATGTCGTTGTAGCCATCCTTTTTGATCGTGAATGCAAGGCCGGATCCCTCGGGTACCGGCAGATAGGGAAGCAGTATCTTCCCGCCGCTGGCGACAGCCACGGGTCGCTCATCCCCGCCGAAAAAGATCTCCGCGCCGTCCAGTGCGCGGAGGAAGACGAGGGAATATGGGATGGGTACGCCGTTTCCGGTCCGGGATTGATCCACGAGACTGCGCTCCACACGGTTCCGCAGGACGAACGCCGAATCCTTGAGGACGTTCAGGGCCGTCAACCCGGCATAGGTCGTTCCGGCGTCGCCCGCCACGACGGTTTCATAGAGCGAATCGACGACGATCGCCGAGTAGGTCGCACGCTTGTTTCGGACATGGACGTCCACCGATGCCGTGAAACGTACGTTGGCCCCGAGCGCCGCCGCGGCCAGCGCCCGGATGCCCGAAGGATCGTCCGCAGCGGCGGCCGGCAAATCCGCCCCGGGTTGGCCCGCGGGATCGACGCCGGTTTGGGGAGTCGGAACGACGGCAAATCCCCCCGCCGCGAGTTCCGCGGCGATCGCTCGCGCGTAGCTTTGCGCGAAGAGGGTCGCGTCAGCTTCCCCGCCCTGATCCTCGGAACTGACACGCGGGGCGAGGATAATGATCGTCATGACATCCCGATCCTGCGCCGAAACAGGGAGTGGGAGCCAGGCGGACATCGTGGCAGCAACCAGCCCGAACGCGGTCGCAATTTTCATTTTTCGTGCTTGACCTCGACGCCGTCCCAGTCGGCTGGCGGAGGATTCGCGACAAAGGCGCGACAGCGTTCGACCATCATGGCGGATGCATAATCGTCCGGCCCGAGCAGTGACGAAACCCGTTCGAATTTCGCGAGCCCGGACGTGAAATCGCGCTTGAAATACCCGTCCATGGCGGTGTTGTGGAGGGTCCATGCCTCCGATTCGCGGTCGCCGAGCGAACGTTTCGACGTGTAAATGCGAACTCCCTTCGTCTTGCCCTTCACGGCGATCGAGTCGATGAGGCGGCAGGGAATCTCGTTCTTGACCAGTTCGTGGAGGTTCTCGGCGAGGATGAGTTTCTGGTGGTATTCCTTGGTCTGGCCCTCGAGGCGGGACGCAAGGTTCACGGTATCGCCGATCACGGTGTAGTCCATCTTCTTTTCGCATCCGATGTTGCCGACCGTCACCGTCCCGAAGTTGATCCCCACCCCGATGTGGAAAAGGGGCTTGCCGAGCTTTTCCTGGGTTGCATTGAAATCGTCAAGGGCGGTGATCATGTCGAGCCCGGCCAGCAACGAATTGAGGGCGTCATCGTCGTGGCGGACGGGTGCGCCGAAGAAGGCCATGATCGCGTCCCCGATATATTTGTCGATGATGCCGTTCTTGGCCATGATGATGTCCACCATCGACGTGAAGTAGCGGTTGAGCGAGTTGACGAGGTCGTCCGGCCGCATGGATTCGGAAATCGTGGTGAACCCGCGGATGTCCGAGAACAGGACGGCAAGGTCGCGGTTCTCCCCGACGAGCATTCCCTCGGGATTCTTGAAAAACTGTTCGATGAGTTCCCGCGGAACGTACTTCTGGAAGATGTTCCGTATCCGGGTCTCCTTCTTCTGGGCTAGGACCGCGTCGAAGGCGTAGCGCTTGATCTGCTTGTATGCCTTGTCGAGCTCGCCGAGCATGAGGTTGAAGGTATGCGAAAGCTTCCCTATCTCGTCCTTGTATTCGACATCGACCTTTTCGGACAGGTCGTTGGATTCGATGATTTTTTTCATCGCCCCGACGACGTTCATAAGGGGGCGGGTGAGGAGGTTGACGAGGAAGAGGAGCATGATTACCGCAGCCACCGCGGAAGCGCCGAGGATGTACGTGGTCTGCCGCGTGATCTGTTCGATGTCGCTGAAGAATACCGATTTCTGCTCGGCGACGAACACCTGCCATCCGAAAGGCCCGAAGGGGAAGGTGGCGGCGACGCGCATCGTCCCTCCGATCGGGATCTCGATGATGCCGCGTTCGCCTTTCTTGTAGGACTCGGCGATGCGGGCACGTTCGGATTCGCCCATCTCGATGGCTGTCGTCCTGATCGTCAGCGCTCCCGAGGCGTCTGTCGCGAAAACGACCTCCGTTTCTGACGTGACGATGGTCCTGCCGAAACTTTCAACGCCTCGGGACGCCGCTTCCACCATGTCCGGCCGGTCGGTCATGCCGCTTTCCACCAGCAGGTTCCACTGGCTTTCGGCGTACTTTTCGAGCTCGAGCGACTTGAAGGAAAGGAGCTCGGTGGTGACGCGGTTCACCGCTCCGGACGCGATGAAATAGGAGGACATTCCCGCCAGGACGACGGCGATGATGATGATGGGAAGAACCACCAGAATTAGCTTGATGCGTATGCTCACGTACCAAGTATACACCGAAATCCCTCCCTTTCAACCATCAAACCGCTAATGGCCCGGGATGCCGGAATGGAGGGGAGGGAAGCGGGACGGCGTCGGCCGCCGCCCCGGCATTCGTCAGCGTCCCTCCGGGGAGTACAGGTATCTGAAATAGTCGAGATCTGTCGTCATGGTCTTGTTGAAACGGGGCATGGTCAGCCGGTATGACTCGATCGCCCTCCAGAACTCGTAGAAACCGGAATCCTTGTTGTAGGATTCCGCGTAGATCCGGGAGGCTTCGGCATCGGCCTTGCCCTTGAACGTCTCCGCCTTCTGGTACGCTTCGGAAAGGATGGAGCGTTTTTCATTCTCGAGCTTCCCCAGCCATTCGGCCTTCTTGCCCTCGCCGAAACTGCGGTAGGCCTGCGCGATCTGGCTCCGTTCCTTGGTCATCCGCTCGTAGATGTTGTTGATCTGGTCCTCGGTATAGGCTATTTCGCGGATCACGATATCGATCACCTCGATGCCGTAGTCGGGCGCGTTCGGCTTCACGATTGCGAGCATGTCCTCGGAGAGCTTCCTGCGTCCCTTGGCGATCGCTTCGTACAGGTTGTCCGATTGGGTCAGCTGCTTGAGAGCTTCGTCGCTGATCGGGTCGCCGGTCTGGAATACTTCCCCGGACTTGGACGACTGGATGTAGTTGGTGGAGCGGACCGCTTCCGAGAGGCGGTTCTTCGAGATGACCGTCCTGACGGCATTGTCGATGATATCGTCCAGCTTGCCGTAAACGTTATCCAGCTCGTTGATGGACGCGTAGAACTTGGCGGGATCCACGATCCTCCAGCGCGCGGTGGTGTCGACCCAGATGAGCTGGTTTTCGCTGGTCTGGATCTGCCGGGACTCGCCGTCCCAGGGCATGATCTTCTTCGGATAGAACTTGGGTATGTCGAGGAAGGGGCTCCGGAATTTCAGGCCGGCTTCGGTCTGGACCGCGACGATCTTGCCGAGCTGGACGACGACGGCCATCTGGCCTTCCTCGAGGATGTAGAACGGACCCGCGAGCACGAAAATCCCGACCGCGATGGCAGCGATGACGAGTATGACGATGAGCCTGTTAGCCTTCATTTCGTGCCTCCCGTAGCTCCGAGATCCTTGAGCGGCAGGAAGTTCTTCAGGTTCCGGTCTATGAGATCGATCCGTTCGTCGCCCCCGAACACGGCTTCGATCATTTCGTAATACAGCCGCTTCTTCGTGATGGTGGGTGCTTTCCGGTACTCTTCATAGACCGAGTTGAAACGGGCGACATCGCCGCGCGCCTTGTTCACGCGTTCGGTCGAATAGCCCTGGGCGACCTGGACGAGACGGTCGGCCTCGCCGCGGGATTTCGGGATCTCGGCGTTGTATGCCTCCTTGCCCTCGTTGATGAGGCGCATGAGGTCGGTCTTGGCGTTGCTGACGTCGCTGAAGGCCGCCTTGACCGCTTCGGGCATCTCGACGTTCTGGAATTTCACCGCCGTTATGGTGATCCCGAGCGAATAACTCCTGAATTGCGCGTTCATCATCTCGAGCGCCGCCACCTCGAGCCTGCCTCGGGCTGAGGTCGTCACGTCGACGAACGAGCTGTCCCCGATAAGCTGGTTGATGACGGACTGCGACACGTCACGGATCGTCTTGTGCCGGTCGTACACCTCGAACTGCCACGCCTTCGGGTCCACGATCCTGTACTGCACGACCCATTCCACCTGCACGACGTTGAGATCCCCCGTGAGCATCATGAACGGCTTCGTGGTATCGTCGTACTCGGAGACGACGCCGGCCTTCGAGGTCTTGAACCCGAACTGCTCGACCTGGACGACCTCCGTCGGAACGTTGTAGTTCTTCTGGATGCCGAACGGGATCTTGAAATGAAGCCCGGGATCCGCGATCGATGCGTATCGGCCGAACATCGTAACCACCGCGCGCTCGGTCGAATCGACGACGTAGAAGCTCGTCGACAGCAACGCGACCGCGACAGCCACGATGATCGCGACGAGCACCATGACCGGGTTGACGTTGAATTTCATCTGAATCCTCCTGATGAGTCTCGATAAACCCTATCGATAATGCCCGGTCGGTTCAAGGAAATTCGGCGGAAAAAAACGGGATTCAATCCGGGAACAACCCTGCAATCGTTTTCTCCGTTTCGGGGGGAAGGGGCGCCCTTATTTCGGACGGATACTCGATGTCGAGCCCGGGGGGAAGCAGCATCATGCCGGCATGAAGCATGTACCCGCCCGGAAACGATCGTCCCCCGTACTTGAAGTCCCCGAGCAGTGGATGCCCGTGCAGGCATGCTTGGGCGCGAATCTGGTGGGTGAGCCCGGTACGGATGCGGATCCTGGCCAGCGTGAGGGCGTTCGACCGGCGGACCGGTTCAACCTCGGTCAGCGCGATCCGCCCCGGGCCGGGCACGGTCATGCGGGATCCCGGGGAATGCTCGAGTTCGTCCGACCAACTCACCCCGTCACGGAGTTCGCCCTGCAGGACCGCGAGGTATTCCTTGACGATCATGCCCTCCCGGATCGCCTTGCTGAACGCCCTCGCGCCGCCAATCGACGTCGATACCGCGAGGATACCGCTCGTATTCCGGTCCAGCCGATGGAGCGGAGCGGGCTTGAAGTCGATGGATTCGCTGATTTCCTTACGGTACCGGCCGGTCACGGCTTCGTCGAGACCACCGTTGCCGTGCGTGAGAATCCCGCGCGGCTTGTTGATGAAAAGCAGGTCCGGCGTTTCGCACAGGATGCATGAGTCCAGGTCGAAACTTCCGGTTCCGGTCAAGTCCCGAGCTCGATCCGCAGGAATCGAAGGGGCAAAGCATTCGCGAATTTCTATGACGTCCCCGTGACGGACCCTCGCCGAGGGCGGCATACGCTTGCCGTTGAGCCTGGCGCCACCTCCGCGAAGGATGCGGTAAACGCCCGACAGAGGGATGTCCGCCAGAAGAGCGCGTATCAGGGTATCCAGGCGTTTCCCGTCGTCGTTGACGCCGACCGGAAAGGATATCATTCCGCCCGCCGGTTTTCCAGGATCCATCCGCGCCTCCGCGAAGAGCGTACCTTTCCAGTCCGCGCCGCGGACCGACGGCGAAAGGCCGTCCCTTGACAGCGCGGCGGGAAATGGGGGAGACTGCCCCCAATGCCGCCGGTCGTCAACGAAGGAAACGCTACAATATCATCGTTTCTCCGGAATCCGGTATTCCTTTCGGCGATATTCAGCATGTTTTTCGCGCAATTCATTAAAGCCGTGATCATTCTCGTCAGACACAAGGCCCGTTCCTTCAAGGACGTCCTTTCCACGCTGCTGTGGCGCACGGGCGGCATGCCGTCCAGTCACAGTTCGCTGGTCATCGCGATATCCACGGCGATCGGTTTATCGCCGGAGCCCTACTCGGGTTTTTCATCGCGTTGGCTTTTTGCACACTCTGAGGAAGAAGGTCCGCGTGCAATCCAGGCTGAATCCGTTCATGCTGGTCGGACTTGCCCTTGTCGTGGCCGCATGCATGGCCGCTTCCTCCTTCACATTGCCGAAGGGCGTCTATGCTTCCCCATGGCCCGGGCGTACGATAGTATATGTCGACGCGGAAATCCCCGGACGCGATGTACGCTCGGCGCTTGCGTCGGGAGGGATCGTCGACGTTCTCGATGTTTCGAACCAGCCGGTGGAGATCAGCAACTTTTCGGGACTCGTGACCATTTCGCTTGCAGCATGCCTTGACCGGCTCGTCCCCTCGGATCCGAGGCTGGATCCCTTCATCCTTGGCCTTGTACGTTATTTCCGGACCGAAATAGGCGGCAGACCGTACGCGGCGTATTTTGTACGTTCCAGCCAGCAGTCAGGCATCGGAAAAGTCCTTGACACGTGGAAAGGCAGATGGTGCGTGTTCCGATCCGAAACCGCGCACGTGCCTTTCCTCTGGCTGTTTCCCCTCGCCGCTGCGGTCTTCGCGGTCTTCGCGGGCGATACCATCCGTCCCCAGCGCGCATTCTTCATCTTCCCCTGGCTGCCGCTCTGGTTCGGACCATCGGCTCCCCTCATCGTCTCGGCGGTTTTCGGGCTGTATGTCCTCTCGGTCCTGGATGAAACCGCTGCGCCCTATGGTTTCAGCAGCGCCGCGGCAGGTCTGAGAATTTCGCTGCCTGCCATGCTGCCGTCCCTCGCGATTGCCGTCGCCGTCGCCTGTATCTTCCCGGACTGCATTCCTTCATTCCTGTTCTCGTGCGTGGGGTCGGTCGCAGCCTGGGTTGCCGCGGGATTCCTCGGCCGATGGTACGAGTCAGTACGGTACTCGCATGAACTTTTCTCCGCCGTACCGATACTCGAAAGGATCCGGCCAGATCCGGCGACGATTGCGCTTTCCAGGGCTTTGCCAATCGTCGCGGCGGGTTGTCTCGTCCTGATGGTGATTTCCGCCTCCGGCGGAGATCTCGCGAGTCGCGGAGATCTCGCGAGTCGCGGCGGAGACGCCGCGGGACCTGTCGCATCGTCCGGGCTCACTGCCCCACATCCCGTCTCGTGGAGCAGAACGCCGCGGGATTCCGCCTCAGTCGCAAGCCTGCTCACGGACGGACCGCGCGAACGCCTGCCCGACCTTTCCGACTACATCGCCCACAAGGCCTACCAGACCGCCCTCGCCGTCGCTCGCCTGGGCAGCATCGAATATGGTACGATGGAATCCATCTCGGTTCCCCGTTTCGACCTCCGATCCTTTCCCCCGGTCGCAATACTGGAAACGGTGCTGGAATTCGACGAGTCATGGATCAGGAACAGCGTCCGCGACGGCGAATCGTCGGGCGTCATCGGGTTCGGAACGCGCGGGCGGCGGTTTTCCAGGGTCAGCGCCAGCCATGAAGCCGCAACCACGGGCGTATCAAGGCTTGAAGCTCGTCAGATTCTCGTATATATAATCCTCCTGCTCCCATTGGCCGGTTTTTTCATCCGCGAAAGGCGCGGCAGCGCGGGGAGCGAGCCTGAAATCGCTGAACTCCGGCAGGAACCATGAACACAATCGCTTCCTTCCGTTCCGGGGGGATCGAGCTTGTCCAGGCAGGGGAGCCCGATCTTGCTCCCACGAAAAACGCTTTCCTTCCGGCCATAGCCATCGTCGCGCTCAAGCAACACGCCGGGCAGGCTGCGCGCTGCATCGTCGCCGACGGGGATACCGTCAAGGAAGGCCAGGTCGTCGGGAGACCGCAGGGGCCAGGGTCGAGTTCCGTCCATTCTCCCGTTCCGGGGATCGTGCGCGGACGCGCGACGGTCTCCCTGCCGGGCGGCGAACGGTCGGAAGCTCTCGTCATCAGCATGGAAGGTTCTTTCGAGCGCCTCGGCAGGCGCATAGAGCGTTTTCCCTGGAGGACGCTCTCGAAAGGCGACCTGCTCAGGCTGCTCGAGGACAAAGGCGCGATCTCGAACCTCCCGGAAGGCATTCCCCTTTCGGAAAAAATCGATGCCGCGGTAAAAACGGGACGGTTGGACGCGCTCGTCCTGAACGCCATTGAAACCGAACCCTGGCTCTGCTCGGAGCGGCGGATATTGGCCGACAGGATCGCCGATCTCGCCGAAGGTCTCGACATCCTCTCCAAGCTCCTCTCGCCGGCCCGTATCATCGTTGCGGGCGCGCAGGAGGACCTCCGAAAAGCCGCTGCCACGACCGGGTCCCTGCCCCGTGAATACTCCCCGGTCATCGAATTCGTTCCCTGCGCGAAGCGTTATCCGCAGGAACTTCCCAACCAGGTGATCGAGGCATTGTTCCGGAAGCGCGAACAAGCCCCCCGGGTCTTCATGATATCCCCCTCCACGACCCTCGAAGCCTTCGAATCAGTGGTATTCAACAGGCCGGTCATCGAACGCTACATCACGGTCGCAGGGGAATCCGTCATGAATCCGTCCATCCTGAAGGCGCGTGTCGGCACGCCCATCGGCGACCTTTTCGAGGAATGCGGCGGATTCAGGGGAGCACCCGGCACGATCATAATGAACGGTCCCCTCCGCGGGAGTTCCGTCATCGATCTCGATGTCCCCGTCATGAAGACTACAAGCGCGATACTGGCCCTCGCCGGCCGGCCTGAACGCCGGTCACGGTACCGCTGCATGCGCTGCGGCCGCTGCATCGAAGCCTGCCCGGAATCCCTCGATCCGGCATCGCTCTGGAAAGCCGCGGAACGCATTCCCGGAAACGAAGCCCAGACGCACCTGGCCGACTGCACCCTGTGCGGCGTATGTGCGTACATCTGTCCTTCGAGGCTCCCCCTGACCGAAGTCTTTGCCGCGGCCCGGCGCGCGAGGAAAACCGGAGCTTCGCGATGAGACGCGAAGCATTCTCGGTATCCGGAGCCCCGTTCATCTCGTCCCGACAGACGGTCAGGTCCATATCCTTCACGATTGTGGTGACGCTCGTGCCGGTCGTCCTGTGGTCGATGTTCCTTTTCGGCCCGACCACGCTCGCCGTCATCGGAACGGCGGTAGCATCCGCCGTCGCAGTCGAATTTGCGGTCGGCCTCGCACGGGGAGGATCGACGATACATGACGGAACCGCCGTCCTGACCGGTCTGTTCGTCGGCCTCGGGATGCCTCCGGGCGTTCCCTTGTTCATCCCCGCCCTGGCGACGGCATTTGCCATCGGGATCGTCAAGTGCTGTTTCGGCGGCCTCGGCTCCAACTGGATGAATCCGGCGCTTGCCGGGATCGCGTTTGCGCACGCGAACTGGCCGGCATCCATGACTGCCTGGGTCATGCCCCGGCTCATCACCGGCGTCGAGGGGATTTCGGGTGCCACGCCCCTGGGATTCGTCCGCACCGCAGCCGGTCCCGGCGGGGTTTCGGCGATGAACGCGCTCAAGGCCGGCGGATATTCCGGCTCCGCTCTCTCGCGCGCCGCGACCGGATTCCTCAATGCCAACTTTTTCGATCGGCTCGGCGCCAGACTCCCCGACGGCTACATGGACCTGCTCCTCGGCATCAGGCCCGGCTGCATCGGCGAAACCGCGATCATTGCCCTCCTTGCCGGATCGGTGCTGCTTCTCGTCGTAAAGATCATCCGTTGGCAGATTCCCGCGACAGCCTTGCTCGTGTTTGCCGCGCTTATCAGGTTTTTCGGCGATACGGGGTCTTCCCCGTTCGAGGGAGACGTCCTGTTTGCCATATCGTCCGGCAGCGTCGTGCTCGTGCTCTTCTACATGGCCACCGATCCTGTCACCTCGCCCGTCTCGAGGCGAGCGTCCATCGTGTATGCGGCAGGTATCGGCGCCCTCATGTTCCTGTTCAGGCGGTTCGGACTGTATTCGGAAGGCACGGCGTTCGCGGTTCTGATCGCGAACTGCCTCGTCCCCGTCCTGGAGGAAGTTTTACCCGTGCGGTCCAGAACGAGGGGCACGAAATGAGCGGTATCCATTTCCAGTGGAAAAGAGCGTTGATTTCCGCCGCGGCGATAGCCCTCGTCTGCCTCGCGCTGTCGCCGTTACAGGGGATGATCGACGACATGGATCGTGATATGTTTTCAGGCTGCCTCCGCGCGCATGAAGCCGCTGCGCGATGGAAGTCCCCGATACGCATCGATCGCGGCGCTTCGTCCGGTTCGATAGCTGGCGTTCCGGGATACGATGTCCTGGACAAGGCATCGCGAAGGGTCGGATCAGCGTTCCCCGTCGTCATGAGGAATTCCGTCCGTTCGGCGCGATTCATGCTTGTCTTGGGCGAACATGGCGAACCTTCTGCCCTGCTGGCTCTGGACTCGTCGGGCGGGCTTTTGGAGAAACAGGCGGCGTTCGTTTTCGCCAGGATGACCGGAACCGGGGAAACGATGGACGCTTTTCCGGGATCGCCCCTCGAACGGATCGCAGCCGAACGGACGATCTCCGGATGGATCGCGGCGGCGGGAAGGGAATAGGCATGAGTGCGCGTCGCTACGGATCAGCGGTACCCAATCTTTTCCTGGAATCCTGCCTTGGCACGGTTCCGGTGCTCGCAGCGGCCAATTCCACGATTCGGGCCGCGGCTGTCGGCGTCGGGATGGCGTTCGTCACCGTGTGCGTCGCGGTGCTGGTTCCCTTCGTCAGCAGAAACGCCGCCGCCCGGTTCGCGAGAACCCTCGGACTCGTGACATCCGCCGCCGCGACGAGCCTTTACATCATCGCATTCCATGCACTCTCGCCCGTCGAAAGCGCCTTCCTTGCCCCGTTCCTTCCGATGCTCGCGTTCAATTCCCTCGTCGTCCTAGGAATTCGGCGGCATGATGCTCCCGACCACTCCTGTTTTCCCGAGACGGCGAAAGCCCTGGCGTTCTGGCTGCTCGCAGTGATCGTTTTCGGTTTCGTGCGTGAATTCCTGGGCAACGGAGGTTTCCCCGCGGCGCCGTCCGGCAATACAGCGGCACGCGCCGCGTTCTTTCCGCAGTATGCGATACCGTTCGCCCTGACTCCGGCAGGAGGATTCATGCTCTTCGGGCTTCTCGCGGGCGCGTTTGCGGGTTTCAGGCGCTTCTTCTTCAGAAGGTACCCATGACGCTCGCCGGCACGGTTTTTTCCTTCGTCTTCACGGGCAATGTCGTACTTCGGTACGGCGTCGGACTCATGCCTTCCGGCATGGGTTCCAGGAGCAGGATCCGCGGGCTGGCTCTGCTTCCTGCCGCTGCCGTTTCGACCTTCCTTTTCCAGAGCGCCCGCGATCTTTTCATGCGGCCATTCGGCCTGGATTTCCTCGCCCCGCTCCTGTTCCTCTTCATGACAGGTTCAGTCATTTCCCTCTTCGGAATGGCGGCGACGGCGCTGGCCGGTAATCGCCAGCGTATTGAGGATGGCGCCAAGGCGGTCTCCACGTCGTTGATCGAAGCCTCATCGAATGGCCTCCTTTTCTCAATCGCCATCCTTGTCGCCGGTGTCGAACTCTCGTTGCCGGATTCGTTCGTCGCGGGGCTGGCGGCAAGCGCGGGATACTGGGCCGCGACGGTACTTCTTGAATCCATCGCACGGAAGCTCGACTCGGAAAATATCCCGAGATCGCTCCGCGGCGCGCCGATCTATTTCATTTCAGCGGGCCTCGTCGCGCTTGCGTTCGCGGGTCTCGATCAACTTTTCATAAGTTCGGCCGGAGGCTGAAGGGATGACCGTCTATTCATACCTGGTATCCTTTTTCATCCCCTTCGTCGCCGGTGCGGCGTTCTTCTCCCTCCGTTCGCTGAACGAGGGGGAGTCGAAACGCAGCGGACAGCGGAAAACGCCCGGCTGGAATTGCGGCCGTTGCGGACATCCGACCTGCGCCCGCTTCGTGGAGGCGGTGGCTTCGAATGAACCCGTTTGGGGGGCTTGTCCCTTCGACGAGGGGTTCGGCCGGGGAAAGCCGGGTGACGGGGCCGTTCCCGAAAAAACGGCGGTCGTGCGATGCTCGGGCGTTGAGGGTGCGGCCGCTCCCTCGTACACCTACACCGGCCAACGTCGCTGCCGGGTGGCCATCGTATATTTCGACGGGCACCGGGTCTGCCCTGATGCCTGTCTCGGCTTCGGGGATTGCGCCGAAGCCTGTCCGAACGGCGCGATCAGGATCGAGGACGGCATAGCCGTGGTTGTGCCCGAACGCTGCACCGCGTGCGGGATCTGCGTATCCTCCTGTCCCAAGCTGCTCATCGACATCGTCCCGCTCGATTCCCGCTTCATCGCATGCCGCTCCCGGGCGCCGGCGTCAAAAAAACGGCTTTCCTGCTCGGCCGGCTGCGACGCATGCAGGATCTGCGAACATCATTCCATGAACGGCGAATTTTCAGTCCACGACAATCTCGCCGCCGTCAACCCTTCCGCGAAGGGCGAGTGGCAGGCGATCTCCGACAAGTGCCCCCGTTCCGTGATTCGCCCTGCCGACCGCCGATCCCGGCGTACGGCTTCCGCAGACACGGGGAAAAAGGATAGGATGGAGCGCCAACAGGGAAAGGCCAGCGATGTCTAGACGGCAGATTGTCCTGGGAACCTACAACCATCTCCCCGAAGGGTTCGATACGAACCGTTTCGAAACCATCTATCAGACCTGCTATCGCCCCTTCCTCTCCACGCTGTACCGTTTCCCGGAAATCAGCGTCTTCCTTCATTTTTCGGGCAGTCTCCTGCGTCGTCTCGAAACGCGGCATCCCGAATTCCTCATGCTGCTCGAGGAGATGGTCACGAGAAAGCAGGTGGAGCTGGCCGGCGGCGGGTTCTATTCACCCGTCTTCCCGCTCATCCCGACCCAGGATCGGCTCGGGCAGATAGAGCTCCTGACGACCTTCATCCGGAAGCACTTCGGCAAACGGCCCCGCGGCGCGTGGTTATCCAACTATGCATGGGAACCTTCGATTGCCTCGGCTCTCAGAACCTCCGGGATGGATTTTACCTTCCTCCTGGACAGGCATTTCCGGGAAGCCGGATTCTCGGGCGACGGGCTCTTCTCGCCGGTCCTGACCGAAGATCAGGGACGCACAATAGCCGTTTTCCCGGTGTTCGACGGCGAGTACAGTTTCGGCGCGCGCCTCGGTTTCATCGAGATGCTCGAGGCGATCGGGCATTTGTCCGACGGCAGGGCTGACGGCGAACGGCCGTGCACCGTCCTCATGCTTCCCGGTGAATCGGCGCGTCATCTCTGGCAGGCTTCCGGCTGCGAGACGCCCGACCTCTATTTTGAAACCGCTTTCAACGAACTCAGGAAGGCGTCACTCGCATACGAAACCATCACGGCATCCAGGGCCCTCCGCTCCCGGAAACGCTTTTCCCGGGCATACTTCCCCTGTTGCGCGACCGACCGGCTCCTGCATCCGGACGAAACCATACGGTCATTGGGGAATGGAGACGGTTGTTTCACCGGCAGCGTCAGGGGCGCAGTACTGCGATTCCAGGAGAGCGCCAACCTTTATTCCAAGATGCATTACGTGCACCTCCTCGTGGGCCAGCTTCGGGGCGACAAGTCAAGGAAAGCCACTGCCCAGGAGGGGCTGTGGGCGGCACAGGCCGGCGAGGTGTATTGGCCGTCGGGGACGCCGGGTCTCCTGGATCTCGGCATCCGGGATGCGGCGTTCCGTTCGCTCATCGATGCTGAACTGACGACCAGGTCGAAAGGCACCCACAAGCCTTCCCTGATACGCGCGGATATCGACTTCGACGGCGAAAACGAAACCCTCTTCCAGGGACATGAGTACAACGCCTACCTGCGGACCTCGGGCGCTTCGCTCTTCGAGTTGGATGTCCTGCGGAGGCGACGCAACTACGCTTCTTCGCTCGCGCCGCCCGGAAGCGGATTTCCGGTGCGGTGCTTTTCCGACACGCTCGAACTCACGGGCGGGGACGGAAACGTCATGGCTTCAGAGGACCTGGCGGGTGCGTTTTTTTCCGTCCTGGAATCGAAGCGGCCCAACGCGGAAGCACTCTTCGGCAAGGAACTGGCGCTTTCCATGGACGGTCAGCGGGTGGAACTGTGGATCGAAAAAGGCTACAACTTCCGTAAAAACCTCATCCTCCTCGTGTATTCGATCACCAACAAGTCGGATATCTCGGTCGATTGCGTGCTCAGATCCTCGTCAGCGTGGACGCCCGTAACCAGGCGTGAGGATTTCGTTGGGTCGGTGGGTTTCCAGGATCGGTCCATGGATATCGACGCGCTCTCCGACGCGGCGATCGACCTCGCATCCAGGATTACCTTCGCGTCCGCGGACGGGGACGATTCACTCTCGCTGGTCTTCGACAAGCCGGCTGTCCTCGCCATGGCGTCCCTCGAGCTTGCGGCCCCGAAGGAATCCCCGTCGCCCCGCGGTTCGACGGATGATCTGTCCCTGTACCAGGGAGTGAGCCTGGCCGCTTCCTGGCGTTTCACCGTCAAGCCTGAGCGAAGCTGGCAAGTCCGGATCGCCGTCGAATTCGGGGAACAACCGTGAGACCGCGATGACGGCGCTTTCCGCTGAGATTTCGACCGGCTACTTGCAGGATTTCCACATGACCGAAAACGCGTTGCCTGAGGATCTCGCTGGATGCAGGATCCATCTCGTGGGCGCGAAGGGCACCGGGATGACCGCCTTCGCCGAAATACTCTCACACTTCGGCGCGCTCCTCACGGGGAGCGATGTGCCTGATGTCTTTTACACCGACGCCATCCTCGATTCCCTCGGAGTGAAGGTCGCGTCCTTTTCCCCCGGCAACATCGCTCCGGGCCTGGACCTGGTCATCCATTCGGCAGCCTACGATCCGAACCGCCATCCGGAACTCGTCGAGTCGGAGCGACTCGGCATCCCGGTCCTGAGCTACACCGAAGCCCTCGGCGCGTTCTCCGCCCGTTTCGATTCCTCGGGCATCGCAGGCGTCCACGGCAAGACGACCACGACTGCATTGACCGGGGCGATGCTCAAGGAAATCGGTGCGCCTGCGATAGTCCTGGCTGGAAGCGCCGTATCCAGTTTCGGCGACAGGTCCACGATGATCGCGGGGGAACTATACTTCGTGGCTGAGACCTGCGAGTACCGCAGGCATTTCCTGTCTTTCCATCCGCGCCGAATCGTTCTCACGAGCGTGGAGCCGGACCACCAGGATTTCTTCCCGACCTACGAGTCGATCAGGGACGCGTTCGTCGAGTACGCGTGCCGTCTGCCGCCCGGGGGCGAGCTCATCCATTGCTCCGACGATCCCGGCGCCGTCGAAACCGCCGGACTCGCGATGCGGCTGCGGCCGGACCTCCTCCTTGTCCCGTATGGACTGACGGCAACCGGACCTTACCGGATCGTCGAATGCAGTGCGAGGGACGGGAAGGTAAGTTTCCGCCTCTCTGGGTTCGAAGATTCCTTCTCCCTCAGGGTGCCCGGTCGGCATACCGTCCTCGACGCGGCGGCGGCCCTCGCGCTCGCACTGTCCATCGAACGGGACCGTACAGGCAATCCGGTTCCAGCCAAGGCGACGCTCGTCAAGGCAGCGTGTGCCCTCGAAGCCTTCCGGGGTTCCCGCCGCCGCAGCGAGATTATCCTCGATTCCCGCGGCATCCTCATCGTGGACGATTACGCGCACCACCCCACCGCGATCCGTACCACGCTCGCGGGATTCCGGGAATTCTACCGGGGACGACGCCTCATCGTGGATTTCATGTCGCACACGTATTCGCGGACCAAGGCGCTGCTCGACCAGTTCGCGGAGAGTTTCGGTGACGCCGACGAGGTCATACTCCACAAGATCTACCCGTCCGCGCGGGAATCTCCGGACGGCTCCGTCAGCGGTCGGACGCTTTTCGAAGCAGCCTCGCGGAAACATGGCAACGTACGCTATTTCGAAGAACCCATGGATGCGCTGGACCACCTGCTCGCCGACCTGAAACCCGGCGACGTGTTCGTGACCATGGGCGCTGGCGACAATTTCAAGCTCGGCAGGGCGGTGGCGGATGCCCTCGCGGCCGGAGGGGAAACAGCCGAACCATGAAAAGCATGACCGGATACGCGCAAACGCCGGTGTCGACGCCGCAGATCAGGGCGACCATCGTCGCCAAATCGTACAATAACCGCTTTCTGGACGCATATGTATCCGTTCCTCCCTACCTCGCGGCGCTGGAGCCCAAAATCAGGGAAGCCATCGCCGGCGTGATGGCCCACGGAAAAGTGGAATTCAACATCCGGGTCCACGATCTGTCCGTCGCACCGACTGTCTCCGTGGATCGGGCATCGGCGCAGGCAGTGGCGGACGCGCTCCGCTGCCTGCGCGACTCAGCCGGAATTGTCGGGGAACTTGTGCTTTCGGATCTCGTGGCGTTCGAGGGCGTCATTACCTTCGACAGGGAGATCGACGCCGAAGGCCTCTGGAATGAGATACAACCGTCCGTCCTTGCATGCCTCGACTCCCTCGACGCCGAACGAAAGCGGGAAGGCGAAGCGACGAGGCGCGACGTGGAACGGCTCATCGCTTCGGTCTCGAACCATGTCAAGACCGTCGAAAGCCACGCGGACGAGCTCGAATCCACCATCCGGTCGGGGCTTGCCAAGAAATTCCGGGACGTGCTCGGCGACGAGGTCGAGGAATCGAGGATGTTGGTCGAGATAGCCTCCTACCTCGCGAAGCACACGATCAACGAGGAAATCGTCCGCCTGCGATCCCATCTGGAATCCTTCACGGCGACGATGGACGAGCGGGCTTGCGGCAAGAAGCTCGATTTCATCTGCCAGGAGATGAACCGGGAGATCAACACGATCGGATCCAAGAACATGCTGAGCTCGGTCGGGCTGGCGGTGGTGTCGATGAAGGATGATCTCGAGAACATCCGCGAGCAGATACGGAACGTGGAATGAAGGGGTAGATCGTGCAGGGAATGAAACCGTTCATCGTCGCGATCTCGGGAAAGTCCGGATGCGGGAATTCGACGGTGAGCGGCCTGCTCGCCAAACGGCTCGGCGTCCGCCTCGTCAATTACACGTTCCGCAACATGTCCGTCGAACTGGGTATGCCTTTCACGGAGCTTCTCGACAAGTCCAGGAACGATGATTCCTACGACCGGACCCTCGACAGGAAGCAGGTCGAACTTGCCCGAAAGGGGGATTGCGTCATCGGATCGAGGCTGGCACTCTGGCTTCTGCCCGATGCCGACCTGCGCGTCTACCTGAGCGCCTCCGAAACCACGAGGGCCCGGCGCATCCGTGACCGCGAGAATGGAAAGATGGAAGAAATATTGGCCTTCACGAGGGAACGGGACTGTGCCGACCACGAACGTTATCTCAGGATCTACGGGATCGACAACGACGCGTTTTCGGACGCCGACCTGATCGTCAACACGGAAAAACTCAAGCCGGATGCCATCGTGGAGATACTGGCGTCGGTCGTCGGACGCGTACGAACTGAAGCATGAAAATTGGCCGGAAAGGGCCGGTCCTGTCGCCCGCTGTGCCTGACGGGAAATGGAGGATCACATGGATACCAGGGTACTCCCGTTCGGTACGCTCGCCACGGGCGAGGAAACCAGGCTCTTCGTGCTGAAGAACGGGAACATGTCGATCTCGTTGACCGATTTCGGGGCCATCCTGGTCTCGGTCCTGCTCCCCGCCGGAAAGGGCGGCCATGACGACGTCGTCCTGGGTTTTTCCACCCTGTCGGGCTACGCTGCCAAGCACCCCTTCTTCGGCGCGACGGTCGGGCGCTACGCCAACCGCATCGCGAAAGGCGCGTTCAGGCTCGGATCGACGTCATACGTCCTGGCTACAAACAACGGCGCAAACCACCTGCACGGCGGCCGCAAGGGATTCGACAAGTACGTGTGGAACTCCGAACCCGGCAGCGTCGGCGGGGACCCCTCGGTGCGCTTTTCCCTGAACAGTCCTGATGGGGACGAGGGCTATCCCGGGAATCTCGAAGCTTCCGTCACCTACAGCCTCGGCGCCGACGGTTCGATCCGGATGGCGTACGAGGCGGTGACGGACGCGCCTACTCCGGTCAACCTGACCAATCATTCCTACTTCAACCTGAAAGGCGAGGGAAAGGGCGATATCCTCGATCACGAACTGCGGATTTCCTGTTCCCGCTATGTCCCCGTGGGCGACGACCTCATACCGACCGGGGCGTTGCATCCTGTCGCAGGCACTCCCTTCGATTTCCTGAAGGCGAAGCCGGTCGGGACGGACATCGCCGCGGTCGGCGGTTATGACCACTGCTTTGTCCTTGATCGTCCCGAAATATCGGACAATTCGCTGATCCCCTGCGCCGAAGCGTTTCATCCCGGGACGAATCGGCGATTGACCATTCTCACCACCATGCCCGGCGTGCAGTTTTATTCGGGGAATTTCCTGAAGGACATCAGGGGGAAGACGGGATCAGTCTACGACAGGCATTCGGGTTTCTGCCTGGAAACCGAGTTCCTTCCGGACTCGCCCAATCAAGCGGGTTTCCCCGCGTGCATCCTGGAACCCGGCGCCAAGTACGTACACGAGACAGTTTGCCGGTTTTCATTCTGACCAGGGCCACGCGGACGCGCCAGTTTTCACCGATGCCCGCGCCCTTTTTCAGGAAAGTGGATTCGCGTTCAGCTTTTCGAGGATGTAGTTGATCCACTCGTTGGACTCGACATAGTAGCGGTCCTCTGCCAGGAGGAACTCGAAGAACGCGTCCCGCAAACTTCCGGAAAAGGCGAGGGCTTCCCCACGGTAGAAATGCGCCCTCGCAGCGGCATTGGGCGTACGCTGGATCGACAGGTAGCGGATCAGGTGATCGGCTGCCTCAACGTAGACGCCTCGCTGCAGCTTGTCCCGCGCGATGATGCCCAGGGTATAATCTTCCGCTCCCGCGGCTGGCTTGAGGTCTTCCTGGAACACCCTGAGCCGCGGTATCTCCATGGACAGGGAAGGTATGCCGGCCAGATAGCGCCTGAGGGCTTTTTCGGTCTCTATCGTGAGCTGCCTTGGTTCAGGCAGATCGATACCGTCGGCGATGGTGCCCCCGTCCGTCCCGACGCTCCTGTTGAGTGAAAGATAGGGCAGGGGAATGTTCCGCGATACCGCCGATACCGCGGGGAGTCCCGTTCTGTACAAGCCCGTCGGTATCACCACCGCCGTCGTGGTGGCATTCACCCCGGCCTCCAGCTTGATCTCGCCGCTGGTCAGCGCTTTTTCCTCCACCAACGCGTAAAAATAGGAAATACCCGGCACGGGGTAATCCACGAAGCTGCCCGCGGTGTCCTCGAAAAGCGCGACAATGGTGGATTCCAGGAGCTTGGGAACCGACAGGATCGGTTCAATGTGACGGTAGAGCACGTAATTGTCGCCAGGTTTGGAAACGACGTATAAAAGGACGATGGCATCATTCCTGCGGGTCGCCGAAATGGATTCGATCACGCCTTTGGGTTTTTCGGGCACCGCGACGGAGATTGGCATCATTGTCGCGTTCTTCAGGGGAACGAAAACCTCGTAGACGAGTCCTTTCGCGTCCCTTCCGAGGACAAGGTAATAATATGCCTTGGGATCGGGAGGATTATCCTCGAAGCTCATGCTACCGATCGGAACGGAACCCAGGAACAAAGCATTCCCGAAATTGGATGCATCGATGGCTTGTCCGTAGCGGTAAATGGCATAGTCGCCTTCGATATCGGCGCTATCCTCCCAGGCAACGATGACTGTCAAGCCCCTCGTGACCACCCTGATCCGGGAAGGGAAGGGCGCGAAAATGCTCTCGGTAGAGCCCGTATCGTCCGTGTCGACGGGTTCCGGGGACTGGGCTGCGGTGATCGCAGCGGCCGCGCAGAGCAGCGCGAACGTAATGCATTGTAGTCGTTTCATCTTGCTCTATAATATCGGACGATTCGCGGGAGTTCCAGAGGCCCGGTGAGCGGCTGTGCCGCTCACCTAGGCCATCGGCTGCGCCAATGGCCGGATGCGGCTGCGCTGCCAATCCTGCTTCCTGCTCGTTTGACACTTCCGGCGGATTTCGGATAGATTTGATGTAAATGTTCGTTTCAATCGTCTGCGACATGGGGAGCGAGGATTCCAGGGCCGCTCTCTACGATCTCCTCCCGCAATACGGCTTTGAAAAAGCTCAGCGGGCATGCTTCGAATCTGCCCAGGTTTCGGAAAAACAGCTATCCGCCGTGAAACGGGATATCGACAAGATAACCGATTACTACGATACCATTCGGATGTACCAGTTCCCCGTCGAGGGAACCCTCGCCATCTCCATCCTTAAGGAGAACAAATGGCGAAAAGTGATCGTCCGGCCCCATAAGACCTGAGACAGGCCTGGAGCCGATTCCCACGGAGGAACACATGTACGAAGACATTTCCGCACCCATCGAGGAATTGAAGCGGAATATCATGGATATCTGGGGGCGTCTTTGACCCTGATTCCCTGAAAAAAGCCATAGATGACCGGGACACGCAAACCGCGGAACCGGGATTCTGGAACGACCAGACAAAAGCCGAACGCATCATCGGCGAAGCCAAGCTCATGCGTAACCGCCTGGATTCATGGCAACAACTCCGCGAGGATGTCGAAGCGCTCTTCGACGTGTTCCATATGGCCCGGGAGGAAAACGATACATCCCTCGATACTGACATCAGCACTACCTACGACAAGCTCCAAAACCGTTTCGACAAGGCGATGGTGCTTGAGCTCCTCTCGGGCGAAGCTGATCGCAACGGCGTATTCCTTTCCATCCATGCCGGTTCCGGCGGAACGGAAGCCTGCGACTGGGCTTCAATGCTTCTCAGGATGTATACCAGATGGGCGGAACGGAGGGGTTTCAAGTATGAAATTGTGGACATCCTCGAAGCCGAAGGCGGAATAAAGAGTGCAACCATAGAAATCGACGGTGCGTATGCCTATGGCTACCTGCGTGGCGAATCGGGGGTGCACCGGCTCGTGCGGATCAGCCCGTTCGACGCCAATGCCCGACGGCATACATCCTTCGCCAGCGTTTACATCCTGCCCGTCCTCGACGATTCCATCGATCTCGAAATCAAACCGGACGAGATCCGTATCGACACCTACCGTTCCGGGGGCGCCGGTGGCCAGAAGGTGAACAAGACGGACAGTGCCGTCCGCATTACCCACCTTGCGACGGGAATCGTCGTAACCTGCCAGAACGAACGCAGCCAGTACAAGAACAAGGACGTTGCGATGAGCGTCCTCAAATCGAGATTGTACGAATACTACCGGCTGGAGAAAGAAAAGGAAAACGCGCGCTTCGCCTCGGAAAAGAAGGAAATCGCATGGGGCAGCCAGATCAGGTCGTACGTCTTCCAGCCGTACACGATGGTCAAGGATCACCGGACGAAGTTCTTCGTCGGAAACGTCCAGGGCGTCATGGACGGGGACATCGACCCGTTCATCGAAAATTGGATGCACTTCCGCTGGAAGGGCGGAACGGTCGTCGAAGACGGAGCGAACGACGACGATGTTTGATCGGATCCTCCGATCGCTGGCGGCGTTCGCCTTTTTTGTCGTTGCTGCGCGTTCACCCGCCGCGGAACCTTCCATCGCGATCTCGGAACAGGCAGCGCTCGTCGTCGGAATCGCAGAATTGAAGGTCGACGGGGGAAACGAGCAGCTTCGTTCATTCGCCATTGCCATCCCCAGTCTGCTCCTTCGCAGGATAAGCTCCCTTCCGTTCAGGCGCATGTCGCCCGAAGAAACGGCATCCGTCGACGAGCGAACCCGGCTTCGGGCATTGTATGCGGCGGGCAGCGCACTCGCGGCTGCCCGCAGGAAACTGGACACCGTGCCGTTTAGCCGGGCCGGAGCGGACAGGCAGGCAGCCGATCGCGTCCTCGCCGAAACCGACTTGAGAGCCAAACGTGCCGCTTTGGACAAGCTCGTAAGGGCGTCCATCCGCGACACGGGGGGAAACACGGAAAAACGACCCGAACGCTACGTACGGCTGGCCATGTGGAAGGGGCACCAGGAAGGGCGTTTCGTCCCGGAATCGTCGGATATCCTGAAATCCATGAGTGACAACCGGCTCGACATCCTCATCACGGGGACGGTCCGCCCGGTCGGGGGCTACGCGCTTGTGGGTTTCGATGTGTGGTCATCCCTGACGTCGGCCCGGATCGTTTCATTCGAAAATTTCGCCTTTCCCGACGATCCCGGCGACGCGGTCGTTCTTGCGCGCGAAACCATAGAAAGAGCGGTTGCGGGAGCCAACCTCGCCATCCTGAGGGTCAAACCTATCCCGGATCATGCCACGATGAGGCTTGAAGGAGCCAATCCTGTCGTCAACATCGCGGATGGGACCTTCTATTGTTATCGCGGCGGCGAATACCGGTTGTCGACCCAGGCTTTCGGCTACGAGTCCGGCGAAAGCGAAGTACGTGCCTATCCGGGATCGACGACGGAGATTGTCGTCGAACTGTCCCCGATAAACCCACCGACATTCCTCGTCCGCACCAATCCCGCCGATGCCAGGGTGTACGTTTCCTCGTCATTCGCCGGCCTGAGTCCCGTCGACGTGATCGCCGACGATGTGCGCGGGATAGGCGAAGCGCGCTTGAACGGGTATGCGCCGCGTTTCTTCGAACTCGATGCGGGGAAAATCGAAACCATCGACGTCACCCTGCTGAAGGAAGTCGACAGGAAGGCCTTTGGCTTCAAGTATTCCCGGGATTCCTTCTTTGACTCGCTCGGCCGTTTCGTCATTTCCCTGCCGGTGGCCGTCCTTTCCTATGGATATTTCCAGCTTTATTCCAACGCCGAGCAAGCCATCCTCAACGACATCGCTGCCGGCCGCCTGAGCCTGGCGGAATCCGAATCTGCGAGGAAAAGACTGGAGTTCGGGTATTGGACCAGCCAGACGGTATTCTGGGCCGCCACGGCCACAAGCGCGGGCTTTTTCGTCGATGCCGCGTTCTCGTTCTCCCGTTACATGAAGACGATGGAGTGAGATTACAAGGAAGAACATGAAATTTGCAGAAAGGCTCAAGGCCCTTTTCAAGCTCGGTACCGCGCCCGAAGAACTGTTCAACGACCTGTGCGACCTTCTCGTCGAGGGCGACATCGGAACCACCCTCGCGTTCAAGGCCACCGAGGAACTCAGGGCCGCATGCGCACGGGGAAGGATTTCCGAAGAACGCCAGGTCAAGGCGGCGCTCAAGGCCATTCTTGCTCCCTATGCCCGCCCGGCCCTGATAGAACCGCCCGTTACCGGTCCCGGCTGCTTCCTCGTCCTCGGCGTCAACGGGGTCGGAAAGACCACGACCATCGCCAAGCTCGCGTTCTTTTTCGGCAAGGACGGCCGCGACAGAACCATAGTCCTGGCCGCGGGTGATACTTTCCGTGCCGCCGCTATCGATCAGTTGAAGATCCACGGTGAAAGGCTCGGCGTACGGGTCGTGGCCCAGGAACAGGGTTCGGACCCGGGTGCCGTCATCTTCGACGCACTGGAATCGGAGGGTACCGGATCGGGGATACTCGTCATCGCCGATACCGCCGGACGCATGCACACGAAACAAAATCTCGTCAAGGAACTGGCCAAGATCGACAAGATCATAAATGCCAGGGTGCCCCGCGAAGCCTACCGCAAGCTGCTGGTCGTCGACGCGACGACGGGCCGGAATGCCGTTGCCCAGGCGGAAGCTTTCCGCGACGCGGTCGAGGTCGACGCGCTTGTCGTTACCAAGTACGATTCCACGGCCAAGGGCGGCATCGTTCTCGCCGCCGCGTACGAGTTGGGGATTCCGACGGCATTCATCGGCTCCGGGGAGCGGTACGAGGATTTCTCGGTCTTCAATCCCGATTCCTTCCTCAATGACTTCATAGGACTTCCATGAAACCACGTCCCGCCCTTCGTTCCGCCCTGCTCGTTTCTCTGCTCGCTGCCGCGCTCGTACCGGTTTTCGCAGATCCCGTGACGGAGTACTATGTGGCCGACCGCAACGGAATCGCCTACGAGCGGATCGAACCGTACCGGAAGGACGAATTTCCCTGGGTGCTCGCCGTCACCCGCGATGCAGATCTCGAAATACGGGCGCTCGAAGGGGCAAAAGGTGAGATCGCGCGCTGGGAAACGATTCTTTCCTCGGGATCCATCGTCACGCGGCGCTATTTCGAGGAAGGGATCCTTCGCGAAAGGACTTCGTATGCATATGGCCGCCCCACGGAAATGGTCGCGGCGACCGAAGACGGTGCGACCGTCACGATCTCGTACGCGTACGACGGGGATCGTCTCGCTTCGGTCACGACGAAGGATGCACATGGCGCGACGACCAGGACCGATACCGTGCTCTACACGAGGAGCGGTTTCGCATACGCCGTCCGCAGCGTCCTCGCCGACGGCCGCGTTGAGATCGATGCCGAGCTGAACTTGCCCTCGAAAGGCGGCGACGCATGGAAAACGCTGGGCGACCGTGAGCTCGTCAGGAAACGGGACCGTGACGGGAACCTGGTTTACGAAGCCGTTTTCGAAAAGGGTGTCGTCACCGAGCGTATCTCGAACGAGTATGTCGAAAAAAAGATCAGGCGAAAAACCGTGGAACGGCCTGTTGACGGGATTTCCAGCGTGGACGAGTACGACGAACGCGGAAGGATCATGTCCGAAATTTCGTACAAGGGCGGGGCTGAACTCAGGACTGCCGCCTGGTCATACGACCGGAACGGCCGCCTGGCATCCGTCCGGACTACAACCGCGGATTCCGTGACGCTCGTGGATTACATCTACCGGGATGACGGGTCCCTCGCGTCGGAGCGCCACTCGGCGGACGGGGAACTCGAGAAAGTAGTCAGTTACGGGGAAAACGAAGTCCGGACCGAGGAATACTACTGGAAGGGCAAAGTTTTCGCCCGAACCCGGTTCGAAGGCGGCAAGAAGGTTTCGGAAGAGCTTCTGAAGGACGGGGCCGTGGTGCGGACGAGGGTATTCCCGTGATCAATCATTCATGGGTAGGGTTCGTCGCATCGCGTTACTTCCGCGCAGCGCGGCGGAACGGGCGGCTGGCGTCCTCCGTCTTTTCCTCTGGCGGGATCGCTATCGGCGCCGCTACCCTTGTCGTCGTCCTCGGCGTCATGAACGGATTCCAGTCGGGCTTCATCGATTCCATCCTTTCGATCGACAGCCACCATGCCAGGGCGGCATTTCCTGCGGGAATATCGATCGACACGGGCGTACTGGAATCGAGGCTCAAGGCCGTTCCTGGCGTGGCTGCGGTCCTCGAATTCACCGAAACCAACACGATGGCGTATACATCCGGGCGCCGTGTGGCGCCCCTGAAGATCAAGGCAGTGTCCCCGGATGCCCCCGAAAAGGATCCCGATTTCATCGAGAAACTCGACCTGAGGGCAGGTGAATTCCCCTCGTCGAAGGGATCGATCGCCATCGGCGCCGAACTCGCCCGGAGCTTGAGCCTTGCCCCCGGTGACAGCATCTCGGTCCTGTCCGTCATCGCCTCGGAAGAGGATGGAGTGTCGGCTCGCACCATGAACCTTGATGTGAGCGGCATATTCCGTAGCGGCTATTACGATTTCGACTCGGGACTGGGCATCGTTTCGCTCGAAACAGGCATGATGATCTCGGGTTCGGCTCCCCTTGACTTCGGCATCAAGTTCACCGACCGGGAAACCCGTCATCCTGGGGTGGAAGCCGTCGTGAACGGCTCCGGCGGCGAGTTAACCGACTGGCGGACCTACAACCGTTCCTTCTTCGGCGCACTGAGGACGGAAAAGTCAGCCATGATGCTCCTCGTAGGGCTCATTTTCGTCGTCGTCGGCCTCAATATCTACCACGCGATGAAGCGGAACGTGTTCGAGCGCATGGAAGAGATTGCCGTCATGAAAGCCATCGGCGCGGAATCCGCGGACGTGCGTGCGGTCTTCGTCATGGACGGCGCGATCATCGGTTTCATCGGCGCAATCGCAGGCATCTCGACCGGCCTTCTGCTGGCCGCCTGGGTAAACGAGCTGATCCGTTTCCTGGAATCGGCCGCTTCCGGACTCTCGATGGCGCTTTCCGGCTTCGGAGGTGATGCCGTCGCCCGTGCCGATCTTTCCATATACGCGCAGTCGCCGTTCTACATGTTCGAAATTCCCGTAAGGGTGTATTTCCCGGAAGTGCTCGTCATCTTCATGGCCGGAACCGCAAGCGCGATAGTGGCCGCGTACATCGCTTCAGCCCGTGTTCCCCGATACCGGCCCGCGGAGGTTCTCAGGAATGAGTGAAATGGTCCTGCGCTGCATCGGTCTCGGGAAAACCTTCGCCGGGGATGCCGAAGCTCTGGAGATACTCAGGGACGTGAACCTGGAAGCCGAAGCCGGATCCACCATCTCCATTACCGGAGCCAGCGGATGCGGGAAGAGTACGCTGCTCTCGATACTCGGAGGGCTCGACGCACCGACGAAAGGCGAGGCGTGGGTCGACGGAATCCCGCTCCACTCGACGCCCGAACGGGATCTTGCCGGATTCCGGCTGTCGAGCGTCGGCTTCGTGTTCCAGTTCCACTACCTTCTCAAGGATTTCACCGCGATGGAAAATGTCGCCATGCCCGGTATCGTCGCGGGTTTGTCCAGGCCGCGCGCGTATGAACGCGCCGAAGGGCTCCTCACCGAGATCGGGCTTGCCGACAGGGCAAGCCATTATCCCTCGAAAATGTCCGGAGGCGAACGCCAGCGGGTATCCATCGCTCGAGCCCTTATGAACGAGCCGAGCATCGTATTCGCAGATGAACCGACGGGCAACCTGGATGAACGGTCCGCGCGGAGCGCCGAAGACATACTCTTCGGCGCGGTGGCCAAGCGGGGCACGACGCTCGTCCTGGTCACCCACGACCTGCGTCTCGCTGGAAGGGCGGAACAGCGGTTCAGGCTTCACGAGGGAGAGCTTTTCCCGTCATGACCGTCGCATCCTGCCTCGCGATCGGCATGCGCCTGCTCGTCGGAAGGGGAACCGACCGACGGGACCTGGCCAGGCGGTCCCTGCGTGGTGCCGTCATCGGCATCGCCGTGAGCCTCGTCCCCATCGTCGTCGTCCTGGTCGTTGCCGACGGCATGATCCAGGGGATAACCGCCCGCTACATCGAGCTCGGTACCTACCACAAGCAGGTGATTCCGCGTTACTCGGCCACGTTCGGTGAAGCGGATGACCTGGCATCGAGAATCCGCGGGGTAAGTGGCGTCGAAGGAGCATGGGCGGAAATCCAGTCTTTTGGCGTCACGTTCGCCGGCGGTGTCTCGTCCGGCGTCGCGATACGAGCGGTCGACCCCGCCTTCCTACTGGCTTCCGCTACAGGCCGCTATCTCGAAACCGTGGAAGGTTCCGTCGAGGCCTTCGATTCCTACGGCGCCATCGCTGGCAAGGAATTGGCGAAGAAGCTCGGGCTACGCGTGGGCGACACGATCAATCTCATCACGCTCCGCTCGAACTCGGGCTCGGATCCCAAACCCAGGGTTTCCGTGTACGTGCTCCGGGCCGTCGTCTCATCGGGATACCGCGAACTCGACGCGAACTGGCTCTTCATCCACCCCAAGGCGGCTTCGCGGATCCTCGTTCCAGCCACGTCGCGGATCCTGATCGGCGTCAAGATCGCCGATCCGTACGCGAAGGAATACCAGCGCGAAGCTGCATCCGGAATTCCCTCGAAACTCACCTTGTCCATCCGCGATGTCGTCGGCGGGAATGTCTCGGTGTTCGACTGGCGCGACCTTGAACGGGGATTGATGGATTCGCTGGAATCCACTCGCTCGATCCTGCTTTTCATCATGGCGCTCATCGTCGGCGTGGCGGCCGTGAACGTCGGCGGAGCCCTCGTGACACTCGTCATGGAACGGTCGAACGAGATCGCCGTCCTCAAAAGCTTCGGCATGTCGTCCGGGGACATCGCCCTCGTATTCCTCGTCATCGGCACGATCGTGGGGACACTGGGCGCTGCCGCCGGAACAGCGATCGGCGCGTTCGCAGCCGTGAACGTCAATGAGGCCATCTCCCTCCTCGAACGCAGCCTTTCCCTCGTGGATCGCGCCGTTCGTTTCGCACTCGACCTTCCGGAAGGAAGCTCCCCCTCGGAGTTGCTCAATCCCGACTATTATCTCGAGATGATACCCATAGTCCTGGATTACGCTTCGCTCGCTTTCATCGCCGCGGGTACGGTCGTCATATCACTCCTGACTTCGATCCTTCCCGCGCGGAAAGCCGCAGGTTTGCAGCCGCTCGAAATTCTCAGACGGCGATAACAAGCTGCTGCCGATCCATGCACGATATGGCTGGAATTGACCGAGGCCGCCGAGATCATGGAATTGACCGAGGCGAGGAATAAGGGTATCGTGCCCCGTGATGGGCGGGGTATACGAGCATCAAGCCGTTTCCGCGATGTAGTACTGTATCGGAGGACCATCATGTCCAAGAACGAAGAATCCACGGTCGATCGATCGGCATCCAGCATCGAGGACAAGAACAAAGCCCTGGAAGCGGCCAGGCTCCAGATCGAAAAGCAATTCGGCATGGGCTCGCTCATGAAACTGGGGACTCGAGCTGGCTGGCTCGACATCGATACGATATCCTCGGGTTCCATACTCCTGGACGAAGCGCTCGGCATCGGCGGGTATCCGCGCGGCCGCATCATCGAGATCTACGGTCCCGAATCGTCGGGCAAGACCACCCTGGCCCTCCATGCAGTCGCCGAGGCGCAGAAAACGGGCGGTATCGCCGCTTTCATCGATGCCGAACACGCGCTCGATCCCGTGTATGCCAAGAATCTCGGTGTGGATATCGACAACCTCTGGGTATCCCAGCCGGACAACGGGGAACAGGCGCTCGAGATCGCGGAATCGCTGATTCGTTCCGGCGCGGTCGATATCGTCGTCGTCGATTCGGTGGCCGCGCTCACCCCACAGGCGGAAATCGAGGGTGACATGGGGGACGCTCACGTCGGCCTCCAGGCCCGACTCATGAGCCAGGCCCTCAGGAAACTGACCGGCACCATCTCCAAATCGAAGACCATCCTCCTGTTCATCAACCAGATCCGCATGAAGATCGGCGTCATGTTCGGGAACCCGGAGACTACCACGGGCGGCAACGCCCTCAAATTCTACGCTTCGATACGGCTCGAGGTCCGCAAGATCGAGACGATCGAGAAGAACCCTGACGAGGCCATCGGCAACAAGGTTCGCGTCAAGGTGGTCAAAAACAAGGTCGCGCCGCCGTTCCGCAAGGTGGAACTGGAGATCATGTTCGGCAAGGGCATTTCCTGGTCGGGCAGCCTCATAGACGCCGCGGTGAAATACGAGGTGATCGACAAGAAGGGCGCCTGGTACACCTGCGGCGAGGAGAAGCTCGGGCAGGGCAGGGAAAATGTCAAGCTTTACATCGAGCAGAACCCCGAGTTCAGCGCGGAAATCGAACGCAAGGTACGCGCGCTCATTTTCCCGCTGAAGGGAGAAACGGAAGCGGCCAAGAAGGAAGCCAAGCCTGCCGGGAAGGACGAAGCCAAGGCAGCTCCCCCAAAAACCGCCGAACGTGAGCAGGCAGAGCCGGTTTCCGTCCGGCAAACCCCGCCGAGATCCGCGGCTGTCAAGACTGAAAAAAGTGCCGGGGACGAGGGCCTCTTCTGATCACCGCCTACCTCGGACTCGGCTCGAACCGGGGAGATTCCGCTGCCATTTTCGCAGGCGCCCTTGGACGCCTTGCCGCCCTTCTCTCGGGCGTCAAGGTTTCGGCTCTCTACCGGAGCGCCCCGCGCCACGTCGAGGATCAACCCGAATTCCTCAACGCCGCGGTGTCGGGAGAATGGAGTCATGGACCGTACAGCCTGTTCAAGGAATTGCAGTGCATCGAGAAAGATTTCGGGCGGAACCGGGCGGTCGAAAGGCCGAAAGGCCCGCGGACCCTCGATATCGACATCCTTCTGTTCGGGAATTACATCCTGTCCGATACTCTGCTGACCGTTCCCCACGCCCTTCTCGACGAACGGCTCTTCGCCCTGCTTCCCCTGCTCGAACTGGAGCCTTCCCTCCGCGACCCGCGCTCCGGCACCCGGTACGCCCAAGTGGCCGCGGGGCTCGGCGACCAGGGTGTTTACCTTGCCGCTCAGGCATCCTATAATCCGCTGAAAGCGTAACAAGGAATGACCGAAAGCACGGAAACCAGGCGCGACGCGGGCGGGACCACCCAGCGTTTCAAGCTTCACGAATTCGAAGGCCCGCTGGACCTTCTCCTCTTCCTAATCAAGAAGAACGAGGTGAACGTCTACGATATCCCCATCGCCTCAATCACAGAACAATACCTCGACTACCTGGACATGACGGATTCCGTGCCCCTTGACGACCTGACCGAATTCTACGCGCTCGCCGCGACACTGCTCTACATCAAGTCGCGCATGCTCCTGCCCGTCGAAGTCGACTTCACCGACGACATCGAGGATCCCCGCCAGGATCTCGTGGAGAAGCTCATCGAGTACCAGCGCTTCAAGCGGCTCTCGGAACTCATGGAACGGAAGGAACTCGAAGTCGAGTGGGCAATCGAACGCAAGAAAATCCAGCGCACGATCCCGTTCGAGGAGGACGAGGAACTCTGGCACGCGATCGACGTATGGGATCTCCTCAAGTCCTTTTCGGGGCTCATAAGCGGCATCAGCTCAGAACGGATCATCGACCTGTACGAGGAAGTTTCCATCAACGAAAAGCTGACGCTCATCGACGAACTCCTCGACTCGAAGGGCAGCTTTACCTTTGCGGATCTCGTCACCCGTAGACACTCGACGATGGATATCGTATGCTCGTTTCTCGCCATCCTCGAAGCAGTCAAGCTCAAGATGATCGGCATCTACCAACATAAGCTCTTCGGAGACATCCGGATACAACGCCATGCACACGGAACCGACGAACGAAAAGGCGAGGGAACCGTCCCTTGAACGCGAAACCGCGCTCGTAGAAACGATCTTCTTCCTCGAAACCGATCCCATCGACGTGGCGTCCATCTCGCGCGTCTCCGGGCTCGGAAAGGACGTCGTCGAACGCGTCATCGAGAACCTCGAAAGTGAATATTCCGGCCCTTCCCGCGGCATGGAACTGCTGAAGATCGGGGGAGGGTACACCCTCGCGCCGAAACGCGATTACTGGAACGCGCTCAAGGAAAAGTACGGCCGAAAGAGCGAAGCCAGGATGTCGAGGGCGGCTCTCGAAACCCTCTCGATCATCGCGTACTCGCAGCCGGTCACAAGGTCCGAGATCGAGGCCATCCGCGGAGTCTCCGCCGACAACATGATCCGCTTCCTCGTCGAACGCGAGTTGATCAAGGAAGTCGGGAAAAAAGACGTACTCGGGAAACCGACGCAGTACGGTACCACGAAGGACTTCCTCAAGTTCTTCAGGCTCGACAGCATCGCCGACCTGCCGAAGCTCGACGAACTCGAACGCGAACGCTTCGAGCTCGAAAACGAAGAATGACGCCGTCGATCGAAAGGGAATTCCCTGAATCGTCCGTACGCCTTCAGGTGGCGCTCGCCAGGTCCGGGATCGCGTCGCGGCGCGCCTGCGAGGAAATCATCCGGTCCGGCCGTGTCAGCGTCAATGGCCGCGTGGTGACTGAACTCGGCACCAGGGTATTGCACGAGGATGTTGTCGAGGTCGATGGCCTGGCGATCGGCGCCACCGAGCGCCTGCGTTACGTGGCTCTCAACAAGCCGGTCGGTTACCTCTGCACCATGCATGACGAGAAGGGTAGGCCAGTCGCCATCGACCTCCTCCGCGCCCGCTTCAAGGAGCGTCTCTACAACGTCGGCCGGCTCGATTTTGCCTCGTCGGGCCTCATCCTCTTCACGAATGACGGGGAATTCGCCGGAAGGGTCGGTCACCCTTCCGGAGGCATCGACAAGGAGTACCTCGTCGATACCCACGAAGATATTCCCCGATCCTTCCCCGGGGATTTCGTCCGTGGGATCGATTCCGACGGCGATACGCTTCGCGCCGAACGGGTCGAGATCCTGGAACCGCGCAGAATGTCGGTCGTCCTGCTCGAGGGTCGCAATCGCGAGATACGGCGAGCCCTGGAAACGGTCGGCTTGCGCGCAAGGAAACTGGTGCGGATACGGATCGGCCCCATCGGACTGGGAGGAATGCGCGACGGCGATTTTTGCGAGCTTGCCGATGATGAAGTCGAGGCAATTCTTTCGTACAGATACAACACGGTCCCGGGAACGCGTTGACGCGGATGAAACAAGGTCCGCATCCGATTCCGTGACTCACAGGAGTCCTTCATGATCATAGCCATGGACGGGCCGGCAGGAACCGGCAAGAGCACTATAGCAAGGATGGTGGCCAAGCATCTTCATTTTACCTATCTCAATTCCGGCAATCTCTACCGGGCCATCACCTACGGGTGCCTGGCGTCGTCGATCGACCTCGACAATGCGGATGCCGTGGTGGAATTCGCGAAGACGGTGCGTCTGGAGTACCGGCAAGGCAGGGTGGCGCTGGAAAACCGCGACATAGAGGATGAACTGCACACCGATGCCATCGATGGGACCGTCGCACAGGTCTCCGCCATAGTTCCCGTCCGCCACGTCGTGAACGACATCATCCGGGCGGCGGCTGGTTCCATCGACGCGGTAGTGGAGGGCAGGGACATCACGACCGTGGTCTTCCCGGACGCCGACCTCAAGTTCTACCTGGACGCGTCCGTCGATTCCAGAACGTGCAGGCGTTTCGCGCAGGGAACCAGCAAGCTGAGCTTCGACGAAGTCCGCGCCAATATCGAGATGCGGGACTCGATCGACCGCAGCAAAGCGGAAGGAAGCCTTAAAATCGCGTCCGACGCGGTCTATTTGGACACCTCGGACTTGACCATAGAAGAAGTTTATGAGAAAGTGTACGCGAAAATTCACCATCAAGGGACCAACATGGGCATACAGGAAGTGGAAGTGAATGCGGTCAAAAAACCCTCTTCGGACAGCATTCAGACACAATTGCAGGAAGAGTACTTAAAGTCGATCGACCAGCTCGAAGAGGGAGACCTCGTCGACGGACACGTCATCCAGGTGACGAACGATACCGTTTTCATCGACGTCGGAGCCAAGTCCGAAGGCAAGATCCCCCTCGTCGAATTCGCCGTCGCACCGAAGGTCGGAGACCAGGTTTCCGTCGTCCTCCTCAAGAAGGAAACCTATTCCGGCGACATCGTCGTGTCCAAGAAGCGGGCTGACGAAAAAATCCACTGGCGGACCTTCTCCAGCGCCTTCCATGAGCACCTTCCGGTCGAAGGTACCATCGACAAGGAAATCAAGGGTGGTTTCGAGGTCAACCTCAACCACGGTCTCCGGGGTTTCCTTCCCGTCTCCAAGGCCGATGTTCACCGCGTCGAAAAAACAGACAAGCTCATCGGGCTCACGAGCCTGTTTTTCATCGAGCGCCTCTACTCCGAAAAGCGCGTGAACATCGTCCTGAACCGCCGCAAGTGGCTCGAAGAGCACTCGGAGAAACAGCGGGACGAGTTCTTCGCAAAAGCCCAGATCGGCGACGTCGTCAAGGGGTCAGTCAAGAGTTTCACGAGTTTCGGTGCGTTCATCGACCTCGGCGGGTTCGACGGGCTCCTCCATATAAACGACATGAGCTGGGGTCATGTCACCAGGCCGAAGGATTTCGTCAAGAAAGGCCAGGAAATCGAGCTCAAGGTCATTCGACTCGATGCTGAAGAGAAACGCATCAATCTATCTCTTAAGCATTTCACGGACGATCCGTGGCTTACCTTCGAAGAGCGCTACCATATCGGCGACGTGGTCCAGGGGAAGGTTACCAAGCTCACCGACTACGGCGCTTTCATCGAAGTCGAAGAGGGCATCGAAGGCCTCGCCCACATTTCCGAGTTCTCCTGGATCCGCAAGGTCAGGAAACCCGAGGAAATGTTGAAGATCGACGACCCCGTGCAGTGCATGATCCTCAACTACGATCTCCAGGCCGGCAAGGTTTCGCTCGGTCTCAAGCAGGTCCAGGAAAATCCCTGGGACAACGTCGACAACAAGTATCCGGTCGGAATGCGCCTCAAGCGAAAGGTCGTCAAGATCACCAATGCCGGTGCATTCATCGAGCTTGAGGAAGGCGTGGACGGATTCCTTCACGTGGACGATCTCTCGTGGACCAAGAAGGTCAAGAATCCAGCCAGCGAGCTCGAAGCCGGACAGGAAATCGAAGTCATCGTCATCGAGAGCGACCAGCAGGACCATAATGTCCGGCTCGGAGTCAAGCAGCTTTCGGAAGACCCCTGGAAGAGCTTTGCAAAGGCGTTCCATGTCGGTTCCATCGTGGACGGGATCGTTTCCGGGGTTACCGATTTCGGCGTCTTCGTTAAGGTCCAAGGCGATATCGAGGGGCTTGTCAACAAGATGAATATCACGGTCGAACGCGAGGACAGCTTCGAAAACGTCGTCAAGAACCACCCGATCGGTTCTCCCATCAGGTCCATGGTCACCGAGCTGAGCGTCGAGCGGCAGCGCCTTTCGCTCTCCATTCGCGACATGGTGCGGCGCACGCAGCGCGAGGAGCTCTCCAAGTTCATGCAGGACGAGAGCGATTCCAGCGAAGGCTATACGCTCGGCGACATCCTCAAGGACAAGGACGACTCCGGGGACAACGCGTAACGCATCCGCGCCATGTTCGAGCGCGTCGATCCCCGCAAGTTCGAGACCCTTCTCGAAGTCAGCACGCTCATAAACTCCAACTACGGTGACGCCACGTCATTGTTGACCCGGATCATCGAGTCGGCAACGCGACTCATCGAGGGGGAGGCCTCATCGCTCGCCCTCAAGAACGCGGAAGACAATAAACTGTATTTCGAGATAGCTCTCGGCCCGAAAGGCCGCGACGTCAAGAAATTCACCCTCAACCAGGGCGAAGGGATTGCCGGGTGGGTGGCCGAACATGGTCGCTCGCTCATCGTCAACGACGTCGAAACCGATTCCAGGTTCTACGGTGATATTTCCAAGTCGATCGGTTTCCCCACGTACAGCATCATCGCGGTTCCCATGATCATCCGCGACAAGTGCGTGGGGGTCATCGAGATCATCAACAAGAAAGACAAGAAGTATTTTACGCAGGAAGACCTCCGGTGGCTGGAAGTCTTCGCCGTCCAGGCGGCGATAGCAATCGAGAACGCCCAGTATTTCGAAAAGGCGCGCGAGGAGATCGGATACCTCCGGGACCAGATTCAAACCGGGCAGGGCTACCACACCCTGATTTCCGTGAGCCCGGCCATGAGGGAGAAACTCGAGATCGTCGACAAGGTGGCCAGGACGGATTCGTCGGTCCTCATCCTCGGCGAAAGCGGCGTCGGCAAGGAACTCATCGCCGAGCAGATACACAAACGTTCCCCCCGTCAGAAGGGAGCTTTCGTCAGGGTCAACTGCGCGGCGCTTCCCGAAGGCTTGCTCGAGAGCGAACTTTTCGGACACGTCAAGGGCGCATTCACCGATGCCATCCAGAACCGCAAGGGCCGGTTCGAGATGGCCGACGGCGGCACGATATTCCTCGACGAGATCGGCGACATGCCGCTCAAGCTCCAAGCCAAGCTGCTTCGCGTCCTCCAGCAGCGAACCTTCGAGCGCGTCGGCTCGAGCGATCCGGTCACCGTGGACGTCAGGATCATCGCGGCCACGAACCGTGATATCGAAACATTGGTGGAGCGCGGCGAATTCCGGAATGATCTCTTCTACCGCCTCAACGTCCTGCCCATCTACGTCCCGCCCCTGCGAAAGCGCAAGGAGGACATCGCGCCGCTCGCGGAGCATTTCCTCAAGCGGGCGTGCAGGGAGACGAAAAAGCAGGCGCTGGGCTTTGCCGACGAAGCCATGGGCCTCATGCTCTCGTATTCATGGCCCGGCAACATCCGCGAGCTTGAGAACGCGATCGAGCGCGCGGTGGTGGTGGCCAAGGATTTGTATATCTCGGCGACCGACCTTTCCATCGGCGAACGTCCCGAAGACCGCAACATGTATCATGGCAAGAATCTGAAAGACGCGCTAATCCTCTTCAAGAAGCACTTCATCCGGTCCGCGCTCGAGGAGCACGACTGGAACCAGACGGAGACCTCGCGGATCCTCGACATCCAGAGGACCTACCTGTCCCGACTCATCAAGGAACTCGGCATCGCCAGCCCCAAGGAGTAGCATCGTGGTATCCAAGAACACCGAAAAGTCGGACAATTCGGCCTCGGCCGATTCGACCGATTTTTCCGAAAAGCTCAATGACATCCTGCGAAAATACCGGATGGTTCTCGTGGTTTTCGCGGTAGCAACAGGCCTCGCCGTAACCTTGGCCATCGGTTGGACCGTCATGAACGGCATCGCCCTCGAGGCGTCCGCCGTTTCCATGGAAAAAATGAACAAGAGCTTCGAAGCATGGTATTCGGCCGAAGACGCCAAGAAAACCGAGCTTGAAACGCTCCTCCGGGCGGATATCGACGCCGCCATCAAGGCACACGGAAGCCGGTACGCTGGACTCAAGGCGCTCCTGCTCAAGGCAAGGATGCATTTCGAAAAAAAAGAGTATGCCGAAGCGCAAAAGGCCTACCTGGAAGTGTTCGAAAAGGGAAGGAAATTCGACCTGGGCGTCGTCGGATTGCGCAATGCGGCTTCCTGCGCGCTCGCTTCAGGCGATACCGCCAAGGGTATCGAGCTGTATGCCCGCCTCGTCGGCGAATTTCCGGCTTCAGACGGCTATCCGCACGATTCCTACCTGCTCGGGCTCCTTTACGAGGACGCGAAGGACTACGCGAAAGCCCGCGAGTGCTACAACCAACTTGTCGCGACCAAGCCAGATGACGATTGGACAAAACTGGCAAGGAGCCGTATAATTTTCCTGACGTCGAACGGCCTGTAAGCCGCGCGTTCCCCTCCGATCCGGTTTGACGCCATGCGCGTTGACGTGAAGGGTTGGGAGGACAGGCCTTGGCCGACGATTGCCGCCGGGATTCCAACGGAAACCTATCGCGTGGACGGACCCGGAAACCCGGGTCCGTTTTCCATATGGAGGAGTTCACATGCCCAGAAAGCGCATGAAAATTTTCGAGACCAGGCGCTTCGCCTTCCTGATAGGCGCAGCGATAGTCGGATTGCTCCTCCTCGTGGACGGAACCCGTGATGTCCTGCGGAACGTGGAACTCAAGATACTGGACACGCATTTCATCCTGAAAAACGAGCGGAAGAATGTTGTTTTCCAGGAAGGGACGGTCAAATCCATCAACGATCCCAAGCGTTCCGAAGATATCGTCATCATCGGCGTGGATCAGAACTCCCTCTCGAAATTCGGTCGATGGCCGTTCCCGCGGTGGCGTCATGCCGATCTCATCAACGCATTCTCGCGCATCAAGGACCGGAACAGCCGTGAACGGGCGGTTTTCCTAGATATTTTCTTCGCCGATCCGGGCGTGGCCGCCGATGATTCCATCCTCTTGCGCGGCATGGAAGAATCGGGCCGCGTGTTCCTCGAAAATGTCATGAAGTCGCCGCCTCCGACGCCCTCGATGGAAGCCGATGTCGCCGCGCGGCAGGATGCACTCGCCAAACGCTGGGGCCTTATCACGGACGTCAAGGGCGACTGGAAATCCGTAGAGGCCTTTCTCGGCGCCGAAGCCCCGCTCGTTCCGTATGCGAACAGGGTCAAGGGATACGGTCACGCGAACTACATTCCCGACGCGGACGAGATATACCGGCGCCAACCCCTCGTGATCAAGCAGGCAGTCCTCGTGGAAATCATCAAGCTCGACGAGCTGAAACCGGGATACGCTGTGGATGAAAACGCCTTCGAGCGTCTGGCATGGCTCGACAAGGAAGGCCGCTACCACAACATCGACACCCCGGTTTCCGAAAAAGCCCTTGTAGCACTCAAGGCCGTCATGGAGAAGAACGCCCCGTTCAAGATCGAGGATGTCGATTCGGACGGCACACCGGACCTCCAGTACCATATCATCAGGAAGTTCCGGGATTCGTTCGTACCCGCCATCACGCTTTCGCTCGCCCTCGAGTACCTTGGCAAGAAGGTCCAGGATGTCGAAGTCACCCTCGGAGAACACATCCGGATCGCCGCTCCCATGAAGTTCGATCCCGAAACGGGGGAGTGGAAGCCGTACCAGATCGTCGTGGTTCCCGAGGAATACGACGAGGACGGGAACATCACGAAACCGGGTGTGTACCGGACCCTGAAAGAGATCGTGATTCCCATCGACAGGAACGGCAGGATGCTCGTCAACTACCTGGGCGCCCCGTCGGAAGAGGCTTTCGACGGAAGGCAAACCTTCCCCATGCGTTCATATTCCGGTTACGCCAGCAAGGCCCCGAGCCCCGACGCTTCCACCTGGCCGAGGAGCATGAACCTGGCCAACAAGATCCTCATGGTCGGCGCGTTCGCGAGGGGAATGGCTCAGGACGAAAAACCGACCCCCTTCGGCCTCATGTACGGGATCGAGATACACAGCAACGCCCTCAACACGATATTGATGGACAACTTCCTTCGCTACGTCCCGTACTGGCAGGACGTTCTCGTGCTCGTGCTGCTCGTCGCCTTCGTATGCTTCTACAGTTCCCGGCTCTCGACGGTCTGGTCGTTCTTCATCACGATCGGCATCCTGATCGTCGTCTTCTTCGTGATCACCTTCACCTTCGAGCAGCGCAACCTCATCTTCAATTTCACGAAACCCGCGTTCGGCATCCTCATCTGTTTCGTCGCCGTCGTCGTCTATCGCGCTTTCACCGAGGAACGGGACAAGCGGGCGATCAGGGACATCTTCGGGAAGTACGTGAGCCCGAGGGTCGTGGACCAGCTCGTCGACAATCCTCCGGAGCTCGGAGGCGTGGACAAGCAACTGACGGTATTCTTCTCCGACATCCGGGGATTCACGACCCTGTCGGAGAACATGTCGCCGCAGGAGCTCGTCAACCATCTCAACGAATACCTCACGGCGATGACGGACCTCGTCCTGGACTACGGCGGCACGCTCGACAAGTACATCGGGGATGCGGTCATGTGCTTCTGGGGCGCTCCGTTGCCACAGGCCGATCACGCGGTCCTCTCATGCAAGTGCGCCCTCAGGCAGATGAAAAGGTTGGCCGAGCTCAACCTGACCTGGCCTGAAGCCATCCGCATCAACATCGGCATCGGCATCAATTCGGGCATCATGACGGTCGGCAACATGGGATCCCCGATACGCATGAACTACACCCTGACGGGAGACAACGTGAACCTCGGATCCCGGCTCGAGGCGACGAACAAGGAATACACGACCAACATCATCATCAGCGAAAGCACCTATGGCCTCGTCAAGGACAAATTCATGGTCCGGGAGCTGGACAACATCAGGGTGAAGGGGAAGAACAAGCCGGTGGTGATCTACGAGCTGATCGACTGCCTGGAAAACATCGACCCGCCCTTGAAAGGCTCCTCCGCGTAGCCCCATGCGTTCCTTTGCCATATCCAGAACGGTCGGCCATCCGCCGATTTCCGGGGGGGGGAGGCCGGCGGATGGCCGGTTTCATGCCTTCTTCGCGGCCGCCCTGTTCGCAGCGAACCTAGTGGTCTCCTGCGGCCTCGAGGAATATCCCTACCTTTCTCCTCCGACGGTTGATACGGAAGCCAATCTGTCGGGTAACACCTTTTCCTTCAGGAACGACGCCAGTAATCCCGATCCCCCGGACTGCCAAGGCTACGAATTCTATTACCGCATCTACAACGCCACGGGACCCGCGGATTCCGACAAGACTACGATCACTGTCTATATCGAGGACTTCACTCCAGACGCAATCCTGCAAAAAATGAGGGATCTCGGTTATCGGCGCTTATCCCTCGGTGTGACCCTCGAACCACTCTCCAAACAATCTTCGCTTCTAGAGGTACCCGATCCGTCCGATGATTCGTACCCAATCGACATTACTTTCCCGTCGACGGGCGAGGAACCCTACATCCATTGTACCGCCAATGACCCGGAAGATCTGGAGATATCCAGACTGCCCGAGGAAACCAGCGATCCCGTCAGTTTCCTTTTTCCATTTGTTGAACTTGATGATGCCGATGTCGATAATACCGATCCTCCTGTCGTGCCTTTTTTCGTCCAGATGTATGCCGTTTCGTCCGGCATTCGCTTGAGCGATTTCACGAGCATTTACAGTACGCCGGCATCGCTCGGAAAAATCTACCTTCCCTAAACCAGAATGCTGCTATCGGAAGGGCAGCCATTCCGTTTACCGGATTATCAATTTTTTCTACTTCCGATAATGTATATTCTGTCTACTTTTAAATAGATTAATTATTCAGCCTTTCCCTTGATCTGTCTTGCTTCTTTCAATAACCGCGCTTTTTGAAAAAGCCCAGCAGATCCACCAGGCTATTGCCATCGGATGCATATTGCTGGATTCGAAGCGTCGAGGGTTTGAATGTGAAGGCATGGGCCAACAGCGCCTCGTCCAGGAAAATTCTCAAGGAAGGAACGATGGCAAGCTTGTCAGGGTCGGCCAGACGCGCGATTATGCAGGGACCAGTTTTTTCCATATGCATCGACCAGTTCCGGTCGGCAGACAGTCGAGCAAGTATTTTAAAGGCGGAGGAACACGATTCCTCATCATTAAACGTCAACAAGTAATCAGCGCCTCTCCAGACGGAGCCGAGAGATATGATTTTGGTATTATCCGGGTATGCGAGGAGGCATGTATCGATGAGTTCCATGCCTTCCGGGAGGCTGGAATTCGTTCCAACCAGGAAATCCCTTTCCCCGATTGCGGCATACAGGGAAACGAGACCGTACTCGGAGGATGACGGAACCCCCAGAGGGAGCGGATTTCCCAAATCGAGCCGGGGCAAGGGATTGAACCCTTCAGAATAACTGACTGGGATTTTTCCTATGGAAAAAGCCCGAAACAGAAGTTCTCCAACCGTATGATGCGCGATATACGATGATCGGCCTTCTTTCCTGAACCTGAACAGCATCCGAGCTGACTGCTTCGAGGATAGCTCCGATACGTAATCGGGAATAGGGAAATCCTTGCCATGTATGGAATTCTGTACTATGCCGAGCCCATCCGAACAACTCCCGCATCGTTCCTTGCAATTTTCGATACATCCGGAAGTGATAATAGACTGTTTCGATCGTAGTTCCTCGTTCCTCAGGTAGGATGTGGATACGCGGATGGATATGCCATCCCACGGAAGGGAAGCATCGACGTCTTTGGCTTTCAGAAAATCCAGCGCGAATGGCTGTTCAACAAGGACGGAGTGCCATACATCCTTCCGGAAATACTCTTCCCATGCATCAAGACGGGCGCCTCGTTTCCAAGCCTTGAGAATAAGCTCCCCTACCCTTTCATCACCCCTGGCGAAAATACCCTCGATCACGGACAGGAAGGGTGAATGCCAGGAGATCTTGATATTCCGGCGTGACTTGAGACCACTCCTGATCCTGTTGATGCCTGCCATTCCCGATCGTTCATCCAGTTGCTCCGCCCATTGGAACGGCGTATGCGGCTTGGGCACGAAAATCCCGACGGTCAAGTTCACCTGGATGGCACCGTCTGATGCAATGCCGCTCATGAAGTCAACGATGGCGTCAGTCTCGCGAACGGGATCGACCTGTAAGGGCAAGCCGATCATGAAATAAAATTTGATCACGCGATAGCCGTGCTTCCTGGCTTCGGCGATGATGGCTTTCGTCCGCTCCGCCGTGACCAGCTTGTTGATGGCGATTTGCCCGGCCTTCTCCGGCGTTTCGATCGCGAACGTCAAACCGCCCTTTCGAACCTCTGACAGGGATTCGAGTGCCTCCAGACTGAAGGTTTCCACTTTGAGCGAAGGCAACTGGAAGGAAATGCCTCGTCCGCGGTATTTCGAATTGAGGAAACGCACCAGTCCGGCGATATCGGGATAATCCCCGGACGAAAGGGACGATAGCGTTATCTGCCGGAATCCACCCCTGGAGACGAGGTTTTCAATCTCACCGAAGATCTTCACCGGCTGCTTGCAGCGTTGGGGCCGGTAATAATAGCCGGCGTGGCAAAAACGGCATCCGTTCGGACAGCCGCGCATGATTTCCACGACCCCATGTTCCTGCACCGGTTTGACAACCGGAATGGGAAGAGCGGTTTCGTACTGGGACTCGGAAAATCCGCCAAAAACCGCGCGAATGGCTTTTTTCCCGGGCATCCAGATCGCGTCTTCCCGAGCCAACCTCCGTATCGATTCTTCGCGGGAACCGCCATGTCCCTTCATGACAGCCAGTTCGCGGATCAACTCGTAGAAGCCGCCTTCGGCTTCCCCGATCCAGAAAGCGTCGATGAAGGGCGAAAGCGGCAGCGGATTGGATGCGACTGGACCGCCTGCGATGACGAGGGGGTGGCTTTCGCGCCGTTCTGCCGCGCGGAGCGGTACGCCTCCCAGGTCGAGCATCGTGATGACGTTGATCGCCGACAGCTCGAATCCGAGGGAAAAGGCAACGATATCGGCGTCCGCGAGCACTGTCCCGGATTCGAGCGTGTACAGCGGAACGCCCGAGCTGCGAAGGAGGGTTTCGAAATCCGGCGCAGGCGTGAAAGCGCGTTCACACCGTATGCCGTCGAGCGCGTTCAACCCGCTGTAGATGATGCGCAGTGCATGGTTCGACATTCCGATCTCGTACAGGTCGGGGAAACAGAACGCGACAAGATAGTCCCCTTCGACCGACCGGACGGAACCATGCTCGCCGCCCAGGTAACGTGCCGGCTTCTGCACCGTATCGAGCCGCGTCCCGAAAACGGACAGTGGATCCACCAGTCGTTTCACGACCTGAACCGTCTCGTCGAGATGCCCAGGACCATTCCCATCGCCGACATGATCGACCAGAGTGACGAACCGCCGTATGAAAGGAAATACAGTGGGATTCCCGTGATGGGCATGATCCCCATCGTCATACCGACGTTGATCATGAAATGGAAGGCGAGCATGCCCATGATTCCCGCGACGATATATGCGGCGTAGCGATCCTTGACGGCGCGCATGATGACGAAGCAGCGCCACAGTATCAGGATGAAACACGCGAACACGAAGGCGCTGCCGATGAAGCCCCATTCTTCGGCGATGATGGAGAAGATGAAATCCGTACTTTGCTGGGGAAGGTAACGATAATGACTCTGTGTGCCATGCAGGTACCCCTTGCCGAATATCCCGCCCGACCCGATCGCGGTAATCGACTGGAGTATGTTCCAACCGGATCCGAGCTTGTCCACGCTGGGATCGAGGAACACGATGAGCCTCATGATCTGGTACTCTTTGAGCACGGCATGGGCTGCCATGGAGGCAAACCCCGATATGAGCATGAGCGCGGATGCAAACGCAATCCCCGCATAGTATTTCTCCCTGAAAAAGCGGTAGCCGGAAAGGGCAAGTGCGAACACCGCGAATGCTGCGCCGAGAACGATGTACGAGTATGGTTTCTCGTAGAACACGAACAGCAAAGGAATCCGGTGCCGCGCGATAATGCGCTCGTACAAGGGAAGGACGGTCAGGAGCGAGGTTATCAGCATGGACAGGACGAAGAACGCCACGTATTTCGAATCAGTCCCGGCGACGAAAGCCATGACGATGAAGATCGGGATGAACACCAGTGCGGTGCCGAAATCCGGTTGGACAAGCACGAGGCCCATTGGTATCGAGACGATCCCGAACGCCGTAAGGAAGCGCCGTAGCCCGCCCGTCGATTGCCGGCTGGATTCGAGGTAATTGGCGAGAAAGAGTATGACGACCAGTTTCACGAACTCGGACGGCTGGATTCCGAGCTCGCCTACACCGATCCACGACTTGGCGCCGTTGACGAGCCTGCCGAACAGGCGCGTATAGACCAGGATTACAATAAAAACCGCATAGATGACGAAGGTGTAATCCCTGAGGCGCTGATAATCGAATACCGCGAACACGAGCATGAGGAGGATTCCCGTAACGGCCCAAATGGCTTGTTTCAGGTACTCGCCCGAAACGAGCACCCCCTCGCTCGTCACACCGGAAGAATAGATGAACAGGATACCCACGACCACGAGGGAAAAAGTGGCTGCGACGATGAACCAGTCCATCTCGGAAAGCGTCTTGCGTATCGAGGGCATGGCTATTCAACCTTGTTCCGCCGCTCGATTGCGGCATTGGAGATACCGAGGGCGTCCACGGCTTCCTCGAAGGTCTGATCAGCGAATACAGACTGGAAAATGATGGCTGACGCGAACGGGGTCCACCATTCCCAGGGATTTGAGGCCTCGGTCATGACTACGACGACGATGACGTCTTCCGGATCCTTGGCATCATAGGGTCCAAAACCCACGAACCACGAGTGCCACCTGTCGGCAAGGCCGACTTCTGCGGTACCCGTCTTCCCGGCGACCTGGACCGCTTTCGCAGGTGCCGAGTACCTCGCCGTTCCCGTCGTGACCACTTCCCTCAGGTAGCTGCGGACGAGCCTGATGTCTTCCTTGTCGAACGGCGCCGTGAAGAGCGCTTCGGGGACGACCCGCTTGACGAGCGCCCCGTTTGCGGCGTCACGCACCTCCTTGAGAACATGGGGCTTGTAAACGACCCCGCCGTTGACGATAAGGGCGTACACGTTGGCAAGCTGAAGGGGCGTTACGAGCATGTAACCTTGCCCGATCGACATGTTCATCGTGTCGCCGCCCAGCCAGCGCTCGTGGAACTTGTTTTCCTTCCACTTGGGAGTTGGAACAAAGCCCGACAGTTCGCCAGGCAGGTCGATCCCGGAGATCTGCCCGAGCCCGAAGTCCCGCGCGTACGAGACCATGCGCTCGATTCCGACGTAGTCCCTCATTACGGTCCAGAAATAGACGTCGCAGGATTGGGCTATCGCCCCCCTCAGGTCGAGATAGCCGTGGCCGGGTCGCTTGATCCAGCAGCGGAATATCCTGTCCCCGTAGGAAATTTCCCCGGGACACAGCACTTTTTTTTCAGCCGGGAATTTTCCTTCGCCCAGGATACCGGTAGCCATGACGGCCTTGAAGGTCGAAGCGGGCGGGTAGCTGGACTGGATGGTCCGGTTGAGAAGCGGAGTGTTCGGGTCATTGAGGATCTGGAGGTATTCCTTCGACGCATTGACGTCCCCGAACAGGTTCGGATTGTACCAAGGGTAGGATACCATCGCCAGGACTTCCCCTGTCGCGGGCTTGAGGACCACGACCGAACCCATGCGAGGTCCGAGCGCCTTTTCCGCCACGAGCTGGATTTTCCTGTCGATGGTAAGAACGATGTTCTGCCCCGGTATCGGAGGATCGATCATCCGGTCGGATTGCAGTATCTTTCTTCCCTTCACGTCGACGGTACGATATTCCCTGCCGTCCTTGCCCCGCAGGATCGAATCGTACTGTTTTTCGATTCCGCTTTTCCCAATGACATCGCCGGTGCCGTAGCCCTTGTTGTAGAGGACTTTGTACTCCTCACGGGTAATATTGCCGACATATCCGATCACGTGTGCGATGGATCCAGTCTCGAGGTAGTTGCGCTTGGGCTTGACGTGCCACGCCACGCCGGGGAACTCGTCGATCCGTTCCGCGATCGAGGCGACCTTGTCATAGGGAACGGACTCCGCAATTTCGATCGCCTGGTAGAGATGGTACTCCGACGGCGAAATCCTTTTTCGCAAGTCGTCCTGCTGGCGGTCGAGAATCAGCGCCAGTTTCGAAAAAAACGTATCTCGGAGCGCTGCTGGCAGTTCCGCGGGTATCAGGTCGACGGCGAAGGATTCGTTGTTCAAAACAAGCGGAATCGACATGGTGCGATCATAGATTTCGCCCCGCTGGGCGGGAATGACGGTTGTCTGGCGGGAAATTCCGGCGGCCTTGGCCTTGAATTCGACGCCCTTCACCAGCTGGAGATAGAGCAGGTAGCCTGAATACCACAGGAACAGAAGCGAAAAAACCGCCGAAAGAACGACAAGCCTTCTCGGATCGACCGGTTCCCCGGAACGGTTGAGATCGCTCACCCCCGACTCCGGACCGTGGTCAGCAAGTTCCCCATGAGCCCCAGGACGAAGAACAGCACGGGGGTGAGGAAGGCATTATAGGCAGTTTCGATCCAAAGCGTCATACCGCCGAAATCGTAGGAATGGACGTGCGCAGGGAAGACGAACGCCAGGATCGCGATGCTCAGGGCTTTCAGGATGGTCCCCGCCGCGCCGAACAGGAGTGGAAGCAGGAAACGGTCGACATAGAAGTTGCCGGCAATCAGCCCGTACGCAAAGCCGACGACGGTTTTGACGAACACGTTGAGCCCGAGCGGCGCTGCGGAAATGAAATCCTGCACGATTCCGGCGATGAATCCTGCAATCTGGCCTTCCGCCCCGGCGTTCCTGAACGAGACGTAGATCAGCACGATGAGCGCCATGTCAGGTACGACCCCGAAGACCTCGATCGCGTGGAACCAGGTCGACTGCGCCAGGATGAAGAGTACGATCAATCCGCTCGAAGTCACCACGGTGCGCCCCATCCTACCGGTCCTCCGTCATGCTTTCGGGCTGGATGACGAATACATATTCCAGCCGGCCGAAATCCAGCACCGATTCGACCTCGATATCCAGGGATGCCTGGTAATCCGTCGTGAAGATCTTCCCCACCCTTCCGATTGCGATATCCTTGGGATACAGCGACTGATAGCCGGCGGTGACGACGAGGTCACCAAACTGAATTTCATCCTTGGCCCGCTTCTTCACGTAGCGGAGCATGAGGGGATCGTTGTCGGAACCGGTTCCGGTGAGCAGCCCGTCGTAACGGGTCCGGTCGAGACGGGATGCAATGAAAGAATTGCCATCGTAGACGGGAACGACGATGCTGGACGACCGTCCGACTTCCAGTATCCTGCCTACGAGGCCTTCGATGCCGTTCTGGTAGGCAAGGACCGGCAGATTTTTCCTGAGCCCGTCGACTGCTCCCTTGTCGATGACGAACGTAGTGTACAGGTTCTCGGGATCCTTCGCGATGATGGACGCCGCCGTCTTGACGTAGCCCGATGTCGTGTCGAACCCGAGCTGTTCCTTAAGACGCTCGTTTTCCTGTTTCAGCTCGATATACCCTCTTTCGAGGTTCTTGTACTGTTCCATCTTCCCGGCAAGGTCGTTGTAGCGCATGCGCAGTTCACGCAACTCCCTGAGCGCGTTGGCAGTGTTGGCGAAGAAATCCCCGACTGCATCGAATCCCCGCTGCACGAAGGAGATGACTGTCATGCCTATCTGTTCCGGCACGCCGGAGATGGAATTGGTGGAGATGAGGAGCATGACCAGGCACGCGAAAACCTGCACGAGGAAAATGATGCCTTTCCGCCTGAGCGTGGAAAGCGAAATTGCTTCGTTCATGGCCTTAGATGTTCAGGTTGCCGTAGGCACCCGAGGAACCATCCTGACTCTTCATGGTTTCGAAGTACTTGCCTGCCCCGATGGCCACCGCCTCAAGCGGGCGCTCGGCGAGGATGACGGGGACGCCGGTCTCCTTGCTGATGAGCTTGGGCAGTCCCTTGAGCAGGGATCCGCCACCGGCCATGACGATGCCGCGCTCCACGATGTCCGCCGCCAGTTCGGGAGGCGTCTGACCCAGCGTCCGCTTTATTTCCTCGACGATCTGGTTGATGGGATCCTGGAGGGCTTCCCTGACCTCGACGGAATCGATTTCAAGCCTGCGGGGAAGCCCGGTGATCGCGTCGGTTCCCTTGATTTCTTCCTTTTCAATGACCTTGTCGGGTGCGGCATTCCCGATTTCTATCTTGAGCCGTTCTGCCGTCTGTTCCCCGATGATGAGGTTGTGGGCGCTCCGGATGTGCTTGATGATCGATTCGTCGAACTCGTCGCCGCCGACGCGGATCGCGTTCGTTACGACCATACCCTTGAGGGAGATGACGGAAATCTCCGTCGTTCCCCCGCCGATATCGCAGATCATATGCCCCGCCGGTTCATGGATGGGAATGTCGGAACCGATGGCAGCCGCGAGGGATTCGTCGATCACCTGCACGAAACGGGCGCCGGCCTTGTATGCGGCTTCCTCGACAGCCCTCTTTTCCACTTCCGTGATGCAGGAAGGAACCCCGATGACCATCCTCGGTTTTATGAACCGCCGGCGCGGAATAACCTTCTGTATGAAGTACCGCAGCATCTTCTCGGTCGTATCCGGATCAGCGATGACTCCGTCTCGCAATGGCCTGATCGCAATGATGTTACCCGGCGTTTTCCAGAGCATCTTCTTGGCCTCGGCTCCAACGGCAACCACGCGCTTGGTCCCTCTTTCGACAGCGACGACAGAAGGTTCGTTGATAACTATCCCCTTGCCGCGGACGTAGATGAGCGTATTGCAAGTCCCGAGATCGATGCCGATATCAAGGGAAAATGATTCCAAGAATTTGCCGAAACCCATGTAGTCCTCCTGGTGGTCCGAGCGCCGCTATCCTGGCAGATCGCGGTAAGGTATCACCGATCGTTCAATTTCTGCCGTGCGGCGGCGTGTGTCGGATCGATGGCGAGGGTCTTTCGCCATTCGGAACGGGCGCGGACGGAATCGCCCTGGTCGGAGTATAACATGCCCAGAAGGTAATGCGCTTCCGAGGCGTCGGGATTTTCGCCAAGTGCTTCTGTCAATTCACGCTCCGCCCGGGCAGAGTCTTTTTTAGCCCGATAGATGCCGGCCAGCAGGAAGCGAGCCTGTTCCCGGATTACCGCGTCGAACGTGCCGGTTTTGGCCTCGATAGCCAGCGCTTCCGCCTTGGAGTCATTTCCCGCGTCAAGGAATGCACGGGCCGCGGCCAGCAGGAGAAGATCGCTCCTGGAGACTGACAGCGCTTTTTCGAAACGGCCGAGGCTTTTCGCGGTATCACCGAGCGCGGCAAAGATGACCGCAAGATATTCGTCCATGTCGGCCGCGGCGAATCCATGCGCTTCGGCGTTCTCGAGGCAGGCTGCGCTCGAATCGTAAAAATACCAACCCTTGTAATAATAGGCCTTCCCGAGGACATACTCGGCTTGCCCCGCTATCGAGGCATTGAGCGCCATGGCTTTGCGTATTCGTGTGACGGCGGCGTCCATCCAAACCAGTCGCGGCTCTTCATCAAGTTCCGCCAAACCAAGAAAAAACGCGGAATATCCTGCGTAGAGCAAGTACGTCGTATCGTCCGGTCGTCGTTCCAGGGGTTCAATGCACGTGTCGTACACTGCCTTGTAATCGCCGATCGACCAGCGCTCTTCTATGGCCTTCGTGGAGGTATTCGCTTCCCTCTGCAAACGGAAGCTCGCCCCGATGGCGAAATAGCCGATGACAAGGATTGCTGGGACCGTGAAGAGGAATGATATGAGGATGAACAGGGTTTTCAACTTTCTTCTACGCTTTCTCTTGGTACCAAAACCGGAGAAACCGTCATTTTCCGAATTGTATATATCCATACTTGCCTTGCGGTAACGGTTTTCTACCATAATTGGAGATGAAAAGTCAATTGAAGGCAATAGGGAAGACGTGAAATGGAAAAAAAGGCAGGCCTGTAAGCCGGGTTCTGTCGACGCCATATCGGCGTGAGCCGATATGGCGAGGTATCGCCATCTCTCTGGAACCTGGACGGTCTCTAGCGGCCAACCCGCGACGTTACGCCGTCAGGAACTTTTCAGCTTCTGGCGGCGAAAGACGGGCTATCCGATCGCTGTTCGGCCTTGCTTACGGCGAGGCTTGCCGTGCCGCCATCGTTACCGATGACGCGGTGGGCTCTTGCCCCACCCTTTCACCCTTACCGATCCGAGTGCCAGGCATCCCGGCACGGCGGCGCGCTCGTGCACCCCACCGTATCCGGAATATCCAGTCAGACGCGAAAGGCGGTTTGCTTTCTGTTGCACTGTCTGTCGCCCGACCCAAGGAATCTCGCGAATCCCCGGGTCGGACGCCCGGTCATTGACCGGCGCCGTGCCCTCGTAAGCCCGGACTTTCCTTCCCCACGCCGCGTGAACGAGACGCGGGAACGGCGATACGGCCTGCCAAAAAAACTTGTCATGCCCGCCGCGGAAAAGCGCCGCGAGCGTTTGCCTGACGATTCGGCGTCATTCGTCCGAATCGTCCATTGCCCCCTTCTCGCCGTCATCATCGGCCTCGTCGAAATTGTCGTCTTCGCCCTCTTCGGAGAAATCGTCCAGATCAGCGAGGCTGCCTGATTCGATGTCCACCAGGAAATTGCTTTCCAGGTCGTTGGTCTCCTGGTGATAGAGCACGCGGGAGCAATAGGGGCAGAATATGATCCGGTTTCCCTGGCGCACGTCATTGACGAACTGCGCGGGAAGGATCATCGAACAACCGGTGCACACGAGACCCTTGATCGGAACTATGCCGACGCCCTTCTTGGAGCGGATGATGCGCTCGAACTTGAAAACGATCTCGGGGTCGATGCCATCGGTGGTCTCGGCTTCCATGGCTTTCAACTCGCCGACGCGATCCTGCTTCAAATGCGTGAGGTTCTGGACCTTTTCGCGCATTTCGGCGATATCCTGCTCCTGAAGCCGAATCATCGATTCATCGCGCTTGACGACCTCTTCTATCTCGAGAAGGGTTCGCTCTTCGCGTTGGAGATCCTTCCGGAAGGTGTGTTCCCTGTCGCCGGCATCGCGGATTTCCTTGTTCAGCGCTTCGTATTCCCGCTGGGTTTCGATGGAATCCATCTGCTTCTCCGCGTGCTCGCGGGAAGCTTCGGCTTCAGCCAGCTGATTCCGGAGTTCGGCGAGCCTCGCTCGCGCAGCTTCGAGCTCGTCGTTTTTTTCTGCAGAACTTTTCTGGACTCGAGCCAGGAGTTCTTCCTGCGTCGCGAGGGACTTCGGTATATCATCGACCTCGTGTTCGATGGCGACGCGCTCCGTCATTATTTCCTGAAAACGTTTGAACCTGCTGAATACTTCTTCCATGAGCATGCTGCTTCACCTCGACGCGCCGGATGGCAATGGATATATCAGAATTCCGCTCCCGTATCAATGCCGGGGACGGTTCCTGGAACGCGATAGCTTCCCAGATCGGCAATTAGGTCCTAGTGATCAATATAATCCCTGAGTTTCTGGCTTCGCTTGAAATGCCTGAGCTTCTTGAGGGCCTTGGCCTCGATCTGCCGGATGCGCTCGCGCGTGACATTGAAGTAGAGCCCGACTTCCTCGAGAGTGAGGGAATACCCGTCGTCAAGGCCGAATCGCATGCGCAGGACTTCCTGCTCGCGGGGAGGCAGGGTCGCAAGCACCGAACGGATCTGCTCCTGGAGCAGCTTGTAATCGGTCTGGACGCTGGGATTCTCGATTTCCTTGTCCTCGATGAAGTCACCCAGGAGACTGTCCTCGTCCTCGCCGATGGGCGTTTCGAGGGAGATCGGTTCGCGTGCGACGTTCTTGACGCTCTTTACCCTGGTCACCGGCCATCCCAGCTGTCCAGCGATCTCCTCGTCGGTCGGTTCCCTCCCGAGTTTCTGCATCAGCTGCCTGGACTCGCGTACAACCTTGTTGATCTGCTCGATCATATGAACGGGAACGCGGATGGTCCTGGCCTGGTCGCTGATCGATCTCGTGATCGCCTGCCTGATCCACCATGTCGCGTAGGTCGAAAACTTGTATCCTTTGCGGTATTCGAACTTTTCCACGGCCTTGATGAGCCCGATGTTGCCTTCCTGAACGAGGTCGAAGAACTGAAGGCCCCGGTTCGTGTATTTCTTGGCGATCGAGACGACGAGCCTGAGGTTGGCCTTGATCAGACGGTCCTTGGCGTTCTTCATCATGATCCGGCCGCGGTTGATGTCCTTGGCCATGACGATGATTTCGTCGCAAGTATTCTCGAACTGGAGCTCGAAGTTGCGGATGTTCTTCTCGGTGACCTGGATCTGGCGGATGTATTCCTTGATCTCGTCCGAGGACAGCCCCAGATCCCCTTCGATCTTCTCCCGCCGCTCCTTGATGGTCAGGTTCCGCCCGAGCGTCCGAAGTTCCCGGGCGCTGGCGATCTGGAGTATTTTCTCGAGACGTTCCTGCTCGCGCCGGTACTTGCGGATCTTCTTCGCGGCTGAAATGAATTTCTCGGAAAAAGAGGAAATTTCCTCGGGGTGCATCTCGGATTCCCGGAGACGCACGAGCAGTGACTCGCGCTCCTTTTCCAGCGAGGTATCGCCGAGTATATCGCCGCCGCGGTTCAGTATCTTCTTCTTGAGCTCTATATAGTTCTTGAGATCCGGTATCGTGTCGCGGAGGATATCCCGGTAGAACTGGTTGAGCCTCCGCCGCTCGGCGATCCGCTCCGAATTCTCCTTGCGCTGCGAACCGGATTCCCGCTTCGCCTTCTGCGTGATGAGGTAGAATTCCGGGATGAGCATGCCGCTCTTCTTGATGATGCGCTTGATGATGCTCTCGCCCTCTTCCATCGATTTCGAGAGCTCAACTTCCTGCTCGGCCGTGAGCAGGTTTTCCTTGCCGATTTCGCGCAGGTAGAGGCGGACTGGATCATCGATCGAGGATTCCTTGTCATTGTAGACGAGGCGCTTCTTTTCACCCTCCGAACCCGCTCCCTTGACGGCGACCTCTTCCTCGACCTGGATTTCCTCTTCTTCGAGTTTTATGTTGTTGCTTTCGAGCAGTGCGAGGATTCCGTCGATCTTTTCTGAATTCAGCATGGATTCGGGCAAGAAATCGCTCAACTCATCGAAACTGATGGTTTTCTTCGATTTTGCATAATCCAGCAGTTTCGTGATAGCGGGATCCAGCTCAAGATCGCTCATTCGAAACATCCTTTAGGCGTGCGAGCTCGACTTCCAGGGCAGCCAGCTCGGTATTCAGGTACATGGATTCGTAAATCAAGTCATCCTGCGAAATCCCGTCCTCTTCAGGCGTATGTCCCACGGCGTTCAATAGTGTTACTACCTTCTCACGGCGACGTCTGAGCGTTCTCGCCCGGATACGCAGGCACGACTCGCGGATCCAACGCTCGATGTTGATAGTATATTCATCGAGGGTCATCTTTTCCAAAAGGTACGACCGGACGGCACCGTCCTCGATCCTCGACAGGATGGCGTCCAGACCGGTTTCGTCCCTGCGGTAAGATTCTTCAAGGGCCAAAAAAACGTCCCGCGCGGAACGTTCCTCCAGATCGTCAATTCCGATAACGGACCGGACGAACGGGAAATGTTCCCCGTGGACAGCTACGGCGGCCATGATCTGCAGATCCAACCCGGGAATAACCCCCCTATTCCCCTGGTCGGGCTTCATCTCGTTCGATTCATGGGCTCCCGAACGGAAACGCCAGAAGTCGAAAAGGATCGATGCCTTGTCCGCGTGAAGCGCCGCGGCGGCTTTTTCGATACAGTCATCCCTCCGGATATCGGATGCCATGGATTCGAGATACGGGAACAGGAATTGGACCGCCTTGGCCCGGCTGGCGGTATTTCCGGGGTCAAAGAGGGAAACCGCCCTCTTTACCATGAAATCACTTGCATTTATAGTCAAATTCGAGATTTTATGCAATTGCTCGGCGCCTTCTTTTTCGAGTAGTTCCGCCGCATCCTTTCCGCCCTCGATGGTCAATACATTCGCGACGATACCTTCCCGTTCGGCTATCAACAGCGCTTTTTCGGTGGCCTTCAATCCCGCTTCGTCCGAATCGAAAGCAAGTATGACGGTTTCGGCCGAACGCTTCAGCAAGGCAGCTTGCGCGAAGGTAAACGCGGTGCCGAGGGGCGCGACCGCGTTCGCCAGACCAGCGCGATGGTACGCGAGGACGTCCATATAACCTTCACAGATAATGGCTTGCTTCGAGCTCCTGATCGCGGGCGCGGCTACTGAATATCCGTACAGTATCGCTTGCTTGGAAAAGATCGGCGTCTCCGGAGAGTTGATATACTTTGGGCCGTCACCTTCTAGTATCCTGCCGCCGAATGCCACGACCTTGCCGTGCATGTCAGCAATAGGGAACATGAGCCTGCCGGAGAAAAATGCGTTGTGGGGATTATTCCGGGAAAACAAGCCGGATTGCGCAAGGAAATCAGCGGAATAGCCTTTCGAGCCGAGAAAGTCGTACAGCCAGCTGCGATCGCGGGGCGTGTACCCAAGCCCGAAACTGGTGCTCATTTCGTCATTCACCCCTCGACTGGCCAGATACTCCCTCGCTTTTTGCCCGGATTCATGCTCGATGAGAAAAAAGCGGAAGGTTTTCGTCAGACGTTCGTAGAGATGGTAAAGGTCGGCCTTCTGTCGTGCAACGGCATCGGCAGCCTGGTCCTCACCCGCACCCTCATACTCAATCGGAATTCCGAAGCGCTCGGCAAGGTGTTCGACAGCTTCCTTGAATGAGAATTTCTCCAGTTCCATGAGGAAGGAAATCGCGTTCCCTCCCTTCTGGCAGCCGAAGCAGTAGTACACCCCTTTTTCCGGTGATACATTGAACGAGGGCGTCCGCTCCGAATGAAAGGGACACAGCCCCTTGAGCGAAGTCCCGGTTCTCTGGAGACGGACATACTCGCCTACCACGGTTTCTATCGAGGCTTTCGCGATGACGGTATCGACGGAAGCCTTGGAAATTCGTCCGCTCACCCGTCCACGCCCTTGACGAAAAGGGATTGGGCTTGTTCATGCTCGTCGAAGGTCTCCGAAAAATGGTGCCGGCCCTCGACCGGATCCACAAGCCTGAAATAGAGATATGAACTGGCCTCGGGCCTGAAAGCTGCCTTGAGGGCGACGAGTCCTGGACTGCAGATGGGTCCCGGCGGAATCCCCGGGTACAGGTAGGTATTGTACCGGTTGTCCACTTCGAGATCGGCGAACAGCAACTTTTCGGGATGCGGCTTCTTCAAGATTTCCGTCATCACGTAGACGACGGTTGCACAGGACTGCAGTTTCATGCCTCTGCGAATCCGGTTATGGAAAACCCCCGCCATGAGGGGCGCCTCATCAGCTGCGCGATACTCGCGTTCCACGATGGATGCGAGCACGAGGCGCTGTCGCAGTTCTTCGGGATCGAGGGAAACCGATTCGGGGAGTTCGCGTTCCAACCGCGCCCGGTACGTGGAGACCAAGGTGCTCACGACAGTGTCAGCCGGAGTGTTTTTAGCGAAATAATAGCTGTCCGGAAACAGGTAGCCTTCTGCGGACACGGCCGTTATCCCCATCGAAGCCAGGAGTTCCCGGGAAGATGCGGCTCCCAGGAATTCGGCCGCCATGAGGATACCGGAATGCTCGAACAGCGCCGCGGTCTGGTTGACGGTATACCCTTCGGGAACGGTGACTTTCAGCAGGAGTTCCCTGCCCGATCTGATGAGATCGAGGACGTCTGTCGTGCGCATCGTTTCCAGAAGGCGGTAGGTGCCCGCTTTCACGTCACCCCCCTGCGGTTTCAGGATCATCAGTGCACGAAACAGGTTTCGCGAACGGATCAAACCGAGGTTCCCGAGCCTGGCAGCCACTGAAATGCCCGTTTCGCCGCGTTCGACCGTAAAGATGACTCCGTCTGATGTCAAGGCTGGCGCCGGCTGGTCCAGGAAGCTCATGAGCAGGAAGAATCCGATGATGCACGATACCGCGATGAACAGCAACAGGCTTACGAAGACCGCGAGGACGCGCATACCTCCTCCCTGCAGTCGCCCTGAGTCCATCCGTGATCCCCCTTTGCCGGGTGAGTCCATATGATCTCCCTTGCAGCTGTCGAAAGACAGCACGGCTTTCGACAGCGCCCGGCACCGTCGCAATGCCCGGGCATCCGGAAACGAAAATGTAAACAATCATCACCGTCCGCGTCCAGTCCGTCCCGGTTTCGTGGCATTCGGATGAACCGCTGCGCACATCACGCATCATCAAGGGATGTCGGGAAAGACCGTATCTTCAAACTCAGCGATTGGATGGCGTCAAAACCCGGGATGCACTCAAACGCGGCCGTCGTGTTCTCAGAGGACGCTCTATGAAAATCCTGAAACAGCATCACGCTCGTCGGTGAATGAGAAATGCGGGTTAGCGGTGGCGAACGTCTCAGCCATCGTTGGGAGCGGGTGAACCGAGGAACTCGATTCTTTCCATCTCCTCGATAGTGAGAGTGGCATACAGGGCGGCGCGGATCTTTCCCGACAGAACGACCAGGTTGGAATCCAGACTGCACTCACTCTTCGCGAGCAGAAGAAACAGGGAAACCAGCGTGTCGCCCCCGACCGATACGACGGTGGTCGACGGAATCCCCGGTGTCATACGTCGACTTCCAGACCTTCCCTGGCAAGGATGACCTCCACCGACGCGTTTTCCAAGTGGCCGATATACCATGCTGCCGACTTGAAAATATTGAAAATCTTCTTGTCGGTATATGAAGGTTCGAAGTGGAACAGGATCAGGCGCTTGATCTTCCAGTTGACCGCGAAATCCGCCGCGAGGCTGAATGAGGAATGTCCCCAGTTGTATTTTTCTATCGCCTCGCCGAGCGTGTACTGCGAATCGATGATCAGGGCATCGGCGTCCTGGAAATATTCTTCGTTCGCCCGGGTCCTGAGAAAATCCGACTCCTGGAGTTCGGTATCGGTCGAGTAGATGATCTTCTTGCCGCTTTCCCGGACCACATAGCTGTAGCACCCGCCGGGATGGGACATCTTCCTGTATTCCACCGAGACGCCGCCGAATAGCACCGGCTGGCCAGCAAGTTCGACGAAGGTCTTCGGTGCGCGCATCACGTCCATCGTCACGGGGAAATACGGATACCGCATCTGGTCCGCCAGTATCCTGGCGAAACCCGCGACGGGACTGTGGAAGATCACTGAGGACGCCGGGTCGAAGGCGGGAGCGAAATACGGCAGGCCCTGGATGTGGTCCCAATGGAAATGGGAGAAGAACACGTTGTTGACTGACGGCCGCTTCGTCGAGGCTATGGCTGTCCCGAGATCGCGGATGCCCGTGCCGGCATCGAAAATGATCCGGCAATCCTCGCCGGTCTCCACTTCCACGCAGGCGGTGTTTCCGCCGATCGCGGAAAACAGGAAATCCGGCAGGTTGGCAAGGAATCGTTCCCGATCATCCTGCGACGCGAGGTCCCCGGGCTTGATCCGCTGGATGATCGAGGAGATCCGGCTTTGCATCTGGCGGGGACTCATCGGCGTCGGGATCGATCCCCGGACTCCCCAAAAACGAATTTTCATCGATTGAATCCTCATCCGCGTCGAGGCGGACGCGCACGGGTGGGTTAGCCCTGGCCCGCCACAGGCAATCTTCGATCCGTTCGACGGCGACGCGTCGTCCGTGGTGTATCCCGGGACAAGAACGAGCTTCTTCGTTCCAGGACGCTTCGCTGTCGGCGATTCCGAACCAAAAAGGATAGGTCCTGCATTGTTCGGGCCTGGCCTCGTACACGGTACAGCCGTCATGGCCGAGAAAAACGCAGTCATGGGAAAGGATCTCCGCGCAGCGAACCTTCATTTCCTTCAGGCTGATCGCCCACGAATGGCCGCTGTCGACCAATCTGCAATATTGGTGAAAAAAGGCCCGGAAATCAAGATGAAAGCGTTGGGTGAGACGAGAGAGATCCAGGCTGGAGAGGAATACATAGCCCGGACCACCCGAGCAACAGGCGGAACACCGTTGGCATTCGAATTTCAATCCAGTGCGCATGGATCATTCATCGGACATCAGAGCTCCACTCCCGCCGGAAAAAAACCGGCGCTCCACGTAGGAACGCCGGCGTTGGGGAGAGAAGGATTTGAACCTTCGAAGGCATAGCCAACAGATTTACAGTCTGCCCCCTTTGACCACTCGGGAATCTCCCCTTCACTGCCAGAAACCAGCCAGGCGCTCGAGCCATCTCCCGGAATCGAACCGGGGACCCCGAGATTACAAGTCACGTGCTCTCCCACCTGAGCTAAGATGGCTTGGCTGGGCGAAATAGTATCGAAACACCTGGCGTTGGTCAAGGTGCTTTTCAGCCGTTCCATCGCTTCCCGATCGCCTGGATGCCTTCCAGGACGCTGCGAGGTCTCAATCGAGCGGCGCAAAATACCCGAGTTCATCCTTTCCTGACTTCTTGAAGAGATAGGCTTCCACAGCCACCGATTGGTAAACCCTGCCGAATCCCGAGGAAGAGGCGCTCCTGAAACGCATCCGATACCGACCGAGTTCTGTTTCGGAGATGCCCCGGATAATATTCGAAAATCCCTCCGCTCGCCCGGCGTCGTAGATTGATCCGCCGGTGGACCCGACAAGATATCGCAGTGCGTCGGACGCGCGTCCTTTCCCCGCCAGCACTGCATGGAACGCGATGCCGTTGTTCCTGCAATAGGACGCCAGGTCGGCCAGCGAGGAAGAGCCGAGGGTGGCTTCGTTCACTGAACCCGATGTGACGAAGATGATGGCACCGCGACCCTTTCGCTGGACGAGACCGTTGACGGCGAGTCTCGCGGCCTGATCCAGCCTCCATGCGGGCGAAGCCGGGATGGCCAGAAGATCGACGATGGACCGGGGCAGGTCAGCGGCGTTCGAGGCCAGGGGAGACGCCGCGGTTCCGGCCGCGATAAGGGCAACAGTGCCGCGGCTCGCGCCCGCGCGTCCCAGCGCGTCCAGCGTGCGCGCCACCTCGTCGCGTGCTTCGGCGAGTTCCCGTGAACCTTCGACGATGATCGCGATACTGGTATCGGAGGATACGGACCCCGACTCCGTCACCTCGAGCTGGGAGACGGGAACTATCGTCTCCACGGTCTCGACGAGGGTAGTCCCGTTCTCCTCGACTTCTTCTCCCTTTCGAATACGTTCGGTCGCATAGAAATTGCGCGCGTCCAGGCCGACGACGGGTCTGCCGAGTCGATCGCGGACGATGACGTCCATCTCGACGAGCGGGAACCGGGATGGATCAATCCTTTCGAGGTCCACCGTGAATCCTGCGTAGAGCGAAGCCTGATCGGACAGGTATTCGATGGCATTGGCGTCGATATCCACGAGGACGATATCGCCCGCCGCGTCCCGCGCGACATCGGTAATCCTGGGTTTTTTCCTCTCGGGACGGTATAGTTCCGTGACAGCCATGGTTTCCAGGTTCACCGTGACGACCTTTTCGCGGTCTGCAACGAGGAGAATCCGATCGTTATCGAAAGAGATGCCTTCAGGGGCGGAAAACGCCCCCTCGCCGATCGTCTCGAGGTAGTTGCCGGAATAATCGAAAACGGCAATGGCGCGAAGCGCGAGATCGGCGACGTACACTCGCCCGTCCCTCGCGGCGATGCCCGTGGGCATCTTGAGTCCCGCGAAACCAGGGCCTGATTGGCCGAACTGCTGGATCATCGTGCCGTCGGGATGAAACCTGACAACCCTTGAATTCCCGAAATCCACGACGTAGAGGTATTCCGACTCGTCGATGGCCAGGTGCTGGGGTCCCGACAGCCTTTGGACGCCCTTGGCGCCGGCGATCCGGCGAACCACGTTGCCGGCGAAGTCCAGTTTCGCGATCCGGTCGCCCCTGAATTCGCTGACCCAGTATCCATCGCTCGTCCGTACGATTGCGAACGGTCCCTCGAAACCCGTGGTTCCGCCCTTGAATCGGGTCTTGATCAATCCATTCGTATCGATCCTGAGGATTTCGTTCGAGCCGAATGCCGTGACGAGCACGGATCCGTCCTTTTCCGCCATGACGGCGGAAGGGCGGCCGAACGAGGTTGACGAACCACGCCCCGATTCAATGGAAGCGATCCGGACATGGCGATCGTCCTGCTCCGCGACGTCGATCGCTCGGCCGGCCCTGATACCGGCAGCCCGGTTTTCGACGAGGACGGACGGCCCGCCGAGCGTCGCCGCCGCATCGAAACGTTCCAGGGCTATGGATTCCAGGCCGTTCTTGAGATAGGTTCTCCCGAGCCAGTACGCAGCGAGCGGGCTTCCCTGTTCCGCAGAGAAGGCTTTTTCAAAGAGAGCCAGCGCTTCCGCGTATCTGGCGCGGTGGTAGGCCTGAACCCCGAGCCTGAAGGCCTCCTGGGCGAGCGGCTCGTCGATATCGTACCGGTACTGAGCACCGACAGCGGACAGGGCAAGGAACATGAACATGACGCCGAACAAGCACCCTCGTCTCATGGAGCTGCCGCCTCCCGTACCGTTTCGAGATGGGATAGAATTTCTTCCGAATCCGGATCCGCGCCCAGGGCTTCCCGGAGCCTGCGCACGGCTTCTTCCCGGTATCCGAGCTTGTGGCAGGCCCAGCCGAGGGAATCCAGGTACGAAGGGTTGAAGGGATCCTTCTCGACCGCTTTCCGGCAACAGGCAGCCGGCACTGATTCTCCCATTCCGCGGGAGCTCCTCCGGTCACGACCTGCTCCAGGTAAAGGAGTGACTCTTCCAGCCTGTCCAGGCGAACGAGGTTCAACCCGAACAGGTAGGCGACATCGAGATAGTCCTCTCCTTCGATATCGCATTCTGCCAAAATGGCGAGGGATTCCTCGTAGCGTCCCTGCCGGTACAGTGCGAAAGCCTCGGCCACGCGGTCGTTCATCGCACAGTTCCGGGGAATGGTCCCGGCGTGAAATCCGGGGAAACCTGAGGGGATACTATGATCCTCGAAACGGCGGCCTTGCCGACTGACACCGCCTGTGAATCCGTTCCCTGGTCCTCTTCGTCCTTCACGTGGCCTCCGGAAAGAAAGCAATACTTGTACCCGTCTGGCGCGTCGAATGCCGTCAAGTTGTCCTGATAAGTCCTGTGACCCGGGACGGCGAATACCGCCTCGATGTTCCTCTCGCGGGATACTGGAGGGACATTCACGTTGATGAATGTCCCCGGTTTCCAGAGATCCATGAGCGCCGCGAGACGCTCGACGATGAACCGGGCTGAAGGGATGTAGTCGAAAGGGGGAACGTAGGTTGCCAGGGAAACCGCGATGGCCGGAATCCCGTAGAGCGCGGCTTGCCGCGCGGCCGCCGCCGTACCTGAATATACCAGGTCGGTGCCCATGTTCGGACCGCGGTTGATCCCCGAAACCACGACATCGGGCACGACGGGCACGACGCCGAGCTCAGCCAGGATGATGCAATCCGCCGGCGTTCCGCTGCAGGAGAATTCCCGTTCGGCCACCTTGCGGACGAGGACCGGCTGCTTGAGCGTCATCGCGTGACTTACCCCGGAACGTTCTCCGTCCGGCGCAAAAATCCATACTTCATGCCTGGTCGCAAGCTCCGATACCAAGACCCGCAAACCGTCGCTCAGTATTCCATCATCATTGGTCACGAGTATCAGCATGATCGCACCATGAAACCCGTTTTTCGCCGTTGTATCAACCACCCGGCTGGTGATCCTGTCTTTTCACGACGCTTTTCGGCACACGCATGATCGGTCTTGCGAGGCTTCCGGAACAATCGAGGGTCAATAGCCAGGCCCCTCGGTGATGATTCCGCCATCCAGACCGACATCATAGACCGTGGTCCTGAAGCCAAAGATGCGCTCGTACTCATCGAGCCGCCTTTCGTAATGCTCGAATGCGGCCCGTGTCATGAGTGACACGGTACAACCGCCGAATCCTCGTCCGCTCATCCTGCTGAACATGACACCGTCAATCTCCAGTGCACGCTTCACCAGCCAGTCGATTTCAGGGCAGGAGACTTCGTAGAGATTCCTGAGGCCCTGCCCGGATTTTCCGAGGATTTTGCCGAGCGCGGCGAGGTCGCTTCGCTTGAGGGCATCCTCCGCTTCGACTCCGCGTTCGATCTCTTCGATCAGGAACAGGCAACGACGCCTGGTACTCTCGGGGAGCATGCCCATCAAACCACCCAAGTCGTCGACCGACACTCCCGCCAGCCCCCTCAGGTTTTTTTTCGGCCCGAGCAGCGAAAGGCACTTCCTCACATCGTCGGACCGGCTCTTGAACTCGGTATCGGTGGAGGGCCGGGGAACGCGGGAATCAGTGATGATGAAGGCGAGATCATCGAGCGAAAACGGCATCGTCACCGCGCGGTCTAGAAACGGGTTGTAACGAAGGAGTGTGCCGGGCCTGGAACTGGCAGGAAGGAGGGTTTCGTATTGGGCCAGGCGGCGTTCGCCCGAATCGGGCACGGAACGGCAAAAATCCACCACGGTTCGGCCTTCCAGCGGGCGTCCGTACAGGCGACTGAACGCCACGGCGGAACTTACCAGCAGGGCCGCGGACGAACCGAGGCCGATTCCCGTCGGGATATCGCCCGCGATGGTCACGTTCATGCCCCGGATTTCGCAACCGGCTTCGGACAACGCTTCCAGGACGGACTTGGGTCTGTTGGCCCACCGGTCTTCCCGCTTGTATCCCAAGGCGGAGACGTTAATGCGCTTGCGTTCCTCGAGGTTGACGGAATAGAATCGGACGGATGCATCGCGGCGAAAGGAAACAGCTACGGAAAGACGGAGTGAAATCCCGGCCGCGATCACGTTTCCACCGGAATCCTCCGCATGTTCCCCGAGAAGCGGGACGCTCCCCGGCACAGAAACAACGACCTCCGGATCTTCGGCGTATTCGCTGGCATGAAGCTCGGCAATGTGCATGAAGCCTCCGGGCGTTCTGTGTTCTATCGCTTATTCCGAGTAGTACACCGACAAAAGCGGCAACTCGACCGATCGAAAATTTGGGTTTCGCCGTTTCCCCTATAGTATATCATCCCATATTCATTGGCAATAATAAGTTCCATTTCGACTGAACGAAAACCGAACATTCACGCTGATATGCATATTCCGCATCCGGCACCATCGAAACGAAAATGGCGCAATCAAGGTGTTCGAAAAAATCGCAGTGTAGCGAAAACCTACCGGAATTCCATCGGTTCGATGAACAGGATGCCTACTCCCCGTCAGTGTTATGCTACCAGCATGACGATTCTCGGCTGTCCGCCGCGACGTTCTCGTTTTGACAAGTGAGGAAGCTTGCACTACTATAGTTTCTATGCCTCGTTCCCCGAAAAGCGGCTTCATATTGTTGATATCCCTGTTTCTCGTGTTTTCCTGCCGCTCCTCGCCCGCCCCGGTCCAGCCGGAACCCGCTTCATCGGGAGCACATCCCCCGGCAGCGACGGTTCAGCCAGTCGGACCGGAGATCTCCGAGGAACGCCAACCCTTCACTCCTGAACTCATCAGCCAGGATGAAAAACGGAACACGCTCGTCGATGTGGAGAAATTTATTGAGGAACTGAACCAGGTCATACAACGAAAGGAATTCGAAACCTGGCTGACCTACCTCACCCCGGAGTATATAGAGTACTATTCTTCGCCTGAAACCCTGGCCGAATGGTCCAATTTCCCGGTCCTGAAGCGCCAAGGCATCATGCTGAAAACCCTGAAAGATTTTTTCTTCTATATCGTGTATCCATCGCGCGGCAGTGCAAAGCCGGACGATATCGAATACCTCGATTACATGCTCATCAAGGTCATGGCGATAAACAGCAAAGGCGAGCGTGTGGTATTGTATTACCTTGAAAAAGTCGGCAATTCGTGGAAAATGACGGTCAGGAGGTGACAATGCGTTTCAATAATGGTTTCTTCGCCGGCATCTGCCTCGTTCTCATGGTTTCCGCATTCATATCGCTCGGCGCCCAGACCGGACCTTCCGGCGAGCGGACTGCCGAGGAAGCGTATGCCCAGGAATCCGTCGAAGCCATGATCTTGCGCGAGGAAGCGATGGCCGATGGCAAGGAAATGAAACAGAAGGCACTCGGGGGTATCAAGGATGCCATCGCTGCCGGCAGGCTCACCGACGATATCCGGAAAACCTTGGAGTACCTCTCCCAGGAAGGGCTCACGTACGTGAACAGGGAAGCCGGACTGGGCCGTCCCAAGAACAATTTCCCCGATGTCAGGGCCCAAGCCTGCGATTACCTCGGCGAGTTCAAGTCGGAGGAAGCCAAGAACGCACTGTTGCGCGTCCTTCTCAGCGACCAGGAACCGATGGTACTCAGCGCGGCCATTCGGTCGCTCGGCAAGCTCGGGATGAACGACAACGACGAAGTGACCCAGGCCATTTCCCTCATAGCCAGCCGCTTCGACATCCTTTTCCCGGACAATTCCCTCGCATTCGAAGTGCTCGTCGCCTTTGAACGCATCGCGGAAGCCACAGGCGGGCTCAAGGATCCGATGGCAATTCGCACCATAATGAGGATAGCCGATGGAAACTATATCAACCCGGTGAAGAACAGGGCGAACGAACTCCTCAAGACCCTCAGGAAGCCATCGAAGTAATCCTTCCGCCGATCCTGTTTGTCATCGTACTTCATGGAATCCCCCTGCTCATGCAGGGGGATTTTTATCCCTGAAATCAGTATATTGATCATGGAGGGATCGCCACTACATGGTACTGGTTCTGTACCGGGGCGTGGCCGATCACGATGCTTATGGACATAGAATCGATTTCCAGTCTCATGTACCCGACGGTGATCGAGGTGCTCCCCCCGACCGAGGAAACCCCCGAAAGCGAATCGGAACCGATTCAGAGCGAACCGGTACCGGTTGCTTCACCCGAAACGATCGTGGATCTCTACGCCTGATAACCCGGCGAGATGCCGGACTCAACAGTCAGAAAGCGGCTTCGAGCAGGCGCAGACGATCTGCGTAATCCGCTTCTTCGGGATTTTACACGATCGATGCATCCTCGATGGCGGCGCATGCGACAACGGTAGACGCGGTGACGCTGGAAAGAACATCACTGCCAGTTTCGCGCAAGCGCGTATGCTGTCGCCCTAATAATGGGAAACGACGCCCTCTCCCATTTTCCTGCGGGTATCCCTGCATTCATTCGAGAGCATGACGCCGATTCCATCGGTCTCTGCAGTATCTGGTTCCGTAGAAAACCGCAATTCTGAGCGATACGCGATTCGAACGCGCGACCTTCGGCTTCGGAGGCCGACACTCTATCCAGCTGAGCTAATCGCTCTGACAGTCGCATCGTAGTACAAGGCCGATCCGCCTGTCAAGCCAAGGTCGCGTTGACGGAACGGTGCTTCGCGGGCTATCGTTTCCTCATATATGGAAAAGATAGTGCTGGCATCCGGATCGCCGAGGCGGCGGGAGCTGCTGGAATCATACGGTATCCCGCTCGTGGTTTGGCCGCCTGACTTGGATGAGTCGGCCTTCGATCACCTGCCGCCCGCCACGCGCGTCGCCGCCTTGGCATCGATGAAAGCGGACGCCGCTATTGCTGCGTTGATGCCTGATGATCCCCGCTGGATACTGGCCGCCGACACCCTCGTCGCCATCGATCAAGGCACACGCGCGCAACCGTCGTTCGCCGTACTGGGAAAACCATCCGGGGTTGAAGAAGCGGCGCGCTTCATGCGCTTGCTTTCCGGGAGGACGCATTCCGTCTTCACAGGGCTCTGCGCGGTCGATCGCGCGACTGGCCGGAGGATCAAGCGCGTCAACGAGACGAAAGTCAGCTTCTCGAGGCTCTCCGACGGGGATCTGGATTCCTACCTGGAATCGGGTGAATGGCGGGATGTTGCCGGGGGATACCGTATCCAGGAGCGTGCCGGATTCCATATCGAACGAATCGATGGATCCTATACAGGGGTCGTAGGCTTGCCAATCGCGGACTTTTATGGCATCATGAGTTCGCTCGGATATCGTTTCAGGTAAACCGGGCCGGAGCATCGGTTCAGAAATGTCCGGTAGCCCGAAATCTTCCGTCATCCCGTCGCGTCCGCGCTCATCGAGTGAGCGGTCTTCAGGATGAACGTGTAACAGTGACGGGGGCCGCGTCAATGACGCGCGCCAACAGGAGGAACGCTTGGCTGTCGTTACCATGAAGAACCTGCTCGAGTCCGGTGTACATTTCGGGCACCAGGTTAAGCGCTGGGATCCGCGTATGAAGAAATATATCTTCGCTGAACGCAACGGGATCCACATCATCGATCTCCAGAAGACCATCCAGGCCATCAAGGAAGCTTTCGAAGCTGTCAGGAAGACGGTCGCGGGCGGCAAGACCGTACTTTTCGTCGGCACCAAGAAGCAAGCCCAACAGGCTGTCGCCAAGGAAGCCGAACGGTGCGGGATGTTCTTCGTGAACAACCGCTGGCTTGGCGGCATGCTGACCAACTTTTCCACCATCAAGAAATCCATCCTCCGCCTCAAGAAGATCGAAAAGATGGAAGTGGACGGCACCTTCGAAAACCTCACGAAAAAGGAGATCGCCGCCCTCCAGAAGGAAAAGACCAAACTCGAAAAAAACCTCGGCGGCATCAAGGAAATGAAAGACCTCCCGGGCGTCATCTTCGTGATCGACACCAGGAAGGAAGGGATCGCCGTGGCAGAAGCCCAGCGCCTCGGTATTCCCATCGTCGCCATCGTCGATACCAACTGCAACCCCGAGGGCATCACGTACCCGATCCCCGGAAACGACGACGCCATCCGGTCCATAAGCCTTTTTACGCAGATCATCGCGAACGCCGTCGTCGAGGCGGACAACGAGACCGGCCTCAAGATCATCGAAAACCTGCAGGAAACCGAGACGGCCGAAGAAGTCCAGACAGATGCCAGCCACAAGACCGAAGACGAGGACGTCGAGATCGACATCAGCACGTACGCGCCGGTAGTCGAAACGGTTCACGAGGAAGTAACCGAGGAGCCTGTCGCTCCGATCATCGACGAAGACAAACTCTACGTGAAATAGCCTGCAGGGCGTCGGGAAAGCCCGGGAAAGGGTATTCCGATGCCATATGACATCGCGATTCCCCGACGAACGCATCCATACTGCGGGGAATCGCATCACAGACCGGAGAAAGGCTTCAGGCGTTTCCCCAGTCTGCCGGGGAGACTCGAAAGATATGGACATCAAATCTACCGATATCAAGAACCTGCGCGAAAAGACCGGTGCGGGTATGATGGACTGTAAAAAAGCCCTGACCGAAGCCGGGGGTGATTCCGCGAAGGCCGAAAAACTGCTTAAGGAGTGGGGACTCGCCGGTGTAGAAAAACGCGCAGGCCGGGCGACGAACGAGGGCCGGATATTTCTCAAGGAAGGATCGGGAAAGGCTGCAATCGTCGAACTCGCCTGCGAGACGGATTTCGTGTCGCGCAACGATGACTTCATCAAGTTCGGAAACGGCATCGCGGCGAAGATTTTCGCCGGTGCATCTGCCGTCTCCCTCGAGAGCGAAGTGAAAGGTATCGCGAGCGTCATCAAGGAAAACATCAGCCTGAAGCGCGTTGCGACGGTGACTGTCGCCACCGGAGAGATGATCCATTCCTACATGCATGGTGATGGACGCATCGGCGTCGTGGTCAAGATAAGGTCCGACAAGCCGGAAGCACTGGCGAAGCCCGAAGTGACCGCTTTCGCCCATGATCTCGCCCTGCACATCGCGGCCTTCAATCCCGTCTTCCTGGATCAGGGTAAAATCCCCGACGCTTACAAGGCCGAGCAGAAGGAAATATTCCTCAAGCAGGTCGAGGGCGACGAGAGGATGAAGGGAAAGCCCGAAAAGATCATCGAAGGCATCCTCGTCGGCAAGATGAAAAAGTTGATGGCCGACATCTGCCTCCTGGACCAGGGCTTCGTGAAGGATGAAAAGTTGAGCGTCGCCAAGGTCATGGCCGATATCGGCAAGTCCGCCGGAGCCACGCTTTCCATTGCCGAATTCCTGTACCTCAGGGTCGGCGTCAGCAACTGAAACGGACAATCCGGGGCCGCCGTGGCGGCCCCTTTTTCCATCGATGAAAGGGGGGATTCCATGGACGACACGAAGATCGCGTGCGAAGAGCGGATGAAGAAAGCCGTCGCTTCACTCAAGGATGATTTCAACGGACTCCGCACCGGGCGGGCATCCCCCGCCCTGCTCGACAGGATCAAGGTCGATTATTACGGTCAGAAATCGCCGTTGAACCAGGTAGCGACGGTTTCGGTCCCCGAAGCCAGGCTCATCGTCGTCCAGCCCTGGGATCGCACCCTCATCGGCGAAATCGAGAAAGCCCTCCAGAAATCGGAACTTGGCCTGAACCCGTCCAACGACGGCAAGGTCGTCCGCATTTCAATTCCTCCGCTCACCGAGGAACGACGCAAGGATCTCGTCAAGACCGCCAAGTCCATGACCGAGCAGTCCCGAGTGGCCATCCGCAACATCCGCCGCGAAGGGATCGAGGATATCAAGAAACGACGCGATTCGGGGTCTCCAGAGGACGAGGCAAAGAAAGCCGAAGAGGAGCTCCAGAAGTTGACGGACTCATACATCGTCCAGGTCAACAAAGTCCTCGAAGAGAAAGAAAAAGAAATTATGGAAGTCTGACGTGGCCATGCCCGGAACGTCGAGTATCCCGAGGCATGTCGGCATCATCATGGACGGCAACGGGAGGTGGGCCAAGGCCCGCGGGCTCCCGAGAACCGAAGGGCACCGGCGTGGATTGGACGTTGCCAAGAGCATCGTCCTCCAGGCCGAACGCCTTGGCATCAGGTTCGTTTCGCTCTACGTGTTCAGCACCGAAAACTGGAAGCGATCCGCCGAGGAAGTCGATTTCCTCATGAGTCTCATCAGCAAACACCTATCGGCCGAATTCGGCTTTTACCGGGAAAACGGGATCCGGATACTTCACTCGGGAGACAGGACAGGACTCCCGAAACCTGTATTGGCCGAGATCGACGCCGTCGTGGCCGACACCGCGAAATTCGACGGATTGATCCTCAATATGGCCATCAATCACGGCGGCCGGGACGAGATCGTTCGAGCGGTTCGCGCACTCTCCCGCGCGGGTGAAGAGGTGACCGAAACGTCGATCGCGAAAGCCATCGACGCACCCGAAGTGCCCGAGATGGATCTCGTCATCAGGACCGGCGGGGAAAAAAGACTGTCTAATTTCCTCCTGTGGCGCTCGGCGTACGCCGAGCTTTTTTTCTCCGGTACGCTATGGCCTGATTTTTCAGACGAGGAATTCCGGGAAGCCATCCTCGATTATTCGGGACGGGAACGCAGGTTCGGCGGAGTGCAATGAACAACATCATCGTCAGGTTGCTTCTCTTCTTCATCGGGGTTCCCCTTCTCATTGCTCTCATCGTGCTTGTCCCCGATTTCAATCATGCTCCCATCGCGGCGATCGTCCTCGCGTTCACTTTCGGCTGCTCCATCGAACTCTCTCGCATGATGAAGACGGACATCATATTTCCGAAATCGGCCCTGTTCCACGCGAGCGCAATGCTGCCGCCTCTCGCCGTGTATGCCGCCTCGTTGGTCGATCCGTCGTCCGCGCCGTTCGCCGGTCTATCCGCTATTGCACTCGCATCCATGGTCTCCTTCAGCCGCTTCGCCTTCATCTCTTCCCAGGAGGATATCCCGGGCGTACTGGTTTCAGCCGCATTCACGGCATTCCCGGTCGTCTACCCCGGTACGGGCGCCGCTTTCGTCATGATGATCATCGTCGCGACGCGCGCGCCGACCACCGCGATCCTCTGGTTCATCATGATCGCGTTCGCGAACGACAGCCTCGCATGGGCCGTCGGGATGACCTTCGGCAGGCGGCGGGGTATCGTCGCGGTATCGCCGAACAAGAGCGTCGCGGGATTCGTCAGCGGCATGGCAGGCTCGCTCGTCTGTGCCTTTCTCGGACCGGTATTGTTTCCCGCCGCAATACCCTTTACCCCCGTTGCCCTCACGATGATCGGAGTTCTCGTGGGCACGGCTGATATCATCGGGGATCTTTTCGAATCCGCACTCAAGCGTTCCTCTGGAATCAAGGATTCGGGGTCGATCATGCCCGGCAGGGGTGGATTCCTGGATTCCTTCGACAACGTGCTCTTCGCGGCTCCGGTTTTTTTGATCCTCGTCAGGATTTTCGGAATACTGTGACGGGGAAAAAACAGGTTGCCGGGAACCGCAGGAAGCGGGTGATCCTTCTCGGAGCCACGGGATCCGTCGGGCGACAGACCATGGATGTCGTCGCTGCGCATCCCGACGAATTCGAGATATCGGCGATGTCGTCCCACACGGACGAGGACGGCCTCGTCGACCTCGCCCGGGGGCATGACAATGCGAGGCTTTGCCTGTCGGGCAGGCGCTCCACCTCCTCCCGCGTGGCTTTCTCCGGCAGGGAGGAACTTCTCTTTATGATCGCCACGACGACCGCGGATATCGTCGTCAACGGAATCGCAGGTTCAGCCGGCCTCGAACCTTCGTTGACGGCGCTGTCATCGGGCAAGAACCTGGCCCTCGCCAACAAGGAATCCATCGTGATGGCCGGACGCCTGGTGCTTGCCACAGCGATGTCCAATGGCACATGTGTCCTGCCCCTGGATTCCGAACATGCGGCCGTTTCCCGGCTTCTGGAGCGGATGGATCCGGGCGATGTGGAGGAGATCATCCTGACGGCATCCGGGGGAGGATTGAGGAATCGGCCCGTTGGCGAACTCGATCGCGTCAAACTCGAAGACGCGGTGGCCCACCCCACCTGGAACATGGGCCGGAAGATTAGCGTCGACTCGTCGACCATGGCGAACAAGGGGCTCGAGGTCATCGAAGCCGTAAGGTTGTTCGGGGTGCCGGCCGAACGAGTCCACGTCGTCATCCATCCGCAGAGCATCGTCCACTCGTTAGTCCGCACCAAGGATGGCGCATTGTACGCACAGCTCTCCGCTCCGGACATGAGGGCCCCGATTTTCAACGCCCTCGCCTGGCCGGAACGTCGGACCTGCCCGTACGGAATACTGGATCTGGCAGGAATCAGCCTCGACTTTGAACGGCCCGATCCGGTCCGCTTCCCTCTCCTCGACGCCGCGTACGGAGCCCTCAGGGCCGGGGAAGGGGCGTGCATCGCGTACAACGCCTCGAACGAGATCGCGGTGGAAGCGTTCATGACGGGGATCCTGGGCTATACCGGCATCTACAGGGTCGTCGCGGGAACGCTCGAGTCATCCTGGCCGATGCTGGTCGACGGACTGGACGACATCATCGAAATCGACCGTGCGGCGCGCGGGGCTGCCGTCACGACAATGGAAGGAATACAGCGATGCTGACCGTGCTGCTTGGGCTATTCGGATTGGGGATCGTGGTATTCGTCCACGAATTCGGGCATTTCATCGCCGCCAAGTCGCTCGGCGTGGCGGTTGAAGCGTTTTCCATCGGATGGGGGCCGAGGCTCGCGGGTTTCACCCGGGGCGGCACGGATTACCGCATTTCCGTGTTTCCCATCGGAGGATTCTGCGCCATGAAGGGCGAGGACTCCTACCGGCGCGCGGTGGAGCGGGGAGATGCCGAGATGCCGCGCGAACCCGGCACGTTCTACGGAGCTTCGATATGGAGAAGGATGCTCATTTCGGCCTCCGGACCTGTTTTCAACCTCCTGTTCGCCATCATCGTTTTTTCTGTCGTATACGGTGTCGGCATCAAGTACAGTTCTCCCGGAACCCGTATCGTGCTCGCAAGCGAAAGCGCGGGGAGCGAACGTTTTCCCGCCGATGAAGCAGGACTGATGACCGGCGACTTGATCCTCACCATAGACGGCACCGCAATGGCGAATTTTTCCAAAGTCCAGGAAATCATCGCAGTCTCCCCGTCGAAGCCGCTTTCAATGCTCGTCCGGCGGAACGCTGCCGATCTGACTGTGGCCGTCACACCGCGCCTCGACCGCAAACGCGGCATCGGCATGATCGGCGTCCGTTCCTGGGTGGACCCGCTCATCGAATCGGTCAAGCCGGGAAGTGCCGCGGCATTCGCGGGAATCGAGCCCGGTGATTTGTTCATTTCCGCCGCCGGCAAACCGGTTCGACACGCAGCGGAACTCTCGGACCTGCTTGCGAACGCGGGCAGCTCTCTCCCGATCGTCGTCGTCAGGCGGGGCGTCCCGATTGAAAAGCGGGTCGCCCTCCTGGACAGCAGGAACGGCGCTCCCATACTGGGAGTCGGGTTCAAGCTGGACCGGTTCGTCGACCGGGAAAGCACTATCGGACTCGCGGTGGCACGTGGATTCGGGGAAACCGTCAGGACGATTTCCCTGACCCTCAAAGGTTTTGCTTCGCTTTTTTCGGGCGTCGACCTTGTTTCCGCGGTTTCCGGCCCTGCACGGATCACGTACATGGTGGGTGAAGTCGCATCGCAAGGCTTCGAAACCGGGGTCGTCGACGGACTCACCTCGGCGTTCAATTTCCTGGCCCTGCTCTCCATCGGGTTCTTCATCATGAACCTGCTGCCCATCCCCGCCCTCGATGGTGGCCAGATTGTCCTTTTCGCGGTGGAAGGATTGCGGCGAAAGCCCCTGCGGTTGAGAACCATCATGAGGTATCAGATGGTCGGGTTCACGTTCATCCTGGCCATCTTCGTCATGTCGACCCTGGCAGACGTGCTGTTCTTTACGCGGAACTGATTGGCTGGCATAGCGAAACCAGGCACGGAACGACGCGTCCTGAATCGGGGAATATCCCGAACGCCGATTGGGCGAAAGGTACGGTGATCATGAAATCCATCACGTGTTTGTGTGAAAAGACGATCGATGCGGACCTGCCCGACGAAGTCGATCTCGATGCGAATCCCGGCGAACGCGCCACGATCATGGAGGGAACATTTTTCACCGTCGTCTGTCCGTCCTGCGGCACGGTGCTCAAGCCAGAGCTGCCCGTCCGCATCCGTTCCGCCTCACTTTGCATCGATGTCTTCGTCCTCCCGGAATCCGAGCGCGCTTCCTGCTACGCCGGAGCCGCGGCCGTCCCTTCTGCCTGCGACATCCTGATCGGCTACGATGAGTTGGTGGAACGGGTATCCCTTGCCTCCGAAGGGCTTGAACCCTTCCCCATCGAGGTCTTGAAATACTTCCTGCTCCGCCGTGCGATGGAATCCTCACCGGACGCCGACATCAGCGTCCGCTATCACGGGATGGAAGAAGGGAAACTCGTATTCCATATCATCGGGATGAAGGAAGGCGAAACGGGGATCATACGGGTCCCGTCCGAAACCTACTCGGAAATCGCTGCGGACCAGGCATCGTACCGGTCGAAGCCGCCCTATGACCTCATAGCGCGGGGTCCGTACCGTTCCGTCCGCGTCCTGGAGACGGCTGAAGAACGCTAGGTGGGCGCATTGCTGTCCAGTGTTTTACCGGAACCGGAATCCGGTCGGTGCGGGCTCATCGTTCCCGGGCTATTCACCGATTTGCCCGGAAGCTCCACCTGGATTCGGGGGATCTAGTCGTGCGATGGATTGCTGTGGACTTTCGCGACAGCCATGGTAACGGCGCGCTTGACTTCCTCGACGTGATTTTCCACGACGGCCTGCGCGTACATGGTTCCGAGCAGGGATACGCGGTAATGCGGCTTCAGCATGTTCAACGCAAGAGCGGCCATATCCAGGACGCATTCATCGCAGACGCAGATACCGCGCTCTTCCGCGTTTTTCAGTTCTTCGTCCAACTCCGCGATCACCAGTTGTTCGGATTCGTTCGTCAGGATGCTGAAGTCATAGCGTTCTTTGATACCCATCCGGGACTGCCTCCATGGAGCGCGTTCCGATCTTGCGCCATATCCAGTGTAATCTCAGTGCGGTCTGTTTTCAACGGCTTCGAAGCGCGTATACTGAGGGATGAAGACGATGTTGACTGTGCCGACCGGGCCGTTGCGCTGTTTGGAGATGAGGAGTTTCGTCGGGCTGGCTGCCGGTCGCTCGTCCTCCGATTTGTCGGTCTCCCGGTTCCGGTGGATGAACATGATGAGGTCGGCGTCCTGTTCTATCGACCCCGATTCGCGGATGTCCGCGAGCGTCGGCTCCTTGCCTTCCGCGGTGCGGGTCAGCTGCGACAGGGCCACGACGGGAATCCTGAGTTCGCGGGCCAGGGCCTTGAGCGACCGGCTGATGCTCGATATCTGCTCCCACCTCGGGATATCGGTATTTTCATGCGTGACGAGCGTCAGGTAATCGATGAAGATGATCTCGACCTTCTTCTCCGACTTGAGGCGCCGCGCCATGGTCCGCAAGTCCAGGAGCGGCATGTTCGGCATGTCAATGATGTAGAGAGGGGCTTCGTAGATCCTGCCGGCCGCTTCCATGAGGTCGTGAAGTTCGCTCTGCTTGATAAGACCGCTCTGGATCCGTTTGGAATTGATCCGCGCCTCGCTGGCAAGGATGCGCTGGGTGATGGCCATATCGGTCATTTCGAGCGTGAAGAATGCGGTCGGATGCTTGCCGCGGATGGCGATGTTCGAGGCGATGTTGAGGGCAAATGCGGTCTTGCCGACAGAGGGGCGGGCACCGATGATGATGAACTCGGAGTTCTGGAAACCGCTCGTCATCGCGTCCAGGTGGTCGAAGCCGCTTGCGATCCCCGAATACTGGTTCTTCGTCCTGTAAAGCGTCTCGATCGTCTTCATTGTGTCGGGAAGCAGTTCGCGAATGGACTTGTAGGTGAGGGTCTGGCGGTTCTGGCTGATCTCGAAGATGCGCTGCTGCGCCTCGTCGAGTACGAGCCCGCAGTCCACTGTCTCGTCGAACGACTTCGCCGAGACGTGCTGGGAGAGCCGGATGAGCGAACGCCGAACCGAGGTTTCGCGCACGATCTTCGCATAGTATTCGACGTTGGCGCTGGAAGGCACCGAATCCGTCAACGCCGCCACGTAGCCGGGTCCGCCGGCTTCGTCGATTCGCCCGAGCAGCTTGAGCTCGTCGATGAGCGTGATGAGGTCGGCCTTCTGCCCTTTTTCAAAAAGGGAAATGACCGCGAAAAAAATGGACTTGTTGGCGTTGACGTAGAAATCGTCGGGCCTGAGGAACCGGAGCACAGTCTGGATCGCGTCCGGATCGAGAAGCACGGCGCCCAGCGTCGCGCGTTCGGCCTCCGCGTTGTGGGGAGGTATCTTGTCGCGCAACGACTGGAGCGCCATGTTCTCGCGGCTTCAGGTAACGTTACAGTTCGGTCTTCGGCGGCTCTTGGATCGCTGGAGCCGTGGCGTCCTGAGCGGGATTTTCGTCGTGCCGTTCATGGTGCTTGTGGTGCTTCGGCTCGTGCTGGGGTTCTGCCTTCTTTTCGACATGGCCCTTTACGGCAAGCCGGAGGATCGCTTCTTCCTTCTCGTAGAGCTTGATCGCGATCTTGTAATTGCCGATGCTCTTGATGGACCTGCCGGGAATCTCGATCTTCTTGCGGTCGAGTTCAATGCCGCGTTTGAGAAGTTCGTCGGCGACCGTGACGTTGGTGACAGCGCCGAAGAGCTTGCCGTTGAGCCCGGCGGGCAGATCGAACAGGAGTTCCTCCGCCTCGAGCTTTTCCCTGAAGGAAAAGCTGGCCTGACGCTTGGCCGCTTTCCGCCCCTCGATCTCGGCTTGCCGTTTCTGGAACATGCCGGCCGTCTTGTCGTTAAAGACGAACGCGAGCATTCGGGGAAGGAGATAGTTACGCGCGTAGCCCTTCGCTACCTCTTTCACGTCCCCGATCTCACCGAGGTTGGGAACGTCATTATTCAGGATTACCTTCATGGTCAACTCCTTTGGTTTGTCTGTAAGGGACCCAGGTTTCGGTTACTCCGAGCAGGGTCAGAACGCTCGCCGCAACGACGAGCGCGATGCCGTTGGTCGCCATGAGGGCGACCGCGAATACGAACGCGATGCGCAGCGGAAGCGGGGGGTTAAGCCTCGCCAGGACGAAAGCGATCACGCCGGAGCCCTGCAGCGCGTAGCCGAACGCGAGGACGAGGGCGATATTCCACGCAACCGCCTCGAACACGGGGATGGGCATGAACCGCGTCGCGAGGATGCAAGCCCAGGAGACGAGCAATGGCCAGATCAGGAAGCGGCCTACCGTCAGCTCCGGGATGCGGGGCATCAGGGATCCATCCTTCGCCGCCCGGCCGCCGGCACGGGTTCCGATCCAGTAATTCAGGTACAAGAGACTCGTAACTACGAAACCGAACGATGCATTCGTGATCCGGACGGCCGCTTCGAAGAGCGCTGCCAGCTCGGGCTCACCGAGGTTTTCTTCACCGGCCGACCTGAGCATGGCGCTGATCATCTCGCGGAAAGCGGATTTCAGCTCGGGATCCGACTGGAACGACAGGATGATCGGGAGCATCGCGATGGAACTCATTGCGCCCGAGACCATGAGACGTTCCGCGAACGGACGTCCGCGCAGGAAACCGCCGTTCAGGAGCACGATCCCTCCGGCGATGGCGGCCGGGGAAAGCATGGACAGAACCAGGGGGACTGCCGATACGACGCCAGCCCGGCTGAGGACCAGGCCGGAAAAAATGGCGATACATGAAAACGCTACGGCGGCGGCGGCAACGAACGGCTTCCTGCCGCCCCTCGCTCTCGTCGCCTGGAGCGGAACGAGGTAGATGGCGGTCGCGAACGCAGACATGTACATGGCAGCCGATACGGCTCCCATGATAAGAGGATACATCTTGCGTAGGTTGAAGACTCGCCGTTCTTCCAAGGCTCGTACTCCCGTGCGTCCGCCGTCCGGGATCCGCTTATTTCGCCACGTAGGGAAGCATCGCGAGCGAACGCGAACGCTTTATCGCGACGGCAAGTCGGCGCTGATGCTTCGAGCAGGAACCGGTGATCCTGCGCGGAAGTATCTTTCCGCGTTCGGTGATGAAACGGCGGAGGGTGTCGGGATCCTTGTAATCGATCTTCATCTTCTGCGCGCAGAACTTGCAGACTTTCTTCCTGAAGAATCCGCCCTTGCGGGGGCCACGGCTGCCGGAACGCTCTTCGGGTTCGCGGCGGGACTCGCCCTCTCCGCCTTCCGATGAGCGGGGCGCGCGGATTTCCTCACGGTTTTCTTTCATGTCGGACATATTCGTTCTCCTCGTAGGTTCAGAATGGGATATCGTCGTTGAAATCGTCGGGGGGCGGAGCATCGCCCCTTCCGGAGGGACTTGCGCTCGGGGTCTTGGCCTGGGTATCGGGGTGGTCCTGACGTTCGCTTCTGACGCTGCGATCGCTGTTGGCTCCCTGGGGGCCTCCAGAACCGCCGCCGAGCAAGCGGACGTTGTTGGCGCTGATCTCGACTTTGCTGCGACTCTGCCCGTCCTGCTCCCACCGGTTCTGACGGAGTTCGCCTTCCACGGCCACGAGCTTGCCCTTGGTGAGATACTGGTTGACGGCTTCGCCGGCCTTGCCCCAGAAGACGACGTCGAAGAAATTCGGCTCGTCGACCCACTGGTCGCCCTGCTTTTTCCTCGTATTGATGGCGATCGCGAATTTGCAGACCGCAATGCCGGAATTCGTGTACTTCAGTTCGGCATCCCTGGTAAGGCGCCCGACCAGTACGACGACATTGACGTCGGCCATGGTTACCCCCCGTTCCGCTGGCTTAAGCTTCTACCCGGACGAACAGGTATTTGAGGATGTTCGGGTTGAGCTTGAAGGTCTTCTCCGCCAGGACGATCTTGTCGGTCGGAAGATTTACATTGAACAGGATGTAGTGTCCGCGGGGACGCTTCTGGATGGGATACTGGAGCTGGCGCTCTCCCATATCTTCTTCCTTGACGATGACTCCGCCGTGCTTCAGGAGCTCGGCGGAAACCGATTCCTTTCCCTGGTGGAAGAGATCTTCCTCCGATGGAAAGATCGTTACGAGTTCGTAGGACCTCATGGTTCCTCCCTTTGGTCTATACCGACGGCCAAGCCGCCGGTGCGATCCGCCCCCATTACCGATGTGCCTTCGGGCGGATAAAGAGGCTGCGTATGTTACCAGAAAACGGCCGCAACTTCAAGCGTTTGGCATTGTTCAGGAGGGGTTTTCACCGCTTCCCGGCCGATTCCCCGCAAGTCGCGCCATTACGGAGGGCTTCCATCCGGGTGCGGCGACACGAACTGCCGGAGAGTATCAACCCGGACTCCACGGTTGCCGATAAGGAAGCGATGGCTCAGAAGATTCACTACCAGGACGACATCTACTTCATCCATCGGATCGTGAGGACGGTACGCGATGCCCTGAAGATTGAGATCGATCCCGACTACTACGCAGCGCGCATCCTCTCGGACGTCAGGTTCGCGAACGAAGCGATGCGGAACATCAGGGACTCGCTCATGGCGAACACCCGCATTGTGGAGCGGCCGGAATACCTCAAGCTCCTTCTCGGAACGGCGACGGACCTCACGGACATCGTGTCCGACCTGTCATCGGGTTCCAGCGACCTGGGCAGGGCGCTGGAAGGGTCCAAGGATGAGCTCCAGGCCATGTACCAGTCCCTGAGGGGTATGACCGACGAGATCAGGAACTCGCTCAACGAACTCGTAGACGGGGAGATGTTCGACGTCGAGGTTGTATCCCGCGACGAACTTTCCGAACTTCTCCAGTCCTGACGCGCCTCCGCGCAAGCAGATTCCGCCTTGAATCATGCCCCGCCGGTCCCTGCGACGATGTCGCCGATGATCGCGAGCCCTTCCAGGGTGAGATCGGCATCCACTTCGTCGAATATCGTCGTGATCGGCGAGATGATGCGGCAGAGTCCCCCCGTGGCGATCACGCGCGCTTCTGTGCCGAGGTCGCGTTTCATCCTGCCCACGATGCCCTCGACGAGTCCCGTGAACCCAAACACGATGCCGGACTGGATGGCCTGGATCGTATTCGTGCCCATGACCGACGGCGGCGCCGAGAGCGGCACGTCGGGGAGCTGCGCGGTATCGCGGGACAGGGACTGGACAGCCGTGCCGAGGCCTGGCGCTATGGCCACACCCATGATGGTACCGTCCCCCGAAACACCCGTGAACGTAAGCGCCGTCCCGAAATCCACGATGATGCACGCACCGCGGACACGCGAGTAGGCTGCGACCGCATCGGCGACCAGGTCTGTTCCGATCTCGTCGGCTGCCAGCACCCTGACGGGAAGACGCGGGTAGACGGGCGGACACACGGTCAGAGGTTCGACCTTGAAAAGCCGCCGCGCCATGACTTCGATGGCGTTCGTCAGCGGCGGCACCACGGAACCGATGACGACGGCATCGATCTCGTCCGGGGACAGCCCGTGCTCATCGAAGATGGCGCGGACCACCGCGTGGTATTCGTCTTCCGTTTTCTTGTAGACCGTCCGGAGACGGAAGGTCCGGAGGAGTTTCCGCGCGTGTTCCGCGCCGCCGAAAACGCCTCCCACGATGTTGGAGTTCCCGACGTCGATAGCGAGCAACATGCATGCATCTTCAGGAATTGCCGCGGTCATGTCAAGTTCTTCCGAACCGGGCGGGTCCGCGCCGGCAGCTTGTGCAAACGGCGCCAGCTCGTCCATAATGCCGTTCGCGGGAGGTTCGCATCGCCATGGAAGACATGATCCAGCCCAGGGTTCTCAAGGGATTCCGCGATTCTCTCCCCGAAGCGGAGATCGAGCGCGCCGAGCTTGCGGACGCCCTCGTCCGCGTTTTTCGAGGCATGGGTTTCGTTCCCATCGATACGCCGGCGCTCGAATACGCCGAAATCCTTCTTGGAAAGTGCGGCGGCGAGACCGAAAAGCAGGTCTACCGCTTCAGGGATCACGGTGATCGCGAAGTCGCCCTCCGTTTCGACCTGACCGTACCCTTCGCGCGCTTCATGGCCGAGCATTACGGCGAGCTCTACCTTCCCTTCAAGCGCTATCATATCGCCAAGGTATGGCGGGGCGAAAACACGCAACGGGGCCGATACCGGGAATTCACGCAATGCGATTTCGATATCGTCGGCGTGGATTGCCCGTCCGCGGATTTCGACATCATGGAGACCATTTGCGCGTCGATGGGAGCCCTCGACGTCGGCGACTACAGCGTCAGATTCAATCATCGCGGCATATTCAACCGTTTCCTCGAATCAGCCGGGGCACGGGACAAATCCGTCGACGTGCTCCGGATCGTCGACAAGCTCGGAAAGCTCGGAGGCGATGAAACCGGAAAACTGCTTGCCGGATTCGTCGGCGACGCGACGGCGGGGAAAATCCTCGATTTCATCCGCCGCGAGAACGATTCCTCGGCAACCCTCGAAAAGATCACCAGTCTCGCCGGAGGGAAGAGCGAGGATTCCGTTCGCGTGGCCGCCGTTCTCGGTCTCGCCGAGGCAACGGGGATCGGACAACGCGTCATCCTGGATCCTTCCATCACCCGGGGTCTCGATTACTACACGGGCGTCGTGTTCGAGACCTTCCTCGACAGGCTGCCGGAAATCGGATCGGTATGCTCGGGAGGCAGATACAACGACCTCGCGTCGCTCTATACAAGACAGAAGCTTCCCGGTGTCGGGGCTTCCGTCGGACTCGACCGGCTCATCGCGGCGATGGAAGTCCTCGGCCGGTCCGGTTCCAGGTCCGGTTACACGAAAGCGCTCATACTCTATTCGGACGACGGATCCGCCGGCGCATACCGGAAACTGGCCGCTGAGCTTCGCGCCTGCGGGACCGCATGCGAGGTCTATCCCGAGCGGAAGAAGATCGCGGCGCAGTTCGCGTACGCGGAACGCAAGGGAATCTCCTACGGCGTCATGATGGGTTCCGAAGAAGCGGAGCGCGGCACCTTCGTCGTCAAGAACCTTGTCACGAGGCAGAGCAACGAGTTCTCCTCGGCATCGGACGCAGCCGCCTTCATCCAGCGCGGAGCATGAGACGCCGAAAGTTTTCCAGCGCCCGAGTGCATGCGCTGGTCGCGGTTTCCGCGTTTTTCGCTGCCGTGTCGCTGGCGGGTTGTTCGTCGAACCCGCCCGAACTGGTCGGCATCCAGGCGCGCATCTCCGTCGCCCCTGCCGACAACGTGGCCGGACGGCTCGAAACCCTTTCGGTGTTCGTATCGGTCCGCGACCAGGACGGCTACGGCGACCTGGAATCCTTCTATGTCATCAACGACGCCGAGGAACTCTTCTGGAAATTCACCCCGGAAACCTGGCTCAAGCGGGAGGAAGGATCGGATACCTGGATCGGAACGTCCGGCATCGCCCCTGCGGACGGCGCATCAATACCGCGCGGCCGTTACCGGCTTGCACTCATCGACGGGAGCGGCGAGCGGGCGGAACGCCAATTCTCCGTGGCCTCGCCCGCAACCGATCCCCCGCACTTCCCGACCCTGTCCATTTCCGGCGGGGAAGCGGTGATCTCGTCGCCACACCCCCAGAACACCCTTCTATTCCTCGATGGTTCAGGCGAAACGATAGTCGGAGCGACGGTCAAGCCGGGCATCACGAAGCTGGACGCGTTGTACGGTTCGCCCGAGTGGAAAAACGCCGCCGCGAGCGTGGTCGTGTACTCCTACGATCCCGCTGCCGATACGGGATGGTATTCATGGCCGAAGAAAATCGAGTGACGCCCTTCCCGCGAGGGATCCATACCTACGCCCTCCGGGCCGGCCGGATGACGGAGTCGCAACGCCGGTCTTTCGAAACGCTGGCTTCCAGGTATTGTGTCCCCTGCGACGGCAAACCCGTGCTCGACTTTCCGGCGATCTTCGGGCGCGAGGCCAGGATCGTCGTGGAAATCGGTTTTGGGATGGGCATCAGCACCGCGGCTATCGCCGAGTCCGATCCCGGTACGGACTTTCTCGGGATCGAGGTTCATACGCCGGGAGTCGGCAAGCTGCTGTCGGAGATCGAAGCCCGGGGCTTGCGGAACATCAGGATTCTTCACCACGACGCGGTTGAGGTCGTCGCTGAAATGCTCCTTCCGGAAAGCGTGGACGGTTTCCATATCTTCTTCCCCGACCCCTGGCCCAAGAAACGCCATCACAAGCGGAGACTGGTGCGTCGACCATTCACCGAGCTGCTCGTCTCGCGGCTCAAACCGGGTGGCTACATACATTTCATGACCGACTGGAGCGAATACGCTGATTTCGCCCTGGCCGAATTGAGCTCGACGCCCGGCCTCTCGAACGTGTCGGGCTCGTCATGGACGGAACGGACTGCACGGAGGCCCGTCACCAAGTTCGAACAACGCGCCGAGAAAGAAGGACGACAGGTCCTGGAGATCAGGATGGTGCGCACCGCGTAGCCGACAGGCGCAACCCCGGTCAGCGCTCGAAGAAGGTCGATAATCTGCGATAGAGCGCGCTGATCTTTTCCTTCTCTTCGGCCGTCGCCTTGTCGCCGAGATCGTCGGCCATGGATTCCAGGGCCGCGATACTCTCGTTGAGCGCCGTGTGAAAGCCGCGCGACACCCGGAACCAATACACGCCCGAAGCGTCCGAGAACAGCGCGACGAAACCGAGCTCCCTGCTCTTGGGCTTCCAGCGCGTGACCTGGAGGACGTGATCGAGGCACGCCACGAGTGCGGCCGATTCTTCGGCCGCGTCAAAGTTCCTTTTTCTCGGCCAGTCGCGATCGAGATCCCTGTCCAGGTCCAGCCACCCGGCGATCTTGAGTATGACGTCGAGCTTTTCTCCATCGAGCAGGGACGCACCGCCCGAGCGGACGGTTCCCTTGAGACCGCGGTATGTGGACAGGTCGAGCCCTGCCAGCTCCTCGCGGATCTTCTTGAGCCGCGGCCATTCGAGAACGACGCACTTGCGCTTCTTCTTCTCCATCTCGATGTCGAAGACTTCGCTGCCGATCTTCACCCTGTTGGTAAAATCGCGTTTTTCCTTGGCCGCTGCGACTTCCGCGCGCTTCTTCACGTGGACTTCAGCCGCGGCCTTTCCGAGGAGTCCCTGGGCGACCATCGGCGATATCTTCGCCAGCCAGTGCTTCTGCAGCGGCGATACGCTCATCGCGTACATGCGCGTCGTGCGGACGATTTCCCCGGCGACGATGAACTGAGGATTTTCCTTGTACATCACAGACCCGGGATGGATCTGGATGCGGTCGGCGGTCAGGCTCCGGAAGAGGCCGCGGTCCTGCTTGACGCAGACGAACTGTATGAGTCCCCTGCTCACGGCGCACAGGTAGTCTTCGGTGGGACCTCCGGACGAAACGGGAATGCCGATATCGGACACGATCAGCTCGATCTGTTCCTTCACGCGGTGGATCTCGAGCATCGTCCGTTCGTCCAGATAGTTTCGCTCGCAGAATTTGGCCTTGATCTTCGCATCCTTGAAGGCCTTGAAAATCGTGAGATAGGAAACGAAATCGCCTGCCGGGTCGCGGAAGGCGTGATGCGCGCGCCTGGCTTCCATCTCCTCTCCGGGAGGCAGGACAAAGGGACCCTGGTTGGAAAGGAAGGCTGCCGCAATCACCACCTCCTCGACGACGGAAGGGTAGGCCAGGATCGCCTCGACGATCATTCGGCTGTGGCGCGGGAGCAGCGGGAACTTGCACATCAGCTCGCCGACCCTGGACAGTTTCCGGTCTGGGGTCAGTGCATCGAGCAGGTTGAGGGTATCCACCGCACCCGCGATGCCGGATTTCGACGGCTTGGACACGAAATCAAAGCGTTCGAAATCGTCGATGCCGAGTTCCGCCATCCGGAGCACGACTTCCGAAAGGTCCGTCCGGTAGATCTCTTCCATCGTGAAGAGCTGGCGATTCTCGAAATCGTCCCGACCGTACAGTCTATAGCAGGAACCGGGTCGGGTTCGGCCCGCCCTTCCCTTCCGCTGGTTGGACGAAGCTTTCGACGTGGGCACTTCCACGAGGCTCGCGGTGAAGGTTTTGGGATTGTAGAAATTGAGCTTGGCAAGCCCGGAATCGAGCACGCTCGTGACGCCGTCGATCGTCACCGAAGTCTCGGCGATGTTGGTGGAAACGATGACCTTGGTTTTCCCGAACGGTGCCTTTTCAAAAACACGTTCCTGCTCGTCCTTGCCCAGCCTGGCGTACAGCGGGATGATATGGAGCGACCTGCGTACCTCGCTAAGGAGCAGTTTCTGGATGCAATCCTTGATCATCCGTTCGCCGGGCAGGAATATGAGGATGTCTCCCTCCCTGCGTTCGGATATGATCCTCGTGACGATGCCTTCGATTTTCTGGATGAGAGCTTCCCCGGTCGAAGCGGCCTGCCCGGGACGATCGTCGCCTGAGGACGGGACAGCTGATGCGGGCGGATCGTAAACCAACGTGACAGGGTACATCTGGGTTTCGATCTTGACGATGGGGCAATCCCCGAAATACGCGCTGAAAACTTCCGCGTTGATCGTCGCACTGGATACGATGACCTTGAATTCCGGCCTGGCTTCGAGCACGCGCTTGAGGAGCCCGAGGATGAAATCGATGTTGAGGCTGCGCTCATGGGCTTCGTCAACCATGATGACGGAGTATCGGCTCAAGCCGGGATCAAGCTTCATTTCCTGAAGGAGGATGCCGTCCGTCATGATCTTGATCACGGTGCCCTGTTCGGTGAGGTCCTCGAACCGCATCTTGTATCCGACAATCCCCGGCATACTGACGCCGAGCTGCCTGGCGATGAACTCGCTCACCGAGATCGCAGCGATGCGCCTCGGTTGCGTGACGCCGATGACGCCGTTCCGGCCGTAGCCGGCTTCGTGGAAAATCACCGGTAGCTGCGTCGTCTTGCCCGATCCCGTAGGGCTCTCCACGACGATCACTTGGTTCTTCTCGAGGGCTTCGAGTATCCGGTTCTTTTGCAGATAGACCGGGAGCATTTTCGGATCCATGCCGTTCCTTTCGCGTCCGCTGATGCGCTTCTTCGATTCTATTCGTTCAGGGCGGCATATTCAAACCGGCATCCCTTCGCCTTCATGTGAAATGCATCTGAAATGCATCGCATGCGCCCCCGATTAATCCGGGCATCGCATGCGGATACAGGGGAACCGGGCATGAGATCATGCACCATTTCCTCGAACTGGAAGGTTGTTCATTCCTTCGAACCCGCCGGGGAATTCAGACTCCGACCGGTGCCGGGGCAGCATCGGGTTTTTTCCCGGCGTGAACCGTCACCCGTATCGTCCCGTCCCGCAGTTCAGCTTTCACCGTGGATCCCGGCTTGCACAAGCCTCCGATGAAATCCTCTGCAAGCCTGTCCTCGATCTCCCTGCGAAGGAGAGCGCGCATGGGCCGCGCGCCGTATGTGATGTCGTACCCTTTTTCCACCAGCATGTCCCTCGCTCGCTCGGTGACTTCGAACACCACTCCCTTCGAGATGAGCCGCGAAGCCAGCTCGTCGATCATGATGTCCAGGACCTTCCGAGCCTGGGATTTCGAGAGCGGATGGAACACGATGATCTCGTCGAGCCTGTTGAGGAATTCCGGGTTGAAAGTCCTTTTCACCGCCGACATCGCTGCTTCCTTGATGGACTTTTCGTCGAACCGGGGATCTTCCACACGAAAACCGAGGACGGTGCCCCGCGCCAGGTCGCGAGCTCCCGCGTTGCTCGTGATGATGATGACGCTGTTCCTGAACGACACCACGTGGCCGAGGCTGTCCCTGAGTTCCCCTTCCTCGAGAAGCTGAAGCAGGAGGTTGAGCACGTCAGGATGGGCTTTTTCCATCTCGTCGAACAGGACGACGCTGTAGGGCCGCCTCCTGACTTTCTCCGTGAGCATGCCGCCTTCGTCGTATCCGACGTAACCGGGCGGAGCTCCGACCAGGCGGGACGCGTTATGCTTTTCCATGAAATCGGACATGTCGATCCGTATCAGCGCGTCGGGTGAACCGAAGAGGGTCTCCGCAAGGGTCTTGGCCACAAGCGTCTTCCCTACGCCCGTGGGGCCCAGGAAAATGAAGGATCCGAGGGGGCGCCGCGGATCGGAAATGCCCGCCCTGGACCTGCGCACTGACCTCGCGAGGGCGGCGATCGCCTCTTCCTGTCCGACTACCCTCCTGGCGATTTGCCCCTCGAGGGAGAGCAGCCGTTCCGACTCGCTCGTTTCGAGCCGGGAAAGCGGTATTCCGGTCATGTCCGAAAGGACTGCCTTTATGTCATCATCGGTGACGAGCGGGCGCGAACCGGGAGCGGCCCCTCCCCATTCGGACTTGAGCGCCTCCAGCTTCGCACGAAGCACCCTGACCCGATCCCGCACTTGAGCGGCCCGCTCGTAGTCCTGCGACGATACGAGCACGAGTTTCTCATCGGACAACCTCCGGATTTCCTCCTCGATCGACGGCAATTCGGGCGGATCGATGAGGGAATCGATCTTTTTCAGGGATCCCGCCTCGTCGAGAAGGTCGATGGCCTTGTCCGGCAGGAAGCGGTCGGTCACGTAGCGCTTCGACAATTCCGCCGCGGCTTCGATGGCGCTCCGCGCGTAGTCGACGCCGTGATACTGCTCGTAGCGGGAACTGATGCCGGAGAGGATCGCGACCGTTTCGTCCAGCGATGGTTCCTCGACGAGGACGCTCTGGAATCGGCGCTCGAGGGCAGCGTCCTTTTCGAAGTACTTCCGGTATTCGTCGAGGGTCGTGGCGCCGATGCACTGGATCTCTCCGCGCGACAGCGCCGGCTTGAGCATGTTCGAAGCGTCTATCGTTCCTTCGGCGCTACCAGCCCCGATCACCGTGTGGAGCTCGTCGATGAACAGTATGACGTTGCCGGCCGCGCTGATTTCCTTCATGATGCGCTTGAGCCGTTCCTCGAATTCCCCCCGGTACTTGGTGCCGGCGACCACCGAGGCGATATCCAGGGCAACAAGGCGCTTGGAGGCGAGACGCTCCGGTACGAGGCACGCATTGATCCTCATGGCAAGTCCTTCGACGACGGCGGTCTTCCCGACGCCGGGCTCCCCGATAAGAACCGGATTGTTCTTTGTCCGCCGCGACAGGATCCGTATGATCCTGCGGATCTCGCGTTCCCTCCCGATGACCGGGTCGATGCGACCGTCGCGCGCGACGGCCGTAAGGTCGCGGCCGAATTCGTCGAGAAGCGGAGTCCGGACGGCGGATTGGGGAAGGTCATGCGTCGTTTCCCTGGCCGTGGCACGGTCGGAACGGGCTTCTTCCCTCGCGGCAGCGATGAATTTCACCGCGCCCCTGATCTGTTCGAAATAGATGCCGTATTTCCCCAGGTAGGCTTCGAATACGCTGTCGCTCTCCCGCGCCGCCGCGATGACGAGGTGCTCGGTGCCGATGTACTCGCTGTCGATGAGCCTCGCTTCCTCGGCCGCCAGCTCGAGGAGCATCTTGACCCGTTTCGAGATGGGCAGGTCGCCAAGGACGAAGTTTCCGCGCTTGAACGAGGAATTCCGCTCGAGCTCTATCCGCAGTTCCGTGGTATCGATCTTGAGGTTGCGGAGGACGCGGATGCCCACCCCGTCGCCCTCGCGGATGAGGGCAAGCAGGACATGCTCCGGAGTGAGCTGGTCGGCCCTGAAACGCTTGGCTTCTTCCTGCGCCAGCTGCGACAGGACGCGTTGGGCTCGCTGGGTCAAACCCTTGAACATGGCATCAAGCTCCTTCGATCCGGATCCGGGACGCCGCATCGCGCAGGATGCGCGCCCTGGCCTTTCCATCGGCTTCGGTTTCGCCTTTCATGTGATAATATAGCAAACCTGCGGGCTGCAGCGAACAGAGAAAATCCGTGAAATCCCCGGGTTGGAGTCCGCCCACGATCCCCAGATAATGCCCCAGGCGGAGCCGGAACGCCGCGTCGACGGCTTCATCGAAGTCCATCGTACGCGCATACCGCAGGGTTCCGTAGGCGCGGAAAACCATGTCTTCCACGCCATCGCGGTTCTTGGACAACAGGCGCTTCCGCACTTCACGCTCAGCCCTGGTTATTTCCGAAATCGCCCGGCTGAATCCCTCCATGGTCTTCTTCCCGCCGCCCAGCCTGGTTCGGGCCGGTACGAACTCGTACAGGTCTGCCATCGATGATTCATGTCCGGAATACCGTCCCGTCACCTCGAGATCGGATTCCAGCGCTGCCTTGACGGTGCGATCGATCAAACCTGCGGCATGCAATCCGGCTAGATGAAGCAGCGCCGAAACGCGGATCATGTCACCGCAGCGTTCCGGTTCGGCCGCCAGGTACCCGAAATCCGGGGTAAATGCCACTCGCTCCCGCGCCTCGAACGCGTCAGCGACCGAAAGCGCCAAGGTCGAAGTCTCGTCAATGCGGGCCCCGGGCAGTTCGGCCAGTATGTCTACATGATCGTCATCGTTGACGACGCAGAAAAGGGGTTCATCGCCGGACTGGTACAAGGCAGCGGCGCTGGAAAACGCATAGGATTCCCGCAGGAGCCCGCGCTCCACGAACGCCCTCCGTTCCGTGGTGCTCGCCAGCGCAAGGTCGAAACGACCAAAGCCCGGCAAGGTCCCGAGCGTGGCGGCCACTGCGAGTAAAGAAGCTTCGGCCGTCCGCGAATCCTGGCGCCAGGGAAAGGGAAAGCGCTCGAGATTCCTTCCGACGACCACCCTCGTCCTCACGACGATATCGTAGTCGCAGGCATCGCGAACGCCGGCATGGGAAAAGCGGCGGAGTATCGATGGTTGCGGCCGTTCGTCTGTCCGCGTCCGACTTTCTTGCCGTTCGGCGCCTCCGGATGCAGGCGAAAGGGCGTTCGGACTTCGCCTGGAGTTTCCCGATCGTTCCATCCTCCGCGCGACCAGGCCGGGGAATGTGGCTGCACAGACGGCGCATCCCATCCTTCCCCCGTTTTCGAAATCGGAAGCCCCCAATGCGCAGGCAGGACAGACAGCACGGTCGGCGGGATCCCGGCCGGATCCCGCCAGAAGCTAATCGAGATCGAGCGAAACCGTCCCGCCGGATGTCGCGCGTATTCCCCGAAGGGAGGCGCAGGACGAGCACAGCCTCTGCCCGCCCGGATCGCCCGTCGTGCCGTTCCGGATGTAAATGACGGCTTCGGCGCTGCCGCATCGTTCACACACCATGATCCGAGTATAACCGAATTGGCCGGCCGGTGTCACGGAACGCTCCCGGTCTGAACGAAGGCGTCCCTGAACCCGGCGGAAGCGGGAACGCTCGCGGAAAAACACGATTTCGGGCTGAGAGCGGCCGCCGCCTCTGCGGCGATCCCGCGCTCGGCCTACGTGTTCGAACCTGCACCCAAGGCAGCCAAACGGGTGGCGACGCTCCTTTCCCTCTTCCTGGAAGCTGACCCCACGTCCATCGGAGGCAAGTTGCCCGATCTTGGATTCTATGCCGATTTCGGAATCCGTTGAACGCGGCAGGATTCCCGCCGCTGGAATCGCGTCGAGCGCGCCGTTGCTTGCCAGGTGGGGTTTCGCTTCGTCGCTGATCGCTTCCCCCTCCTTATCCTGTCCGAACGACCGTCCTGGAATCTGAAAACCATCGATGTGCGCATTCCCCGCGGGAAACGATCGTACGCCGCCTCCAATGCCATCGATCTCGAGAATGCGCCTTGCGGGCTGCTCATCGGATCGGGGGCTATTGCGCCTTTTCGGTGATTCCGAGCCGACCCATTTCTTCCTTCAGCCGTTCGCGGTCGATCGGCTTGACCAGGTAGCTTGTGGCGCCACTTTTATAATATGCCTCGATGACATTCTTGGGATCCTCGAGCACGGTTGCCATCACGATCTTCACCTCGTCGACCGGGCTGACGCTCATCAACTGCTCGTATGCCCTGATATACTTGATGGCTTCATGCCCGTCCATCTTCGGCATCATGATGTCCATGAAGATCACCGAGTATGGGGTTTGCTCCTCCCATGAAAGCTTGAAAGCCTGTACGGCTTCCTCCCCGTCGACGACGACATCGACTTCGCCATAGCTTTCCAGGAAACGCTGCATCATCTTCCTGCTTCCAAAATCATCTTCAGCGACAAGGATCTTCATTATTCCCCCTTTTCCATACCGGAAATACCGTTGGCTAGCCGTTGAAGGGCTGGATGCATCATCCGGGAACAGCTACAGCGCCTTCCTGATCCGTTCCGCGATATCCTGCAGGGCGTTCTTGTCGCTCCGGCGTGCTACGAGCAATATTTCGAAAGCGATCCTGGAACACATGCTTTCCGTGTCGGATTTCCGCCGGAACCAATAGTCCCTGGCTCCGCGTTCGATGCCGGCCCAGTCCAGGCGATTTATGATCGGCAGCATGGTGTCAGCGAAATCTTGCAATTCCGGGCTCGAAGACAGCCCTGTCCTGGATTCGCTTTCCCGGGTGCGGACGGTGCCCTCGTCCGCGCTGACCGCGGAGTGCCCGCCCGCTTCCCCGATGCGCTTCTCAGTACGCATGTTTCCCGTTTCGCCGCTTGGGATCGCGGATTTCCTCAAATCCATGCTGGAAATGGCGTTCAACAGGATGGCTTCGTCGAACGGCATCGGATGGAAAATGGCGGGAAAACCGCTCTTCTGGAGGCTCGAGCGCAGGACCCTGCCAATCCTGCATCCGGCGATCAATCGCGCAGGAAGACCCCCTGGAAAATCAGCACGATCACCGGAAAATGATCGAGAACAGTACCTGTCCGCTTCCTCTTCATCGATGAAACAAACAGTCTCTCCGTCGGAGCTCGATTCGGGGATCTCTGCCAGGGAATCCGCCCGCCCGACCCGGACGCCCCAGTTCGCGAGCGTGTCGGCAAGATCCCCTCCTGTCGGCTCATGAAATCCGATCAGGATCGCCGAACGGCACAGCCTTGGACGATCGATGCTCCTTGCCGTCGACGGGTCGAACGGCAGATCGACCGTGAATACCGATCCCCCGCCCTGCCGGTCGTCGAAACCGATGGTACCGCCGATCACGGCAAGCAGTTTTTTCGTGAACGCGAGGCCGATGCCGGTGCCGCCCGCGGATCGCGTCATGGCCCCATCGATCTGCGTGAAAGCGGAGAACAACATGCTCCTGTTTCCTTCGGATATGCCAATGCCGGTATCCTCGATCCTGAACAGGATCTTCGGGGATTCACAGTCCAGTTCCGCATCGATCCGTACCCGGACGTAGCCGCGTTCGGTGTATTTGACGGCATTCTCCACGATGGCGAAAAGGACCTTCCTGAGCTTGGCGTCGTCGGTGCGGATCGAAACCGGGACGTCGGGTGAGACGTACCAGCTCAATTCGATGCCCTTCCCGTATGCAGCGGGTGCGAGCGCGACAAGCGCGGAAAAGACGGCGTTCCGCAGGTCGCACTCGGTGTAGAGCGGCCCGAGTTTCCCTTCCTCGAGCATCGTGAACTCCAGGATGGATTCAATCAGGTAGCGAAGCGAAACCGCGCCCTGCTTGATCATGACGATGAAATCCCTCGTATCGGGGTCGGTTATCCTGTCCAGCGCGAGTTCGGTGAATCCCATGATGCTGTTGAGCGGCGTCTTCAATTCATGGCTGACATTGGACATGAAGATCGTTTTCAGCTTCGACGCGTTCTCTGATGCCTCGACGGCCTGCTTCATGCTTCGCTCATAGTCGTGCTTGTACACCGCGAGCTCGATCGCGATTCGCAGTTCCCGGTCGTGGTACGGCTTGACGATGTACCCGTAGGGACTGACGCGTTTCGCCCTGTCGAGGGTCGTCTCGTCGGTGAACGCCGTGACGAACACGATGGGCACATCTTGCTCCGCGCGGATGACCTCGGCGGTGGCGATCCCGTCGACATCGCCCTTGAGCTTGACATCCATGAGCACGAGTCCGGGAAGTTTTTCCCTGACCGAAGCTATGGCCTGCTCGCCGGTCGCGGCCAGACCCGTCACCACATAGCCCAAGGATTCCAGCTTGAGGCGCATGTCGAGCGCGACGATGGTTTCGTCCTCGACGATCAGGATGCTCGATCGCGCCGCTTGAGTAGCCATGCTCAACCTGCCATGACTCCCGGAACTGTTCCTGACCCATGGATCCCGGCATCCTTGAACGCTTCGTCGATGTCGATGATGATCACGAAGCCGCCAGAGTCATCCTTGGCAATGCCTTCGATGACCGACTCGTCGATCCTCCCCCCGATGGACGGGGCCTTTTCGATGCCGGCATCGGAAAGGTCGACGACTTCCCGAACCCCGTCCGCGAGAAGGCCCACAGTGAACATTTCCCCGCCATACCCGAGCTGGAGAACGATGATGCTCGTCGCCGGAGAGATTTCCGAAGCGCCCATGCCGAAACGCATCTTCAAGTCCACGATCGGGATCACGCTTCCACGGTGGTTGGTCACGCCGCGGAGGAAGGACTTGGATCTCGGGACGCGCGTGATGGGCTGCATCTCGAGTACGACTTCCACCCTTGCGACATCGATGGCGAAATTCCCGCTTCCAAGGGCGAATGCGAGATGCTTTCCCCGTTCGGTGGAAACGGCGTCCGACATCATTCGATCACTTTCTTGACAACTTCGAGCAGCTTGTCGGCGCTGAACGGTTTGACGATCCATCCCGTAGCTCCGGCTTCCTTGCCTTCATTCATCTTCGTGCCCTGCGATTCCGTCGTGAGGACGAGAATCGGGACGAATTTGAACTTCACCGCATCCCGCGCCTTGCGGATGAAGGTAATCCCGTCCATGTTCGGCATGTTGACGTCGGTGATGATCAAGTCCAGCCGCTCGATATTGTCCAGCATCTGGCAGGCCTCGAGACCGTCCTTGGCCTCGGTCGTCTCGTAGCCCTCCTGCGTCAGGATGTATGAAATGCTCTGCCGAATCGCTGCGGAATCGTCCACCACCAGGATCTTCTTCGCCATTCCATCCTCCTCGGTACTCTCAGCGGGATCGGCCCATGACCTCCACCGCGATCTTGTGCAACGGCAGTACGACATCGACGCCGCCGAGCTTGATGGCTTCGTTCGGCATCCCGAACACGACGCACGACATTTCGTCCTGGGCTATCGTGAACGCTCCGGAATCGTGCAATTCCTTCATTCCCCTGGCGCCGTCGTCGCCCATGCCGGTCATGATGACACCGACGGCGTTCTTTCCGGCGTACCTGGCGGCCGACCGGAACAGGACGTCGACGCTCGGACGGTGCCGGCACACGAGCGGGCCTTCCTTGACTTCGACATAGTAGCGCGCTCCGGATCGTTTGAGCAACGTGTGCCTGTTGCCGGGCGCGATCAGCGCCCGGCCACGCACGACGGTATCGTCATTCTCGGCTTCCTTCACCGAGACGCGGCAGATTCCGTCGAGCCTCTTCGCGAACGCCGCCGTGAAATGTTCGGGCATATGCTGGACGATCACGATGCCGGGAGTATCTTCCGGAAGGACTTCGAGAAAATCCTTGAGAGCCTCGGTACCGCCCGTGGACGCACCGACGATCACGATTCGTTCGGTGGTCTCTATGGACGTGCGCAGGGGATCAGGCTTGGGCATGATGACATCGGCGGTCAGTTTCGGCGCGACTTCGTGGATGACCGGCTTCTCGGCGCGCTTGTGGATGACCCGTCTCGAGAGAAACGCGGCCTTGACCACGTCGCAGATTTCCACGCGGCTTTCCTCGAGGAATTCCTTCGTGCCGATTTTGGGTTTCTGGATGATCTCGACCGCGCCGTATTCCATCGCCTTCATCGCGTTGTCCGAGCCCTGTTCCGATTTCGACGAGCAGACCACCATGGGAATCGGCGTCCTCTCCATGACGGTGCGGATGAAGGTGAGCCCGTCCATGCGCGGCATTTCCAGGTCGGTGACGATGACGTCGGGCAATTCGGTTTCCATCTTCTTGAGGGCGAAAAGGGGGTCCGAAGCGACGGAGATCGTGATGATCGAGGAATCCGAATCGAGGAGATCCTTCAGGGTCTGCCGGACCACCGCGGAATCGTCGACTATCATCACCCTGATGCGGTTGGCCATGGTTACGCTCCCTTTCCCTGCATTCATAGCCGTCGGTAAATAGTCGGCACGACGTTGGCAAGCGGCAATTGCATTCCTGTCAGCGTTTCGGAATGACCGAGGACGAGGTAGCCGCCCGATCTCAGGTAGCCGCAAATCTTCCCCAGCATGGCTTCCTGGATTTTCCGGTCGAAATAGATGATGACGTTCCTGCAGAATACGACATCGATGTCCCGCGGGACGGGATAGGTCGCGTCCATGAAATTGATCCTGACGAAATCTATCCTGTTCCGCAACTCCGGCTTCATCTTGACGAACCCCGCGAGCCTGTCCTTCCCCTTGAGCATGAAGCGCTTCTTGAACGAATCGGAGACCATCGTGACTTTCTCTTCCCCGTAGATAGCGGCGCGACCGGAGTCGAGCACCTTCGTGGAGAGGTCCGAAGCGATGATGCGGTAGGGGACCGATACAGCCCGGTCGCAGTAATCGGCGACGATCATCGCGATCGTATAGGGTTCCTCTCCGGTCGAGCAGCCGGCGGACCATATCTGCACCGTCCTGCGCTGGGTGACGCCCGATTCGGTCAATTCCGGCAGGATGGTGCCCGCGAGGAAATCGAAATGATCCGGCTCCCGGAAGAAGTCCGTCTTGTTGGTAGTGACTGCATCGATCATGTTGACGAGTTCTTCACGGCCTTCACTCCCGGAAAAGATGAACTCCATGTAATCGGAATAGTTCTTGAATCCGAGCAGCTTGAGACGTTTCTGGAGACGGCTCTCGAGCATGATCTTCTTGACGGAGGGCATCCGGATGCCCAGTTCCGTCTCGATATACGCCGCAAGCCTGCGGAATTCGGCCTCCGAGAGAATGGTAGGCTTCAGGATGCGATCGTCATCGACAGGGCCGGCAGTCATCGTCGATCATCCCGCCTTGCTGCGCCCGGCGGAATCCTGGTGAACCGCCATCGCCAGCCTGTTGACGTCGATGATGAGGGCTACCGTCCCGTCCCCGAGGATCGTGGCGCCGGAGATGCCGTCCACGTCCTTGTACATGCGTCCCAGCGGCTTGATCACCGTCTGGTTGTCACCGATGACCTGGTCCACCACGAACCCGACCTTCGAATCGAGGGCGTTGACGATGACGATCTGAGGAATCTTAGGTGATTCGCCTGGAACGGAGAGGAAACGCCTGAGGTGGATGAAGGGAAGCAATTCGCCCCTGTACTGGATGATGTCCCGGCCGCCGGAACCGTCGACCAGGGAAGAATCGATCTCGATGCATCCCTCCACGGATGCCAGTGGAATGACGAAATGCTCGCTTCCGACCGCCACGAGCAATCCTTCGATGATCGCGAGGGTGAGCGGTATCTTCAGGGTGATGGTCGTTCCGCGGCCTCGTTCGCTCGAGACCAGCACCGTTCCTCCCAGGGTATCGATCTCCCGCTTCACGACGTCCATCCCGACGCCTCGCCCCGATACGCTGGTCACCGTCGGCGCCGTGGAGAAACCGGGCTGGAAAATGATCTGGTGGATTTCCTGCTCGGAGAGTTCCTGTCCCGACGGGACTATGCCCCGTTCGACGGCTTTGCGCCTGACCGCTTCGACGTCTATGCCGGCGCCGTCGTCCGACACCTTGATGAGGACGTGCGCACCCGAGTGCATTGCGGAAAGCAGTATCGTGCCCTTCCGCTGCTTTCCGGCCGAAACGCGCATCTTCGGATCCTCGATACCATGATCCAGGGAATTGCGGATGATGTGGATAAGCGGATCGTTCAACCTTTCGATGACGGTCTTGTCGAGCTCCGTCTCCCCGCCATCGGTCACCAGCTCGACGTCCTTGCCGAGGTCCATCGACAGGTCCCTGACTACCCTGCGGAACCTGTTGAACGTGGATCCGATCGGCAGCATCCTGATGCTCATCGTGTTGTCGCGGAGTTGGGAGATGAGCCGGTCGAATTGCTCGGCGATGGAGTTCAGCTCCGAATCGCCGAGGACGGCGCCTGTCCTGGAGAGCCGGGCCTGGAGCGTCACGAGTTCACCCACGAGATCGACGAGGAAATCCAGTTTTTCGCTGGCAACGCGGATGGATGCTGCCGACATTCCGGGTTCAGCCCGCTTTTCCTGCACCTTCTTGAAATGTTCCTGCTCCGCGAGCGCGGCGCCGAGTTGCTGCTCCGTCACAACCTTGTTTTCGACAAGGACTTCGCCCAATTTCTTTCCCGACTGTAGCGCGTCGGTCACGGTATCCCGGGAAACCAGCCCGCGATCAACCAGTATCTCCCCCAGTTTCTTGACGGCCTCGTTTCCGTCGGCGGCGTATACCCGATCGACCGCAAGTTCGCACTTGTCCTCTACGAAAAGGAAAATTTCCCGCATCGATTCCACGGATTTCGACGTCGTCAGGATGAAATCCCAATTGCAGTACGCTTTTTCGGGATCCAGCGCGGACAGGCGCGGGATCAATGAAACATTGGGCGCTGAAGTACAATCGCCGAGCCCTGACAGTTCCTGGACAAGCTTGAGGACTTTCGTCCCGTCCCTGCAAATTTCCGGAGATGGGGTCAGGCGTATGCGGTAGGTCATTTCCTCGGCGGGACTTGAATCATCGGTTTCGCGTCGGTTTCCGGGCACCCCGTCGGATCCAGCCCCGGTCTTCTCGGCAGCATTCCCGGCTGACGGGGGAAGAACCTTGTCGGCATGGATCTTGCCTGACGGTTCGACCGTTTTCAATTCCGTGATGGCCCGGATCTCCGCGGAAAGGCTTTCTGAAACGATCGTGAGCTCAGTGCCGGGTTTGCCGTCCTCACCGAGCATCTGCTTGATGTGGTCCCGGGCGCGGAGGCACAGATTGACGATTTCCTTGTCGACGGACAGCTTGCCGTTTCTTATCAAGTCCATGAGGTTTTCGAATCCATGCGCGAACTGGGCGATGGCCTCGAATCCGAACATCCCTGCCGATCCTTTGATCGTGTGCACGGCGCGGAACGCCGCGTTGATGAGCTCGGGATCTTCCGGCGACGATTCGATTTCCAGCAGGGCGTTTTCAAGCTGGCCAAGCAGTTCTTCCGCTTCTTCCTTGAAGGCGGTCCGGAATTTATCGATCATTTCGCTTCCTCCGGAACCGGGAATCCCGCCAGGCGCTTATGAAGATCTGCCGCATCCGTCAAGGGTTCCTTCAAGAAACCCGCACTCGCAAGCTTGATCGTGATCCTGGAGTCCAGGATCCCGCTGAAGGTTATCCGTTTTCCCGCCATCGCGGCTTCTTTCGCTGCGGCATACAAGAGCTGTATTCCGGTCAATTCGATGTCGCTGATGTTGGAGAGGACGACATGGATGTCGCCGGTTTCACGGATGGCGCGCGAAAACCCGGAGGCCAGTTCCCGTACCGATTCTATCCCCAGGGAACCATGAATCTCGAGGACCGTTTGAAGCCTTGCATTTTCCATTGGCCCCTTCCTTACTATGGTCGAGGAAACTCCGGACATGATGCTTCCGTGACAGCGAGAAATACAAATCATACTATAAGCGTGAATTGATGTTCCGCAAGCAATGGAACGAACTATCTTGGCTCGGGACGGTCTCGGCTCGGGACCGCGGCCGCCGAACGGCAGTTCAGAGGAATTTTTCGCTGTCCAGCGACGCGGGAATCTGGATGATGCTTTCCAGGAAGCCCGCTTTTCTCCGTTTCACATAGAGCTGGAGCAGGAGGTACCGCTGGTCGTCGTCGACGATGAGGTTCTTCACCACGATGGGGTCGTTTTCGCTCAATCCGGCTTCATCCGCCGGGCTGCCCGGAAGCACCCGCATGACGGTGAAACTGTCCGGCTCCAGGAAGTTCGCCTCCCGCGTTTCCAGGAACATTCCGAATGCGACCGGCATGATGTTCATGCGCGAGTCCTTCCCGGCAGCGGTTTCCAGCGGGGAGAACGGGCGGGTACGGGCCAGGGAAAGAAGCATCAGCTGACGCTCACCGCGAATGACAACGCAGTCAAGCAGCTCGCCCGGCGAAGAGTCGAGCAGGAGAGCCTGGGCTTCGGACAAGGCTTTTACCTCGACGCCGCGGATGGACACGAGGATATCGCCGGGCAGGAAAACGCCGATTGCGTCCGGATGTACATAGACCGCCTCCAGCCCGCGTGGCGTTTCCTCGACCGAACAGCCCAGCCAGGCGATCGTGGCTTCTCCTCCCCGGTAGAGAGCCGGAAGCCGCTTTACGATCCATGGACTTGCGACCGCAAAGTTGAGTCCCTCGTAGCGTTCGGCGCCCGCAAACACGATCCCCGCGAGTTCGCCGTCCGCGTCCAGCAAGGGGCCTCCGGAATTCCCGGGATTGATCGCCGCGTCCACCTGGATCGTGTCACCGAGCTGCAGGAAACGTCGGCCCGTCGCTGACACGATACCTGCAGTGACGGTATTCTCGAGCCCGAGCGGCGATCCGATGGCGAACACCCTGTCGCCCGCCTGGAAGACCCTCCGCCCTGAAAACGAAAAGACGTAGTCCGGTTTCATCTCGATCTTGAGCAGGGCGAGATCGAAAACCCTGTCCCATCCGACCACCTTGGCGGGAATCCGTTCCTCGGGCTTCGAGGGAAGCCTGACGTACAGTCGGGAATACCCTTCGTACGTGGGATCTACTTCGCTTTCGATGACATGATAATTCGTGAGAAGGTAGCCTCTCGAGTCCACGAAGAAACCGCTGCCGATCACGCGGTCGGGAGTACCGACGCCTTTTTCGACTTTGATGCCCCGATTCACCCAGATTGTGACGGTGCCCTTGACCATCTCGGGGATGGTATCGTTCTTCGTTGCCCAGGCGATGGCGTCCGGTGTAACGGCAGAAGGATCGACGGCATGGATGATCCGCAGGACAAAACGGTTGCTGCACTCGAAGGCCCTTACTGACCAGGTTGCGAGCAGGTCACGGTCGATCCTGGTCGCCGGATCTCCTTTCCGTGCCTCGCCCGACGCGAAGGGTTCGACCGCGTCGAGGAAGACGAGGAGCGCTCGCGTCTTCTCGCCGTCCTGCCAGAATTTGTCGGCCAGGCGGAGGACGAGGGACGACTCATCGTGACCCGGGGGCGGCACTCTGATGCCGACAGCGGAGAGCGATGACAAGCTCTTGAAGAGGGAAATCGCGGCACCGATGTCCCCGTCCTTCAAGGCGGAGTTTTTCCGCTCGACCAGCCTGTCCACCGATGCGGCGACGATGCGTTCAGAATCGACCGATTCCAGGCCCCCCCCCCGTTCCAGGGCGAGCGCGGCCTCGATCGCCGCTGCGGGTTCGGTCTCGGATAACTTGTCGAGCTGGGAGGACTTGAGCTCCAGGTAGCGTAATGGATCTGAAGGAGAACGGTGGGGATCGGTGCTGCAGGAGAACGAAAGGAAAGAACACAGCAGCATGACGGCGGAACGGGAATTCATCGATGCACCTCTGCGAATACCTGGTCTCCAAACGAAACAACCGAGAACCGGACGCCGTAACGATATCCCGCTCCGGTAGACGGCATATCTTTCCCGAAGTCAAACGGTTTTTCTCCGATCCAGGTGACAAGGCCTCCCGAATCCCCGGTGAAGTTCAAGGCCTTCCCTCCCCGGAACATCGTGACGATGCGCCCGTTCCGGGCCACGATGGCGGTATCGAGTATCCCATCCATCCGGCTCGAGAATTCCCGCCGCTCTCCCCCGTCGGGCAGGGGTTCTGCGACTGCGTCCCAGTGTCCGTCGGCGTTGAAATCCCATGAGCGCGTCCAGGGCGCCACGAGAAGTTCCCGGTACTCGAAGAGGCCGTCGAAATCCGCGTCCAGTTCGAACACGCCCCTGACCTGTGCACCGTCGTTTCCCGTCAGGTATCCGATCCTGGCTTCGTCCACGCCGTCCCCGTCCAGGTCGACCGTTTCCGAAACCGGGCGCCCGTCCCGGTACCGGACGCGGCTCCGCTCGTATCCGTCCCGCCTCGATTCGGCCGAGACGGGCGCCCCCCCCGCCATGCCGTAGAGGGTTTCGCGATCATTGAGCTTGTCACCTATCCTCGAGGCGAGCTGGACGAACGAGGATTCAAAGGGGACCCTGTCCGCGTGGAACACCGGGGCGTACGCGAAAGCATCCGCATTGCCCTTGCGCCCCGATGCGATGACGTCCAGGGAAAACAAGTCGAGCGAATACGCATCCGCCTCGAAGGCAAAAGCCCTGATTTTCTCATGATCGACGCTGACGATCCTCGAGACGAAGGGGTACGGATCGTATTCAACGAGCAGATCCTTCCCCGCAGCATCGGCCCGGACATCCGGCCGTCCGAGGTTCCCGGAAATGCGTACCGAGGAAGGAAGATTTTCCGAGAATGCGGCGGCCACTTCGGCGATCCCGTCCTGATCGAAATCCAGGCGCCAGGAAACGATCGAAGCGGAGAGATAACGCGTCTCGGTCTCGCAGATTCCGTCCCCGTTGAGATCGCCCGAGATCGCTCCGTCATACAGCAGGAACGCTTCGCCGAAGGCCTTCGCCGCGTCGTCGGATGAAAGCGCTTCCTTGAAGGACTGGATGTCGTCCCAGGAAAGCTGGCCGAATGAAAGCAGTTCAGCCAACGCGTCATATTCGGCGAGAATCCCGTTTTCCAGCGCCAGGCGCGTGGAGACGGGACTTTTCCTCCCTCCGGCACGGTATTCGAGCACCGTCGACCGCCGCGTTTCCGGATCGGCCATGAATGCGGCGGCCGCAAGGGGCAGGTCCGCATCGAGACGTTTCAGGAAGGGAAGCCGTTTCAGAAGGCGGTCGAGGATTTCCCGCTCGGCGGCCGATGGTGATGATCCCTCCGGGTCGCGGGACAGGCTTGACAGGAAAAGGGCGGGAAAACGGACATCGGAGGGGAACAGGTGCATCGCGTCGGATACGTCGGCGAGATACCTTTCCCGCAACCCGAGAAATCGAAGACAGACGGTTTCCGTGTACAGCACATCGGTGTCGTCGCGGTGCCCTTCAAGGAGTCTGATCGCATCGTCGTAGCGTTTCATCCTGCACAGGAGAACGGCAAGCGTCTTCCGAGCTTCCAGCGGGTTTTCCCTTGTGAAACGGTCCGACGCCAGGGCGGCGAGGAGATGCGTTTCCGCCTCGCGTATCGGCCGCCTGAGCCTGAGTACGATCCTCGCGGCGAGCAGCTGGACATCCGAGGAAGATGCGTCATACTCGAGGGACAGCTCCGCGAAGAAGAACGCGTCGTCGAACCTGCCTGCCGCTACGGCTCCACGGGCGAGTTCGGCGTAGCGCTGGGCCAGGGCGCCATCGACGTCCCGATCCTGTGCCCCCGCAAACCCGGCCATGGAGAACAGCAGGATCGCTGACAGGCTTATCGAAACGAACGACCGGCCGCCCCGCATGTCAATTCTTGACGACCCGCGCTTCGAAGCCGAACAGGCGGCGGATATCCTCGTCGAGCAAGGTTTCCTTCACCATGAGCTCCTCGGCCAAGCGTTTCAGCTTGTCGATGTTGGTACCCAGTATATCGATTGCGCGCCTGAGACCGTTGTCCAGGAGCGCCTTGATGGCCTCGTCGAGATGGCGGGCGGTCTGCTCGGAATAGTCCTTGTGGCGGGCGATTTCCTTGCCGATGAAGATGGGCTCTTCTTCCTGTCCGTATGCGATGGGGCCCATCGTTTCTGCCATGCCCCACTCGCACACCATCTTCCGGGCGATGTCGGTGGCCTGGCGGATGTCCTGGGCCGTACCGGTCGTCGTTTCGCCGTAGACGAGGGACTCGGCCGCGTATCCTCCGTAGAAGATGACGAGCTGGTCGAGGAGGCGCGCCCGGGCGTACGAATACTGGTCCCGCTCCGGGAGCGACAGGGCCAGGCCGAGCGCCCGTCCCCGCGGGATGATGGTGACCTTGTGCAGGGGATCGACGTGATCGAGATAGTAGTGGAGGAGCGCGTGGCCCGATTCGTGGATCGCCGTCGATTTCTTCTCCTCGTCGGTGATGAAAAGGCTCTTCCGCGCCACTCCCATCAGTATCTTGTCCCGCGCGTCCTCGAAATCGGCCATGTCGACCGTCGTCTTTCCCTTCCTGACGGCGAACAGGGTCGCCTCGTTGACGAGGTTGGCCAGGTCAGCGCCGCTCGTGCCCGGCGTGGACCGGGCTACGCGTTTCACGTCGACATCGATGTCGACGGGAACCTTCTTCATGTGGATCGAGAGGATGGCCTCGCGCTCCTGAACGTCGGGCATGGCGACCATGACCTGCCGGTCAAAACGTCCGGGACGGAGCAGCGCGGGATCGAGGACATCAGGCCTGTTCGTCGCGGCCAGTATGATGACGCCGTCCTTGGTATCGAAACCGTCCATCTCGACGAGCATCTGGTTGAGGGTCTGTTCGCGCTCGTCATGGCCGCCGCCGTACCCGGCGCCGCGCGTCCGGCCGACTGCGTCCAGCTCGTCGATGAAAAGGATGCAGGGAGCGCTCCTGCGGCCCTGCTCGAAGAGGTCGCGCACCCTGCTCGCACCGACGCCGACGAACATCTCGACGAAATCGGAGCCCGACATGTGGAAAAACGGCACGTCCGCTTCCCCGGCCACGGCCTTTGCGAGCAGGGTCTTCCCGGTTCCGGGCATGCCGACCAAAAGGACGCCCTTCGGGATCCTGGCTCCCATCTTGACGAATTTCTGGGGATTCTTGAGGTAATCGACGACCTCGGACAGCTCGTACTTGGCTTCTACCTGTCCAGCGACATCCTCGAAAGTGGTTTTCTTGATGGGATCGGTATAGCGCTTCGCCTTGCTCCTGCCGAAAGAAAAGGCCTTGTTGTTGTTCTGGGCCTGGCGATATATCAACCACAGGATGAAGAAGCCGAGAAAGAGGGGCAGGGTCTCGAAGAGGATCTGCCAGACGCTCATCGCCTTTTCGGCACCGGATACCTTGACGCCCTTGTTTCTGAGCATGGGCACCAGTTCGGGATCCACGTAGGGAATGGTCGTGCTGAAGCGTTCCGTCGTGCCGTTGGAGCTGCGGATTTCGCCGATGATCTCCCGGTTGTCCACGATGGTCACCTCCTGGACGGTTCCGCTGTCCAGATAGGTGAGGAAGGCCGAATATGGAATGACACTCGCGGTTTTCGTACGGTCGTTCATGAAGAAGAGGCCGACCGACATCGCGATGAGCGCCAGGAACAGGATTAGGGCAAGCTTGTTGCCTCGAACGGGATTGTCCCCCGGACGTTGAGGTGAATTATTGGGGTTTTCGGGATTCATCGAGAAGAACGCTCCTTTTGCCTCGAAAAAGCGATCACGCGAACGAGCTGTCCGACCGGAATCGAACAATAAGATATCGAGACACGACGGTATTGTCCAGCGAGGCATTGAACCGGCGGTAATCGCGGCCACCAGTCGCGGACCCCATGATAGCGACGATACCGTCGGGGTCCTCGAGGACGGGGACGATATCACGAAGGGCTGGCGGAATCCCCAGGTCCATAAGAACCTTGTCCAGAAGCCTGTGGCCAAGCGGCAGGTCTATCGTATCCCCGGGCTTGCGGCTGCGAACCAGGAGGGGAAAGCGGAACGCGTCTTCCCGGATGCCATGCCAGGTTTCCGGCATTCCGGTGATCCAGGAAACCACCGGCACATCACCGAATGCCATGCCTCCCGCGTCGTGGTCCCCGATTTCGGAAGCGGACCGGAACTCCCTGCAATACCCGGCTCCCTTGGTCACGCAGATTCCCTTCCCCCGCGTGAGGACGAGTCGACCTCCCTCGTTCCTCACCCGGTACCCATGACCGTCGACTGACATTCCTTCCGCAATCGCCCCGTACAGCAGGGGTCGTACCGACCTGAATCCCAGTTCCCCGGCGCCAGCGCGCTCGCACATCCGCTGCAGCGCCCTCAAGCGCACGGCAGCCGGGGCAGGGCTGAACGAATCGATGCGGCAGCTCGCCGTGCCATTCCCGGCGATGATGTCGATCATGCCGTCCGACAGGTTCGAGAGCGCCGATTCGTCGATCGCGCTTTTTTCAGCCAGCAGTGCAATCGATGATGCCCAGCCGGGGAAAACCGTTTCGATCGCCGGCATGAGCACGGCGCGCACGCGGTTGCGGGTGAAGTCAATACCATCGTTCGTGGAATCCCGGCTCCAGGCCATGTCCCGGGTTGCAAGGTATTCAAGGAGTTCGCGTTTCGACAGGTCAAGGAAGGGACGGACGAACCGTCCCCGCAGCGCGGGGATACCGTGGAGTCCGCCCGCGCCCGAACCCCTGAACAGGCGCATGAGGACGGTTTCCATCTGGTCGTCGGCAGTATGCGCGGTCAGAATACGGGAAACACCCGTAGCTTCGGCAATCCTCTCGAAAGATCCGTAGCGGAAAAAACGGGCAGCGGCTTCGATACCCGATCCGGTTCTGCGGGCCTCGGACTCGATCTGGCCGGGATGAGCCGAAACGACATGGAGCCGCACGCCGAGACGATCACAGGCAGTTTCAACCAGCCTACGCTCCGCGTCGAGCTCCCGCCGTGGACGGAGTCCATGATCTACCCAGCAGGCTGAGAGTACAAGGCCGAGTTCCTCGCGCAGGGCGCAGGTCGCCAACAGCAAGGCCGTGGAATCAGGCCCTCCCGAACAGGCGACCATGCACGGCTGGCGCGCACATCCGTACCGCTTCAATGCCCCGGACAGGATTGTCTCCACGTGATCCATGTCAAGCTCCGTACGAAAAGAAAAAAACGAGAGCGGGTTGACCCGCTCTCGTCGTCATGGCATGAACGGGAAAAGGTTCAGCCTTTCTTTTTGGGAGCCCTGTCCGTTGCAGTTCTGTCCGTTGCAGTCCTGTCCGTTACAGCCCTGTCCGTTGCAGTCCTGTCCGTTACAGTCCTGTCCGTTGCAGTCTTGTCCGTTGCAGTCTTGTCCGTCGCCGATTTCTCGTCCGTCGCCGGGGCGCCTTCTATTGCTGCCTCTGCCTCGACTTCCGCGACTTCAACTACCGGTTCGACTTCGATCTTGGCGAACTTGACGACAGCGAAAACGAGATCACCCGATGTGAGAACCTTGACTCCGGGTGCGAGCTTGATGTCGCGGACATGGAGGGAGTGGTTGGCTTCGAGATCCGTGACATCCACTTCGATCTTGGGCGGAAGGTCCCCAGGAAGACATTCGACTTCGATCTCATGGGCCGGGTTTTCGAGGATTCCTCCGTTGCGGACGCCGATCGGCACCCCGACCAGATGGATGGAAACCTTGGCATGGAGCATCTGGTCCTTTTCCACTTCGAAGAAATCGACGTGGACGACGGAACCCTTGATCCAATCCAGTTGACGGTCCTTGATGAAGGCTTCCGCAGTCGTGCCATCGATCGAGAGCTTGAAGATGGTGCTCTCGGAAGCATGGGCCGTCTCTTTTTCGAACTCCTTGGCCAGGATGGAGATCGGGGTAGCCGTGCCGTGCCTGTTATAGACTACTGCGGGGATGCGCCCTTCGCGACGCAGGCTGTTCAGACCGCCTTTCGTCGTGAGCTCCCGCTTGTTGGCGGAAAGAACGGGTTGACTCATTCAAAACTCCTTTGCGTGCAAAGTACTGAAATTGGGACGACAGGATTCGAACCTGCGAATGGCGGAGCCAAAACCCGCTGACTTACCACTTGTCTACGTCCCAGCGTCATTCGGCGCCGCTACTCCGTCACTCTACAGCCGGTTCGTGGCGTTCTGCCTGCGCGAAGGCGTCCAGGATGGCATCCTGCAGCGTGGTTCGGAAATCCGGCGTGATCGGATGCGCGATATCCTTGAACTCACCGGCTTTCGTCTTTCTGCTCGGCATGGCGATGAAGATTCCGGTCTTGCCCTCGATAAGCTTGACGTTGTGGACGACGAAGCAGTCATCAAACGTCACGGTTACGTAGGCTTTCAGCTTGCCCTCATTGGCAACCTTGCGGACACGGATGTCGGTGATCGTCATGCCACGCCACTCCTCGACGGCGTTGATTCCGCGCGCGGATATTCTACCGAAGTCCGGGAATCTTCGCAAGCGGTGAGACTGAAAAAGCCCGAAATCCGGAGCTTTCGAGAGCCCGAACCGCGTTCTCCGCATCGATCCTTCCATTAAAAACACCGAACATGGTACTACCCGATCCGGTCATGGCCGAAAAGGACGCGCCGGTTGCGGTCAGAGCTTCGCCAATTCGATTCAGCTCGACATGGATCGGCGCGAGGACCTTGAAAAAATCGTTACGGAAATTCCATTCCGCGACCGGTCGACGGTATTGCGCCGACAATGCATCGATGCCGTACTTCACCAGAAGCGACGAACCGGCGACCTTCCGGGCGCCATCGAGGACGGAAAACGCTTCCCGTGTGGATATCGGGAAGCCGGGCATCACAATGACCAGGGAAAAATCTACCCTGGCCGGAATGGGATGAACGAATTCGCCGCTGCCGCCCACATACGCGGCAGCTGCTTGAAGGAAAAAAGGAACATCCGAACCGATCGCGGCGCCGACCGCCGCGAGTTCGGCAACGTCGAGGGGATGCGCGGAAGCGCGGTTCAGGACGGCAAGCACCGCGGCGGCATTGGAGGAACCCCCACCCATTCCCGACCCCGCCGGAATCTCCTTCTCCACGCGGAGACGCAGCATGAACCGCGAACCCGACACGCGCGAGAATTCCCTCGCGGCCTTGGCCATCGTGTTGTCCGCCTGTGCGCAGTCGAAAACCCCGTGGATCTCGATCCCGTCGCCATCTTCCAGCTCGTACTCGATACGGTCCGCGAGGGAAATCGCCTGGAAGAGGCTCTCGATCTCGTGGTAGCCGTCTGGCCTGACGCCGAGGACGGACAGGTGAAGGTTGAGTTTCGCATGGGATTCGATCATGCCCCTGGCTGGTTTCATGGTTTATCCCCGGATGTAATGGCGGGTATCGGTTCCTTCCGTAATTCCATGCCTGCGTCGGGGCAGGTTTCATGGATTTTGGGAAACCGTTCTCCCGGATCCACCTTGATGATGGGGAAGGTCCGGATGTAGTCCAGGAGGGATGTTCCGATGGCCCTGTCGGTCGTATCGCAGACGTGCCGGATGCGCCGCACCGAGTGCACAGCTTCCCGGGCCGGGTCGGGCTTGCCGCCGATGCTTTCCTGTTTGGCGACAAGGTCCGCGCTCACCGATTCGGAATCACAGATCACTCGGGTCATGACCTCCCCGATATCGCCAGGATCCTCGTCCAAGGCAAGTTCGAGCAGGGCTTTAGAATCGGCGGAATTCATACGCCACTCTAGTCCTGGTTCCCGGGAAAAGCAACCTTGGGGAATTTACCGCGAATTTACCTCGAATTTTTTCCCTCTTCATCCATATTCAACCGGATGTCAACGATTGCGGCCGTTTCCCGGCTAAAGTCCGGATGTAGCTATTTGACGTTTCATGACGGAACATAGTTGACAGAACGCGCGAGTCTCTTCTAGATTTTCGTTGTAATGCGAGGCCGGGTGGCTTGACTCTTCTGACTCAAGATGGCTTCATCATGGTACGAGCGATCTCAAGGGAGGATATCGATATGACTTCGGTATTCGGCGAATCGCCGAAAGACAGTTCCATGGAGCTCGCGCTCCAGCCCGTTGCCACGCCGACTTCCACCGGATCGATCCCCTTCCTGTTTTTCGGTGACGGTATCAACGAGGACTTCGAAGACGATTTCGAGGACGAAGAGGATTTCGAGGACTACGAAGACGAAGAAGAAGACGTCGACGACCTGGATGAAGGTTTCGAAGACGAGGAAGACGATTTTGAAGATGATTTTGAAGATGGGGAAGAGGACAGCACGGACGAAGAAGAGTTCGAGTACAGTGACGACCTGGACTACGACGACTTCGACGAGTGATCGTCCGGTTCTTGCCACGCGGTCCGGACCGTGTGCAATAGCAGGCGGCCGCCTTCCCCACGGGGAATGGCGGCCGTTCCGTTTCAGGCATCGCCGTGAAACGGGATTCGTTCATTCCCCCGAAGCTGGCGCAGGGATATCGAGCCGTTCCGCCTGGAACCAGAGTCTCTCGAGTTCGTAGAATGCGCGGGCTCCTTCGCTCATGATGTGAACCACGATCCAGCCGAAATCCACGAGGCACCATTCGTCATCATCCGAGAGCTGGGGTTTCCGGAAGGGATCGAGCCCGAGCGGCTTCGTTTCGTCAAGCACGTTGCGAAGCAAGCCCCTGAGATGAGTCGAACTCGTCGCGGTTGTGACGACGAAAAAATCGGTCCATGACGTCATGCCTGACAGGTCCAGGAGGACGGTCTCCTGCCCATTATGGGTCGCCAGTATCCTGGCGACCGAAGCGGCGAGCCGCCTGCGTTCAGTAATCGCAATATCTTCCATTGAAATCCTTCCCGAGCAATATCTGGAAATCCGCTATCGAATCCTGTCGGCCTTCATAGCTGCCGGTTTTCGTTTCGGTGCAACGAATGACACCGGCGATGGTCCCCGCCGCTCCATCGTTGCCGAACCTGTCGAAAATCGTCGTGTTTTCGTAATCCTGGCGCTCGGCGTTTTCCACCGAGACGACTTCGTATCCGAAGCTCTGGAATATGTCCGCTGTCTTCTTCGCCAAGCCGCGGGCGTCCGTTCCGTTCAGTATCTCGATCCTGAAAATCTTGTCCTCGACCGAAAACGTGTCGGAGCTGGCCAATGCATTCAGGGTCTGCTTGACGATATCCTTGACAAGTTCCCCGTCCCAGAGGGGGTCGAGGAGCTCCTTCCCGTCCACCTTGGTGGTAACCCCGGTCGTCTTCTGCATGACGATCCGGTCCACGTCCAAACGGGCGAATTCCATGAACAGCCGCCGCAGGGACTCCCGGTCGATATTCGTCCGGATGTTCCGGTACAAGTGCGGAAACATGTCCTTCCGCGAAACGTACTCTTCACGATCCCCTATCTTCCTGAACAGCGCCTGTATCATCTTCTGCCTGCGCTCGATCCGGTCGTTCTCGGGTTCGTCGGGCAGCGGGAAAAGGCCGTACGCCGCCATCTTGTCTCCGTCGAGGGTTACCGCGCCCGAGGGCAGGAGCACGCGGCTGTCGCCACTCTGTGCGTCGACCGGATTGGGGATGAACACGGACAGCCCATCGAGGAGATCGACAAGCCGCCTGAACTGTTCCCCGTTGCACACGATGTAATACGGCAGCTCGGCGTCGACGAGCCCGGCCACTTCGGAAACGTAAGGTGTCGGATCGTCCGGCTTATAGACCGCATCTATCCGGTCCACCCGGTTCATCGATTTGATGATCAGGCCCGTTTCGCCCGGGATGTCGAGGAAGGCACCCCTTCCGGTGGACGCATAATAGAGGAACAGCTCGGTGGCGACGGGTTTCCCGTCACGTTCGAGGACGATCAGGATATTGATGATGCGGTCTCCCTTGATGGCCTCGTCGATCCTGTTCGTCCTGAGGATCAGGAAAAATGCGAGCGATACGGCCACCACGACCGCGACGATCGCGATCAGGAACAGGGAACTCTTGTCAAGCAAGTGCCGCTTCATTGGACTCCGAGCCTCGATAGGAGATCATTGTACAGGAAAACCGTTTCAGGCGCAACGCGAACTCCCCGTTCGAGATACCAGCGTATAAGGTCCCCCACGACGATGAAACCCATCTCGACGATTCCCGCGGTGGCGCAGGCGGACAGAACGGAGCCCGGGACGTCGCGCCGCCCCGGTTCGACCTTGTCGGCGCAGTACACCGCCAAGGCAAGATCCCCCATGTTTCTCCGTCCGATCGTGTGATAGGCGACAGCTTCGAGGATTTCAGGATCGTACATCCCGAAATCCCGCGCGAGACGTACGGCAGCCGCCGGTCCATGCGGAAGTTTCCCGTTTGCGAACACCGCATCGGGCAGTTCGCCGTGATACTCGCGTGCCAGGCCCGCTTGCGCACCGGGGTCGAACTCCTTGCACATGTCGTGCGCCAACCCGGCATAGAACGCCTTCCATGGATCCAGCCCGAGCCGGTACGCAAAGCCGGCAGCCGTCCGCGCGGTGCCTTCCGAATGGCGAAGGCGCCCCGGCGAGAGCGACGAAGCTACCGCTTCCGACAGACGGAGGATGGCAGGATCCTCGAGGAAGGCTTCCGTGAGGGCTGCCGGTGTCGATTCGCGGCTCGGGGCATCATCGAGCACGATAGTACCCTCTGCACTCGATGATCTTCCATACCGGTTCCGGGACGAGCCGCCTGAACCCGCGCCCCGAGGCGATGCGGGCACGCACCAACGAACTCGAGACCGGCAGGAGCAAATTTTCCAGGTAGCGGTGGGGAAAGGGGAACGGCAGCTGCTTCGGCGAGGTACGGCGGGCGCATATGATTTCCGCCTCCCGGACGATCGCCCCGGGTTCCCGCCATGCGGTGAAGCCCGGAATGAGATCGTCCCCGATGAGCAAACCCGGCTTGCCTTCCAGATCGTAGCGGGTCTTGATGTCGCGTAACGTATCGATGGTATAGGAGATGCCGCCCCTCGTCACTTCGCAGCCGTCCACGAGCAGGGACGGATCGCCTGCGCACGCCGCAGCGAGCATCTCGAGGCGCGCACCCGCCCCGGGATCGTCGAGGATGGCCTTGTGCGGCGGATTGAAGGAGGGAACCAGGAGCACGTGTGTGTAGCCAGCCAGGAACATCGCCTCCTCGGCGAGAATGAGATGCCCCAAGTGCACCGGATTGAACGATCCCCCCATCACGAGGAGTCTCATTACCGTTCGCCCCACCCCGCGGTCTTCCTGAATACTCCCGATTCGCTCTCTCTCGAGCTTAAAAGAGCAGAAGGAGGCGCGGAATCCGGTGCAACCTCCTTGTCCGGAATGTCTCCCCCGTCGGGTCTTCCCCCTGGGGAATCACCCCAGCTCTCGACGGAAATACCGATATCTTCCGGGTCGAAACCGAAGGTCGCAGCGGCATTGACTGACTTTTCGATCTCCCGATCATGTTCCGTGACGAAGCTCAAGAACACGGCCTTCACTTCCTCCATACCCTCGCCGTTGAAAACCGACATGCCGATGACCCGTTCGCCCGAAAGCCGGCGCTTGAGCTCGTCGAGCCGTCCGGCCGTTTCATGCAGGTCGAGCTTCGTGCCGATCACGACGCGCGGCTTTTCCGCGAGCAGGGGCGAAAAGCCTGAAAGTTCCTTTAGGAGCACGTCGAACGCGTCGAGGTACGAGTCTTCGGAGAGATCGACGAGGAACGCGAGCGCGCTGGTCCTCGAAATGTGCTTGAGGAAACGGATCCCGAGGCCGGCGCCATCGCTTGCGCCCTCGATGATGCCGGGTATGTCGGCAAGGATGATGTCCCGTTCGAACACGGTCAGCACACCGAGGTTGGGGATCCTGGTCGTGAACGGGTATGGGGCGATCTTCGGACGGGCGTTCGTGCAGAAATCGAGCAGGGAACTCTTGCCCGCGTTCGGGAATCCGACGAAACCGATGTCGGCGATCAGCCTGAGCTCGATGCGGAGCTTCGCAGCCTGCCCCGGTTTCCCCGGTTGAAACTGCATCGGGGCCTGGTTGGTGGACGACTTGTAATGGATGTTTCCCCACCCGCCGTTGCCGCCCTTGAGGAAAACCCAGCGCTCCTCGTCCCGGGCAAAATCCTTGAGGATCTCGCCCGTCTCGAAGTCCTTGATGACGGTGCCGGGGGGAACGCTGATGATGACGTCCGAGCCCGCCGATCCGTAGCGGTCGCGCCCCATGCCATTCTGGCCACCCTGGGCATTGAAGGTCTGTTGGTACCTGAGCCTGGCCAGGGTCCGCAGGTTGCGTCGAACTTCGATAACGACATCGCCCCCCCTGCCGCCGTCGCCGCCCGCGGGCCCGCCCCGCGGAATGTACTTCTCACGACGGAAGGAGACGCAGCCGTCCCCTCCCTTGCCGGAAGAGACGATGATGACCGCTTCGTCCGCGAATTTGATCATGGTACTCCCCGAAATAAAAAGCCGCTTCCAGCCTGTCCGGCCGCAAGCGGCGATGTCGCCATGCAGTCTCCGCGGGAATCAGTCCAGGACAGGTTCGATGCCCGCGTACTTGCGGCCGCGGTATTCCTTGAAGAATACCTTGCCGTCGATGAGCGCGTAGAGCGTATCGTCCTTCCCGATCCCCATGTTGAGGCCGGGATGGATCTTCGTGCCGCGCTGCCGTACCACGATGGCTCCGGCGGTGACGAATTCGCTGCCGTATCGCTTCACACCGAGATGCTGAGGATTGGAATCCCGACCGTTCACGCCTTTATGTGGCATTTTCCCCTCCATGCTGTCGTTCGTATACCGGGCGCCGGCCTGGGTCGGCTCGCCGATGTATCTATGGCCGCGCGGACCGCGCGGCGCGCCGGACATCCGAAGACGCCGGAAATCATTTCAAAGCGATCAGGCCGTTTCTATCGTCAAATGGACGGCCCCGGGATATTCCCGTTGGACGCCCGACAGCCCGATCGTCAGGAAACCCGAAATTGCCCTGGCGGCATCGCGCGCGGAAACCCCGTATCGCTTTACGGCGAATCGCAATTCGCCGGGCCCCGGCGCGCTCGCGGCAAGCTCGATCCCGGGTTCCGCCGCGAACGCTTCATACGCCGTCCTCACGAGGACGGTGACCGCGCCGCACGCGACATTTTCGCCCCGTGCCTTGCCCGACGCGTGCCCGAGGGCTTCCACCGCCGAGGCAACCCCGCTGGGATCCAGGACGACACGGATCGAAATCATGGAGAGTCTACGCGCCGACGATCTCCTCGACCATGAGGAGAGTGTACTTCTCCCGGTGCCCGTGCTTGCGCCGGTAGTCTTTCTTGGCCTTGTACTTGAATACAATGATCTTGTCGCCCTTGGTCTGGTCGGCGATGACGGTCTTGACCGAAGCGCCTTCCACGTAAGGGCTGCCGACCTTGACCGCATCCCCGGAAAGCAATAGCACGGAGTCGAAATCGACCTTGGCGCCCTTGTCTCCCTCGATGCGGTCGACTCGGATGGTGGCGCCCTTTTCGGCGCGGTATTGCTTGCCCTGCACTTCGACGACTGCGTACATGTGTTACCTCGATGGTTCGCGCACTTTGCGCGAACGGATTTCCACGAACTGTTCGACCGGGAATCGTCTCATGACCATCCCCAGAGGGATCGCCATGAGACGACCCATGGGCGCGGTTTTATACTATATAAAGCGGTTTCTTGTCAACCTGCCTCGACGGATCACATGGCTTCAAGGAAGGGTATGCAGACGAGTTCACATCCGTTCCGGAGTATCCGGCCAACGGCGGTGGCGAGGGCCAGCCGCGTGGCCGAGGTATCGGGATCCTGAGCCGTGAGTATCGGGTTGCCGTGGTAGTATGTGCTGAATTCGCCTGCCAGGTCGTAGAGGAACCCGGCGATGACGGCGGGATTGCATTCGGCCCCTGCCTGGGCAACGATGTCGGGAAAGGTCGCGACCCTCCGCACCAGGACCCACTCGGCGTCGGCCGCGAGCAGGCCAGGTTTCACCGCGCCGCTTCGGGCTTTCCCTTCGCCCGAAGCGTCCTTGGCGATCATGGAGGATATCCGGGCGCCCATGTACTGGATGTACGGCCCCGTGGCCCCGTTGAACGAAAGCGACTCCTTCGGGTTGAAAAGCATGTCCTTCGCCGGGGTCGCGTGGAGGAGATAGAAATGCAGGGCTCCGAGAGCCACCTTTTCAGCGACGGCGTCGGGGTCCTCGATGATGTCCTCCCGTCCTTTCGCTGCGATTTCATCCCTCGCCATGGCGATGAGTTCGTCCAGGAGGGCGTCGGCATCCACGACGGTGCCCTCGCGCGTCTTCATCCGGCCTTCGGGGAGGTTTACGAGTCCGTACGACAGGTGATGGAGGTCCTTCGCCCAAGCATTCCCGAGCCGTTCGAGGACCGCGAAAAGGACACGGAAATGGTACTGCTGCTCGCTGGCCACGACGTACACGAGGCGGTCGAACGGCCAATCGGCGTGGCGCTTTATCGCCGTCCCGATATCCTGCGTGATATAAATGCTCGTACCGTCCTTGCGCAACAATACTTTCTTGTCGAGTCCGATATCCTCGAGATCGACCCAGACCGCGCCGTCGCCGTCGCGGTAGAAAAGCCCCCGTTCAAGCCCCGCCAGGACTTCGTCCTTGCCGGCCTGGTAGGTCTTGCTCTCGTAATAAACGTCGTCGAATGAAATTCCCGTCCGCCGGTATGTAGTCTCGATGCCGCTGACCGCCCAGTCGTTCATTCGCTTCCAGAGTTCGAGGGTTTCAGGATCGCCCGATTCCCATTTCCGGAGCAGCTCCTGGGCATCACTCTCCCCGCCGGCCGCTCCGTCGGCGAGCTCGCCATAGCGCACGTAGTAATGACCCACGAAATGATCGCTCTTCATGCCGGCGGATTCCGGGGTGGCACCGTTCCCGAGCTTCATGTACGCCAGCATGCTCTTGCAGATGTGGACGCCCCGGTCGTTGATGAGATTGACTTTCCGCACCTCCGCACCATTGGCCTTGAGGATGCGGGAAACGCTCTCGCCGAGGGCGTTGTTGCGCAAATGCCCGAGGTGCAGGGGCTTGTTGGTGTTCGGGCAGGAAAATTCGACCATGATTCGCCGGCCGGCCAGGTTGTCTGTCTTTCCATATGCACTTCCTGTGGCCTGCACCGCTTCGAGCGTCGCGGCCGCGACGGAGACACGATCGAGGAGCACGTTGACATACGGGCCTTCGGCCGTCGCCCGCCCGAGCGCAGCCGCCCCAGCCATACCCCCGAGCGCCGCGGCGACGGCCTTGGCTATCGCAGGTGGCGAGGAGCGGAAGATTTTCGCGTACTGGAACATGGGGAAGCCCAGGTCTCCGAGTTCCGGTTTCGGCGGGATTTCGACGATGACGGCATCGGCGGAGACCGGTTCCCCGGCAAGCCCTTTCGCGTTCATGCACGACGCGAGGGCTTCTGCGACGAGTGCTCTCCACGCGGCCTTGATATCGTTCACGGAATCTCCTTGCGCGCATTGGCGGCCGCTGACAAAGTCGAAAGCGGGTCCATCGGCAGCCTGTCAGGGGATGCACGAGTATATACCGCGGATGAGCGCTTGCGCAATACGGTTTCAGGGCCTGATGATGGCCTTGAGGGCACCGAATGCTTCGAAGGAGAGGCGGACGAGCTTGTTCCTCGAGGTCTCTCCCCTGACCAGCTCGATCTCCGACTTGGCGCAACCGAGCGACTTTGAAAAAAACTTTACAAGTTCGGCGTTGGCCTTGCCTTTTTCAGGCGCCGCGGCGACGTGTACCAACAGCACGCCGTTCCGTATCCCGTCTATGCTCGATACCTGTGCTCCCGGTATGGCTTTCACCTCGATGAGCATCGTGTCCGCATCATCCCGGTACCAGGTCGAATCGGCAGCTTTCCCCATGTTCACCCCGTTTCCGCGCATCCCGGGCGGGAAGGCGGCTGCGTTCGGTTTCAATCCCGTCAATGCCCTCAGAATCCCCGAGGATCCTTGATCACGAGTCCTCCTGTCTGCTCCACCCAGACGGTGAAGGTGTCGCCGGGCTTCATGATACGGTGGACAGCGCTGCCATACAAGCTCCGCACTAGGCCGTTCTGTCGGCTCGCATCGTTGTCTTCCATGATAACCGAGAGTTCCTCGAGCCGACGGTCGTAATCCTCCGGGCCGATCCCGTAGATTTCGCCCGAGGGCCTGCGGTAGGCATAGGGTACGCCCTTCGCGTCGAAAAGTTCCAGCGCGATGCCGCTATCCTGGGCCACTTCGTCGCTGAACACCCTGTACGGGAGCGCGAGATTGATGCGCTTGCCAGTTTCGATTTCGCTGTAGTCGAAGTTGCATACGATGGCGTCGAGAAAGATATCCGTCCCCGCGATCTCCAGTTCCTGCGTCCGGGCGACCTCTTCCGAACCGCCGCCGTAGAAGGCCAGGGAGAGTTTCGTCCTGCCGTCCTTCCGTGCCAGCGCACGCAACTCGGCGATGCGATATCGGCGATCCAGGTTGCGGACCACCGCCGAGAGTTCCTTGATGCGTTTCCGGTCGGCTTCGATCTCGTCGAATTTGCGAAGCGAATCAGCGACGCCGAGCACTGCCACGCCACCGAGCGCGACCGCGAGAAGGACCGGGCCGGCCGTGAATATCTTGCCCAGGATCGCCGCGAGCTCGCGGAACATGACGAACGTGCCCTCGCCGATGCCCAGCTTCTTCCCGGCGGCTTCGCAGGCGAGCGAACGTTCCCGGACGCCGTTCCACACGGAAAGCACGAATGCCGAACCTATGATCCCGGCGAGCAGCGCCAACCCGACGGGGGTCATGGTCAGTAACTCGAGCGCGTCCGCGAACGCGTACAGGATGGTCTTGAACCGTTCCGCGTGCACCCTAGTCCTCCACAATCTCGACGCCGCCCTTGGGTCGAACGACGACGCGGTACACCATGCCCGTCTCGAAGGCCGCGAGCTTCCCGATCTCGTGAACCGCGTTCCCGAACGCCTCGACGGGAAGCGGGCCGCCGGATGCGACGGCATTGAATAGCGAGGTGATCTCGGCTTTCGCCTTTTCGGAGGTCGGAAGCGGCACCGTCGCGGGGAATCCGCCTTTCCCGTAGGCGCGCGGGAGCGCCGTGCCGTCCTTGGGTGCGATGCTGTCCGAGAAAATGCGGTACGGGAATGCCACGTATGCGCCCCGGTAGGGTACGATGAGGACGTCGACCGAAAGTTCGCGCCCCGGCAGCTTCGCTTCGAGCTGCCCGACCTCCCCGCCGGCCGTATCGTAGAATTTCACGAGTACGGACATGGAGTCCGGCGAGCGTTCTTCGATCACGAAGCGCATCGGAACGGATTCCGCCCCGAGACGGCGCACCGTGGCCTCGAGTTCGCGAATCTCGGCTTTCTGGAACGACGCGACGACGGTGACCCCGAGGAGGATCGCCGCAACCGTGAAAAAAACGACCAACAGGGCTATGAGCCCCCGGGAACTCTTTCCGTCCATACGCCATCCTTTGCCAGCTTGAGGAAACTGCCTTCATCGATAACAGGAATGCCAAGCTTGCCGGCTTTCCTGTTTTTATCCGAGCCCGATCCAGTATCGTTCGTCACCAGGAATGAGAGCCCCTTCGAGACCGACGAACGCGTCTGCCCGCCTGAGCTCTTCACGAGGGCTTCGGCCTCGCTTCGCTTGATCGATCTGAGTTCACCGGTGAAACAGAAGCTCATCCCCGACAGCGGCCCGCCCGCGACGGGCGGGGAGATCGTCACCATACCCGAGGCGAGCAACGCGTCCATTTCCGGGCATGCGGATGAAAGGCCCGCGACGAACGCCGCTGCCGTTATGTCACCGAAGCCCTCGATGAGGGAAAGGTCTTCGACGGTCGCCGAACGCAGTTTTTCGAGGGTATCGAATCCGGCGGAGACAGCCTTCTGGGCGATGGTTTCGCCGATTCCTTCGATGTCGAAACCGGCGATGAAGGCCGCAAGGCTCACGCGCGATCTGACACGCAGGTTCCTGAGTATCTTGGCGGCGAGCGTCGGGCCCATGCGTTCGTATCCGGCAAGCTCGTCCTTTCCGATGCCGTAGAGGTCGGGGATGGAGGAAATCCGTCCCGAATCGAATAGCTTGCGGACCACCACCGGCCCGAAGTCCCGTACATCCAGCACTGAGAGCCACTTCTCCACCCGGTGCAGGATTCTTTTCGGGCAGGCCGGGTTCGGGCAATACAGGCGCGTTCCCTCGTCGACGAGCGCCGTTCCGCACGAACAGCTTCCTGGCATCCCGATGGGCACCGCGTCCGGCGGATTCTCCACGAGGCATTCTATCTTCGGGATTATCTCGCCGCGCTTGGTGATGACGACGCGGCTTCCGATCCGCAGGTCCATGGCGCGGATCAGGCCCGGGTTGCAGAGGTTGGCGCGTTGCACGGTCGTACCGGCGAGGCGGACGGGCTCCACGATCCCGATGGGGGTATACAGGCTTCCCGATTCGCTCCACTCGACGCCGCAAACGGTCGAAACCGCTTCCTCGAGCGAGAACTTGAACGCGATCTGCTTTTCCGGCCTCGCCCGCCGCATGTCCGCGGGATCGATCTCGTCGCCCTTCACGACGAGCCCGTCGATATCGTACTGGAGCGATTCCCGCATGTCCATGACGTGCGCGCGATGCTCGATCACGGAATCAGGTCCGTCACAGACGGTCATGGGCACGGTTTCGAATCCCATACGTGACAGCCATTCCATCTTGGACGTCTCGGTCGCGAACGGCGAGGCGAGGTCGGAGGATTCCGCATCGTATACCATGACCCGGAGGTTTTCGCTGCCGCTGCCGTCCTTCCGCTTCATGAGGCCGTTGGCGGCGTTCCGGCAGTTCGCCTTGTCCGGGTAGAGCGCGTCGTGCACGTCCCGGGTCATCATGACTTCGCCGCGCACGCCCCCGGTGAACCGCGCCGGAAGGGTCGGCAGAACCCCGCGCATCCGGGCCGCGTTCGGCGTGATGTCGTCGCCGATCTCGCCGTTGCCCCGGGTCACCGCCTTCCGGAAGAAGCCGTCCGCATACTGGAGCTCGATGCTCGCGCCATCCAGCTTGTACTGGACAAGGAATTTCCCGTGGCCTGCCTTGACCGCCCACTTGATGAAGGCTTCCGGATCCGATGCCTTCTCCTGGCTTCCCATGGGAAGGAGGTGCCTGGCCTTGGGAAATCCGTCCGCGAAATCGGCTCCGACCCTGGCAAGGAGCGGGTTCGATCGATCGAGCGCAGCCAACTCGTCCCAGAGCGCGTCGAATTCGGCGTCGCTGATCTCGGGATGCCCGTTGTAATACCGGTCCTGGTGATACGAGATGAGGCGCTCGAGCTCCCCGACGCGGTCCTTTTTCCCAGCCATCTCCGGGTCAGTCTTCGGCAATCACGATGATGCCGTCTCCTTCCGAGAACGATACGGTTTCCGACTTCCTCGGATTGACGACGATGCCGTATGCCTTGTCCGCATTCCTTGCATCGGCAATCTTCCGGTACCCGATCGCCGTATGCCCGCGCGCCGCGCACGCAACGGCGACCGTGTAGAAATCCATCCTGGCGCCCGGAAAGACGTAATCGGACGAGGGCTTGATGTAGACCTCCGAGCCTTCGGCGTCGAAGAGGTCGCCGAGGACCGGCTCCAGTTCGGGGTTTTCCGAGAGCTGGGCTACCATGAGGCTCAGGATTCGGTCGCTCACGATGAAATCGTCGGCTTCGGCGACCTCGGCGAGCGCGCGGTTCCTGATGTCCAGGATCTGGCTCGTGAGGGAGAAGGCCAACGAGTGTTTCATCGCGATGTCGCGAACATGGATGAGCGTCACGAGGGTCCGGGAGTCGGCCTCTTCCGGCGGATAATCGACGTCATCGCACATGACAATGACGTGGTCGGAGGCATCGAGTCCGATCGATTCGAGCGTCTCCCGGTCGGTGGTGTCGCCCTGGATGTACTTGACCGTGATCTTGTCCAGCGACGCCACCTCGGCGCTGATGGACCGGGCAGCGTCCAGGTTGGACCCCAGGACGAGGATTTCGCTTCCCTTGGCGACGTAATTGTCCAGTTCCCTGATGATAGACGGAACCCTCCGGTTCCAGCCGATTATCACGAACCGCTCGGGAATTTCGAGTCGCGGAACGGGTTCCTTCACGATAAGGTCCTCGCGGACCGCATGCGGGGACCGGTCGGGAATCACGGTGTCATCGTCTTCCGAAACCGCGATCACCTTCCACCCCTTGCCGATGCGCGTGTCCATCGGGGGATTCACCCGCGGGACGCCCGCGCTGTCGATGAGCCCGATGATCGCGCTCGTATCGTAGCCGGAAATCGCGTCGCGATAGGTTTTCCCTTCCAGGCCCGAAGCGTCGCTGAAATAGATTTCGGATCCTTCGAAATCGAGGAGCTCGACGTACACGTTGGAAAGGCCGGCTTGCCGGCAGGTCTGAGCCACGACGCGGGGTATGATCTCGTCGACGAGCACCGCCGTCACCCGGTTCGCTGACGCGATCTTCGCGGGAAGGAGGTACTCCCGCCCGGCGAGCCTGGCCACCACGGCCTGCGAGCCGTCGGCCCTGAAGCCGCTTTTCGACACGGCGAGCAGGGTCTTGATGACCGCCGAGTCCGCGTTCTCGCCTTCCGGAAGGATGATGACACTGCGCGCCTGCGCGATGTTGACGATGCCGACATCGTCGATGTCGATCGGAGAACCGGTTCGGCAGACGATCTTGGTGTTCCGGCGGTCGGCAATGCGCGCTGCCAGATCCTCCTCCATCTCCAGCTTGTCGCGCTCGGACAGGATTGTGATGCACGGCCGTCTCCTGTTCAGGTTGGCTTCCACGAGCTGCTCGATGATGGAGAACACCTCCCCGGACCAGCCGAGGATGACGGTATGGTCCCGTTCGACGACGGGCGAACGTCCCTTGCGGAGTTCGTCGAGCTTGGTTTCGAGGGCGTTGTTGAGGATGCCGATGAGGGCCGAGATTATGAACACGCCGCCGACGGTGACGATGAACATGACGAAGCGGAAGCCCCAGCCGGTATCCCCGCCCATGGTGCCTGCGTCCAGGGTACGCATGAGGCTGGACCAAAGGGCCTCCGCGAACGAGATGGAGTTCCCCTCCCCGTCTGTGATGGAAAGTCCGACCACCAGCACGCCGCCCAGGAAGATGACGATGACCGAGAAAACCGCCAGTCCCGCGATGAGGGCGGGGGTCCCGCGCGCCATGAATTCATCGAAGCGGTACCGCAACCGGTCTTTCAAGCCGTAGTGTCTCATACAGTCGATTGTAGGTTCACGCCCCCATCCTTGTCAAAGCGGATTCCGCCCGAGACTCGCCGGAGAACCCGCGGCATTGACCCGGGCCGGCATCCTGTTCTAGTCTGGATCGGCCCCGCCGGGCAGCAAGGAACCATCATGCCGACCCTCCGCTTTGCCCGCTTCGGCCGATTGGCCATCATCGTTCCGAGCGCCTTCCTGAACAGCCTGGGCATCGGACTCGTCAATCTCGGTCTTCTCTTCATCGTCAAGGAAGTCTACAAAGCAGAACCCTCCGTGGTGGGTATTTTCGGCGCCGTCTGGGCGATCGCGTATTTCGCGAGTTGCCTGATGCTCCGGAAATGGACCGCCAGGTTGGTGCCGCGGGTTTCCATGACCGTCATGCTATTGTCCTCCGCCGCCCTCTTTTCGCTTTACTCGCTGCACCCGGGGCTTGCCGCGAGCTTCGCCGCATATGCAGCATTCGGGCTCATCACGGCATTCTTCTGGCCGCCCCTCATGGGCTGGCTGTCCCGCGGCATCGAGGGGGAGGAACTTTCCGCGGCTCAGGGCGCCTTCAGTTTCTCATGGAGCCTCGGAGGCGTGATAAGCCCCTACCTTGCCGGTCTCCTCAGCGAGCGGGGGAAATTCCTGCCCGTGCACGTTTCAGTCTGCATTTTCCTGGTGGCCGGAATTTTCGTGTCGCTGTCAAGGATCTTCTACAAGGATGCCCTCGAACGGCCCGAATCCGCGACGATGGCCGGCTCCGCGTCCCCGGGCGAAGCAGGGGGCGTCGACCGTTCGACGAAACTCAGGTTTCCAGCCTGGACCGGCGTTTTCGCGGCATACGCGGTCATGGGCGTGGTGTTCAACATCTTTCCCGTGTTCGCGCGCGACGGACTTGGACTCTCCGAATCGGTCACCGGCGCCATCCTCTCGCTTCGGGCGGTGTTCACCGTTTTCGGTTTCCTGATCCTCGGGCGAGTTTCCGGATGGCACTTCAGACATGCCCTCATGCCGGCGGTCGCGATGGCGTTTTCGGTTCTCGTCGCAATCCTCGCGTTCACCCCGGGCGCGGCAGCCTACGCCGTCGCGTTTCCCGTCATCGGCGTCCTGCTCGCCTTTTCGTATTCCGGATCGATGTTCTACGGGGCTTCGGGGGCGCTCGACCGCGACGCGAGGATGACGGTCCACGAAACGCTTCTGACCGCTGGACAGATCGTGGGATCGGTCGCGGGGGGCCTCCTGTACCAGGCTTTCACGATGAGGATCGTCTTCCTGTTCCTGGCGGGATGCCTCGCCGCTGCGGCAGCCGTCCAGCTCGCCATGATTTCCAGGAACGCTTCCTGAGCGGGCTTCCGGCACGGATCAGCCGATGAGCGCGGCGAGTTTCTCCCTGATGAATTCGCTTTTTTCGCGCAAGCCGATCGAACCAGTCTGGATGACGAGGACGTTGGGCCGCTTCGGATCGAGCTTGATCTTCCTGTCGCTCTCCTTCATGAGGCGCAGGAGGCGCTCCACCGACACCTTGGCCACTTTCGCGAATTCGATCGTGACCCCGCCCTGCCGTTCGCGGAGCGAAGATACCGCCAACCGCTTGCACAGGAGCCGTATCTCGGCCAGTGCCAGGAGGCTCGCGGCCGCGTCAGGCACCGGGCCGAAACGGTCTTCGAGCTCCCGGTACAGGGCTTCGAGATCGTCCTGCGAGAAAACCGACGCGATCTTCTTGTAGATCTCCATCTTGATCGTCGGCTGCGTGATGTAGTCGTCCGGAATGAAGCCGGAATATTCGAGCTCGAGGTAGGGATCCTCCTCCGGTTCGTATCCTTCCTGGGACAGCTTCGCCACGGCTTCGTCGAGGAGCTTGAGGTAGAGGTCGAACCCGATGGCGTAGATATCGCCCGACTGTTCGCGCCCGAGGAGGTTGCCAGCGCCGCGGACTTCCAGATCCTTCATGGCGATCTTGAAACCCGATCCGAGTTCCGTGAAATCCGAGATGATCTGGAGCCGTTTCATGGCCAGCTCGCTCAGGGCCCGCTTGTCGGGATAGAGGAGGTATGCGAACGCGACGCGGTCCGAACGTCCGACGCGGCCGCGAAGCTGGTAGAGCTGCGAGATGCCGTACATGTCGGCGCGGTCGATGATGATCGTGTTGACGTTCGGGATGTCGATGCCGTTCTCGATGATGGTCGTGGACACGAGCACGTGGAAACCGTTGTGGATGAATCGATGCATGATGTCCTCGAGCTCGTGCGAATCCATCCGGCCGTGGGCCGTCTCCACGATTACCTCGGGCACGAGCCTGGAGATCGCCGCGCACGTTTCCCCGAGCGTTTCGATCCTGTTGTGGAGGAAGAAGATCTGCCCGTCGCGCTCGATCTCCCGGCGAACCGCTTCGGCGACTACCTCGCTGCCGAATTCCTCGACGAAGGTCCGGATGGGATGGCGATTCGAGGGCGGCGTCGTCAGCACGGACATGTCCCGGATCTTGAGGAGCGACATGTGCAGGGTCCGCGGTATGGGCGTTGCCGTCAGGGTAAGACAGTCCAGATTGGCCCTGAGTTCCTTGAGGCGTTCCTTGTCCTTTACCCCGAAGCGCTGCTCTTCGTCGACGACGAGCAGGCCGAGGTCCTTCCACGCGACATCCTTCTGGATGAGCCGGTGGGTTCCGACGACGACGTCGATCGCCCCCTCTGCGACGCCCGCAAGTACCTTCTTCTGGTCCTTCCTGTCCACGAGCCGGGACAGCATGGCGATCTTGACCGGGTATTCGCGGAAACGGTCCAGCATGTTTTCGTAGTGCTGCTCCGCCAGGATGGTCGTGGGAGCGAGGAAGGCCGCCTGCTTGCCGCCCATGATGGCCTTGAATATGGCCCTGAGGGCGATCTCGGTCTTCCCGTAGCCGACATCTCCGCAGACGAGCCTGTCCATGGGCCGGCGGCTCTCCATGTCGGCCTTCACCTCGTCGATGCAGCGGAGCTGGTCCGGGGTCTCCTCGTAGGGAAAGGCGGCTTCGAAGGTAACCTGCCATTCACCATCGGAGGGAAACGCGAAACCTTTCGCCGCCTTGCGCCTGGAATAAATACGGATCAGGCGCTCGGCGAGATCCTCGACGCTCTTCCGTACCTTGTTCTTGCGGTTTTCCCATGACTTCGACCCCAGGCGATCCAGCCTCGGGGGCGATCCCTCGTTGCCGATGTAGCGCTGGACCAGGTTCGCCTGCTCGATGGGAACGAACACGGTTTCATCGTCGGCATACTCAACCTTGATGTAATCCCGCTCGTTGCCGAGCACCCGCACGCGTTCGACCGCGGCAAAGCGGCCGATGCCGTAATTCACGTGGACGACATAGTCCCCAGGATTCAGCTCCACGAAGCTGTCGATGACCCGCGAGTGGGCCGTCTTCAACGATTTCGGGACGCGTTTCCTCCGCCCGAAGATCTCGTTCTCCTGGATAAGGAAGAGCTTGACCGAGGGGATGGAAAAACCGCAGGACAGGCCCGCGGGGTGCACCGTCACTCCGAAATCCTTGAGCAGCTGGCCTATCCGTTCCGACTGCTGCTCGGTTTCCGCGAAGACATGCGTGTCGTACCCTGAGCGCAGGATGGCACCGAGCTCCTCCTTGAAATAGGTGACGTTGCCGAAAAAACTGCGCGGCGGTTCGACGCCGAACGCGATCCGGCCTTCGCCCGCGGAATCCTGGAGCGAATAGAAACGGACCAGGCGCGACGCCGCGTCGATCGATTCCCGGATGTCGAGCAGTTGCGTCTCGGGGGGCGGTACCGGCGAATCGAGGAAGGCTTTCCTGTAAAAGCCGTCGAATTCGCGCTTGAAAGCGGCTTCCTGGCTCTCGTGCCGTTCCATGTCGACGAGGAACACGATCGTCGAGGGATCCATGTAATCGAGGAGCATGCCCGGCTTGTCGAAGGCCAGGGGGTAGTACAGCTCCTCTCCCTCGAGTTCGCCGCGCTCCGACAATTCGGCGGCAATCCCGTCCGCGGCTCCAGCCATGCCCTGAAGCCCTGCCAGCCGGCGGGCGAGTCCACCGGCGAGTTCGGGGGTCCACACGACCTCCTTGCCGGGACGCAAGACCGTTTCACGAAGCTTCTCCCTGGTAGAGGACTGATCGGCCGGATCGAAGCGGCGTATTTCCTCGACCTTGTCGAAATCGAACACGATGCGGATCGAATATTCGTCGCCGGACATGAATACATCCAGGACTTCCCCGCGGAGGGCAAATTCGCCCGGGAGCGAAACCCTCGGCACGCGCACGTAGCCGTACCGGTCGAGCGTCGCTTCGATGGTGACCGGATCGAGACCATCTCCCACGCGTATATGCTGGATGAGGGATTCGAAATAGTCCCTGGGCGGAACCGGCGTGACGATGGCCCTCATGGCGGTCACGATGACGCGAGGTCGATCGTCATCCCGGGAAAGCGCGCGCGCCAGGGCAGCCGAGCGCTCGCCGAAAACCGGGGATCGGGTCGAAACGGGCCGGTACGCCGCCGTCCGCCACCACGGGAAGGATTCCACCGCCATCCCGCACAGTTCGCAGTCCCTGGCGAACGCGTCAGCTTCGGCGTCGGTGGGAAGGACCGCTAGGACGGGAGTGCCGGTTCGCATGACCGCCAGGGATGCGAGCATGGCCGCGAATGCACCCTCGGACTGGGAGCAGTCTACCGGATAGGCGCCCTTGCCGATCCGGTCCAGAAACTCGCGGATGGGGCCGTGGGACTCAAGCCGCGTGAAGATGGATGTCGTATATAATGGTTTCATGTCCTCGTTCCGAAAATAAAATCAGGAGTACATCGACGAAGCGTGGGATTTCCTCGTCAAACCGGCACTGGATGCGGTATTTTCTTGAATGCGGAACCAGAAGGCAACAACTGCGGAAATGTACCAGTCGGAGTCCTCGGGTGTCATACGGAAGACCGGATGGTTATGCATGGTATGATGATCCCGACAAGTTACCGATCCTCCCGGATGACGGGTACAACGACCCTTCTTGGGGATTCCGGATCCGGGTTCCGTAACCTGCTGGATCGTTTCCACGCTTTTCAATAGTATTGACAACGATCGATCTATACAAGGAGCGTTCTACGGTGAATCGACAGCGTACCTTTTGCGCCGCCCTGCTCGCTTTCGCCTGCGCCGCGGTGGCCGCTGCCCAGGCCACTACGACCATACGCTTCTACGACAAGCGGGTGTATTACACGGACGATCCGGTTTTCGTCAAGATCACCATACTCAACGATTCGCCCTTGCCCTTCCGTTTCAAGCTGGCGGAAAACAGGGTTTTCTCGCTCTGGTTCGAAGGTCGCACCATGACCAATCGCGCGCTCGAAAGGGGCGATTCGTACAAGCGGACTATTTCCTCGAGCGAGGCGGTCTACTACCGGGATATCTTGCTGGAACCGGGCGAAGAATACTCCTTTGTGGAGGACGTCCGATCATACCTCGCCATACCGGGAGCTGGGGCATATACCATCGCGTGCTTCTTCAGTCCCGAGCTTGCCAGAAATTCACCCTACCAGGTACCTCTCAAATCCAACATCCTGACCCTGAACGTGCGGCCAGGGCTGTCCGGCACCGAATTGGCGGAGACGGTCTCCGCTGAAACCGGGGAAATCATCAAGGCCGAGCGTATTCCGCCGGACGAGGTGGTTCGCAGATCCCTCGTGGCACGCCAGCGGAACCGGTGGAACGAGTTCTTCGTCTATCTCGACCTCGAGTCGCTCCTCCAGCGCGATCCCGAGAAAAAACGCATCTACGATCACGAATCCGACGACGGCCGCAGGCGAATGCTGGACCGCTACAGGAACGACCTCGAGCGCCGTGTCGTCGATTCCGACATCGTCGTCATCCCTGACGAATTCCGCATCATCGAGACCAAGTACACGGAGACGATCGGGAGTGTCCGCGTGCTCGAAAAGTTCCGGTACGACGGTTTCACGATGATCAAGGAGTACGGGTACGAGCTCAGGCGTCGGGACGATATCTGGTACATCGTGGGCTATACTGTCGTGAACAAGGGAACCGAATGAAAGCCCTGATCATCGTCGACAGCGACTCGATCTTCGACCTGCTTTTATTCTACCTGAAACCGCTGGGTTTCGACCTGATCCGCTACAGGAATCCGCTCAAAGCCATAGATAACCTTGAGGAAATCTCGCCCGAAGCCGTCATCATGAGTGCGAAGGACTATCCCCGGCACTGGAAACCCCTCATTCAGTTGATCAGGTGCAAATCCGGCAAGGAAAAGTGCGTTTTCATCCTCCTCAAGGGAGACCTGTTCCCCTTCGAGGAAGCCGCCAAGGCCGCATACCTCGGCGTGAACGGAGTCGTCCGGGAGAACCTCGATGACAGGGCCGAGGTCACCAGGCTTCAGCAACTGCTCAAGCGCTATGTCGAGATAGACGACGCACGGAGCAACGACAGGCTTGTCCCCTCGGCCATCGACCGTTTCTATTTCGCCTTCAACCACCCCTCGTCGTCGGCCATCGTCTCCGGGAAGATCGAGACCATCAGCGCCACCGGCATATCCTTCAAGCCCGACATCCAGCACGTCGCGTCGGACCTGGATGTCGGCGTCGTGGTCGAGGATTGCTCGCTGCGAGCCGGGCAGTCGATCATCGGCTGTTCCGCCGAGCTTGTCAGGAAGGGGAACACCCTCGCCTTCCGTTTCCTGGTCATGGAGGACACCGACAAGAAGGGATTCGAAGACTACCTAAGGGCCAGCCCTGAACGTAGGATCCGCGCCCTGTTGAAAAAAAAGTGAAGCGGGTCTAGTATGGGGCGCATGAACGAAACGAAGCCGTGCGGTGATGAATTCCTCATCGAGTACGCGAACAAACTGAAGGCGGTGGGCCACCCCATCCGCCTGAGGCTGCTTTGCATGATTGCGCGGAGGGAAGATCCGTGCGTCACCGACTTGTGGCAATGCATGAAGCAGCCGCAACCCGTCATCTCCCAGCACCTGTCCATTCTCAAGCAGAACGGCATCGTGAGCGCCGAAGTGCAGAAGACGAAACGGGTCTATTCGATCGTGGACCCTTTCATCAAGGCTCTGGTCTCATCCATCCTCGCAAGCCACAAATCCTGATCCGGCGTCATTGACCGCAAGCTCATGACGCCGGCCATGACCGTTCGCCAGGCATGGATCAGCCCTTGGCCGGTCCCCTGCAGACGCGACGCCATCACGGAATCATCGCTCCGCGAAGCCCGACACCCGGTGCAGCCTACCTCGAAAGCCTGGACCTGGACTTGTCCCTCCAGATTCCCGCGGCTCCTTCGGCCGCCACGACGGAGTAGATGCTCCGGGCCGGCGCAAGGGCGTTCTTCCGCTCGAGGGCTACGCCGAGCCTGAACATGAGCCTGAACAAGTCCACCGATTCAACGTAGGATCTGATCTCCGGTTTCGGCATCGATCTGCCGAGGAGGTCGGCCATCGTCGTATACACGAACGACGGATCGTCGCTCTTCACCGATTCAACGATGTTCGCTGCGACGATATCGACGGCGGCGGCAAGATACAGGAGGGCCCTGTCATCGCGGTTCGAATCCAGGTAATAGCTGCCCAGCTCATCGAATGCCCTGAGGGCGAAGGCCGACTTCAGGCGATAGAGGGAGATGAACTTGTCGAACCCCGCGCGCGGCCCCGCTTCGATGAGGGTTTCCATCATCCTGGTACGGAGGTATTGCCTCGACTGATCGGAAAAGAGCGGATCGGCGTCGGCGATTTCCAGCAGCGCCATTTCGTAGTCGCGCATCTTCCCCGCCGTTCGGTACACGAATGACAATGTATACAGCACGGTGAACCGGTCATCCGGAACGCGGTACGAATCGGCCATGCTCTCGGCCCGCTCGAACTGCATCCTTGCCAGTTCGTATTCCCCTTCCTGCATGAAGACGAGACCGATCCAGTATTCGGCTTCGGGGAAAGACTTGAGCCGTACGACTTCGTACCGGAGAGCAGCGACCGAATCGCGGAGCACGCTGACCGGCGTCTCGTCAAGGACGATCTCAAGCGCGTCGATGAAATTCCGGAAACTGTCCGCGATTCGCTTCATGCGAATCAGTTCGAGCTTTTTCCGGAAGGATCCGGCCGCCTCCTTCTCGAGCGCGGCGATCTCGGAGGCGATGAAATCGCGTTCGGCGAACGCGAAAATCACCTTCGCCATGGAATCCCCTGCGCTTCTGGCTGGAGTCGAAGACAGCGCGGAGTCGAGCTTCTGAAGGGCGTTCCCGTAGGTATCGCGCCTGGCGGCGACGGCTTCCCGGAAGGCGATGAGCGCCTCCGAGTAATCCCCTTCCCGGAACATCTTCTTGCCGTTCTCGAATCCGAGCCAGATCGAACTCTGGGCAGCCAGAGGCAGGATGCCGGCTGACGAGGCGACGATTGCGCAAAGCACCAGTATTCTTTTCATAATCTGGATAGTTCTTCCCCGAATTCACTATCGGCATCTTCGAGGGGAACCGTTCGCGGGATCGCTCCCTTCCTGAAGATTATCGCCTTGCCGCCTCCTCCCGCGATGCCGAGGTCGGCATGCCGGGCTTCGCCAGGCCCGTTGACCACGCAACCCATGACAGCGATCGTCACCGGTTTCCCGAGAGCGTAGATCCGACCCTGCCATCTCGAAAGGAAGGCATGGGTATCGAACCCGGCCCTTCCGCACTTCGGACACGAGATGATGGACGGGTTCTTCCTGCCGCCATCCGCCAGGGCGACGATCTCCGACCCGGCGATAGTCTCGTTTTCCTCGGAGTCCGACAGGGAGACGCGAATCGTGTCGCCGATGCCTTCCTTGAGCAGGGTATACAGGGCGGCCGTGGATCTGACGATGCCGGGGATGGCGGGTCCCGCTTCGGTCACGCCGAGATGGAGTGGAATGTCATGCCGCGATGCGAACAATCGGTTGGCCCGGATGGTCTCGTCGACGTCGCTGGCTTTCATCGAGACGATCAGCGCCGTGAATCCCAGTTCGTCGAACGCGGCAACCTCGCGCTCGGCTGCCTCGACGAGGGCGGCAGGCCTGTCGGCGCGGTCTTCAAGGTCCTTTGGCATCGAACCGCCGTTGACGCCGATACGGATGGCCACACCCTTATCCGAAGCCTTGCCGGCCAGCTCCGCGACCTTCCAGCGGGCGCCGATGTTCCCGGGGTTGATCCGGATCTTGGCGATCGGGAAATCGAGGCAGCGGAGGGCAATTTTCCAGTCGAAATGGATGTCCGCGACGAGGGGCAGGCTCGAAACGGCAGCCAGTTCCCCGAGCCTTTCGGCTGCGTCCATATCCGGAACCGCGAAGCGGAGAATTCCGCAACCGAGCCTTCCGAGCGCGTCCACTCTCGCTGTCAGCGCCGTGTCGATTTGCCCGATCGCTTCCTTCCACATGGACTGGACGATCGTCGGATGCCCGCCCCCGATCAAGACGTTCCCGACCTTGACGGTCCTCGTTGTGCCGTTCACGCCCGTTTCCCCCTCTTTCCCTGTCGTTCCCCCGTCCCGATCCCCCGTCCCCCGAGCTCCGCCGACAGTCGGGCCAACGCGTTCAGGGCTTCGAGCGGTGTCATGGCGTCGACGTCCATGCCGCGCAACTCGTCGATCACAAGCTCGGCGGCCGTGAACAGGGTAGGCTGACGATCCGCGGGTGCGGGGGAAACCTCCGCGGGAATGCGTTGTTCGACGCCGAGGAGTTCGTCGCGGATGCACTGGGCGCGCGACAGGACGGAGAGCGGAAGCCCTGCCAGCCGTGCCACGTGGATGCCGTACGAACCCGACGCAGGGCCGTCCACGACCTTCCTCAGGAACACGACATCCCCCTCGCGTTCGTTCACGGCCATGGATCTGTTCACGAACCGCTGATGCTTGATCCCGGTAAGCTCGTGGTAGTGCGTCGCGAAGAGAGTACGGCAGCGGATCTTGTCCAATATGCATTCGGCGACGGCCCAGGCTATCGCGAGCCCATCCACCGTCCCCGTGCCCCTGCCGACTTCGTCCATGACGACGAGGCTTCGCGGCGTGGCGTTGTTCAGGATGTACGCGGTTTCATGCATTTCGACGAGAAAGGTACTCTCGCCGCGCGCCAGGTTGTCCTGGGCTCCCACCCTGCAGAAAATCCGGTCCACGACGCCCAGCTTCGCCCCGGACGCGGGGACGAAGCACCCGGCCTGCGCCATCAGGACGATGAGGGCGTTCTGTCTGAGATACGTCGACTTTCCCGCCATGTTCGGACCGGTGACGAGCGCGAATGACAGGCCATCGCCGTCCAACGACGCATCGTTCTGCACGAACGCGCCCGCGGGAAGATGGGCCTCGACGACGGGATGGCGACCTTCCTCGATCTCGAGCCCGGTCGTTGCGTCGACCACGGGCCGGACATAGGCTCGTTCGGTGGAGACCGTGGCGAAGGAAGCCAGGCAATCGGCTTCCGCTATCCGCCGCGCGAAGGCGATGAGGAGGGCTACGGAGCGTTTCACGGTTTCGCGAACCGCCAGGAACAGCGTCCGTTCCGTCTCGACGATGCGCTCGTCCGCGTCGTTGAGCTGCGTTTCCAGTTCGACGAGGCGATCCGTCGTATAGCGTTCGCCGGTGGAAATGGATTGGCGCCTGATGAAATGCCCCGGCACCTGCGGCAGGGAACCTTTCGAGACTTCGATGAAGTAGCCGATTATTCGGTTGTAACGGATACGGAGGTTCTGTATCCCGGTTTCCGCGCGCTCCTTTTCGATGTACGACTCGAGCACCGACTTGGCACCGTTCTTAAGATCATGCAACGCGTCAAGTCCGGGGTCGAAGCCGCGCCGTATGAGGTTTCCTTCCGAAAGAACGATGGACGGTTCCTCCGCGATTGCCCTTCCGGCCAGCGAGGAAATTTCTTCCAGTTCAGCCCGTTTGTCCGTCTGGAACCCGATGGAAATCCCGTGCCGTTCGAGTTCCGGGTCGAGGCCGAAGGCTTCGAGGCCGGCGTCGATGGAGCACTTTATCCCGAGCAGGTCTTTCGCATGGGCCTTGTCCACAGCAGTCCGCGACGCGAGCCGTTCAAGGTCGAGGCAGCGCGAAAGCGCGTTGCGGAATTTGTCGAGCGTCCGTTGTCTCCTGTAGAGCGCCTCTACCGCGTCGAACCGGGCCGCAATCGCCTCCGGGTCGTTCAGCGGCCGGATCAGCCACGAGCGCATCATTCGCGCCCCCATGGCCGTCCGCGTGCGGTCGAGGGTGTCGAGGAGGGTGAAGGCGCGTCCCCCATCCTTGAGGTTGCGGTCTATCTCCAGGTTTTTCTGGGCTGATTCGTCGACGATGACAAAGCCGTTTTCGTCGTGCCTTCTCAGGCGATCGATATGCGGCAGGCCGTTTTTCGCGTTGTCGAGCAGATATCCGAGGAGAACGCCGGCGGACGCGAGCGAAGGATCGTCATCGTCAAAACCGAAACCTCGCAACGTGGTCGTCCTGAAATGCCCGGAGACGAGCTCGAATCCCTTCCGAACGTCGAAACTCCAATCAGGGTAGCGGTTGAGGACGGCACCGTCTGCCTCCGAAACTATCCGCGAGACAAGCCCGTCTTCGAGGAGGGATTGCTGTACGAGGATTTCCTTGGGAGAAAGCGCGCGGATCTCGCGCCGGAGCCGCGCTTCGTCATCGGAAGGGAAGGAAAACGCCGCGAATTCTCCCGCCGACACGTCCGCGAACGCGCATGAACAGGATGCGCCGGATACGCCGATACAGACGAGGTAGTTGGACGAGGAAGCTTCGAGGAAATCCTCGTCCATTGCGGTACCGGGTGTTATGATCTCCACGACATCGCGTTCGATGAGGCCCTTGCCCTGCCCCGGCTGGGTGAGCTGTTCGCACACCGCGACCTTCTTGCCGAACTTGAGCAGCCGGGCGATGTATGAACGTGCCGCGTGGTACGGAATGCCGCACATGGGGCTGTCCTGTCTTCGGGTCAGCGTGAGGTTGAGAAGGGAGCTCGCCTCGACGGCATCGTCGTTGAACATCTCGTAGAAATCGCCGAGCCTGAAAAAGAGGATTGCGTCGCGATGTCTGGCTTTGATCTCCCGGTACTGGTCCATGAGAGGCCTGGTTTCCGGCATGACGGTTGCATTCTACCCCAAACTAGACTAGGATACAAGTTGAGGGCGTTCCGCGCTCGGACCTCCGGTTTCGTCCGGGTGTCGCGCTCGTTCAGCACGCCCTTTTCGAGGGGTTTTCGTGGAAGAAGCGCTATTCCTCAAGGAAGTGGACAACGACATATACATACGGGCGATCGGCCACATAACCGCGGCGCTTTGTCCGGAACTGCGAACGAGGGTTTTCGGCCGTCTTGAAGCCAAGCCTCCCGTCGACGACATGTACATCGATCTTGGTCAATGCAGCTACATGGATTCGACCTTCATGGGACTGCTCGTCGGGTTCAACAAGCGTTTCCTTCGATTCTCGGAACGCCCCATAACCCTGATACACACGTCGGGTGAATGCCTGTCGCTCCTCAAGACCATAGGAATACTGAAACTCGTGATACTGTCCGACGAGGACCTGCCCTTCCCGCCCGCCATGGAAAACCTCGTTTCCACGGAACCGACAACCGTCGACCTGCTCCTCGATGTCCATGAAAACCTGATGGAAATATCCGAGGACAACCGCAGGCGTTTCTCGACCCTCCATGCGATCCTGAGATCCCAGAAGCGCAAGGACGACCAAGCATGAATCCCGGCAGGCGGGGATGACGCCGAATTCCCTTGGTCGTGTTGAAATCCCGGTGCCGCCCGGCGTTCAGGTATTTCCCTATCTTACAGCAAGCGCCGATATCACCCTGTCGGTGATATCGATCAGAGGGCTGTACCAGACTATCGAATTCATCATCGAATCGGTACTCGTCGTCGTCAGCACGATGGAATACCCTTCCGTCTCCGCGATTCGCTGGATGGCGCCATACGTAGCCTTCGCGAACTCGGAGGATTCGAGCAGGTTTTTCTTCTTCTCTTCCAGTTCCAGTTTCTTGGCCGTATAGTAATCCTTCAGGTTCTTGAGTTTGGCCGCGATATCCTTGTCATATTGCGAAATGAGATCCTGCCTGCCGGACTGGATGGCTTCTCCCTTTTTTTTCTGGAGGTCGTTGATCTCCGCCTGCATCTTTTCCAGCTGGGTTTGCACCTTCGCCCTTTCGTCCTCGAGAGCCCTGGACGCCGCGGAATCCGTGGAATAGGCGTCATAAACCCTCACGAGATCGAGAACCGCGATCCTGGTCATCGCTTGTCCGAACGCGCCGGCGCAGAATGCCGATGATAACGCGATGACAACCGTGACCGCCAGGAATTTCCTCTTCATGCCGTTCCCTCCCGGCAGCGTGCCGGATGCCGGAAGCATCCCGTCGCCCTGCCGTAGCATCTTCCATCTTGTCGCAGATCTACATGCACATGCCGACCTTGCCGTTCGGCTTTCTGCCCGATGAGGTCAATTCAACGGAAGGCTGACGCCGATCACGAAGTCCAGGCCGTTTATGGGGCCTTCCACAAAATTGAGCTTGTTCGAATCGTCGAAGTAGAAACGTTTGGCAAAATACAGGCGGAAGGGGAACTGCGGCAGGGTGAACCGAATGCCGAATCCCGAGCTTATGGCGATGTTCGACGCGCGAAGGCCTGTCAGCCCCACGGAATCGTCGACCGAATCGCCTCCAGCCTGGAATTGCGCGATGTCCAGAAGGCCGTTCTGCGTACGCAAGGCGGCCGCGTCGAGGAACGCGTCGAGCGACAGGAGCCGCGGCACGATCGGCGTCCTGAGCTCAAGCCAGTTTTCCCACAGCTGGGTTCCGGTCTGGGCGCCGAGCATCCAGCCGCGTCCGACGAAAGTACCGTCGATCGCGAGTCCCTCGGTGCCGTAGGCCAGGGGCCTGCCGGGCTGCGGAAGGATGAAACTCAGCCCGGAGTGGGCGCCGAGGATCAACTTGTAGTTGAAAGCATCGGAAATGGGGACATCTACCAGGGTCAGGTAGCCTTCGGTCTTCCAATCGAGGCGGAGATAGTGCTTGAGCTCGAAATCAAACAGGCCTGAGAGTGTCGCCCGGAGGCTCGTGTAGTAGCCGTTCGACGGGTCGTACCAGATATCGAGGGAATTGAGGTAGGTCCGCGCGTATATCGTGTTCTTGTAGAGCCAGGCATCATAGTTCAGGCGATTCTCGTAGTCGTACGGGCGGTACTTGTCGGCGTCGAAACCCTTGAGTTCGAAGCCGGTCGAAAAACCCCCGCCGACGCCGTAATCGCCGACCGGCGTCTTCCAGACATAGCCGCCGTTCAGGCCGAGAGCGATCTCCCAGTTCTGGATGGGCATGAGGAACTCGTCGGGTATCACGTATCCGGCATCGGCGTATTCTTGCCAGGTTGCGTAGGGATCGGGAGGATACTCGTCGCCTTCACGCTGGTCGAAAATCGGCGCAAGCGTATCCTGTGCGACATCCAGCGTCTTGTGGCTGAACGACAGCTCGGTGCCCACGGTCAGGCGCTTGCCGAACAGCCATTTTTCGGTGAAGCCAAATATCACCGACTGCTGGTCCGGCGAAACATTCAGGTCGACTTTGAAGTCCTGTCCGTTACCCATGAAGTTGCGGTCGTTCCACTTGACGAGGGCTGAGATGGGAAACGATGAATTGGAGATGCCGAGTCCTGCCAGCGTGGCGCCGAACTGGATGTCGGCGGTACTCTGCTCCTCCACCGTGATGGTGAGGTCCATGAGGTTCTCGGCGCTGCCGGGTACCATTTCTGGAATGATCGCCGAGAAATACTGGAGGTTGTATAGGTTGCGCAAGCCTTCCATGATCTTCGCCTTGGAGAAGACGTCGCCCACCTCGAGTGGCAATTCGCGCATTATGACGAAATCCTTCGTCTTGTCATTACCCTTCAGGAGGATGTTTTCGATGTGGGAACGGTCGTGCTCCTCGATGGAAATCAGGTACGAGACGGCCTTGCGCTCCTCATCCCGCTTCGATTTCATGACGATGCGGTTGAAGATGTACCCGTTCTCGTAATACAGGTCGTCCACGCGGTTCTTGTCCGCCTTGATGCGGCGGTAGTCCACGACGGTATTTACCTCGTGCGTCGTGAGGGCGAGGAGCTTCTCGGTGGAGAATATCCTGTTGCCCTCGAAGCTGAAGCCGCCGAACAGGTACTTGTCCCCCTCGGCAATGACGAAAGTGAGGACGAGTTTCTGTCGTTTGTCCTTCTCGTCCCACACGTAGTCCCTGAGAACGTCGACGACCTTCGCGTCGATGTAGCCCCTGCCTTGCATGTAATCGACGAGAATGCCCTTGTCCTGTTCGAGAAAGGCTTCCTTGAAGGCACCTGGCTGGAGGAAACCTTCCTCCTTGAGCGATAACTTTCCCTTGAGCGCGCTGGCGGAAAAGGCCGTGTTCCCGCTGAACCTGATTTCCTTGACCGTCACCTTGCCGCCCTCGGAAATCCTGATGATCCAGACGAGCGTACCGGGCTTGGTCCCCGGCTCGACATCCTGGCTCACCGCGACGCCGGGGAATCCCTTGTCGACAAGGAGGTTCTTCACGGCGATCACGTCGAGCTTGGCCTTGTACTCCCGGTAGACGTCGTCCTTCTTCAGGGTGACGACATCGAGTATCTCGCCCACTCTGACGATCTTGTTGCCTTCGACCCGTATGGATTCAATCCATGGTTTCTCCGTGACGTTGATCCTGACGATCACGGTCTGCTTTTCCTTGTTCCCGGGAACGGCTACCGGTTCTATCGACTCGAAACATTCAAGCGAGAAAAGGCTGTTGTAAAGTTCGTACCACAGGGTGTCGTCGAAGGCCTTCCCCTTGAAACGCCGGACGAGGGGCTCGACTTCGGTCTTTTGGACATGGATGAGTCCCGTGAATTGAATGTCGGCGATGGGTTTCCCGTAGTACCACTCGCCCGATTCCTGGGCAAACGCCGTTGCTGCCGCAAGGATCGCGAGCAGGATGAAAAAGGTAACGCGCCTCATAGAACTCCCTTGTCGTGCCGCGGAGCGTAGGTCGTCTCTCCGGGCATTCGCGATCGTCCGCGATCCGTCGTGGATGCGGGCTGCGTGCTTCATGATCACGCCAGAACAGTCGCGCCGGAACGGCTTCGTATCGGAAAACCGGAGCGTGGCGCCGTCCGGTCGTCCGGCGCGAACCGTGGCATCAGAAAACGAATTTCCAGTAGAAGGAAAACGATTGATCCGTCAGGAACAGCGTGTCCGGGGTCTCCGGCCTCATGCGCCAATCGAGCGTGAAAAGCGGCGTTGCCCACTCGAAACCGAGTTCGGATTGTATCGTCAAGCCTCCCTGCTGCTCAAGTGGGTTTTTCTGGAGGAACAGGGAACCTTCGACGAAGATGTCGTTGGCGATGTACTTGCCGGCATAGATTGCCGTCTGGTCGAAATAGTCTTCGATGGTGGCGTTGGGATCCACGCCGCCGCCCAGGTTGGACGCATCGACGAGCCAACGCTGCAAAACCTGGGTTTTCACGTAGAACAGGTCGAGTCCCAGGACGTCCTTGACGTTACGTTCGAACACCCTCACGAAATTCAACTGAGGAACAAGTTCGCTTGCGTTCAGCATGGCATTCACGACATTGATCGAACCGTCCTCCCGCACGGCCAGGAGATCATGTCCGAGCATCGCGGCGATTTCCGCGGTGGAAAGTGCCGGCCTGGACTCGATCCTCGGATTGAGGTTGATGAGGCTCGAGTTCGCGGCGCTGACGATGATGGTGACAGGGCCGTCCGTATTCCTCGTCCTCAATTCAGCCTCGAGGGTCACGCGGGGATCGAACTTGTCCTGGTTTTCCGCGAACAGGATCGTAGCCTCCTTGATAAAGAAATTCCTTTGCATGTAGAACAATTCTCCGCCCCTCAGGGCTACGTTCCCTTCGAGGGAAAAAGCATCCGCGGAGGAATCGGCCCTGAACCGTATGGCGCTCGACGGATCGGTCTGCCCCGACAGGATGGGAAGCTGCCGCGAGGGGAAATAGACTCCGACGTTCTTCCCGGTCCGCGCGTCGATGTCTATCCTGTACTCGTACGTCCTGTGCCGCGCGGCCGGTTTGTTCGCCTCGGGACGGATGACGATTTCCGCCTTCGGAACGAAGAACGTTCCGGTCACGGCGAGATCCGCACGATCCCACCCGATCCCGAGATCGAGCATGCAATCTCCCGAAATATCGATCCATGGGATGATGCCGGTTTTCCCGCGGACGAGCGAATCGCCGATGGTCGTCACCTTCACGTCGAACCCTTCCAGCGACCATTGTTCCAGGGTCGCGGTGAACCTGGCTGATATCCTTGCGTTCTTCCCCGCGGCGATATCGTCGTCGGCGATGGCAAAGGTTTTCTCGGATATCTGTGCGATCGCGTTGACGGGACCGATCCTGTCCAGCGCGTAATCGGGAACCTCGAGGAATGCGTCGGTGATCTCCAGCGAGCCGAAAAAGTCCGGATCCCGGGGATTGCCGCGGATTTCAAGTTTCCCGACGCAGGCGCCCGCGATGATGTCAATGGCGGGGATTTCCAGGAAGGCTCCGACGGCGCCGAGATCCACGGATATCGCGTCCACCTTCATGGCCATCGATTCGCCGGAGAACTGGCCAGCCGCCCTGAACGATACCGGCAGCGATTCCGAGAACACCACGTTCAACCCGCCGTCGGGGGAATAGCTTCCAGAAATCTCGTTCCCCGCTCCCGCAGTCAGGGAAACAATGCCCGATTCCAAGTCCAGTGCGACGGGCACGTCGCCGAACTCGGTCTTGCCGGCCTCGAGCCCGGCAAGATGTCCGGTAACGCGAAGATTACCGAGTCTCCGGCCCTCTCCGGTCGATTCCGGGTCGATGGTGAAGCGCCCGCCCAGTTCGATCAGGGATTCGACCCGTCTGGTGCCGACAAGCGCTGAAAACATCGCCGCAAGTTCCACCCTGCCGTTCGTGAAATCGATTGACGAGCGGATCCCGTCCAGGAGCATGTTCTCCAACCGGACAACTCCTCCGTCGAATCCCAGAACTCCGCCGGCGTATGACCCTTTCAGCGATCCGTTCAGTTCCATCCCGGAAACCCGCCCATCGGCGACGCTCAGGTCAAATAGGATTCGCGGGTCCTCGAGACGGCCTGATACGCCCGCGGTACCGGAGCCAAGTCCTGCCAGGCGGCCCGAGCTCGGACGTGCAAGCTGGGCGTTCAGGCAGGAGAAGGCTGCATCGATTTCGCCATCCCCGAAGGACCCGTCAAGCCGATAGCTCTCCCCTGACGCCGAGGCAAGCCCGGCCCGGAAGGTCGCCTTCAACCCTTCGTCAATCGAGAAATCCGCTTCGGCCGTACCGTTCAACTCGGAATACCTGTCCTTGACGGTCAGCGAGGAGATCTCGACCGATCCCTGGTCCACCCGCCCCGCCATGACAAGGGCGGGAATCGTGGCCTGGCTGTCTGCCGGAGAGGAGATGGCGCACTCGCTGATCCGGACTTCCCAGTCGTCCGGTTTTGCGAATCTTCCATCGAAATCGAAGTCGAGGGAGAGTGATCGTCCCAAGACCGAAACAGGCAATCCCCTGGAAGAAACCGTCCCCACGAGGGCGCCGTCTTCGTACGCCGCGATCAGATCGAGATCGTAATCACCGGTCATCCTGACCGCTCCCCCCATTGCCACTCCCTGCACCCGGTGCGGTACGCCGTCCAAAGTCGCGTCGACGGCGAAATCGACGGAACCGGGTCCGAATGCGGCATCTCCCCTTCCCGCGAGGATATGGCCGTTGGCGGAAACGAAAAAATCGTTGACGGTAAGCGCTCCGGGAGTGCCGCGAAGCGAGACGATGGCATATGCGGATCCTCCCGAACCGCTGGTGATGACGAGGTTCCTGGTGTTGTACGATATTCCGGAAAAATCCGACGCGACGGATGCAGTGCCGCTTATCGTTGCCGACCGCAGGAACGAGGGAAAATCCTCGCTTCCGGAGACGAGAGAGGCAATGCCGAGATCGTCCATGGTAATCGGGTCGAAGCGGATGTCGAAGAGCACGGACGGTCCTTCCAGGTCCAGGATGCCTTCCGCGGAGATTCCCGTGAACCTGCCATCGTCGGCAGCCGCGTCGCCCGTTGCCCCTTCCCGGTCCCATGCTGCCAGGATGCCCGATTCGAGGGCAAACGCCAGGGTTTTGCCCGACAGCTCTCCCTGCAGGGTAAAAGGACCAAGGGTTGCCGAGCCCACCTCCAATCGATCGCCAAAGATGTAATACTCGCCTTCGCGGCCGAAGAGCCGCATTTCGGAAACCACCCCCGCCGGGAACCTGACTGGCCGGTAGTCGACCGAAAGATTCATGTCAATGGAGCGATCGTAGAGCGAGAATGTCCCTTTCGCCCCGAGAACGCCCCTGTCGGAACCGGCTTCGAAACGCTCGAGCTTGACGATTCCCCCGGCGATGGAGGCTTTCATGGCATAGTCAAATGCATCCGGCAACTCCGGAAGGCGAACCCTGCCTGAGAGTTCGAGTGAAACCGAGGTACCGGACAGCGTTCCGTCGGTTTCGAGCCCGAGCGTTCCCGAGTACGGTTCGTCGAGCATTCTGGCGGCAAGAGCCGGAGCCCGGGAGATCCTGAACAGCGACGATGGCTTGAAACGCTCGAACGCGAACGCGGCTGCAAGCCTGCCCGCGGAAGGATCCAGCTTGACATTCAGGTCCATAGGAGTGCCGTCCTGGATCTTCCTGAGCTCCACGAGATCGCCGCGCCACAGGACGATGAATCCCTGCTCCTTGATTCCCAGGATCGACGAGTCGACCGCGGTCCGCACCTGGAGCCTGGCTTCGGAAAAATCACCGCCGATTTCCCCGGAAACGGATATGGGAATCTCGGCTTCCAGTGGTATGGCGCTGCCGGTACCAAGGGAGGCTGAAATGACGGCCCTGAGGCCAATCAGGATGTCGCCATCCTTGAAGGAAAGATCGCCGTAGGGCAACGCGACGAGCGCGGAAGCGCCCTCCAGTTCAAGGTTGAATCGCGCGTTCCTGACGGTGACGGTCAGATCGGACGGGAATGCCTGGTTGTCGGAGAGTTTCGCCTTGATACGCCCGAACACCGAGCGCAGCGCCTCCATCCCGCCATTCCTGAAGAGGTGAAGGTCGAGGCCATTGACACGGATGCCATGCACCAGGGAATCGCCGCGGAAGAGAAATCCCGCGAGATCGAACGACACCTCGATCCTGTTCGCGATGACAAGCGCTTTACCGTCCTCCGACGCGATCCGGGCGCCCCTGACGACGATGCGGTCCAGGAGCGAGGGGCGGGCGGAATCGTACACGAACGATACTCCATACTCGCGTTCGACGCCCGCCTTGAACCCCATGATGAACGCTCTCGTCATGGAGGATGCCGCGGATGAATATTTCTGGACGGAAAATGCCGATGCGAGGATCACCGCGGATGAGAGGATCGCGACGATCAGGCTTTTCAAGACACGCGGTCCCGGTCGTTTCATCGACGCACCCTTGATGGAACATCTCGCTTGCGTCGCTGCCGGCTGCCGTATATGATCTTCGTCCTATGAGCGAAACCCCGCTGACCGACAGGCGCACAATCAGGAATTTCATCGTTTTCGAAGGTATCGACGGAACGGGAACCACGACGCAGATTCGTGAACTCGTCGGTACGCTCAGGCGTCGCGGCATGCGCGTCTGGGCCACGGCGGAGCCAACATCGTCCCCGATCGGCATGCTCATACGCGGCATGCTCCGTGGGGAAACGCCCGCAAGGCCGGAGACCATCGCCTACCTTTTCGCTGCGGACAGGCACGAACACCTGTTCGGCCAGGGGGGCATCGTTGAACGATCCGGGGGCGGCGAGATCGTAGTGTGCGACCGCTACCTCTTCTCTTCCCTGGCTTACCAGGGATCCACGTGCGGGAAAGACCTGCCTGAACGTCTTAACCGTGATTTTCCGCTCCCGTCGCTGGTATTCCATTTCAGGGTGGACCCCGAAACATCCCTCGAGCGCGTCAAGTCCAGGGGATCCATCGAGATATTCGAGCACATCGAATTCCAGCATCGCGTATCCGAGGCTTACGAGGGTGTTTTCGGTGATTTCGCCGGAAGCGGGATGAAAATCGTCGGGGTGGACGCCGGCAAACCGATCGCCGAGACCGCCGCGTTCATCGCCGCCGAGACGGAACGATTCTTCGGCGCGAACGCCGTCTGAAATCGCCCCGCTCCGGTACAGGCGGCATGGATCCCCGCCGATATTGATAATGCAATGAAACGTATCGCGGCGGCCGCGGTTTTTCTCGCGATCATCGGCGGGATGGTAGCAGGATACCCGGTATACTTCAAGGAGCAGTATCTCAAGCTGTTCCACACCCACTATGTCCAGTATCCCGATGATGCGATAGAAAACATCTATTGGCTCGAACAGGCCAGGTCGGCCGATTTCTGCAACCCCCTCTACGCGATGGCTACCATCGAGAACGAACGGCAGTGGGAACGCTACCGCTACCTTCTCTCCATGCACGTCGGACTCAAGCTCATCGAGCAGCACCTCCGGCTCGGTTCCAAGTACGACAAGCGCGTGGCCCACTTCTACAATGCGCCCTGGAAAAACCAGAATCTCGAGAGCCTCAATACTGCGGAAACCTGTTACCGTGCAGCCCTCGCCTACTGGCCCGAAGCCAAGGCCATGGCCGAAAAGGCCATGGCCTTGCGTTTCGTGAGGGTCGAAGGCGCCCAGGCATGGACGGACGAAGCTTTCCGGATAGTCGCCGGGGAACTGGATTACGCCGACATCATCGCGGACGAACTCGCCCGCGTGAACCGCGTGCGCGCCGCGTTCGAGAAGATGGATTTCACCTACTGATCCGACCTGAACGGATCGCATGCACGACATCCGTATTCCTTCGGCCCGATTCCGTTCAGATTCTTACGGCGTGTACAACAGCCAAACCGCTTAGATACCCTGCGGATCATCCGTACCCATGAAAAAACGGAAGGAGCGGCCTGGTTACCGATCTCCTTCCGTATTCCATGCATTTCCGTCCGCCGATGGAACAAACGGCAATCGTCGGGTGTTGAAAACCCAGAACTTCCGATAGCCTGCCAGGCGGAAGTTCAGCGCAGGGCGCGCGTGGTTTTCATTCCCCCACCCGGACGAAGGCATCCTTGAAGCCGGCGGATTTCAGCCGGAGCAAGACGACGCCGCTCTCATCCCTGCTCAAGGGGCCGACATAGAGTCGGTACACCGGGCCTGAAGCGGTTTTGACCGTCTCGACGGCGAGCTTGAAGGCCGGATCGACGGAAACACCGGCGATGTCCAGCGCAACCATGGTTTTATAGGCACCGAGCTGGATATAGTGCTTGCCTTTTTCAAGTCGTGCGATGGGCACAACGCGTGATTTGGTCGTTTCCGGAGCCGGTTTGGCCGTTGCTGCAGCCGCGCTTACAGCTCCCGGTTTGCCGGAGGCCGGAGGCGGATTTGCGCCTGACGGTTCCAGAGCGGCGTCGACGGGCCCCTTTTCCGGTCCGGCTGCACCGGCAGCGACCGCCGGTTTCGTGGCTGCCACTTCGGGATCCCTTAGACCGGGAGCCGCGGAAGCCTGGCGCTGGGGTACCGGCTTGTCGCCGTTGATGACCGCCGGGGCTTCCTCCGGAGCAAGCGTCGCGTCATCGAGCTCCCGTTCGTCGGTGCGCGCGGCGCGGGCGGGACTGCCTTCCAGGACCGCGGGAGTTTCCTCCGCGGACAGTTCCGCGTCGTCCAGTTCGCGTTCCTGGACCGCGACGGCGCGATCCGGGCTTCCTTCGAGGACGGCTGGCGTCTCCTCGGGAACGAGCGCGGCATCATCGAGATCCCGTTCGGTGGCTTGCGAATATCGGGTGGGCGAACGGTCGTAGGCAATCATGTCCCGTACACCCTCTTCAAGTTCGATTTCGCCCTCGGCCAAATCCAGTTCGGGCACCCCGATATCGGGCCTTGTCATGTTGGCGATTACCATTTCCGGCAATTCGTCGGGCACCATCGACGGCTCCGTGAGTTCACTCTCCCGTTCCATCGATCCGCGTTCAGGTCGTTCATACCCGACGGCCACGGGCCGGTCGTCCTTGAGGTCGGGAACGTCGAGACTGTCCCGATAGCCGGCAAGCTCGGAATCGCGTCCCGGGCGGTCGTCGGTGACGGTTCGGGGACTCTCGTCCGCCATCGTCCCCGGCGAGTCCAGTTCGCCCGCGTACACCGCCACCGAGCGTCCGGGTTTTTCATCGGTCTCCGCTCGCGGGGTTTCGTCCTCGTACCGGGTTTCAGGATCGTGCAGTTCTGCCACGCTCGCACGGTGCCGGGTTTCCGGCGTCGTCCGCGAATAGGGCGTCGCACGTTCCTCGGCAGTCGCGGAAGGATCCCGGAGCGATGCTTCGATCCCGGTTCCTCGCCGATTCTGAGGTCGGCGCAGATCAAGCACGTCGGGACGGTTTTCCGGCGTGGCGTACTTCGCGGGAACGGACGGAGCTACCGGTTTGATCGGCGCTTCATCGGGAACCGGCAAGGGAGGTTTTTCGCTGGTTTTGGGCGGCTGGGTCGTAGCCTGGTCGTTCGCAGCCTTCGCCTGCCGAACGGGCGGCTCCACCAGGGATTGCGAAGACGGTGTCTGGTTGAGCTGCGAAGGCTCCTTACGTTGGATCGAATCCGGTTTTTCCGGAGCCTTGGCGGCTTCGGTCGGACGCTTCGTGCCGTCCGGAGGGGTCTCGGGGCTTCCGGCAGGTTTCGTGGTTTCGGTCGTGCCGGATGAGGCAGGGGATCCCTCAGCGACGCCCTCAGGCGGTTTCGTCATCGCGTCCGGAGCGGTTTTCGCCGGTTCCACTTGGGGAGAGCTGACCGCGGGGCGCTTGGCATAGAGCTTGGGATTGAAGTCCGGGTCCACGGTTTCGGTGGAAGCCCCGGCCGCGGAAGGCGCGAGCGAGCTTGCGCTTTGCGGCGTGGTAACCCGGACGCGGGAGAGAACCCCGGGCTGGATGCCAATCGCCAGGGCCGCTTCGGGAGAAAGCACCATGAAGACTCCCGCGTTGTCCACGCTTCTCGTGACGATCACCGTAACGCTCTTCCCCGTTTCCAGGTTGAGGACTTCGACGGCCGTATTCCTCTGGAAGGAGTTGCATGCGGCATAATACCCGGACGGAGGGAAATCCCCGTACGAGCTCATCATCGCGCTGCCTTCCCAAGTCGCTCCCCGCGCTGACGCGAGGAGAAGAACCGCGAAGGACGCGGTCAATACCGTTCGCTTCATGCCTTCATCCTTTCATGGTCTTTTTCCCGGAGAGGGCTCCCCGGGAAGTTCCATGGACGGCAATGCCGATTCGACGATCCTGTAGCCGTAATCCGTCATGGCCTTCAAACTTGCGTTGATCGTTTCCCGGGAATCCGCCGGTCCGTCGGACTCGCCCGCGGACAGGACTACCCCGTCGGAAGCTCGCACGACTCGCCACCGGCACACGCGTGGCAGTTCCTTCGTTGGTTCGGCGGTCGACCACCCGTACCTGAGCGCCAGGACGAGCACGAAATCAGCCATCCCGTTTCTGGCTTCGCGTATGCCGAACGCGGGATCGCCTGAATCCGGCTCGTCGCCCTCGACGGGGACCGGGTTGGTCGCGATGAATCCCGACGCGAACAGCGCGTCGAGGCATCCGCCCAGAACCTGCTCGGTATACGGGGAGATCGCTCCCCGTGTCCCGTCGATCTCGATGACGGCGACGCCGACGGTCTGTGCGGAGGAAAGGGCTACGGCGAACGATACCGCCAGGATGATCAATACGGCGCGCTTCACAATCTATAGTTCTCCGGTTTCAATATCGACGAAACAGACCGATCGAATAAGCGAGAAAACGGGACGATCGACCGATCGGTTCGAACGCATCCATATTGAAGTATACGCCCATGGACGGACGGCATCCAATTCCCGGGTGGCGGCGCTGCCCGATGGTTGATCGTAAGCGTATGCCATCCGGTTGCGCGCCCACCTCCTGTCATGCTACATTCCGCCCGGGGCGCAGATCATGGAATACTACGCAATACAGGTAAAAACCCTGCACGAAGACGATTTTGCCAAGGTCCTTTCATTGAACGCGGGAGCTTCCCTCTCCATTACCGTTCCGAAACGCGCCCTTCCGATCCGCAAACTCGGGAAAACCGTAACCGATGTCCGCCCCGTTTTCCCCGGCTACGTGTTCATCGGGATTTCCGACCCGGAAACGTACAACGAAATCCATTGGCTCGTGAAGCGGACGAAATTCTTCTACCGCTTCCTTCCGAGCAACCAGACCAGGAAACCCCTTACCGGTTTCGATCTTCGCCTGCTCACGCATTTCATCTCGCACGGCGAGCGTGCCGATACATCTAAGGTGAAGTTCGACGAGAACGACAGGATCGTCGTGCTCGAAGGTCCCCTCAAGGGTTTGGAAGGGTTTATCGTCAAGGTCGACCGGCGAAAGGGTCGGGCCAAAGTCCGCCTCGCCATGTGCGAGGACTCCTTTTCGTTCGACCTGGCGTTCACCGCGGTCGAGCTCGCCTCGAAAGGAAACACTCCCCAGAATGGACAATGACGAGGGTCACAGGCTGTTCATCGTCGGCGCCGGGTTCGCCGGGCGCGAGATAGCGAAGGAATTCATCGAGCGCGGTGCGCCGGGACGCATCGTCGCGTTCCTCGACGACGACCCCGCGAAGATCGGGGGAAAGACAGACGGCGTTCCCGTATTCGGCCCGATCGGCGCGGTCGCGGGACTGGTGCGCGTCGAGCCGAACGACGAAGCCATCATCGCGATGCCGAGCGCCTCGAATGCCGCGGTCCGCAGGGTCTACTTCGACCTCAAGAGCGCGGGATTCTCCCGCATCAGGATCCTGCCCGGCATCGCGCAGATCGTTGAAGGAGACGCCCGGCTCGTCCAGGCTCGCGAAATCGATCCCCAGGACCTGCTGGGCCGCGACCCGGTCAGGATCGGTCTCAAGGAGAGCCTGGCCTACCTGCGCGGGAAACGCGTGCTCGTCACCGGCGCCGGCGGTTCCATCGGTTCCGAACTCGCGCGGCAGCTCCTCTCGGGCGGCGTCGAACGCCTCTACCTGCTTGGCCACGGCGAGAATTCCATCTACCAGGTGGACCGCGAGCTGGCGGCCCTGCGTTCGGGCGGCGTCGGCGAGACCACGCGCGTCGTGCCCGTCGTCGGCGAGTTGAAGGACCGCGATTACGTCCGTTTCCTCCTCGGGCGGCTCAAGGCGGACGCCGTGTTCCATGCCGCCGCCTACAAGCACGTCCCGCTCATGGAGGCGAACCCCCTCGCGGCGATCGAGAACAACGTCCTGGGAACGCACAACCTCGTGGACGCGTGCCTCGAATCGGGCACGCGGAAATTCGTGTTCATTTCCACCGACAAGGCCGTCGATCCCGTGTCCATCTACGGCGCTTCGAAGCTTCTTTCGGAGCGCATCGTCTCCGCCGCGCAGGCGAAGGCGACGGGTGGCGCTTCCTTCATGGTCGTCCGTTTCGGGAACGTCCTCGGATCCAGGGGATCGATCATCCCGCTCTTCCGGAGCCAGATCGAACGGGGCGGACCGGTCACCGTGACCCACCCGGACGCGGATCGCTATTTCATGACGATCCCGGAAGCCTGTTCGCTGGTACTCAAGGCCGGCGGCGTCGGCGAAGCGGGAGCCGCGTACGTGCTCGACATGGGAGAGCCCGTACGCATCGCGGAACTCGCCGCCCAGCTCATCAGGTTTTTCGGATTCGTCCCGGGCAGGGACATCGGGATCGAGTACGTAGGTCTCCGGCCGGGAGAACGGCTCACCGAACGCCTCCACTCGGACGACGAGGAGGTCGAACCCACACCCTTCCCCGGCATCAACCGCATCCGCGCCAAAACGCCCCCAATGGAGCCCGACGCGATCCTCGCGGAACTCGAACCGCTCTGTCGCCTCGATCCCTCGCGTCCGGGGCTGTATCGCAACAAGTCAGCCCTTCGCGAGATCGTCCGCCGCCATGTCCCGTCGCTGGAGGTACCAATCGATGAATCCGACTACTGATTTCGTTCCCTTCGCGAAACCGTCCCTGGGCGCGGAAGAAGAAGCGGCCGTCCTCGAGGTCATGCGCTCGGGATGGTTGACGACGGGGAAAGTCGCGCTCGAGTTCGAAAAGGAATTCGCCTCGTTCGCCGGCGTACCCCGCGCGCTCGCGGTGAATTCCGCCACGAGCGGGCTGCACCTGGCCCTCGAAGCGCTGAAAATCGGCCCCGGCGACGTCGTGGTCACCTCCCCCTACACGTTCACGTCCACCGCGGCCGTGGCACGGCATCTCGGCGCGGAAGTCGCGTTCTGCGATGTCGGGAAGGACGGATACGACATGGATCCTTCTTCCCTCGCGGACAGGCTCGCCACGACGAGGAACTGCCGCGCTGTGATGCCCGTGCACGTCGGCGGCCTGCCCTGCGACATGGACCGCATCCTTCCGATGGCGAAAAAATACGGGTGCGCGGTCGTCGAGGACGCCGCACATTCCTTCCCGTCCCGCCTGCCCTCGGGTCTGGCCGGAACCCTGGGCGACGTAGGCGTCTACTCGTTCTACGTCACGAAAACCATCACGACCGGCGAAGGCGGCATGATCGTGGCCAAGGACGACAGGCTTCTCTCCCGCATGGCGACGATGCGCATGCACGGGATCGACCGGGCGGTCTGGGACAGGTATACGTCCAAGGGCGCGTCGTGGAAGTACGGCGTCATCGATGCCGGCTTCAAGTACAACCTTCCCGACCTGCTCGCGGCCATCGGGCGCGCACAACTCAGGAAAGCCGACCGTTTCCTGGCAGAACGTGTGGCGATCGCCCGGGCCTACGACGAGGCGTTTGCCGATCGCGACTACCTGGCGCTCCCCCCGCGCGGTGCGGGTCATGCGTGGCATCTCTACGCGCTCAGGATCGTCCCCGGAAAGCTTTCGATCGACCGCGACGCGTTCATCGAGCGCCTCGCCGCCCTTGGCGTCGGGAGTTCGGTCCATTTCATCCCCCTCCACGTCATGCCCTACTGGTCGGAACGATACGCGCTCAAGCCGGGCGATTTTCCGAACGCCCTTGAAACCTACGAGAGGACCGTAAGCCTGCCCGCGTTCCAGGGCATGACGGGAGCGCAGGTGGAACGAGTCGTGGAGGCCGTCGTTTCGGTCGGCGATTCCGCACGCATGGCCGGAAAACGGTGAAGGGCAGGCGAAGCCCGGCGAACGAACCGGGACTGAAGCTCTCCGATATCTCGTTCGAGGGCATGGTCCATGTCGTCACGATCCGTTCCCCGGAACCGTCGGGAACCATGGTCGGCATCGACCTGCCGGACTTGCCCCGTGGTTATTTTTCGATTACGGCTGCCGACATTCCGGGAGCCAGGTACCTGCCGTTCGGGAATGCGGGGATACCGGTGTTCGCCGAGGGACGGGTTTCCTACGCGGGGGAACCCGTAGCGCTGCTTGCCGGACAGGACGAAAGCGTCCTTGAAAGCCTCCTCGCCAGGTCCACCGTCAGGATCGAAAAGACGCCCTGGCATGCCGACCTGGAATCTTTTTCGTCCGAGCGCGTGGCTTCGCGCAGGATCCTCGAACGCGGCGACATCGACCTCGCGTTCTCCGTCGCGTCCGCGATCGTCGAGGGGGAATATCGGGTCGGCGCGCAGGATCATCTCTATTCCGAACCCCAGGGAGCGTTCTGCCAGTTCGAATACGACAAGCTGCTCGTGCGATGCGCCACGCAGTGGCCCAGCAATGTGAGGGAGGCAGTATCCGCGGTCCTCGGAGCCGGCGCGACGGAAATCATCGTACGTCCGACCGCGCTCGGGGAACACCTCGACGGCAAGCTCTGGTATCCCTCGCTTCTCGCGTGCCATGCTGCCCTTGCAGCCATGAAATGCCGGAAACCTGCGCTCATCCTCCTCACCCGCGGCGAGGATTTCGCCTTTTCCCCGAAACGGGCGCGGGCGCTGATCAGGCATCGGAGCGCCCTCGATCCCGCCGGGTCGTTGTCCGCCATGGACGTTCGGATCACCCTCGACACGGGAGCCTACGCGCCGCTCGCGGACGAGCTGCTCGCGCGCGCCTGCGTCGACGCCTGCGGCGCCTATGACGTGCCCAACGTCCGTATCGAGGGCTTCGCGGTGCGAACCAACCTGCCTCCGCTCGGCGCTTTCGCCGGCCTAGGATCGTCACAGTCGTTTTTTGCCGTCGAAACCCACGTTGACAAGGTAGCTCGATCCCTCGGGGCGGATCCACGGACCTGGCGGGCGGATGCCCCGAAACGCCGCATCCGCCCGGGCAGGTCCCGGCCCCTCAAGCCCGAGACCGACCCGTTCGCCGCAATCGCGCTGAAACTCTCGGAAACGAGCGACTACGCCCGCAAGTACGCTTCCTACCATCTATTGGCCAAGCGGGGTGCGCAACCTGTCGAAGGCCCATCGAGGGGCATCGGATTCGCGTATGTGCACCAGGGATCCGGCGCGTTCCTCACGAAATCCGGGAACTTCGAGTACAGGGTCGAAGCCGTGCTGGACGAGGACCAGCGCCTGACGCTCAGGACGGGATCAGTCACCGGCAACAAGGGCACGCATGATATCTGGCGCGCGACCGCGGCCGGGATACTCGGCATTCCCGCCGCCCCGATCGTCATCGACGCGGAGGACTCGGTCGACGCGTCCGGCTCGGGTCCGTCCATATTCTCGAGCAATATCGCGATCATCAACAAGCTCGTCGCGAATGCCTGCACGACCATACGCCGCAAGCGATCATCCAACACGCCGCCTCACGCCGCTTCCAGCATGTACAGGTCCTTGCGCCCGGTCCCGGAACCGACGTATCCCGTCGAGCTCCCCTACGACGATCTCGCGTTCGGCGGGGCTGTCGTGGAAGTCGAGATGGATCCATGGAGTTTCGAAACGAGAATTCTCGGCGTCTGGCTCTGCGTCGACGGCGGCCTTATCGTTTCCGAGCTCCAGGCGCGAAGGGCCATGGAAACGGGCGTCATCAATGCCCTTTCCCAGTCGCTCTACGAACAGCTGGATTTCCCGGACGGGGTTCCATCGACGTGCCTTGTCGATCATCCGATGATACGGCTGTCGGAAATCCCCCCGATCGAAACGCATTTCATCGACTCAGGCGTTCGTGTCGCCGCGAAGGGCATCGGCGAAATCCCGTTTTCCTGCGTACCCTCCGCCCTGGTCCAGGCGATTTCCCAGGCTTCCGGCATCGGGTGCTGGACCCTGCCCGTTTCCATCGACGAATTATGCATGAGGGCGGCCGGGCCATGACCGTAAGCTTCATCCTGAACGGCGAGGACGTGAGCGCGGAGGCGGAGGCCGGGGAGCGACTCTCGAGCCTGCTGTCGTCCCGTTTCGGGCTCCGCGGCGCCAGGGGGGATTGCCTGTCAGGTCTCTGCGGCCGCTGCATCGTCCTGCTCGGTGGAAAGCCCGTCAACTCGTGCCTCGTTCCCGCGTTCCGGGTACAGGGTGCGGAAATAGTTACCATCGAGGGTTTTGGACGAACCGACGACTACCGCGACATCATGGCCGGCTTCAGGAAAGCCGGTTTCGAACCCTGCGGTTTTTGCGACAGCGCGCGCGTCCTCGTCGCTTCCGCGATAATGGAGGAGGATCCACGACCCGATGACAGCCTGATCGTGGAAAGGATGTCGGCCATTTCCTGCAGGTGCACGCAGCCATCGGCCCTGATCGCCGGCGTCAGGGCCGCGGCCGAAATCCGCGAACGGAGGGTGTTCGGCCATGCCGGAGCATGATGTTTTCGTCCCGTCGGGCGTCGTCGAGATCCTGGCGGTCATGAAACAGCATCCGGATTCGCTGCTCGTCGCCGGTGCCACGTCGATAATGGCGTCGGCGACCGGCCGCTCCGCCGCCTTGTCTCCGGTCGTCGTCTCCCTGGAGCGGGCACAGGAACTGAAAGCCATCTCGAGGACGGACCGATTCGTCGAGTTCGGCGCCATGACGACGCTCTCCGAGCTGCTCTCGCTCAGGAAAGGGACCGTCCCATCCATCCTGAAGGAACGCGCCGCCGGCATCGGCACTTTTACCGTGCGTAACCTCGCCACCCTCGGCGGTGCCCTTTCGTGCGCAACGAGGTTCAGGGACGTCTTTGCACCGCTCGCATGCCTTGACGCGTTGGCCGAATTCAGGACGCCGCAGGGATCCTCGTGGGTGAACGTCAACCGTCTGGCCGGAGAGAACGGCCGCCCGGTCATCCGTCCCGGTTCGCTCCTCACGCGGATCCGGATTCCCGCCGACGAATGGGACTTCGCCATATCGCGGCGCTACGGGCTCGACGGCTACGAAAGCGAACGGAATGCCGTGCTCTCCTGCGTCTGCAGGATGAACAAACACACGATTTCCGAGATCAGGATCGCCGAAGCCGGCGCCGAGCTTGTGCGTTCGAGGGAGGCGGAAACCATGCTGATCGGAAGGAAGCTTCCGCTGGCGGAGCGCGACAAGGACGCTGCGCTCGAAGCCTACGCCGGCCGCTGCGCCGCGCTTGGCCTGTCCGGCGTCCGGACGGCGCGATTTCTCGGCGTCCTCCGGACGCTGTTTGAATGCCTTGATCGGGGGGAAGAATGACGGCTCCTGCCGTCCGGGGAAGACTTTTCCTCGTCCCGACACCGATCACGGACGGCGCGGTGGATTCCATTCCGCCCGTCGTGGCAGCATCGATCGGGGGCATCCGGGATTTCGTGGTCGAAAACGAGCGTGCCGCGCGCCGATTCCTTTCGCGCATCCTGCCGAACGAGCTGGTTGACGCCTCTACCTTCGCCATCCTCGACGAACACACCGGGGTGGAATCGGTCGCCGCGCTGCTCTTGCCGGCGCTGGACGGCCGCGACATGGCGCTCCTGTCGGAAGCCGGCTGTCCCTGCGCTGCCGACCCGGGCAGCGGACTCGTCGCCGCGGCCCATATCGCGGGGATACGCGCGATCCCGCTTCCCGGACCTTCAGCCATCCTGCTCGCGCTCGTCGCATCGGGCCTAAACGGCCAGGCTTTCGCATTCAACGGCTATCTGCCCAAGGACACCAGCGGACGCGTTCGCAGGCTCCAGGAACTGGAGCGGGAATCCGCCTCGACCGGTCGTACGCAGATTTTCATAGAGACGCCTTACCGCAACAAATCGGCTTTCAGGGACATGTTGGGAACGCTGCGGCCCGACACCCTGGTCACGGTCGCACGATCGGTCGGCGGCAGCGAAGAGTCGATCGTGACGAGGACCATCGGGGAATGGCGCAGGGCAGGTGCCGAAATCCGGAAAAATCCGACGGTTTTCTGTTTTCTCGCCGCCAGTCATCGTGTTACTGGGGAAGGATCAGGTCCCGTCGGGCGTAAGCGGGGGACATCCGCGCGAAGGAAAACCGGGGATCCCCTCCTGAAGCATTGACGTTTTCCTGCCAGGCATGGACCGCTCGCCGATCCCTGCTTGACTGTCTCCGGCCATCATCTACAATAGGCCGGTATGACGAATGATTTTTACGCCGAGTTCCTCCAGAACTACTCGAGCCGCCAGGTACGGGTCACTCCTTTCGCGTCGCACGCGATGGGCATTTCCATGCCGGATACCGTCCTTAAAATAGAATCCTACATGATCGTGTGCGTCCCGTTCCGCATGTCGATGAACCAGGTCACCCTCCTGGCTTCGCTCTCACCGGACGAGCTTTCGTTTTTTTCCCGTTTCAAGGGGTCCCTGGCCGGCCTCACCCTCGTGTTCAAGCCGGAGAACCGGCAACAGCCGCTCAAGACCTTCTCCCGTTGCGTCATGTCCGGCGTTTCGCCCGTTCCGGGGCGTGAAAACTTCGGGACCCTGACGCTCGACTTCAAGCCCTGTCCGCCGGATATCGTCACCATGCTCGGCGGATATTTCGACTACCTGGACGGCCTCAAACGCAGTTTCGACGAGGCAGCCATGAAGTCTCTCAGGATCGATTCCACGATCTCGCATCGCCTCGGCTTCAACAATTTTTCGGAATTGATCACGGGGAATTCCATGATCAAGCTCGCGGTGTACTCCATGTCCTTCAACGAGCTCGAATTCCTCGCGCCCCCCGCGAGTCCCGACCTTCCGGCCGGAACGACTGCCGAACTGAAGATGTTCTTCCAGCGCTACAGGTTCTCGGTCGAGGCTTCCGTCTCGGCTTCCTCGCGGACGGCTGCGGGCGTCCTCAAGGGAACGGTCAAGCTGGGATTCTCACCCGAACTCGTCGAGATACTCCGGGATTTCCGTCCCCTTCCCGCCCGGGCTGGATAAGGCCGCGCCGCGCCCCGGCTCCGCCTACGGTATCAGCATGGCGTCGCCCCGGCTCCGCCTACAGTATCAGCATGGCGTCGCCGTAGCTGAAAAAGCGGTAATTTTCGCGGACGGCTTCGTCGTAGGCGGACAGGATGAACTCGCGTCCGGCGAAGGCGCTCGCCAGCATGAGCAGCGTGGACTCGGGCGTATGGAAATTGGTGAAGAGGCCGTCGACGACCTTGAACCTGTATCCCGGAGTGATGAAAATATCGGTTTCGCCTTCCGTCATCGCGAACCCGTCACCCTCCCATGCGCTTTCCATGGTCCGCACGCTCGTGGTGCCGATGGCGATCACGGGTCGCCCTTCCCTTTTCGCCGTTTCGATTTCGCGCGCAGTTTCGGTCGGAATCGAAAATCGTTCCGTGTGCATGCGGTGGTCTTCCACGCGTTCCGACCTCACCGGCATGAAGGTTCCCATGCCCACGTGGAGCGTGATGAACACCCGCCTGACGCCGCGGGCGTCGAGGGCGCCGAGGAGGGCGTCGGTGAAATGCAGCCCGGCGGTCGGCGCCGCCACGGAACCGTGGTCGCGCGCGTAGACCGTCTGGTAGCGCTCCGCGTCGGGAGTACCGTCCGCCCGCTTGATGTAGGGGGGCAGCGGGACGTGACCGTTACGCTCGAACCACGCCTCGTCGAAATCCCTCGAAAGACGAAGGATGCGTACATCCGCGCCTTCCGCGACGATCTCCGCCTCGATTCCCTCCGGAAAAGAATACTTCTTTCCGACCGTCTGCTTCCGGAGCTTGCCGCACATGGCTTCCCATTCCGAATGACCCGTCCTGCGGGTGAAGAGGAACTCCACGCGGGCACCGGTATCGGCTTGGCCGAACACCCTGGCTTTCCTCACCCGCGAGTCGTTGAACACCATCACGGCGCCATCCGGCACGAAGTCCGGAAGCACGGACATCGATACGTGCGTACGTCTCCCGTCACGCCGCCTGAGCACGAACAGCCGGTCCGCCCCGCGTTGATCCGACGGCGACTGGGCTATGAGCCTCTCGGGGAGGTCAAAAGAGAAGTCGCTCGTTTTCATCGCGTTTCCCGATCCCCAGGTGCCCAAGGGCCGCGGGCGTGATCATCCTGCCCCTCGGCGTGCGCATGAGGAACCCGAGGCGGATGAGGTAGGGTTCGTAGTAATCCTCGAGCGTATCCACGGACTCCCCGACGGTGAGCGCCAGCGTCTCCGCGCCGACCGGGCCACCTGCGTACTTCTCGGCGATCGCCCGGAGTATGTCCCGGTCATAGCGCTCGCGGACGGGCTAGCGGTCCGACCTGAGCGAAATCCCGCATGCGCCTGAGAAGGCGGTTGGCGATGCGTGGCGTACCGCGGCTCGACCGCGAGAGAAGCCCGACGGCCGAGGATTCGATGCGGGCTCCGAGTATCGTCGACGATCGCCGGATGATGGCAGCCAACTCTTCGCTTTCATAGTAGTCGAAGCGCAGCTGTATGCCGAAGCGGCTCACGAGCGGGCTGGACACCATGCCGGCTTTCGTGGTGGCTCCGACCAGCGTGAAGGGGGGTACCGGTATGCGTATGGTCCTGGCCGCGGGACCCTGGCCGATGATCCAGTCCAGCTCGTAGTCCTCCATCGCGATGTAGAGAAGTTCCTCGATGGCGGGTTTGAGCCGGTGTACTTCGTCGATGAAGAGGACCGAACGTTCGCGCAAGGTCGTGAGGATGCCGGCCAGGTCCTTCGGCTTTTCGAGCGCGGGCGCGCTCGTCACCTTGCAGTCCGTCTCCAGTTCGTTAGCGATGATGAAGGCCAGCGTCGTCTTGCCGAGTCCCGGCGGGCCGATCAGGAATACGTGATCGAGCGCTTCGCGGCGTTCCCGCGCCGCGGTCATGAAGAGGCCAAGATTTTCCTTGAGCCTCGCCTGGCCGAGGAAATCGGCCAGGCGCTGGGGCCGCAGGTTCCCCTCGCGATCGTCCTTGTCGGGGTCGTAGGCCGGATCGGTCACCCCGGAGACGGGAATGTCGTCCGCGAAACCGTCGCCGTCGGGACACGACATGTCACGAGCCTCCGGTCAGCGACATGAGCGCCACCCTGAACAGTTCCCGTTCGTCCGGAACCCCGGTTTTCGCCGCCGTCTTGACGGCGCGCTCGACGGCCTTCCGGTCGAAGCCCATGTCGACGAGGGCGGCGATCACGTCGGCGTCGGCGCCAGAACCGTCCTTGCCCGCTCCGGCGCTCAAGGCGAGCCGCCCCTTGAGCGCGAGGATGATCTTCTGCGCGGTCTTCTTCCCGACTCCCGGCACGCGTTCCAGCGCCGCGATGTCCTCGGTTTCTATCGCCTCGGCAAGGGCGTCGGAACGGATGCCCGACATGATCCGCAGGGCTTGCTTCGGCCCGATGCCATCGACCCTGATGAGCTCGAGGAAATGGGATCGGTCATGCTCGGTCGGAAATCCGAACAGCTTCATGATGTCCTCGCGGTGCTGGAGGTGGACGAACGCTTTCGTTTCCGATCCGATCGGACCGAACTCGTCGACCATGGTAGCGGGAACCGCGATGTCCCACTCTATCCCGACGGTTTCCACGCGAACGGCGTCGAAAGTCCGGTCGACGAGGATACCCTTGATGGCATTGAACATGGCGGGATTATAGAAGGAAGGACCGATATCGGCAAGGAGACGGTTTCCCTGAAAGCGGATCAGTTGCCATGGAGGCAGCCGATAGGCCTGTGCCGGCTGGCCCGGACGTCATCCGTGCAGGTCAAGGTCATGGCTCCGGCAGATCGCGGCCGCAAGCGCGTCTGACGCGTGATCCGGCGACGGCATCTCCTTGAGTCCGAGGATGAGCCGCACCATCTCCTGCACCTGTTCCTTCTCCGCCCTGCCGTCGCCGACCACGCCGGTCTTGATCGACGCGGGGGAATATTCGCGCAGGGGTACGCCGGACAGCGCGAAGGCCAGGCGGATCACGCCCTTGGCCTCGGCGACCGGGAGCGCGCTCGTGACGTTGCGTGAAAAATAGAGGGCTTCCATGCCCCCGCCCGAAGGCTTGTATTCGGCGAGAAGCGCGAGAATACGCGTGTGTATGGCCAGCAGCCGGGCTTCGAGGGCTTCACCTTTGTCCGTGGAGATGCAACCGTGCGCGACGTGGACCAGCTTCCCGCCCCGCGTCTCGATGATGCCGTACCCGACGGAGGCCAGTCCAGGGTCTATCCCGATGAAGCGTTTCATCCCCCGGTCCCGGCTTCCGCTTGAAAAACAGGGCGGTCGGGGGAAACCCGGCCGCCCTGCATGGCGTTTCTTTCGCGTTTGCGAATCGAACTCATTCCTCGGTTTCCTCTGGCAGGTTCGCGTTGTGGTACACGTTCTGGACGTCATCGGATTCCTCGAGCTTCTCGATGAGCCGGTTGATCTTGCCCCCGAGGTCCTTGTCGACGTCGTTGTAGATTTCGGGGATCATCGATATCTCGGCGCCGTCCGTCTCGATTCCCGCGGCGCCCAGGGCGTTGAGCACGGCTTCGAAACTTTCGGGGCTCGTGTAGATGACGAGTTCGCCGTCCTCGTTCTGGATATCGTCGGCTCCGGCTTCGAGCGTGACTTCCATGATCTTGTCTTCGGTGTATTTTCCCCCGTCGCAGGAGATGACGCCCTTGCGGTTGAACAGGCGAAGGACGGCATTCGCCGTGGCCAGGGAGCCGCCGGCACGGGTCATGAGGTTGCGTACCTCTGCGGCCGCGCGGTTCTTGTTGTCGGTGAGCACTTCGATGAGGACGGCGACGCCGCCCGGAGCGTAGGCTTCGTAGACGAGTTCCTCGTAGTTCACGCCGCCGAGTTCGCCGCAGCCTTTCTTGATCGCCCGGTCGATATTATCCTTGGGCATGTTGGCGCCACGGGCCTTGAGGACGGCGGTGCGGAGACGGGCATTACCCTCGGCATCCCCGCCGCCCATGCGCGCGGCTATCGATATTTCCTTGATCAGCTTGGTGAACATCTGGCCGCGCTTGGCGTCCAGCGCTCCCTTCTTGTGCTTGATCGTGGCCCATTTGCTATGTCCGGACATTATGGCTCCTTGCAGTGATCTACCGGTTCGCCGCCATCGACGCAACCTTGCCAAGCGATGTAGTACACAAAGCCATTTATTGTAGAAATCGACAGCCGCGAGACCATATCACGATACATCGAACGGTGTCAACCAATCCGCTATTTCGCCCGATATGACAATATTTTGAAAATGATGCACTATTTCGCACCCGAAAGGGCAGAAAATAATAAAAAGCCGCCGATAAACGCTATCAGCGGCCTTTCCATTCAACGGCGCTTGGGGCTCTCGATATGGCCCTTGTCGACGGCCTGCTCGAGGACTTTCATCTTGAGGTCGTCAAACCATGCATAGTCGAAGGGTTTTTTTTCGCGAACGGTGTTTTTCACGGCCGATTCAAGATTGTCGCGGCATTCTTCGCAAATCTCGAAATGCCCGACCGGGAAAAACGTCCTGTTGATGATGATCTCCGGGATCTGGTTCCTGCAGACATCGCAATAGATAGCCTTCATGATTACGTCTCCTTGGAAGACATTCCGTTCATTTGACGGCACGACGACCCAAGTCCCCGGAAATGCCGAATGGACGACGGTTGAACAAGCCGTACGTCGAGAGTATATCGTATAGGCTTCCGGACAGCAACCCGGAAAGGGAGATGACCCGTGCGTTTTTTCGACATCGGCGCGCGCCGTTTTTCGGCCAATCGGCCCTTGGTGATAGCGGAGATCGGCACGGGGCATGGCGGGGATATCGTCAAGGCGCGGGAACTCGTGGACGCCGCCGCCGCCTCGGGTGCGGATTGCGCCAAGTTCCAGCATGTCTACGCCGACGAGATCATCCATCCGAAAACCGGACTCGTACCCCTGCCTGGTGGAGCCATTCCACTCTACGAGCGTTTCCGCTCCCTCGAACTGCCGGTGGATTTCCTCACCTCGGTGAAGGAACACGCCGAACGGCGCGGGATGATCTTCCTCTGCACGCCGTTCGGCCTCCGCAGCGCCCGGGAATTGCGGTCTATCGGCGTGGAGGGTTTCAAGGTGGCCAGTCCCGAGCTCAACTTCACCCGGCTCCTCGACGAACTGGCGAAATACGGCCTACCCGTCGTGCTTTCCTCGGGTGTCTCGCGCCTGGCCGACATCGAGGCGGCCCTGGACCGGTTGCGCGCGACCGGTGCCGACATGGCCGGCGTCGCCCTGCTCCACTGCGTCACCGCCTACCCGGCGCCGGAAACGGACTACAACCTCCGTCTTGTCACCAACCTGTCGGGCATCTTCGGCATACCCTGCGGCGTTTCGGACCATTCGATGGACCCGGTGCTGGTTCCCCTGCTCTCGCTGGCCTGCGGAGGCTGCATCGTGGAAAAGCACATCTGCCTGTCCCGCGACGATCCGGGCCTCGACGACCCGATCGCGTTGCCGCCCGAGGGTTTTTCCCGCATGGTCCGGGAATTGCGGTTCGCCGCGGACAAGGACGCTGGATCCATCCTCCGGGAATGCTCCGAGCGCTTCGGTTCCGACAAGGTCGAAGCCGTGCTCGGCGACGGGATCAAGCGCCTGGCTCCGAGCGAATGCGCCAATTATGGCCGGACCAACCGTTCCCTCCACGCGAAGAGACCGATAGCGGCTGGAGAGTTGTTCGACCTTTCGAACGTTGCCGAGCTCAGGACCGAAAAGATCCTGCGGCCGGGATTGCCGCCCTCGGCGCTTACCCTCGTCCTCGGCCGGCATGCGAGCCGGCGTATCGAGGACGGGGAAGGGATCGGCTGGGAGGACGTGGGGGGATGAGGAGAGCATTTCAGGCGAACAAACGACGTTCAGCTCGGTGAGAGCTCAGGACTCCTCACTAACTCCGGAAAATTCACATGGCTTGGAAGATCACTGAATCCGGAGAATCAGGAAGCCTGTAGGTGAAAACAACATCCGTGTTGGGCCACTGGATGACGAACCAGTACATCGCCTGACTACCACGAGTTCCATCCGGTATCGTGCCGTCGAGTCCAAGGGCACCATCATTATTATATGAGGTGGCGGAAAATATGGAATCAGCATCGTCCCATGAATCCACCTGCATGGGCAGCAGCCAGTCAGGGCTCCACTTAACGTAAAGTTTGGCTGATCCTGCGAAGAAAAAATCATACATGTCATCCGGGAACGGAGAAATCCGATCACTTACCTCATGGGGCGTGGAGTCTGGTTCATCATAAGATACAACCCCGCCCTCTGTAATCACCAATTCGGTCATGGTCAGGGTAAGCGCCGTGGTTTCATCACGCTTCAATTCGATCGTACCAGCGGTTGAGGCAATCCCGATGATGCAGTTTCCCTTGAGCGCAAAGACGTGGACCGTGAAGGTACCCGGTCGGAACTGCGCCTCGAACTCCATGGTCCCGACACCGAGTGGAATCCTTTCCTTCGTCGAATCGATCACATTGACCCCGTCCACGATCTGGACGTAGATCTCGTCCGAGGTTTCCGGGATGGCGCGCGAGCCGGTCTCCCACGATCCGCCCTGCAGACCGGCTGCGGCAGGCGGCAGGGTCAGGGTAAAGGCAATCCGGGCTTCGTCCCCGAGGCCGACGAGCCCGCAGGATGCGACCATGAAGCCCATCGCGACAAACGATAGAAACCGGAAAAACGATTTTCGCATGACGATCCTCCAAAAAAGTCAAAGCGGGAGCCATTTTAATCAAGCTATATTATACTGCTTTCCCGAGCATGTTGCCGACCTTGCATGGGAAAAAACATGAAAACCCGACCGCGTAAACTCCATCTACTTCAACCTGACCACCGTCTTCCCGAACCCGCCTTCTTCGGGCCTGGCGAAGTGGTAGTCGGCGACCGCAGGGTGGGTCTTCAGGTATTCATGGATGCCGCGGCCGAGCACGCCTTCCCCGGTGCCGTGGATGATGCTGAACAAGCCCAGGCCCGCCAGGCTGGCGCCGTCGACCTGGGCCTGCACGGCCTGGAGGGCTTCGACGAAGCGGTAGCCGCGCAGGTCGAGCTCGAACACGGGCTTGGGTCCCGCGCCGACGGTGTCGACCGACACCTTGGGCGCTGTAGCGCTTTCCGCGGGAGCCGGCGCAAGCTCGGATTCGGGCAGGGTCACGCGCAAGGTCCCGGTTTCCACGAGCCAGGAGCCCTTTTTCGCCCTGCGGACGAGTACGCCCCGCTTGCGGGAGGATGTGATGATGACGGCCTTGCCTTCGGAAAAGGTCCCGCCGCTGGCACCGGTTGCCGGAGCGTCCCTGAAGGCTTCGTTGAAAATGCGTTCCTCGTCGGCCACGGTCCGTTCCAGGTCCGCGATGAAGGTTTTTACCGCCTTGGTCTTGTCGGCGTCGATCTGGCCTTCCTTGATCTCGCGCACCAGGTTTTCCAGTCCCTTCCGGCTTTCCTGGAGCAGGCGCCGGAGGTCGCCGACGCCCTGCTCGCGCAGTTCGGTTTCCTTCTGGCGAAGCCGCAATTCCTTGAGGTCGACCTTGCGCTGCCCGTCCATGGCTTCCTTGAGCCGCTGTTTCCGGTCCGTTTCCATGGTTTCGAGTTCGCGGTGCTTTTCCGTGAGGCCCCGGATGAGGGCCGCGACGTCGGCCCGCTCCTCGTCCAGGTAGGTGCGCGCCCCCGCCACGATCTCCTGCGGCACGCCGTTCCGCAGCGCTATGTCGAGGGCGCGGCTTTCGCCCGGTATCCCCATGAGGATGCGGTAGGTGGGGGACAGGGTATTCCTGTCGAAATCGACCGATGCGTTGAGCACTCCCGGCTTGGTGTACCCGTAGTTCTTGAGTATCCCGTGGTGGGTCGTGACGACGCAGAGGGAACCCCGTTCGATGAAGCGGTCGAGCAGGGCCATGGCGATCGCGCAGCCTTCCTCCGGATCCGTACCGCTCCCGAGCTCGTCCAGGAGCACGAGGCTCCGTCCGCTCGCGTCGCGGGAGATGGCCGACACCGTCTTCATGTGGCCGGAGAAGGTGGAAAGGGACTGGTCGATGGACTGTTCGTCCCCGATGTCCGCGAAAACGTCGTCGAATACGGGCAGTGCCGTGCCCCAGGACGTCGGGACAGCCAGGCCGAATTGGTTCATGAGGGCGAGCAGCCCGATCGTCTTGAGCGTCACGGTCTTGCCGCCGGTGTTCGGTCCGGTGATGATGAGGGTCCTGGCGTCCTCGGGCAATTCGAAGCCGATGGGAACCGCCGTCGATCCGAGCATGGGATGCCTGGCCTGGAGCAGCTTGAGCCCGCGTTCGGCGTCCAGCGCGAATTCGCCCCTGCCCAGGTACGAGAACCTGGCCCGCGCGTACACGGCGTCCAGGGCGGCGCACGCGACACGGGCATCCGCGATGGCCTGGACATGGAGCGACAATTTCGCGGTGGCTTCCCGCAGTATCCTCGCTATCTCGCGGCGGTACCGCGCTTCGGCTTCCACGAGCTGGTTGTTCTTGACGACGAGGGCCTCCGGTTCGACGAAGACGGTCTGGCCCGTCGAAGACACTTCGTGGACGATGCCCTTCACCCGGCCCTTGAAATTCGCGCGGACGGCCAGCACGGTCCGCCCGTCGCGCACGGTCGGAAGATCCGACTGGAGCATGCCGCGGATCGTCTCGTCGCGCCGCAGGTCATCGGTGGCCCGCTCGATGTCGACGTTGATCCTGCGCACGGCTTCCCGGGCCTTGCGGAGTTCCGGGAGATCCCGCAGTTCGCCCGTCGGCGATATGATCCGGAAGACGACCGCGGCCGCGGGAGCCAGGTCGGGAACCGCGACCGCTTCGGCCGATTGGGACGGATAAGCCGACTTCGCCGCGAACGCCGCCAGCCGGCCGAAGGACTCGGCCCAGATTCCGATCCCGTACAGCTCTTCCAGCTCGAGCGCGAAGCCTTCCTTCCCGAGCTTGCGGACCGCGTCCGCGATCGGCGGAAAGGAACAGCGGGGCGGTTCGATGTTTCCCCTGAAAAGGACGGTGAGGGAACCCGATCGTTCCTTGAGGTCGCGGACGGTGCCGGCATCCCCGCTCGGCAGGGACCCGAGCACCCGTTCCCGGCCTTCGTCGGAGAGGCAGTAGCCCGCGACGTCGTCGCGGATGCGGAAAAAATCCAGGAGCTTCAGTGCGTGTTCATTCATGATCGTCGTAAATCCTGAGGGGGCGCCCCCGCTTGCGCGCGTATTCGACCGTCTCCTCGAGCTCGGCGCGGACGCGCACGTAACTTTCGTATCGATCGCCGTCTATTGCCTTGTCCTCTACCGCGGCCGTCACCGCGCAGCCGTTCTCGTCGAGATGGCGGCACCTGTATCCGAAGGGGCAGGCGCCGACAAGGGGGCGCATCTCGGGAAAGCAGGACGCGAGAGACTCCGGCCCGATGCCCCTTATGGCCAGCCTCCTGAACCCGGGCGTATCGACCACCTTCGTCACTCCGTCCGCCAGCGCGGCGAGCGCCGATCCCGTGGTCGTATGCCGTCCGCGGCGGTACTTTTGGGAAACTTCGCCGACTCGTCTGGCCAAACCGTCCTCGATGAGGTTGAGGAGTGACGATTTCCCGACGCCGGACTGGCCGACGAACGCGATCGTCTTCCCGAATATCGCGCCACGGAGCTCCCCGATGCCCTCGCCGGTCACAACTGAACATTCCATCACCTTGTACCCGATCCGTCCGTAGCCGACCAGCCTCGCGCGGACAGCATCGTCGATCCCGAGATCGGCCTTGTTCATCACGATGAGAAGGGGTATCCCGTCGCGCTCCGCCACGATGGAAACCCGGTCGATGAACCGTGGCCGGAACGGGGGCATCGCGGGGCTCGTGACGCAGGCGATGGCGTCGAGATTCGCGGCGATCGCCTGGTCGGATTTCCCCTTCTCGTTGAAGCGCCGGAATACGTTCCTACGCGGAACGAGGGCTGAAACGAGCCCCTTGGCGGGATCGTGCGCATCCTCCTCGAATTCCACCATATCGCCCGGCGCAAGGGAATTGTACCAGCCCTGGAGCGCCGCGAGCTGCTTGCCCTTGATCCCGCAGCGCACCAGGCTGCCTGAACCCGGGTCCACGAGAAAATGGTTGTTGGACCCGGAAACGACGAGCCCCCTCACGGAGAGGGAATCCCGTCGATGGAACCCATGAACTCGAGGCCGAACTTCGCGGCGTACTGGCGATGGCTGGGTTCGTAGGGCGGTTCGCCGGTGACCCAGAAACCGTCCGGATCCCGTTCTGCCCCGGCCGCGGCGCGCCCGAGTGAATCGACGAGCCACGCGGTCCGCCTGGCTACGCCCTCCCGGGAATCCACGATGGCGATGCCCGGCCCCGCGGCACGCGCGATATCCCCGGCAATATGCAGGAAATGCGTGCAGGCAAGCACTATCTGGTCCGCGCCGCCATCGACTGCCTCCGCGATCGCCGACCGGCACGCATCGAGGCGTTCCCGCTCGTCGGCGAGAAAGAGGCGCCGTTCCACGAACGTGACGAGATCCTGCGCCCCGATGCGGAGCACATTCACCCCGGGCGCGAATTTGGCGATGAGTTCCGTCAGGTAGGGATCCACGGCTGCCCGTTTCGTCGCGAGAACCGCGATCGTTCCGCTCTTCGTGCGCGCGGCCGCGGGTTTTACCGCCGGAACCGTCCCGACGATGGGCCGCTCGGGATGGTCGCGGCGCACCGCGTCGAGGGCGGCCTGGGAAGCCGTGTTGCACGCGATGACGACGATCTTCGGGTCGAAGCGGGCGATCATGCGGTTCATGCGATCCCTGACGATAACTTCCACCTCTTCGCGGGTTTTCGTGCCGTAGGGAAATCCGGCCCGGTCGGAGAGGTACACGAAGACTTCATGGGGAAGCAGGGAGCGGATCGAATCCAGGTACGGCAAGCCCCCTGCACCGGAATCGAAAATGAATACGGGTCTGCAGCTCATTTGAACAATTCGTCGAACTTGGCCTTGGCGGACGCTTCGGCGCGTTTTTCGGTTCCGGGAGATCCACCGGGAACTCCCTTGGGATTTCCCGGCCTCCACCACTCGCACAGGTTCGCTTTCTCCTTGTCGAAGACGGGATCCTGGACGGTTTCGGCGCAATCGTAGTGGACACCGGGCTTGAAGAAGGCACAATTCTTGCAGGTGTGGAGTTCCCGTCCGCAATCGGGACACAGGGACCTGAATCCCCGTTCGTCCCTCGAAGGAAATGGCGTTCCGCAGGCTAGGCACATGAGCGGATACTACCCCGGCGAGCGGGGAATGGCAAGGCGAGAGGCGATACGGAACCGGTCGAAAGGCATGATCCGGATTGATGCCTGCTGTTTGATCCGGATTCGCTTGAATCGTCCGCGTCCCTCCATTAGAATCAAATCCATGAAGCGACTTACAGGAAAGTTGGCGTTGAAGTATCTTTTCAGGCTCATCGCCACCGGCAGCCTTACGGCGTTGATCGCGGCTTGTTACGGCCCGCCCGTGTACTACCAGGACGGCAGGTATACCCCTCCGACGGACGCCAGGCAAACCGCTCCGGACAGCGTGAAGACCGTCGAACCGGGATCGGTGACCGATTAGGGTCGTACCCGGATCGGCATCCCGCCATGCGGCCGGACCTCGTCTTAAGGCGCGCTTTCTGGCGTGCATACGTAAGCGGAGAACGGCGCGAACGGGAGCTTCGCTATCTCTTCCTCGAAGTGACGAAACGATGCAACCTGTCCTGCCGGCATTGCGGGTCGGATTGTTCATCGAAGCGTCCGGATGGTGAATTGTCGGCAGCCGAATGGATCACGGTCGTCGATGACGTCCGGCACGATTTCGGCCCCGGGGTCGTCTTCGTCATCTCCGGGGGCGAACCGCTGGTGTTCGAAGGGCTTTTCCCCCTGCTTGGGCACATCAAGTCGCTTGGCATGCGGGCGGGCATGGTGACGAACGGGTTCTCCCTTGACGAAAGGGTTATCGCTGGACTTGAATCCGTCGGCCTCTACAGCATCACGATTTCCTTGGACGGACCTGAAATCCCCCACACGGCATTGCGGCGCCATCCCGATTCCTGGCGTCGCGCGATCAAGGCCCTCCGACTGGTCGCAGGGTCTTCCATCCCCGTCCATGACGCCGTTACCTGCGTCTTTCCCGCAAACGTGGACCGTCTCGAGGAAACCGGCGAGCTCCTCGCGAGTCTCGGCGTGAAAAGCTGGCGCATGTTCCGGATATTTCCCAAGGGCCGAGCCGCCGCCGAGCCGGAGTTGTGCCTTTCAATCGGTCAAACACGGGACATGCTCGATTTTATCCGGGACGCCCGCCCGCGGTTCGCGAAAAAGGGCTTGAATCTCTCCTATTCCTGCGAATTGTTCCTTCCCTTCGATCTCGACCTGCGTGTCCGGCGCGAACCCTTTTTCTGCCGTTCGGGCATCAACATCGCGTCAGTGCTCTCGGACGGCCGGATCTCCGGCTGCTCCAACAACGCCGACGATTTCATCGAAGGCGACATCCGGCTCGAGAGCCTTCGTACCGTTTGGGAACGGGAATTCTCCGCCTTCCGCGAACGGACTCAGCTGAAGCGCGGTCCGTGCGCAGCCTGCCGGCACTGGTCCGATTGCTCGGGCGGCCCCATGCATCTTCGCCGCCGCAACGATTCGGGCCCCGATTTCTGCCTCGTCGCCGGGTGGCCGCCGGATACGGGAAACGATTTGCATTGACCTTCGCTTTCAGGTAGGATCAACGCTCGTGCCGGATCCGGGATCCGGCCGTAAAACCGGATCAGCAAGGAGTATGCGGTGTTCCAGAAACAAGCGATGATGCGACGTGTCCTGATCGCGATCGCCCCGATATTCCTCATGTCGCTGTGGATGTACGGTTTGCGCGCGCTGTTCGTCGTCGTCGTTTCCTTCGCCGTCGGGATCCTGGTCGAGTGGCTGTTCGAGCGAAAACGTTCCGGAAAAGTCAGCGAGGCCGTCCTCGTCACCTCGGCGCTCTTCGCCCTCTCCCTGCCGCCGGCCGCCCCCCTGTGGATCGTCGCGATCGGATCCGCGTTCGGGGTCTTCATGGCCAAGGCCGTGTTCGGGGGATTCGGACGGAACGTCTTCAACCCCGCGATCGCCGGGCGCCTGTTCGTCTACATCTCCTTCGCGACGATCCTCAACCGTTCCTATGTTCCCTTCGGAACCTTCGGGACGGCGGCCGGGAGCCTTTTCGGCAGGCTCGACGCGTATTCCGGCGCCACCCCGCTTGGCATCCTGCGTTCCGGAGGACAGACCAGCATCCCCGACTTGCTCCTCGGACTGCGCACGGGAGCCATCGGCGAAAGCCCGGTTCTTCTCATCCTTGCCGCCGGTATCTACCTCGTGGCGAGCAAAACCGCGAGCTGGCGCATCATCCTCTCCGAGCTGGCGGCCGGATCGCTTCTCGCGCTCGCGCTCAGGCTGGCCGGGATTCCCGGAGCCCTCCCCGTCGAAAGCCTCCTCTCCGGCAGTTTCCTCTTCGTGGCCGTGTTCATGGGAACCGACCCGGTCAGCGCACCGAAGAAGAAAGCGGCCCAGTTCGTGTACGGAACCCTCATCGGAATCTGCGCGATCGTCATCCGGACCTTCAGCGTCTTCCCCGAGGGCACGAGCTTCGCGGTTTTCATCGGCAACACCTTCGCAAGCCTGATCGACGAACTGGTCGGACCGAAAAGGGCCGCCGCGAAACCGGCCGGGGAGGCGGCGAAATGAAAAGGGATTCCACGGTCTACGTCGTGCTGTTCACCTTTTTTGTCTGCGCATTCTTCGTGGCCCTGCTCGCGGTCGCGAATGAACTCACCAAGGACCGTGTCGAAGCCAATCGGCGATTCGCCGCCCAGAGCGCCGTGCTCGACGCCCTGGGAATCGGCTATGCCGCCCGGACGGACGCCGAAACCATCTATGCGGAGCGGCTTTCGGTTTCGGGCGAAGGCAGCGACCGATATTATTCGACCGCCATCGATGGCGAAAGGCATCTCGCGGCGCTCGTATCCGGCCCCGGCCTCTGGGGCACCATCGAGATCATGCTGGCGATGGACATGGATTCCAGCCGGCTCGACGGCATACAGGTTCTGAGCCAGAACGAAACTCCCGGACTCGGGGGCCGCATCGATGAGCAATGGTTCAAGCGGCAATTCCGCGGTGAACTCATCGGACCTGAGGGAATATCTATCACATCCGGGGCCGAGGCTGCGGGGACCGGCGACGCCGACCCGGAAAATTCCAGGCTGGACGGCATCACCGGCGCAAGCAGGACGAGCCAGGCCATGGAAGCCATCGTCAACTCCGGCATCGCGAAGCTCAGGAAACTCCCGGGAGGCGTCCAATGAGCGGCAAGTACTCGACGATCATCAGGGACGGCCTGTGGTCAAACAACCCGATCCTCTTCCAGGTGCTCGGGATCTGCTCCACCCTCGCCGTCACCAATTCGCTCCGCAATACCTTCATCATGACGATGGGCGTGACCTTCTCGACGGCTTTCGCGAGCTGGAACCTCTCGCTGATGAAGGATTTCATCCCGCGCAAGGTGCGGATGATCATGCAGGTGCTCGTCATCTCGTTCTACGTCATCATCGTCGACATCATCCTCAGGGCATACCTGCCGGAAGCCTCGAAGCAACTGGGTCCCTACGTCGGGCTCATCATCACCAACTGCATCCTCATGGGGCGCGCCGAAGCCTTTGCTGCCGCCAACAAGCCGGTCGCGTCCTTCATCGACGGCCTGGCCAACGGACTCGGATACACGGCCATACTCGTCGGGATCGCCGTGGTCCGGGAGCTCCTCGGCTTCGGGACCCTGCTCGGTCTCCGCGTCGCCCCCGCGAATTTCGTTCCGATGACCATCATGATCATGCCGCCCAGCGCGTTCTTCCTGGTCGCCCTCGTCGCCTGGTGGGCCAAGTCCCTGGGTATACGCAAGGCCGCTTGGAAGCAGCCGCGGCAAGCCCCCTCGGCCGCACGATAAGGAGGATCCAGTGCCCGCGTTTTCGGACATCAACCCGATCGTCCTGTTCTTCGCCTCGATCCTGACGAGCAACATCCTCCTGTCGAATTTCCTCGGAACCTGCTCGTTCATCGCGATCTCCAAGGAATGGAAAAGCTCCTTCGGCCTGGGGCTCGCCGTTACACTCGTCATCGGCATCTGCTGCGCCATATGCTGGACGGTGCTGCAGTACCTGGTCATCCCGCTCGGGATCGAGTACCTCTCCTTCATCATCTTCATCATCGTCATCGCCGCAGTCGTCCAGATGCTCGAGATGGTCATCGACCGGTATTCCCCCTCGCTCTACCTGTCGCTGGGCATCTTCCTTCCGCTCATCACAGTGAACTGCGCGGTGCTCGGCGCGGTGCTTTTCATGCAGATCCGCAATTACGGCTTCCTGCAGGCCGTTGCCTTCGGTTTCGGCGCCGGCGCCGGCTGGTGGCTCGCGATCATGCTCCTCGCAGCCATCCGCAAGCGCATCGAGAACAACCCGGTGCCCGCGGGACTCAAGGGGACCGGTATCACGCTCATCGTCATCGGGTTCATGGCCATGGCCTTCATCGGCTTTTCCGGCATGATCGCCGTCCAGTAAGGGGTCAGCGATGCATCCCATCCTGGTCGGCCCCCTGGCCACAGCCGGCTTCTCCGCCTTCCTCGCGCTCGTCATCTCGCTGCTGGACGGGAAGCTGAACGATTACGGCACGGTAAACGTGACGATCAACGGGGGAAAGAAGAAACTGCCGGTCCGCGGCGGCTCCCCCCTCCTGGGAACGCTCGCGGGCGAGGAGATTTTCCTGCCGTCCGCGTGCGGCGGCCGCGGTTCGTGCGGCGCATGCAAGTGCGTCGTCACAAGCGACGTCGGCCCCTACCTCCCGACCGAAACGCCCTACATCTCGGCGGAGGAAGTGAGCCGGAAGATCCGCCTCGCCTGCCAGATCAAGGTCAAGAAGGATATCGAGATCGAGATCCCGGAATCGCTGTTCTCGATAAAGCGCTTCGAAGCCTCGGTCGGGCGCGTGCGCGACCTCACCTACGACATCAAGGAAGTCCGTTTCGACCTCAGGAACCCGTCGTCGATCGACTTCATGCCGGGGCAGTACGTACAGCTGGCCGTGCCGAAATATGGCGACATCACAGAAAGCGTGCAACGCGCGTATTCGATGTCTTCCGTTCCCGGGGATCCCGGGAACGTCGAGCTGCTGGTCAGGCTGGTACCCGGCGGGATCGCCACGACCTGGGTGCACAAGTTCATGAAGACCGGCGACGTCGTGCAGCTCATAGGGCCGTTCGGAGATTTCCAGGTCCACGACACGCCCTCCACGATGGTATGCGTCGCGGGGGGATCCGGCATGGCTCCATTCAAGAGCATGTTCAACGACATGCGCGCCAGGGATTCGTTTCCCGGGAAGGAAATCTGGTTCTTCTTCGGCGCGAGGAGCACGCGGGACATGTTCTACCTCGACGAGCTCAGGAAGCTCGAAAAGGAATGGCCCCGCTTCCATTTCGTCCCGGCGCTCTCGGAGCCGAAACCTGAGGAAGGATGGAACGGCGAGATCGGGCTCATCACGAACGTGCTCGACAGCCATCTCAGCGCGAAGATAAGTGCCGGAAAACCGCGCGAAGGATATCTCTGCGGAAGCCCCGGCATGATCGATGCCTGCATCAAGGTCATGACGAAGAACGGCATCGACCCCAGGGATATCTTCTACGACAAGTTCGCCTGAGGCCGGCGGCACCGGGACTTCGAGGCGATTCCGGGCGGACCGAGGCGGCTGACGATCGCGATCAGCAAGAGGTGTATCGATGAAGAACACGGGAGCGGAAAAGAACGCGCGGGAGCGGATGAGACCCGGGATCATCACGGCGGGAGGATTCTTCGGTTCCGATGACCGCACGATCGCCGACATCGTCCAGGCCGACGAGGAAGAATTCCGGCGCCTGGATCTCGACTTCGAAAAGGTCGCCGCAAGGCTCGCAGAGTACCGCGAAACCGGGTCGCGCGGGCTCGGCGAACCGGTCACGGTCGGTCGCAAGCTCGTATGCACGGGCGACGCGCGGGGTCTTCTGCCCTGCCCGTTCGGGGACGGCGCTTTCCACAAGAATTCGATGGAAGTGAGCGATACGGAAACCGGGGAACGCCTTGTCCTTTCGGACCTGTCCATCCATCTCCTCGGGATCCATCATTTTCTCCAGGGAAGGGGCTGCGAATTCAGGCTGGATCCGGAAGTCCTGTCACGCATGCTCGCCTGAAAGATGCATCCAGCCGGCGCCCGGACGGTTGGTCGTCAAGCTTGCGTTGACGGCTGGTTTGGGCTAATCTTCTCGCATGTTCCCATTCAACGCATGCGTCGAGCGCGACTGCGACCGCAATTCGGTATCTGGATTCGACCGTTGCGCCCGGCACATGGCCGATCCGCGCGTCGCGGCGGCCGGGATTTCCGAGATACTCCTCTCGACGACCAATGTCAAGGATCTCAACCTCGCGGGACTTGAAATAGTCGGACAGGACCTTTCCGCCCGCGCGTTCTACGGATGTTCCTTCATGGGTTCCACGCTCAGGAACATCGCGTTTACCGGGTCGACCTTCAGGATGTGTTTCCTGGATTTTTCAATCCTCCAGTCCTGCGACTTCTCCAAGTCGGACATCCAGTTCTGCTCGTTCGCCGGCTGCGCGTTCACCGATTGCGCCTTCGAAAATTCCGAACTGGTCCACAACAACTTCAACGGTGCCAGGATCGAGGAATGCACCTTCAACAGCTCGAACCTGTACAATTCGAGGTTCATCAGGTCCGAGGTGACGCGAACCGAATTCAGGGATTGTGACGTGAAACGGGCATATTTCCTCTTCGATCTCGAGAAGGACGTTTCCTTCAAGTTTTCCAACACCCAGGAAGCCATCAGGAACGTCGACCAGGCCTATCTATGAAGCTGTATTTCCAATATTCCCCGTACGGTTCATCCAACGTGTTCCTGCTCGGTTGCGACGAGACTGGCGACGCCATCCTGGTCGATCCCGCGGAATTCACCGTCAACCTGCTCCGCTTCATCGAGAAAAACGGCTACTATGTCCGAACCGTGCTCGTCACCCACAACCACAAGCACCACATCCGCGGGATCGCCACGCTCATGAAGATCTACGAAGCCCGCATCTACGCGAGCAAGGCCATGATCTGCGATTTCCCGAGCACGGTCGTGCGCGACGGCGATCGCTTCGACTTGTGCAGGGGACTGGATGCCGAAGTCCTGTCGGTGCCCGGCCATTCGTCGGATTCCCTGGCTTTCAGGATCGGCAAGCTGGTATTCACCGGGGATACCCTGCAGGCTGGTTTGATCGGTTCGACGATCAGCAAATACGGCAACGCGCTGCTCCGGCGCTCCATTTCGCAGAAAATCCTGAACCTCGCCGACGATACAATACTTTTGCCAGGACACGGCCCGCCGTCCACCGTCGGCGCCGAAAAACGGTTCAACCTGGGATTCGATGACGAAGCGAAAAAGAACCGGACAAGGAAGTACGACCTGTTCCTCTGACCGTCGTGCGCCCGTGCGGTTCCGTCGGCTTGACATCCCGGTGGTATCCTGATACGGTATCATGACTTAAGGCCGGGATACCCCATGTACGGGTTTCACAGGCTCGTTCGGGCACTACAACGGCTCCGGCAATCATGTTTCCGGATTCGATGTTTGAACATACGTTATCATCGTTTGGTTCACATGGAGGGATAACCTAGTGGCTAGTACCGTCGTCAAGCAGTTTCATTCCGCTGAAAAACGTCATACGCAGGATGAAAAGCGTCGGATCCAGAACAAGAAAATCAAAACCGGCATCCGTGGTGCGGCAAAGAAAGTCCTTTCCGCCGTCCTCGAAAAAAACAAGGCCAAGGCCGACGAGACCTTGAAAACCATGATCAAGGAAATCGACACTGCTGCCCGGAAGGGCATCGTGAAGAAAAACGCGGCCGCCCGCAAGAAATCCAGGCTGCAGCATCTCGTCAACACGCTCCTCGCGTAGACATGAAATGCGCGCATCGGCAAGATACCGATTCCCCGGCGCGCCCAAGCTTCCGACCCGTATTTCGATTCAAGCCGGTTCCGGTCGGCGCTCGGAAAACGGTGAATCGATATGCGCGACGTGACCGTACGTAACGGTCAGCCGCGTGCGGCGCAGAACCATCAAGGCGCCTGAAAGCATCTGCCGCATCATTGGATCCGGAAGGCTTTCGGATTCGTACGGAGACCAGCCGTGAGCGGAAAAGTGACGAAGGCCGAGATCATCGACGCCTTGTACGAAAAACTCCATCTCAACCGCAAGGATATACACCTGCTCATCGATGGACTCATCGAGGAGATCAAGGACTCCATCCTTGGCGGCAAGACGGTGGAGCTGCGGGGATTCGGAACCTTCGAAATCCGCTTCCGGAAAGGCCGCAAACGGGCCAGGAACCCCAAGACAGGCGAGCCCGTCAGCGTCGAAGACCATGGCGTCGCGGCATTCCGCCCGGGCCGGGAGCTCAAGACTTCGGCCTGGGATCTGAAAAAAACGCCAGCCACCCCCGAATGACACGGCGAGGGCCTCAGCCCGCTTGCCGTCCACAGGTACGATCGATTTCCTGGCTCGCGGTCGTCACTTCCAGCATCCTGTTGTTTTTTTCCTTCCCGAATCCGCTGTTGCCCATGGGCGCTGGGTTCCTGTCGTGGATCGCGTTGGTCCCGCTTTTCCTGCTCGTCTTTCGCCTGGACATGGCGCCATCGGCAATCGCAGGCATCCTGTTCGGCTTCCTTTCGCGCATGGGTACCGGCTACTGGCTCGCTGACTACCATCCGCTCGCACTTCTTTTCGTCGAAATTGCTTCCAGTCTGCATTACGCGCTCCTCTTCGCGGCTGCCTCATGTACCGTGAAATTGCTCCGAGCGCCCGCATGGCTTGCATGGTCGGCCGTATGGCTGTCCTTCGACGCATTGCGATCCCTGGGACCCCTGGCGGATTCGTACGGATCGCCCGGCTATGCGCTCTATCGTTCGGCCGGTGCCCTTCGTCTCGCTTCCTGGGGAGGCGTCGCTTCGGTCAGCCTGGCGATCGTCGCGGTCAACGCTCTCATAGCCCGTGCCCTGCTCCATCGTGTCGAAGCTGGAGTGAAGCGAACTGCATCGGCGGCGTTCACTGCACCGATGGTGATCGTGCTCATGGTTGGGTTGGCGGGCATGCTTCCCACACCGCATGCCGATCCTTCGGCCGTCATCAGGGTTGACCTGATCCAGCCCGACATCCGTCACCGACAGTCCGGTCCTCCGGATTATCAAAAAGCGATGCGGGACTTGATTGGCTTGAGCGAACGGGCGCTGGATGACTCACCGGACCTCATCGTATGGCATGAAACCGCCGTCGTGCCGCCGGTCGAATGGCACCTCAAGCTCCGTTCGGATCGCGAGGTCTACGAATCCGTGGCCGAATTGTGGACTTTCCTGGAACGATCCGGGACTTTCGTGCTTTTCGGGAACGGCACGGCTGAAGCGGATGGCGGGGGTTTGCGGAAAAATTTCAACAGTGCCAGGCTGTTCGGAAAGGGAGGATTGGTCGGCCGTTACGACAAGATCCGGCTCGTCCCTTTCGCAGAGCGAGTCCCGCTGCGCGAACGCTTTCCGGGCTTTGCCGAAGTCCTTGAAACCCGCATCGGCACCGCATGGACTCCGGGAACCACCCTGACCCTGTTCGATCTCCCGGTCGACCGGAGCGCGGCTATCCGTTTTGCGGCTCCTATCTGCTTCGAGGATTCGTTTCCCGGCTTGTTCGACGCATTCGCAGACAAGGGAGCCGATTTTTTCATCGTTCTCACCGATGATTCGTGGTCCCATTCAAGCTCGTGCGAATACCAGCACCTGGCAATGTCATGTTTCAGGGCCGCGGAAACCGGTTTGCCGGTGCTTCGCGACGCCAATACCGGCATCACCGCCCATATCGACCCGAACGGGATCATACGCGGGAAATTGCCGCCTTTCGCCTCCGGCATCCTCACGGTCAATCTCGAGATCGCCCCTCGCTCCGGACGGGCGATTCGCGTCATGACCAGGAGGATCGCGGCTTGGATAGGTCCGATCGTCCTCGTCGTGCTGCTCCTCGGACGGCTCAGTTTACGGTTGACAAGAGGGCGGCTTCGATGGAAAAATGGAAACTAGAAGAACCGGCCGCAGGGAAGTGTATGACATCGAAGAAACGAATCCTCATAGTAGATGACGAACAGATCAATCTCGAATTTTTCGAAGTCATGCTTTCGAAGCTCGGGTTCGAAGTGGAAATGGCGGAGAACGGATTCGAAGCCCTTGACGCAATCAGGCAATTCAAGCCTGACCTGGTTCTCCTGGACAACGTCATGCCCAAGCTGTCGGGCTGGGAAGTGACGAGCATCCTGAAAACCAAGGAAGAATACCGGGAGTTTTCGGAAATCCCCATCATCATGTTTTCGGCCCTGGATGACGTGCGTGACAAGGTCGAAGGGCTCGAACTCGGCGCCGATGACTACATCACCAAGCCGTTCAATTTTTCCGAAGTCCTTGCCCGCATCCGCGCGATACTCCGCACCAGGGACTTGATCCACCAGCTGGAAAAGAGGGAAACGCGTCTTCAGGTGTTCGAACGACTCGTCGACGAGGTTACCGATTTCATCAAATCCCTCCGCTTGCCGATCTTGGGGATGGTCGAAGCGACCAGGAATGCCGGATCCGAATTCGGGGCGGCGTTCATCGGGCAGGTACAAACCGGTTCCCTCGCTTCACTTGAAAAGCTGTCGGAGCTGGAACGACGGGTGGAATCCCTTCGCAAGGAAGCCGATGAGCTGAAACGGGCTGAAACCACCATCCACGTCATCAAGAAGAAGGTCAAGGAACACTTGAAATAGATCGGGAAGCCCGGGCTGGATCCGTTTTGTTCACCATCCCTTGCTTTCCGAATTCCCGTGACAATGCAGGGATGCGGGGTTTGCCGTGCGTGTGACGCACGAGTTCCAAAGGAATGCGGCTTTCGTACGGGGCGCATTGAAAAAGGAGCGATCATGATCACGCCCGAAAAGCAGAAAGTGCTCGACCTTTTCGCCGAAGGCAGGAAACTCTACAAGCTGATGAAATTTTCCGAAGCCAAGGCCAAATTCATCGAAGCCCTGACGTTCGATCAGAACGATGGCCCGTCCAAGAAATACCTGGAACGATGTGAACATTACGAAGGCGATCCGCCTCCGGAGGATTGGGATGGCGTTTTCGTCATGAAGACCAAATAGGCGAGTACTTCACCACTCGGTCCGTGCATGACACACCGGAAAGCCCATTCTCTCCCTTTTTGTCGATTACGGAGCAGGTTCTGCGAAATCCAACGTTCCACGGGAACGCGAATAGCTCATGGCCGTCAAGGCCGGGAAACGGATGGGATGAATGCCCAAGCATGCCAGCAACAAACCTGTCGTCATCGTGACGACCCTGGGTCCGGAAACGAGCTTCAACGGAAAGCTCAAGTTCAGCGAATCCCTGAAGATTCGCGGCACTTTCGAAGGCGAGATAGAAGCCAAGGGAGTCCTGTACATCGACGAACCCGCAAAGGTGACGGCCAGGATCGTCCGGGCATCGAGCATCATCGTCAGCGGACAGGTGAAGGGCGATCTCGAAGCCGTCGACAAGATCGAAATGCTGCCGACCGCGCGCGTTTACGGAAATGTCCGGACGACCAAGCTCCGGATCGCCGATGGCGTGGTCTTCGAAGGACGATGCGACATGATCCGATCACCTGACGCCTTCAATCCCTTCATCTCCGAGCATCCTTGATACGCGCCCACGAGCCGGATTCCGCCGTTTTCGACACGGCGGCCGGAGAGCTGGTCGAACTACTCGCGCGGCTCGGTTTCACGCTTGCCTGTGCCGAGTCGTGCACGGGCGGCATGGTTTCCGCGGCCATCACGGCCGTACCCGGTGCTTCCCGGGTTTTCAAGGGCGGTATCGTCGCGTACGACAACGAAGTCAAGATGAAGATCCTGCACGTTCCCAGATCGACGATCGAAACTTCAGGCGCTGTATCGGCCGAAACGGCCGCTGCCATGGCGGAAGGAGTTCGCCGTCTTCTGGGAACCGACCTGGGGATCTCGGTCACGGGTATCGCCGGACCGGATGGCGGCACCGTGGAGAAACCCGTCGGCACCGTGTGGTTCGGGTTTGCGGCGAACCGGGTTTCGACGTTCGCCTCACTCTTCCCCGGAAACAGGAACCGCATCCGCGAGACGGCAGTTCGTCTTGCGCTGGAACACATGACCGTACTCCTCGGGGAAAATCCGGCTTGACATGTACAAGGAACGCATTTATAGTGGCTAAAATTCAGTGCGCCCGAGCGGGCGCGGCATTCTGCGTCATTCGCTCCAATTCCCCATCAGCGCTATTACCTGAGGAATCCAGAACGACCCGACGCGGTCACACCACCATCCGCCAACAAGACGAATGCTAATCGACGACGAAACGGAGAATTCCATGGCGATTGTTCGCAGACGAAAGACTTCCGAAGGACCAGGTGACACCTGCCAGGATGACGCCGGCCAGACCGAGCTGCTCATGGATGGTTCCGACATACAACCCACGGACATCCAGCTTGAGGCCGAGACTGGCGAATCCCCGAGTGAAGGTGAAACCAGCGAACAACCGGAAACTGACGCCGAGAACGCAGCCGAACATGATGCAACGGAACGGGAACCGGCGAGGATACGGATGAAACGGCGTTCGAGCACGCCCGAACCCGAACAACGACGACCCGAAGAACCGGTCGAACCCAAGCTCTCCACATTCGTCTCTCCCGGCTTCGTCCGGAAGCAGGAAAATTTCGACAAACCCGCCGGGGAGCAGCAAGTCCGTCCCGAGCCGGCTGAATCCAGATCGCGCCTCTCCATCAACGACCTGACGAGCATGCCCCTCAAGGACCTTCGCGACATCGGTGCCAAGTACGGGTTGAACCATGAAGAAATGGTGACATTCAAAAAACAGGAACTCATCTTTTCGATCCTGAAGTCCCATACCGAGCGCGGCGGAATCATTTACGCCTACGGTTCGCTCGAGATCCTTCCCGATGGCTACGGATTCCTCCGATCCCCCCAGAACAGCTACCTGCCCGGCACCGACGACATCTACATCAGTCCGAGCCAGATACGGCTTTTCAACCTGAAGACCGGCGATACGGTGTACGGGCAGATCCGGAGCCCGAAGGAGGGCGAACGTTTCTTCGCGATGCTTCGCGTCGAGCAGGTCAATTTCGACGAACCGGCTGTGGCGCAGAACCGCATCCCGTTCGAAAACCTCACGCCGCTCTACCCCAACAAGCGACTCAACCTCGAAACCGTCACCGAGGAGGCCAGCACCCGGATAATCAACCTGTTCTGCCCGATCGGCAAGGGCCAGCGCGCCCTCATCGTGTCCCCGCCGCGAACCGGCAAGACGATACTCATGCAACGGATCGCCAACGCGATCACGCGAAACCAGCCTGAAGTCTACCTCATCGTCCTCCTCATCGACGAGCGCCCCGAAGAAGTCACCGACATGGAGCGTACGGTCAAGGCCGAGGTCATCAGTTCCACTTTCGACGAACAGGCTACAAGGCACGTGCAGGTCGCCGAGATGGTGATGGAAAAAGCCAAGCGCCTCGTGGAGCACGGGAAGGACGTCGTCATACTGCTCGATTCCATCACGAGGCTCGCGCGCGCCTACAACCAGACCGTACCCACGAGCGGCAAGATTCTTTCAGGCGGCGTGGATTCCAACGCCCTCCACAAGCCGAAGCGCTTCTTCGGTGCGGCCCGCAACCTCGAAGAAGGCGGTTCGCTGACGATCATCGCCACGGCGCTCGTCGACACGGGCAGTCGCATGGACGAAGTGATCTTCGAGGAATTCAAGGGTACCGGCAACATGGAGATCAACCTCGACCGGCGCCTTTCCGACCGGCGGCTCTTTCCCGCCATCAACATCAAGAAGTCCGGGACGCGCAAGGAAGAGCTCCTCCTCACCGAAGAGGAACTCCAGAAGATCTGGGTGCTGCGCAGGGTCATCAATCCCCTGGACGATATCGAGATCATCGAGCTCCTGATTGACAAGATGATGAAAACCAAGAATAATGAGGCATTCTTGAGATCCATGAATACGCCCCTCAACGGCGATTCCTAGATCGGGGAGTACCGTCGTAGAAGGCCGGTTTTCCGGCATTCCGACGCCGCGTACGCGGCTATCGCGCAGGGAGGTTACACGTGAAAAAGGACATACATCCGAAGTACGAAATGACCACCATCAAATGCGCCTGCGGGAATGTCATCGAGACCCGTTCGACGGTAAAGAATATCCAGGTTGAAATCTGTTCGGCCTGTCACCCGTTCTTTACCGGCAAGCAGAAACTCATAGACACCGCCGGACGCATCGACCGCTTCCGGAAACGATACGGCATCAAGGAATAGGATCCGTATTCGCGTCGACGGAAATTCGTCAACACGAGGAAAGCGTCCCGTATCCGGTTTTTATCGGGTACGGGACGCTTTTTGATGCGTCCGCTCGGGGTTCCGAACGGTCTGAAGCCGACGGCTCCGTGTCGTGCGGATTACAGCGTACGCATGACCGCCAGGATACGGGCGGCCGCGCGGCCGCGATGGCTGAGCTTGTTTTTCAGATCCCTCGGCAATTCGGCCACCGACATCCCGATGGCGGGCAGGAAGACGATCGGATCGTAGCCAAATCCTCCCCCGCCCCTCCCCTCTTCCAGCAATACCCCTTCGCAGGTTTCCTGCACGACGAAAAACCTGTCCTCGTCAATCATGAGCGTCATGCAGCAAACGAAACGGCATCCACGCTCGCGAATCCCCCGCATCGCACCGAGGAGGAGGGCGTTGCGCTCCGGCGACGACAGGTCGATGCCGCCGACCGAGCCATAGCGGGCCGACATGACCCCGGGAGCTCCTCCGAGGGCGTCCACGCAAAGGCCGGAATCATCGGCCAGAACGGGTTTCCGGATCTCGCGCCAGAGAGCCCTGGCCTTGGCGAGGGAATTCCCTGAAAAGGTCGTTTCAAGCTCTTCGTGTCCGAAGTCGATACCCGCGTCGCCCGCCGCCCGCAGGACGTGAAGATCGAACAGCGGTGACAATTCTTCCAGCTTGTGCCGGTTATTCGTCGCGACGACCAATTCCATACCGTCACTTTACACGGTGGATGCTCCCCTGTGAAGGCGTCGTCCCCCAACCCCGATCGTCTCGATGCGCGCCGGAATCCTGCCGGCGCGTCCGCCTTCCGAGCAGGCTGGAGGTCCTCGGTTGAATCCGTGAAGGAATATCGACGACGGAATTGAGTTCTATTCGCTTGCGGATGGTGACCACCGCTGAATCCACCGTTCCCTTCGCCATACCGAGCGTTTCGGCGACAGTTCGATTCGGGACCAGAATTCTCGAGCGACGCAGCGCTTCCGTCCGTCCGCGAAAGACCCGACGTTCGCGCTCCATGCGTTCCCCCAGCAGCATCCGTTTCGCGTCGTCCTGTTCACGCCGGATCCGCCGTTCGAGGACGCGCAGGCGGATCCAGGAACTCTCCCTGGCCGCTTTCCGCTTTTCGTATCGCACCTGGAAATCCTTCGTCAATTCGCGGGCTTCGAGGGCCTTGGTCATCAGGACTTCGGGATCCATTCCCGAGGTCAATGCAGCCGAGCAGATATCGGATTCGTCGAGCAACCATGCATGCTTGAGGCACAGGATAGCGAGATGGGAACGGACCGTTTCCTCATTGAGGCCCAAGGCCGAGCGGAACGCAGGCGCCAGCTCCGTGCACCCCGATGACGCGCCGAAGGGATCTTCCTCGGGTGGCATGGACGAGGGAACCTGCATCCTGGCTTCTTCGACGATAATTGCGTCACGATCGTACTCCCTGCTGCGGATGCGGCGGAGGGTCAAACCCAGGAACCGAAAGCATGACGCGAGGTAGGCTTCGAACGTGGCGCCGCGCTCTTCGTAGCGGTCGATGATGGAATCAAGACGCGTCGGGTATCGTGCGAAGATTTCCCCGATTTCATCCTCGCTCAAGAGGCCATAGCGTATGGGATGGCGATAGAGTTCGGCGATGATCGAGGTCGTGAGCATTTCACGGCCTTTTCCCGTGCTCCGGTACGAAACGAGCAAATCGTTCAGGCACTTTCCCTTCATGAAGCAACTCCTTGAGGCAAGCTGCATTTCTGTTTACAGGAATTGTGCCAAAACTGGCGACATGGGCACCTGATAAGGAGTAGCAGGTGAAATTCGCGCGGTTCACTTAGTGTATCTTGTCCTAAAGGTTTGTTTCATAATGAATTGCAGTCGATGCCCTACGGGATGGAATTTTCCTTATCTTATTCTTTTTTCCAAATGCTGATTACATCATGGAATCCAAGTTACTTTCAGTTACAAATATTGGTTCAAACACTTCGATAAAACGATCCCGTACATCGTCGATACGACCTTCCATGGACAATCCTGCCGCCAGCTTGTGCCCGCCTCCACCGAACAGGGCGGCAATGGCGGCGACATCTACATGATCGCGCGAACGAAGCCCAACGGTGCAGTTATCAGGGGTTTCTTGTCTGATGATCAGAACGACTTCGACTCCGGCCACGGTCATGAGGAGCTGGTAGAGCATGTCGGAATCCCTGCTCGCTATCCCATAACGGCGCTGGTCTTCTTCCGTCATGCAGGTGACGAGCAGTTGCCCGCCGAAATACGGTTCGACGCGGAACAGCAATTCGCCCATCAGCTTGCGCGTGAACAGGGATTTACCGCCATAGACGAGGGAAAACACGTGTTTGGGCGAGGCTCCCGCATCGGCAAGGGCAGCGGCGGCACGGAAAACATCCCCGCGGGACTCGCCCAGGTGACGGAAAAAACCGGTATCGGTGCAGAGCCCGAACAGCAGGAGCTCTGCTTCCTCCCTCGTCGGTACATCTCCGGACGCCTGCAGGATCTCGAGTACCATGGATGTCACCGAAGGCGCCGACGGATCGCAGAATACGACATCCCCCGCGGTTTCTCCCGAAGCATGGTGATCGATGAAAGCAGTCGGCAGGCTCGGAATGGTCTCGGCGACACGGCCAATCCGTGAAAGGCTTGAACAATCCAGGACAATGAGGGCGCCATTCCTGATTTTCCGGGGCGCCGTTTCGAAAAACCTGTGCTCGAACGGCATGACCTCGGTCCTGGTGAAGGGTCCTGATGAAATCGCGATGGCATCCTTCCCGGATCGCTTCAGGAACGACTGGATAACGAGCTGGGAACCGACGCAATCGCCGTCAGGCTCCTTGTGGCCGACGATCAGGTACGTGTCGTACGCACCGAGAAAATCGAGTAATTCCTGTGAGACGCGAGATGACATGGCATAACTCCGTCGATGCGCAGAACCGGATTGTCCGGTCCGATGGCAGTGCGAAAATCAGGGTATCATGGTTGGCTGGGTGACGCCGCAAAGCGAAAGCCGGAATCTGCTTTTGCGACCACCTGTCGACCTGCGCCGCGAACCGGTGCCGAAAACCCGCGTGTTCGATCAGGACTTGGGTTGGGCACCTGGGAAAATGCGTGGTAAAAGGAACGGTACCGGGAATACGATGAAGCATGAAGCTCGCCGAAATCCCGGGTACCGCTCCGAGTCCTCAGTATTCGAGCTTGATTTCCTCGACTTTGAATTTTTCAGCCAGGCCGGGGCTCGAAGGCAGGAATCCCCAGGTAGGATCCTGGACGGAAGTCCGTACGTACAGCCGCAGATGGCTGAATTTGCCTTCCTTTGTGAAGACGACGAGATTGGGGTAGGAAGGATGATCTCCCGTGATCAGGGCGGCTTTTCCGCCGGGAACGAACCATTCGAAGGGAATGTAGAGTTCGGCCGCGGACGCGGTGCCTTTGCGGTATATGACCCTGAAACCGTAGGAGGTCTGGTCGACGCGAATGACTTCCGCGCGCATGGGATAATACGGCGATTCGTGTATGAAGGTAATGGCAAAGGGGTCCTTGGCGGGGGCATCCTGGGCTAAAACCGGGACTATGCCCAGGATCACGAAGGCTACGGTGAACAGAAACGCGAATCGTCTCATGCAATCCTCCTGATCGGAAAATGGAAACCCCGGAAGCGTCTTCCCGGCACAGCCAGACATCGATATGCCACGACGGTCGGTCACAAACACGAACCAGGCCGCGACGCGTGAAAAACTTCAAGGCGACCACTGCTGCGGTAAAACCAGAACAGCCATGACAGGTTTTTGAATAATCCGAAGCTTTTCAACAACCTGTTTATGGGCGAATGGTACAAGTATATGGCGAATGCCGCGGCATGGCAAGGAAGTTCAAGTCAAAAGGCGTGGACCGCACGGCGTTCTTGCGGCGAACGGGCATTCTGCCCATACTCGGAGCATGATGGTAAAACCGGCCGCCGATGAACGGATTTCGGGGATTTCGGAGATCCTCGAAGGAATATTCACCGATGCAAAACCGCTCCTCGCCTTCTCATCCTGCTACGAGCTGCTCGTGGCGGTCATCCTGTCCGCGCAATGCACGGACGATCAGGTAAACCTCGTGACGCCTGCCTTGTTCGAAAAATGGCCCACCCCGGCCGCCCTCGCCGCTGCGCCGATCGCCGAAATCGAGACCACCATCCGGTCCACCGGATTTTTCAGGATCAAGGCCCGTTCCATCTCGGGGAGCGCCCGGATGCTCGTCGATCGATTCGGGTCCCGGGTTCCCGATACCATCGACCAGCTTGTGACCCTTCCCGGCGTCGGACGGAAGACGGCCAACCTCGTAGTCAGCGCGTGCTTCGGGAAGCCGGGCATCATCGTCGATACGCATGTTTCCAGGGTGTGCGCACGCCTCGGCTTTTCTGTCGACAGGGACCCGGGCGACATCGAAAGAATCCTGGCGGCGGCACTGCCTCCGGATCGCTGGACCGCCGCATCACACGCATTGAATCGTCTCGGGAAGCGGGTCTGCACCGCGAGAAAGCCGGATTGCCCCGGTTGCCCGGTCGGACCGCGTTGCCCCTCCCTCGGTCGAACAGGTGAAACCGACAGGGCATGGCTGAAGCCCCCAAGGCAGACCCGGAAAGCTTCCGGTCCGGAAGCTTGAGCGGACCATCGGTTCCGGTTTGGAGATCCGTATCGACCCGGGCTTCGCTGTTTCCTTGACCCTCACATGACATCATCGGGATCCCGTCGGCGTGGACGGCATCGATAGAATCCCCCGAGATGCTGTCATCCATCGCAAAGACCCTGACCGGAGACGGGCGGCGCATCGATCCGCTAGCGGTACCTGGGCATGGATGACGACGAAGACCCGGTCGGAACCCTCGCACGGGAACGATTCGGCCTCGAGTACCTGTTTCCGTACCAGCGCCTCGTGATAGCCAACGTGATCGATACGGCGACCGCGTTCCGAGCGGCGGACGGTCATTCCGGGGAAGGAACTCCGGATCGCGAAGGAAACCCAGAGGATGGACCCGCGCCGGAGGCACCGGAATCCTGTCCCCTCCGCCAGATCGTCGTACTCCCGACGGGATCGGGCAAGAGCCTTTGTTTCCAGCTGCCCGCGTTGCTGCTGCCCTCGCCGACGCTCGTCGTATTTCCGCTCCTGGGCCTGATGGCGGACCAACGACGGCGCCTCGAGACCAACGGTGTTGCGTGTGCCTCGTTCCAGGGCGGCATGGAGCGGAAGGACGTTTCTCTCGAGTTGGAGCGAATCGAAAACGAAAGCGTAAAACTGATATTGACGAATCCCGAATCGCTGGGATCGACAGGCATCCGCGCATTGTTCGAGAAATCGGGTATTTTCCATCTCGTCATCGACGAGGCGCATTGCGTTCCGGAATGGGGAGAATCATTCCGCCCAGCCTATCTGCGGATCGGCGAATTCATCCGGGACCATGCGCCGATGGCGGTGACCGCGTTCACCGCCACGGCTTCGCCCGAAGTGCTCGCGAGGATGGCGGAGTTGCTTTTCGGCGGAGAACGGTATGCGCTCATCACGGGGGACGCGGATCGGCCCAACATCCATTACTCGGTGGCCAGGACGTATTCCAGGCGCAGGACGATCGAACGCCTGGCCAGGGAACTTCCCAAGCCCATGATCCTGTTCTGCGGAAGCCGGGACGGCGCCCAGATCGTCGCCGAAACCCTTGCCGCCCGGGAAGTCTCCGACTCGGTCAGGTTTTACCATGCGGGGCTCGACAAGGCTGAAAAAAAGACAATCGAAAACTGGTTTTTCACATCCCGCGACGGCATTCTGGTAGCGACGTGTGCGTACGGGTTGGGAATGGACAAACCCGACGTGAGGACGGTCATCCATGCCGACCCGCCTCCATCGATCGAAGCTTACCTCCAGGAATCCGGACGCGCCGGGCGGGACGGAAAGGATTCGAGTGCAATCCTGCTTCGCTGCCTGGGCGAGGCGGAACGTGACGGGAACGAATGCGTCCCATCGGGAAGGAAGAAAGCCGTCCTTTCCTACGCGGATGACGATGGCTGCTGCCGACGGGAATCCCTCCTGTCCTACCTCGGCAGTCCGTTCACCGCTTGCTTCGGCTGCGATGTCTGCGAGGGAACGGCAAATGGTACGGCTGACGGCGAAGAAGAGTTTCTGTCTTTCGTCCGCACGAATCCGAGACGCTACGACGCGGCGGAAGCGTGCGAGAGGTTGTGCGGCACCGCCGGTGAGCCCTGCGCGCTGTATGGAGCCCTGCGGGGTTGGGATGAAGGGGACGCTTCGAGCGCGATCGAAGGGTTGATACGGGACGACAAGCTCCGGAAACACCGGGGACCGATCTGGAAGGATCTCATCTCCTTGTCGGGGAAACGAGGAAAAGGTCATAGGTCGAGCCACGGAACCGGCTGACGTGGACGGCTTTCATTCTTCGTCCTTGCCGGTTTCCTCGTTCCCGGCGGGTTCGGCAGCGGCATCCTCCGGCTTGGTCCCCGCGCGTCTCGGGAACCGGCGAAGGGAAGCGGGCTTGCGATACGGGTCGGAAATGGCGCGTACGACCATCCAGGCAAAGATGAAGGCGACCGCGCTGACGATGACCCTCCAGTCGGCCAGGACCCTGAGAATGAGAGCCGCCTTCGAAATAAGAATATCCTTCACGGTTTTTTCCCCGAAACCAGGAACACGGTCTCGTTCTCCGCAATGGCGTTGGCGTCGAAAGGACGGGAATACAGCAGGCCAAAGAGCCTCGCCTGGTCTTCGAGTGGCAGACCGCCGAAAGAAATCCCGTAATAATCGTTTTCCTTGTCGTCGAATTTCCGGACGGCTTTCCCCTTGATGGTCATGGAAACGATCCCCTGGTCCAGCCTGAGCTTGATCAACGACCCGAGCTTGATGGACATGCCGAGCGATGTCCTGGGAATGGTGATCTGGCAGCCCGAAACGCTCATGTCGACGATGGAAGCCCCGTACGCGACGGGGTTGGTGGCTCCCTCGGCCTTGAAATAGCTGTGGCTCTTGAGAAAGAAGGCGATGAAGCGGGCGAAATCCCATACATACTCGACGTGGTTGAAATCGAAGATGCCGCCTGAAGGGAGCTTCGTCGCCATGTAGACGTAGCCGATGACGTACTGGAAATAGAGGATGGGGCACCACAGCTCTGCAATGTACCCGGCTTCGGATTTCATGGCCAGGAGCCGTTCGAATTCCGAACCTTCCGTGAGCGAAGTGATTCCTTCGTAATCTTCTTCCAGCTGGCGCGTGATGATCCGTCCCTCCGGATAGGGATCAGAGCTGGGCAGCCCGGTCTTCACTGAAGGGACGAAAAGCACTCTCCCGTATTTGGCCAGGAGTTTTTCCTCGAGCCGTTCGGGTTTGCGCTCCTTGAACATGACGATGCGGAATTCGGTGCAGAACCCCATCGCGTTCGTTCTGAAGCTGCCGATGAGACCCTCGAAGCTGGAGGAATCGAAGGACGCTGCCGAATCCGGCTTTTCGACGTCGCTGTATTCGCCCGAGCGCGGATAGTCGAGGGGGATGTTCCCGTCGTTGAGGTAAAAGGACAATGAGCATCCCTTCGGGCCCGGCACGCGGACGTTCTTCCTCTGCGGCGACTTGATGAGGAGTTCCGGAGATTCCACGAAGATCCTGCCGCCTTCGATCTTCCGCACCTTGGAGCCGAAGCACAGGGGTTGGCCGTGGAAATCCACATAGGCGGTGATCCTTTCCCAACCTGAGAACGATGAAGCTTCGCCGGGATTCATGAGGAAGCAGAGCCGGTCTTCCTGGACGTCCGCCAGCTTGCAGACGATCGTCTTGCCCGTACCGTGGATCCGGACGGCCAAGCCGAGCGATGCTATTTGTCCCATAACGAATTCCCGCTCGACCGTCGATACTTTTGTCGCCATGAAGACTCCCGCGGAAACTATACCACACATGCGGCGAACGGTACAGTTCGGGTTCCCGGGCCGCTCTTGTGCAAGATCCATGGCCGATCATATGATGTCGCTGCCGTTTGAGGCGCCACCCGGGCGGCCTTACGACGTCGTGCCCGGGGTCGAAAGGTCCTCCGGGCCATTCATGGCAAACCCAAGGAGCGGATATGCCTTCATATACAAATCTCGACGCGTTGCCGTCATTCGCGCGGCTTCGTTCTGCCAGACCCGTATCGTTGCGCGCAGTCCTCGACTCGGACAGGGTCCGACGCTGCCGTTGCGCCCTCGGCGCCGGCCTCGAGTATATCTACGCGGCCATGGATGTCGACGATGAAATCCTGTCAGCGCTCCGGGGATTGGCCGATGAGGCCGAATGCGTCGAAAAATTCCGTGCCCTCGCGTCCGGGGCGATCATGAACACGGGCGAAAAGCGGATGGTCCTGCACCATATCGCACGGGGCGAACCGGCGGGTCAGGTCGTCCGTGAAGGCAGGGATTTCCACGCGTTCTACGAAGGCGAACGGGAACGAATCGCCTCCTTCGCGCGGGACGTGCACTCGGGCCGGATTGCCGGCCATGCCGACAGGAAATTCTCGACGGTCGTGCAGGTAGGCATAGGTGGATCGGATCTGGGTCCGCGGGCCATGTATCTCGCCCTCGAAAACCAGGCGAAGAGGACCGGGCGGGCCCGCATGGACGCGAAGTTCATCAGCAACGTGGATCCGGACGACGCCAATGCAGTGCTGGACTCGGTCGAGGCCGAAAGCACCCTCTTCATCCTGGTCTCGAAAAGCGGCACGACGCAGGAAACCCTCGCCAACGAGGCCTTTGTCAAAGCCCGCCTGCGGAAGGCGGGACTCGATCCCGCCCGGCACATGATCGCGGTCACGAGCGAAACGAGCCCGCTGGCGAAAAATCCCGGCTACCTTGCATCGTTCTATATCGACGATTACATAGGCGGAAGGTACAGCACGTCGAGCGCCGTCGGCGGCGCGGTTCTGTCGCTCGCATTCGGTCCCGAGACCTTCGCCGAGTTCCTCGACGGCGCCCGGGAGACCGACCTCCGCGCGCTGGAACGGGACGCCACGCGCAACGCGGCCCTCCTCGACGCGCTCCTCGGCGTTTTCGAACGCAACGTCAGGGGACGACCGGCCTCGGCGGTCCTGCCGTATGAACAGGCCCTTTCGAGGTTCCCCGCCCATCTCCAGCAATTGGACATGGAATCGAACGGCAAGAGCGTCAACCGCTCCGGGGAACCGGTTTCCTACGCGACGGGCCCGGTGATTTTCGGCGAGCCCGGCACCAACGGGCAGCATTCCTTCTACCAGCTCCTGCATCAGGGCACGGACGTGATCCCTCTACAGTTCATCGGATTCAGGTCGAACCAGACCGCCGTGGACATGGAATTCGAGGGAGCCACGAGCCGCCGCATGCTCAACGCGAACCTGAGCGCCCAGATCGCGGCGTTCGCGCTCGGCAAGGACGATCCCGATCCGAACAGGCGATTCGCGGGCGAACGGCCCTCCAGCCTCATTGTCGGTGACAGCCTGGGACCCCGCGAACTGGGTGCACTGCTCGCCCATTACGAAAATAAGGTGATGTTCCAGGGTTTCCTCTGGAATCTCAACAGCTTCGACCAGGAAGGAGTCCAGCTCGGGAAGGTCCTGGCGAAAAACGTGCTCTCCGGGAAACCGGTCGACGGCGCGCTCGAAGCCTTCGCGAGGGCGGCGGGAGCGCGATGAGCGCGCGATCCGACAACATGACCACGGTGGCCTTCACGGGCGGCGGAACCGGCGGCCACGTCTATCCCGGCATCGCCGTGGCTGAACGGTTCAAGTCGCTCATCGCGGCGTCCGGCGACGACGATCCTGGTTCATATCGCCTCGTATGGATCGGATCGGGCAAGGATATCGAGCGTTTCCCGGTCGAAGCCGCGGGCATGGAGTATTTCGCCATTCCCTCAGGCAAGCTCAGGCGCTCGCTCTCGCCGGCCAATATGACCGACCTATTCAAGGTAACGGCGGGATTCGTCGCGGCGCTCGGCCTCCTGTCGTCGCTGAGACCGGCGGTGCTTTTTTCCAAGGGCGGATATGTCAGCGTCCCGCCCTGCCGCGCGGCGGCATGTCTGGGCATCCCGGTCTACACGCACGAATCGGACGTGACGCCCGGTCTCGCCACCAGGCTCAACGCTTCCGTCGCCGCGCGCATCTTCGTGAGCTACGATCGGACGCGCGAGCTCCTGCCCGAACGGCTCCGGGACAGGGTGACGGTCTCAGGAAACCCGGTCAGGAGCTCCGTCTTCGGGGGCGACGCCCGGCGCGGCAGGAAGTTCCTCGGCATACCCGGCGGGGAACCGATCATCCTCGTGCTCGGGGGAAGCCAGGGCGCGATGCAGGTCAACGAACTCGTCTCAGCCGGCCTTCCGGGACTGGCCGATCGCGCGTTCGTCGTCCACCAGCACGGCAGGGCTCTCGTCCCGGCAACGCCCCCGGACGGCTCCGTCGCGCGGCGCTACCGGCCCTTCCCCTTTATCCACGATGAACTGCCCGACGTGCTCGCAGCGGCATCCGTGGTCGTCGGCCGTTCGGGAGCGGGCATCGTGTGGGAAGCCGCGGCCCTCGGCAAGCCCATGATACTCATTCCGCTCTGCGGGCAAGGCACGCGGGGCGACCAGGTCGACAATGCCCGCTACGCGGAAACCGCCGGAGCCGCCGTCGCGCTCGTCGGCCCCGGTGCGACACCCGCCGCCCTCGTTGCCGCCGTTGCCAGCCTCCTCGGCGACGCGGACCGCCTCGCGTCGATGGGACGGGCTTCCGCGGACATGGCCGGGCTCGACGGCGCCGGGATACTGGCGCAGGCGCTTTATGACATGGCGAAACGGGAGGTTACTGCATGAACACGCTCGACTGGATTCTCGTCGCGATCGCCGGGGCTTTCGCGGCGCGCTGCCTCTTTCGCGGCTTCATCAAGGAGACCCTCTCTGCCGCGGCGCTCCTCGCCGGTGGCCTGGCCGGCATCGTGTTCTACCGCCAGGCAGGTGAGCTCATCGGCAGGATATCCGGCCTGACGGACTTCCTGGAGATAGCCGGTTTCGCCGCGGCGTTCGTCATCGCGTTCGTCGTGGTCAAGTTGATCGAGACGGCCATGCGAGCCTCGGTGGAGGCGCTGAGGCTCGGTTGGGCGGATCGCCTGCTCGGCCTTGTTCTCGGAACCGTGGAAGGACTCATCATCGTCTGCCTCGTCCTCATCCTTCTGGCACGACAACCGGTTTTCCACCTGGAACCCCTCCTCGAGGGAAGCGCCATCGCGCGTTTCCTCCTGCCGATCCTCGTGGAAAACGGTGCCCTTCCGGGCTGAAGCGATGTATTCCAACGTCGTATCGCAGGAAGAAGCCGTCGAGTCGCTCTGCAGGGATATCGCGTCCGACGAACTCCCCCGGTCCATCCTGTTCGAAGGTCCCGCGTACTCGGCGAAACTGACGACGGCGCTCGAGACGGCGCGCGTCCTGTCCTGCGAACGCACAACCCCCGCCGAGCCTCCCGACATCGACCGCGAGACCTACGTTCCCTGGGACTGTGATTGCCCATCCTGCAGGCGCCATCGCATCCTCGCCCACCCGGATCTCCTCGTCATCGGGCCGCGTGCATTCCGTCCCGAGATAGCGGCTGCGGGAGCCGCCCTGGTCACCGACAATTGCGTCCAGACCCGGTACCTGTTCCTGCGTTCGTGCAGGAAACTGCTCAAGCGCTTCGACTTCCAGCTCTTCGCGCACGAAGAACCGAGGCTCACCAAGGCCATGCCGTCGGTCCGCGCGCTCGAAGAACTATCCGACTCGATCGATCCTTCCCGACCGGCTGCCGTCGCCGAAGGAAAGAAAACCGCGAAGGCCGTCGCCGAAGCACTGGCACTCGCCGAGAAACTGGAAAGCCTCGTCGCCTCGACGACGCCCGTCTTCATGATCAGGGCGGCCGAGAACTGGGCAAGGCTGGCTCCGAACGGAAAGCGAAAGACCGTCATCATCGAGAACGCCGACAGGATGCTCGATTCCTCCCGCAACGCCCTCCTCAAGGTGCTCGAGGAGCCGCCGGAGACCGCCGAGTTCATCCTCACAACTTCCCGCCGCGGGGCGATGATCCAGACCGTCCTCTCCCGCGTTCGTTCCTATCGTTTCGCCCGAAGGCCGCCCGCCGTCGAGCGCGGAATCATCTCGCGGGTTTTCAAGAGCGGATTCGAAAGCGGTCTCGACCGGTTCTTCACGCAGGAAATGCCGACGGCCGGCTCCGGTCTGCAGCTCCTCGCGGATCGCTTCGCCGATTCCGTCTGCGCAGAGGCCGAGACGCGAAACGCGTATCGGGGCGCTTTCCTGACCGTCGGCATTCCCGGTGAAAGCCCGGAATCCGTCCTGGCCGAAGCGAAGGCCGCGACCGGCGCCTTCGGGGCCTCCGACGACTCGTACGAATATTCGTTCATCGCCTTCCTCGGCTCGCTCTCCTGGCGACTGAGAGAGCTCGCACGGTCGGCCGTCCCTGACGAACTGGACGCGCTCGCACGGTGGAACGCGGCGATCCGCGACGCGCAAACCGGCTACGAATCCTTCAACCTGCCGCCGAACACGCTGGCCGACCGGATGCTCGAAAGCTTGAGACGGTCGTCATGAGGGGGTTCATCGAACGCGCCCTCGCCAAAGTTCCCAGGATGAACGCCCAACAGCTGGAAAGTTTCCTCTACGTTCTGGCCGGCGAAAACGAACGTCTCGAAGCGGTATTCGATTCGCTCATCGAGGGCGTGATCGTATGCGACGCTTCCCATGTCCCGGTCCTGTGCAACAAGACCGCGGAACGCCTCATTCCCTTCTCGTCCCCGGAACCGTACGACAAGAAGCTCTGGGAAAGCATCGACGACGAGGAGATCTCGCGTTTCCTGCGGGAAGCCCTGACCGGAGAGGACAGGATCATCGACCGGGAATTCGCTCTCAACTCGAGGAACACAACCAAAATCGTGACCGTCAGCGTGACGCCCCTCGTCAAGGACAGGCATATCCAGGGGACGCTCGTAACCGCGGGCGACATCACCGAAAAGCGCCGGAAGGAAGCCCAGCTGCGCCGGGCCGAGAACCTGGCGTCGCTGACCACGCTCGCGGCGGGAGTGGCCCACGAGATCAAGAACCCGCTCGGTTCCATGAGCATACACGTCCAGCTCATCAAGAAGGCCCTCCGCTGCAAGGGTTCCGAATCCTGCGACGACGCGCTCGACCGCTACACGGCCGTGATCGACGAGGAAATCGAGCGGCTCAACCGCATCGTGGTGGATTTCCTCTTCGCGGTCCGGCCAATGAACATCGAACCGATCGAAGCCGATATCGACGCCCTCATCAGGGAGCTTGCCGATTTCGTCGCTCCGGAACTGAGGGAATCCGGCGTGGACATCAAGGTCGAGCTCTGCGGCAATTCCCCGCGGGTTCGTGTCGATGCAAGGTTCATGAAACAAGCCATCCTGAACCTGGTCAAGAACGCGCAGGCCGCCATGCCCGACGGCGGCCTCCTCACGATCAGCACGGTCCTGCGGGAAGGAACCCTGGACATTTCCATCGCCGATACCGGCACCGGCATCTCCGATGACAACCTTTCCAAGATTTTCGAACCTTACTTCACGACGAAGGACAATGGCACGGGTCTTGGTCTCACCCTCGCGTTCAAGATCGTGAAGGAACACGACGGCGAGATTTCCGTGACGACGAAGGAGGGAAAGGGTTCGGCGTTCACGATTTCGCTTCCCGTACCGCAGAAGGAAACGAGGCTCATCGAATATTCAGGCCGTTCGGACGCTGCGGCCGCCGCCGGATCCCGCGCCGCGGAGGTAACGGGTACATGAGGGCAACCATACTCGTCATCGACGACGAGAAGAACATACGCGAAGGGCTCGCGGAATCACTCAGGCTCGACGGCTACGGCGTCATCATGGCCGCCGACGGCGACGAGGGAAAGCGGACGCTCGAGCGGTCACAGGTGGATCTCGTGGTCACGGACCTCAAGATGCCCAAAATGACCGGCGTCGATTTATTGCGCGACACGGTATCGAAATTCCCCGGCCTTCCCGTCATCGTCCTCACGGGCCATGGCACCATCGAAGATGCCGTCGAGGCCATGAGGCTGGGCGCGTACGATTTCATCACGAAGCCCGTCAACCTCGACCACCTCGGCCTCCTCATCACGCGGGCCCTCGAACGCAGGGATCTCACCCTGAAGAACGAGGAGCTCATCGCCGAAGCAGAAGCCCGGCGGAGCATGGCTTCCATCATCGGGAAGAGTCCCGAAATGAAACGGGTCTTCGACCTCATACGGCGGGTCGCGCCGACGAGGGCCAGTGTCCTCATCACGGGCGAAAGCGGCGTCGGGAAGGAACTCGTCGCGGATGCCATCCACGACCTGTCGCCGCGCAAGGACCACCAACTGGTCAAGGTCCATTGCGCCGCCCTCGCGGAAAGCCTCCTCGAGAGCGAATTGTTCGGCCACGAAAAGGGTGCGTTCACGGGAGCGGCAGGACGCAAGCGCGGTCGCTTCGAACTCGCGCACGACGGTACGCTCTTCCTGGACGAGATCGGCGAGATCAACCAGAACGTCCAGATAAAGATCCTGCGCGTGCTCCAGGAGAGGAAGTTCGAGAGGGTCGGCGGCGAGGAGACCATCGAACTGGACGTGCGAATCATTGCCGCGACCAACCGCGACCTCAAGGCCGAGATCGAGCTCGGCACGTTCCGCGAGGACCTCTTTTACAGGCTCAATGTCGTCAATATCCACGTGCCGCCGCTCCGTGAACGGAAAGACGACATTCCCATCATCGCCGCGACCTTCCTTGAGCAGTTCGCGCGTGAAAATTCGAAACTCCTGACTGGCTTCGATGCCAAGGTGCGGGCCGCGCTGTACGCATATTCCTGGCCAGGCAACGTACGGGAACTCCGCAATTGCATCGAAAGCGCGGTCGTCATGGCAACCTCGGGTTTCATCAGGCTCGAGGACCTCCCCCCGAGCATCGCATCGAGGGGATCGGAAACCGGGATCGTGGTGCCTTCGGGCTCATCCCTCGCCGAAGCGGAAAAGGTCGTCATCCTCCAGACCCTCGCCATGACGGGTGGCAACAAGAGCCGCGCCGCCGAGCTGCTCGGAATCGGGCGAAAGACCCTGTACCAGAAACTCGAGGAATACGGAGTCGATGCGTCCGAAACGAGGAAGGAAATCCGATGACGTCCGGCATGCACGCCGGAACCGAAAAGCGGAGGATGCCATGGCTGACCGCCCGCTGACGATCTTCGACATGTTCGGACCCGTCATGATCGGGCCGTCGAGTTCCCACACCGCGGGCATCGCCAGGATCGCGTTTCTCGCCAGGTCCATCTTCGACGGCGAAATCTCCGCCGCGAAAGCCACTTTCTACGGATCGCTGGCCCGCACATGGAAGGGGCATGGCTCCGACAAGGCGCTCGTCGCGGGGCTCCTCGGAATTTATCCCGACGACGAGCGACTGGGTTTTTCGCTCGAGATCGCCAGGCGGATGAATTTGAACGTGGAGATCATCAGCGAATACCGCATGCCCGGTCGCTACCATCCCAACACAGTCGTCATCGAACTCTCGGGCGGGGGCAGGACCCTGCGTGTTCGCGGAGCGTCGGTGGGCGGCGGTTCCGTACTCCTGCAATCCATCAACGGGTTCGACGCCGATCTCACCGGGGAACTCGACGCGGTGCTCGTACTCCACCACGACGAGATCGGTGTACTGGCGGGGGTCACGGCAGCGCTCGCCGGGCACGGGGTCAACATCGCGTGTGCTGCGTCCCACCGCAGGGAAAAAGGCGATGAAGCCCTGCTCGTCGTGGAAGTCGACGACCACGTTCCGTCCGCCGCCATCGCGGCCGTCGAGCGAATACGGGGAGTGATTTCGGCGGTCCACGTCCCCGCGAGGAGCTGCTGACCATGAACACGCGGTTTTCGTCGGCGGCCGAATTGCTCGCCCTTGTCGCGGAGAGCGGCTTGCACCTTCCCGCTTTCATGCTCGAACGCGATTCCTTCCTCACCGGGAAATCGGTGGCCGAAACGCATGAAGAACTTTTTCGCCGCATGGCGATCACGAGGCAATCTCTCCAGAGGGGTCTTTCGGAGCGGCAGTCGTCGTTTTCCGGGATGACGGGCGGGAATGCGATCCTAGCGTCCGCATCCGCCGATCCGCCGGTCCGCGACGGCTTCTTCAACAAGGCCGTCGCCTATTCACTCGCGGTCAACGAGGTCAGCGCGTGCGGAGGGAAGGTTGTCGCCTTCCCCACCGGGGGTTCCTGCGGCATCGTTCCCGGCGTCCTGTGGGCCTGGCACGACGAACGCGAAACGGGTGAACCCTTCCGGTCGGACAGGATGGCCGAAGCGTTCCTGTGCGCGTCCGCCGTGGGGATCGTCATCGCGACCAAGGCAACGCTCTCGGGAGCTGCCGGCGGCTGCCAGGCGGAATGCGGAGCAGCGTCCGCGATGGCAGCCGGAGCGCTCTCGTGGCTCATGCGGCGCGACGCCGGATCGGTCTTCAACGCGGCCGCGCTTGCCCTCAAGAATTCCCTCGGCCTGGCCTGCGATCCCGTCGCCGGCCTCGTTGAAGTGCCCTGCGTGAAACGCAACGCGTTCATGGCCGTCGCGGCGATCACCGCCGCCTCGCTCGATGCGGCGGGGATACGGAGCTACATCCCGTTCGACGAGGTCGTGGAAGCCATGCGTTCCATAGGCGAAAGCATGCCGTCGTCGCTGCGGGAAAGCGCCGAGGGTGGATTGGCGATGACACCGACGGGCAAGACCTGCGCCGACAGGGTTCGCTAGAAAGCTCCCGTCGGAGACGTTTCCGCATTCCCGGACATGCCGGTCCTCGCCGGCGCATCGGAACGTTCAACGGACCCGAATCGGCAAATCCATGCGCCGCAGGCACTCTGCGGCATCCTCCCTGTCATTTTCGCCGGAGGAGGGATCGCGTTCCGCGTACACGAGCGCCGACCTGAACGCTTCCTCCCGCGTCCCCCTGGCCGCCTGGAGTATTGCCTCTCTCACCGTCCCGGAAGCACGGGCGTAGAGCGAGGCGAGTTCCCCTTCCGCCTGCCGTATCCCGAGCAGCGCGATCGACCTGACGGCCTGTGCCACCACGGCATCGTCCGCGTCGTACAAGACTTTTCTCAGGAAAACATAGGCTGCCCGCCTGCCCGATAATCCCAGTTTCTTCGTTGATTCGACCCTCCGGCGGGGATCATCGTCCCCTATCGCTTCCGCGCCAAGGGCAAACAGATCCAGATGTTCGGGTTTCGGCTTGATCGCCGGGGAAGCCTCCCGGAGGGGCAAGTCCCGCACGCGGACTTCGAGGGTCTTGTATGCTTTCACGACCCGGTTGAATCTGAACGCGGTGGAGGGATCGCGGGATGAATCCGGATGGTAGCGCTTGACGAGGGACCGATACGCCGCGCGCAGGTCGCCGAGCCCGGCGCTTTCGTCGAGCCCCAGCACGGAAAACAATTCCACGGTCGAGTACATGGTTTTCAGCGCTCCATCGCGAGAAGCTCGCCGACGATCGCTTCGAGGGCGGAGCGGATGTCATGCGTCGCCAGTTCGTCGACGCTCGATTCGAGCAGGCGATCAGCCTCGGCGAGGGTCTCCTCGATTTCTTCCCGGAACGGACCGTCCACGGGGCCTCTCGCGGCAAGACCGCGTATCCGCTCGGCGAGGGCTTCAAGCGAATCACCGGTGCCGCTTCCTTCGCCCGCCACGACGACGCCCTGCCGTACCCCGGTGTCCAGGTCGACGGCCCGGACGCTGAGGATATCGCTTTCGTCGATGTTGAACTCGACCATGATGCGCGGCTCGCCCCGCTTCGCCTTGCGGATCCCGGTCAGCATGAAGCGCCCCAGCGGCTCGTTCCCGGAGGCACGCGACGACTCGCCCTGCAGGATGCTTATCTCGACCGACTCCTGCCCGTCGGCCACCGTCGAAAAGAGCTTGCGATGCCTCGTCGGGAGCGTCTCGTGCCTGGGAACGACCGGAACGAAACCGCCCCCGTCGATTTCCACGCCGTAGGACCTGGTGGCGACATCGCTGACGAAAAATCCCTTCAGGGAACCGGAACTCACGGCGGCTTCGACGGCGGCGCCTATCGCCACGATCTCCTCGAAATTCACGCGCGCTTCCGGCTTCAGGTCGACCACGCCGGCCAGCCGTTCGGCGACGAGGGGAATGCGGCTCGAACCGCCGGACAACACGAGGCTGTCGATGTCGGCAGGCGACAGGCCCGCGTCGCGGATCGCCTGCCTGACGAGAGCGATGGTCCTGTCTACGAAGGGAGAGGCCATTTCCTCGAAACGATCCCGGTCCACGACGTACTCGAGGTGGGCGATGCCACCGTGCCCGGAGGAGGCGAATGGTATGGATATGGCCGCCCGGTTCCGCGAGGACAATTCGATCTTGGCGCGTTCCACGAGATCGGCCAGGCTCTGCGACAGCCTCCTGTCGGCCCCGATGTCGATTCCGTGCCCGGATCGGAATGTCGCCTCGACATCGCTCAGCAAGACCGCGTCGATATCGATTCCACCGAGCCATTCATCGCCCGCAGTGGAGAGCACCCTGCATTTCCGGCCCTCGGCGGCGAGGACTGTCACGTCGAAGGTGCCTCCTCCAAAATCGTATACGAGCAGGGTCTTCCGCCCCGTCGGTTCGCGTTCGAGGTAAGCCCTGGCCACGGCTGCGGCGGTCGGCTCATTGACGAGGCGGCGAACGGCGAGCCCAGCGATGCAGGAGGCCTCGCGGATCGACCTGCGTTTGACGTCCGGGTAGCGCGCCGGTACGGTAATCACGGCTTCCCGGATTTCGGTTCCCAGGTAGGATTCGGCGTCATGCTTGAGCTTGCGGAAGATATGGGACGCGATCTCCTCAGGCCCCATGGCCTTACCGTCCATCGTGATGCGATCGGCCCCCCCGAGCATGCGCTTGATCGCCACCACTGTCCGTTCCGGCTCCACGACGGCCTGGTTCCTGGCGGATTCCCCAACCAGCACATCGCCGGATCGCGGGAATGCGACGACGCTCGGCGTGATCCTCGCGCCCCTGTCGTTGGGAATGACGACAGGCCTGCCGTCGTCAATCCAGGCGACGAGGCTGTTGGTCGTACCGAAATCGATGCCGATGATCGGGCGCATACGTCAGCTATCGTGATCGGATGATCCGCGCCTGTCCTCGATACCGATGATGACGTCGATCTCGGCGATCGTCGTTCCGACCCTGGCCGCGATCAGATCGTTGGAAAAACCCCGTTTCCTGAGATCCAGCACCCGTTCCCGCAGGGACGGCGCGATCTCGACAGGCTTGGTGGAAAAAGTCACGAAAGGAACGCCGGGCTCCGGACCGCGTGGAACCGCGATCGATATCGGTCCCCCGACGGTTGCATCTCCCGCAGCACTCCGCGCCGCAGTCTCTCCGGCCTGGCCCGTTGCAGCCTGCGAGTCACGAGCCCCGGTATCGGCCAGGAGCCGATCCCCGGTATCGGCCCGCTCGAGACGGGTCGAGTCCCCGACCCTGTCCTCCGGCTGCGCGTGAACCGAGGGCACGCTTCGCCTGAGCCTCGAGTACACGTCCCGCTCGTCTTTCTTTCGGGCAAGTTCCCTGTCGATGACACCCAGGCGGCGATCGGCGTCATCGAGTGCGGTTTTGAGGAGTTGAAGGCGGTCTTCGATGAGCGAGACGTTGCGATCGGTGGTCGCGTTGATCTCGACGACCAAGGCGGAGACTTCGCGGCGCACGCGGTCCAGCGTTCCCCGCACATCGAGTTCGCGCCGCATCCGCGACACGAGGACGAGGTACGCGGCCGCGAAAGCGGCGATGTTGAGCATCACGAGTACGAAGAGGTCCATCCCGCTCAACCACTCACGTCGATGTGACCGCCGAGTTCCGGATCCGTGACGATCTCCGGCCCTTCGCCCGCGGCGTCGTCCGGAGCATCCGCTGCATTCCCCCGCTTTTTCCCCTTCTCCCCTTCGGCGGGCGTCTCGCCCTTCCGGGCATCGCGGTCGTGGATGCGCTCCGCTCCGTCTTTCGGGGGATCCGGTTTCCTGATGGCCTTGGATGCCTCCGCTTGCTTCTTCATTTCCACGGCTCCATGGACGGCCTGCTGGATGGCGGCGCCTTCGCGGCCCGCTGCCTGTTCCTTCCCGAGCTGGTTCAGGTTCATGAAGAGGGTCTGGAGGTCAATCGGTTTTATCGACATTGTGCGGTCCCCGCCGTATCGATTCGTCATCGACTTCCTCGTATTTCGTCTTCTTGATCATGAGGTTCTCGAGGTAGAAGGTAACGGCTTTCTGTTCGATCTTGATGTCTTCCCTGACGTCCTTGATCTGGATCTTCACTCCCGGGTAGACCTTGTACGACACCGATACGCGGCCCCTCGTCTTGAGCCCGTTCAGGTAGGCCTGGATGGATTCCGCCTCCTTGGCAAGGTTGCGCATTTCCTCGATGAGTTCACCCCGCTTGGCAAGCGTCACCTGCAAGGCACGGTCCTTCTCTTCGGACGGTTCCTTGCGCAGCTTCTTGAGGGCTACCATGGTCGAGAGGTTCTTGTCGAGCTCATCGAGCTGGTGCTTGAGATGGACAAGCTGCGTATTGAGTCCCTCGAGCTTTTCCTTGCTCTTGGGATCGAATCCCACTTCGCAGATGGTCTCCGCACCGCTCACGGCGGAGCCGAGCGACTTGGCGTTGATCTCCTCGCATGCGCGGTAATGCCCTCCGACGATGTACGCGCGCCGCCCCTGGCAGATGATCTTCTTGTTGGCGGTGACATTGGAATTGACGATGCCGTCGGAGGCAATGACGTACTCCCCGGCTTCGATGTTGGCCATCTCTATGAATCGGGCCCAAACGCTCCGCCCCGCCTTGATTATTGCGTTCGACTTGCCGTTGATGCCCTGGTGAACGATGACATCGCCCTCGGCGACAAGGGTGGATCGTCCGACGTTCCCGTACACCTCGATGTCGCCGGCGGCCTTCACCTCGAACCCGTCTTCTATGTTCCCCTTGATGATAAGGGTTCCCCCGAGGAACATCTGGTTGCCGACCTTGATATCAAGGTCGCCTTCGATGGTCTTGACGGTCTCGACATTGATCCGCGCCGCCATGAAGGTCACCTCGCCGTTGATGTCGGCGATCACGGTGAGTCCGTCCTCGGCGATGTGCACGTTCTTGCCCGCGGGAATCTGGATGTCCTTGCCGTTCCTGGCGGGCAGGGGCCTGCCGAGGACTGTCTTGCCGCTGACGCCCCGTTCCGGGGGAACCTTCCTGGCAAGAGGCTGCCCCGCGACCACGTTCTGGATGAGGCCGAGTTCCTTGAAATTCACTCGCCCGTCGGCGCTTTCCTTCAGGTGGAGCTTGGTCTTGTCGACCTCGAACAGGAACTGCATGCGGGCGTCGCGTCCGTTCTGGGGCTTGTCCCCTTCGGCCACGAGTACGGGTTCCTTGTAGTGCGGACGATCTTCCAGGTCCTGGAGGACCTCGTCCTTGATGCCGAACATGATCTTGTTGTTCTTCAGGAAGAAGGAGATCGCTTCCCTTGACAGATCCGCGCCTCCGGGCCCCGGCTGGGTAAGGACGACAAAGGCTTTCATGTCGGAATCCGTCACGTCGCAGGTCAGGAATCCGTCGTTCGCCGGGTTCGAGATGTAGGACCCGACTTTCACGTACTCGCCTTCCGCGTTGCGCACGATCTCGCGCACCATATTCTCGTCGCAATCGTGGACTGCCCTCGCGTGGAGACGGTCGGTGGCGTGCTTGTCGGTGGCCCTTCGTCCCTTGCCGACCGGCGGGATGACCTTGAGCAGGGCTGATTCCCCCGAGAGCCGGACGAATGCTTCGCCGTCCCTGTCCCTGATCTCCGGGACGGTAATCGAGTCGCCGGAGAATTCCGAATCATCCACGGTTTCCTCGACGGCGGCAACCTTCTGTTTTTCGGCGATCGTGGTCGCCCGGAGCTTGCACGGACGCTTGCCGAAGCCGAACACGCCGGGGCTCCCTGGCTCGAACACGACATATTCGATGCGGATGATGGGGCAATCGAGTTGTATGGAGGCGTTCTTGAGGGCATCGTCCAGGCTTTCGCCCTCGGCTTCTACCGACTTCTTTTCCTGATCATCCGCCTGGTAGCGACGCATGAGCTCCTCGATCTCAGGAAGCCCCACGGCCATGGTCAGACGATTCCTTTCCGTATGTTCGTCAGTTTGGCCCGAAGCCTGAGGATCGCCTTGGTATGCAGCTGGCTGACCCGGGATTCGGTGACTTCGAGGACTTCGCCGATTTCCTTGAGCGTGAGATCTTCGTAGTAGTAAAGGACGAGGACTTTCTTTTCCTTGTCGGGCAGCTCGTTGATGGCCTGGACGATCACGCGCTTGATCTCGTCGCGTTCGATCTGGGAATCGGGGTTGAGACTGGAGGGACTCTCGATGCTGTCGCCGATGGATATCTTGTCCGCGTCCTCCCCGGAGTACCACACGTCGTTGAGGGAAAGCACGGAGGTACCGGAAATCTTCAGCATCGTGCGGGAAAATTCGTCCTCGGAAACACCGAGCGCTTCGGCTATTTCCGCATCGGATGCCGGTCGGCCGAGCTTCGCCTCGAGCTCCACGATGGTTTCCTCTATTTCCCTGGTTTTTTGCCGGACGGATCTCGGCACCCAGTCGATGGACCTGAGTTCGTCAAAAATGGCGCCTCGGATGCGAGTAACCGCATAGGTCTTGAATTTCACGTTCTTCTCGGGATCGAACTTGTCGATGGCGTCGATGAGTCCGAATACGCCGAACCCGACCAGATCCTCGAATTCCACGGAATGGGGCATCCCTGCCGCGACTTTTCCGGCGACGTACTTCACGAGCGGCGCGTACTGACGAATGAACGCCTCACGGATGGCGGGGTCCCGGTTTTTCTTGTACTGGACCCAGAGTTCCTCTTCCGTGTATCGCTCCAGCAGGGAAATTTGCATCTCGGCCTACCCTTTCTGGTCTCTCTTCAGGATTGTTCGAATTGCGCTTGCAAGTTCCACGGGATCGCCCCCGCTTACAGCGCCATGCTCCGACGAACGCTTTGCCGGCAACCCGCCTTCACCATCGCTGGAGCCGGAAGATTCGCCGACGATGCCATTGGGACCTTCGAACGAACTCGCGAAGGCGTCGAGGTCCGGCAACACGTCGAGATCGTCGAAAGACGCAGGCGGCCTGGCCGGTCCGGACGCTGCCGGTTGCTCCCCCGTTTCCCCCGGAATGAGGGACTCCGCCCCGAGGGACTCGGTCTCCCGCTCGAGTTCCCCATCATCAGGGGGAAGCCCATCCAGGCGATGCCGGTCTGAGGTCCCGACCGGATCAGGAATCTCGTCGTCGCCCGGGAGTACGATATCAACATGTCCGCCTTCCCTGCCCGGTTCCGTCGCGAGCGCCGATTCCGGGGAATCGGAGAGCAGCTCCGGCAGGAACCTCGCGACGAGAATCGAGAAAAGGTACGGTACCGCAGTGAAGGATACGCCAAAAACGAGCGCGCGCACCAGCAGCACTGCAAAACCCACGCGGCTGACGAGGCCGATGAGGACCGAAAGCGCGAACGCAGAGGCGCCGACGATGATCGACCACCTCAAACCGGAACCCACCGCACCTTCCCTCCCATATGCGAAAGATTAGATCATCGGTCAAGGGCGAGTCAAGAACGGAATGCGCACTTCCTCGCCGATGGAAACCCGTCGACAGAAGAAGCCCGAGTCGGCACGGCGTTCACTCCTTGCCGAAAAATTTGCGGATGAACCTGCCGACCCCGTTTTCATCGGAGAAATCCGTCTTTTCGATGCGGCTCACCAGATGCTGGATGGAAATTGCCGCCTTGGATTTCGGCTCGAGCACCATGAACGGCTTCTGCCTGAGTACTGCCTGCGAGACGATGGGATCGTCGTAGATGCAGCCGAGATATTCCACCTTGAGGTTGAGGAACTGGGCGGATATGTTGATGATCCGCTCGGCCACTTTCTTGCCGTCCGTCACGTTCTTGACGCGGTTTACCACGAGTTTCAGGCCGATGTTGAGGTTTTCTATCTCGGTCGCGATGATCTTGATGATCCCATACGCGTCTGTGATCGCGGTCGGTTCGGGGGTCGTCACGATGATGGCGTCGTCCGCGGCGGCCACGAAGGAAAGTACGTTGTTGGAGACCCCGGCGCTGGTGTCGATGATGATGATGTCCGCGCTCGACAACGTGTACAATTCGCTGATGAAGCTCTGCCGTTCGTCATCGGTCAGGTTCGCGATCTTCGAGAAACCGGACGCTCCTGCGACGATCTGGATGCCGTACTCGGTGTCCAGGATGATCTCCCGCATCGATTTCTGCTTGCGGATGACGTGATAAAGATTGAACTTGGGGATCATGTTGAGCATGATGTTCACGTTCGCAAGCCCCAGATCGGCGTCCATCACGATGACGCGCTTGCCCTGCTGTGCGTACGCCAACGCCATGTTGACGGACACGTTCGTCTTGCCGACGCCGCCTTTCCCGCTCGCGACGGTGATGATCCTCGTCTTTTTCTGGGGCGAACCGTCCCGCGGCTTGGAAGCCTTCATGAGTTCCCTGAGTTTCTGCGCCTGGTCTTCCATTATCGTTTCCCCCCGGCAGGCCTTGCGGCATACCTCTCTTCGAGTTTCGGACGATTCGGCTCGAAACCTTCGAGATTTATCAGGAAACGGACCGGATCGGCCCGGTGGATGCTGTCCGGGACGCTTTGGCCGTCCGAGACGAACGAAACGGGTTTCCTGGCCCTGGAAAGGGCCGTCAGGACGTTGCCGATGTGGCTCGTCTCGTCGAGTTTCGTCACGACCACCGACTCGTACCTGAACGGTTCGAACTGCCGCATGATCTCGATCATGTCCGCCGTCTTGGTAGTCGCTGCAACCGCGAGATGGACTTCCGCCTGGTTCCCGCAGGCCGACAGCACCTGCTTCATCTCCGCCAGCTTGACCGCCTCGCGGGGGCTGTTGCCGATCGTGTCGACAAGGATGAGATCGACGTCGCGGTACATCGCGATGGTCTTCCTGAGGTCATCCTCCGTCTCCACGCACGAGATCGGTACCTCCATGATCTCGGCATACTTGGTTATCTGCGCCTGGGCACCGATCCGGTAGCAGTCGATGGATATCATCCGCACGTTCCGCGGCTCCATGTTCTTGAGTCCCATTCGGTAGACGCTGGCGAGCTTCGCGATCGTGGTCGTCTTGCCCACGCCCGTCGGGCCGATGAGGGCCAGGATCCTCGGACGGGCGCCCTTCCTGTCGGTCGCGATGGCGATGCCGTCGCCGATCCATTCGATGACGGACTGGCATACATCGTCAAAATCGTCGAGTTCGGAGAGGCTGAACCCGTCCTTGATCCTGCCGATGATCGATTCGCGGTAATCCTCGCCGAACTCGTTCAGGTCGAGCAATTCCCTGACGGCGACGATCGTGGGATGCTCATCTTCCCCCGGCCGCTGTGTCCCGATGGATTCCTTGAGGGAACGGATCTCCGTGAGCACTTCCTGGAGGGTTCGTTCCTGTATGGAATCGAGGAGTTTCTTCTTGTCCTCTTCGAGCGAGATGATCCGGTTGGAGGATTCCCTCGCGGTGTCCTGCCGTACGTATCCGGTCATTTCGACTTTCTCGCGGGCGAAAAAGCCCATGAAGCCGCCCTTCCTGACCGTTCGCTGCGTCACGACCTGGGCGGATTCCCCGTACTTGATCCTGACCTTCTCGAGTACTTCGCGGTGGGTATCGCCTTCTTCGGTGAAATATTGCATTCCTTCTCGTCCTTTTTTTCTTTCTTACTGTTCCAGCTTGATCTCGCCGATGGCCTCGACGTGCATGTCGGCGACCACTTCGGGGACCGAAAGCACGACGAGGTCGGGAATCTCCCGCTCCGTGCTGGACTTGACGAGCGCCCGGGCTGCCTCGGAACAGAGGATCATCGGGAAGTAACCTTGTTTCTGGATGGCCGCGACAGCCTGGGAGAGGCTCTTGATCCACTGGCGCTGGATCGCCGGTTCGAGGGCCGCGATAGCTCCGCCCGGCGCGTCCACGCGGCTTTCGATGATCTTCTGTTCGAGGACCGGATCTATGGTCAGTACGTGCAGGACCTTCTCCTGGTCGCTGAACTGGAGGCAGATCTGCCTCCCGAGAGCCTGCCTCGCCTTTTCAACGAGGAAACCCGGATCCTTCGTGATGCCCGCATAATCCGCGAGGGTTTCGAGGATGGCGACCATGTTACGGACCGATACCTGTTCCCGGAGAAGGCCCTGCAGGACCTTCTGCATCTCGCCGAGCGAGAGGTGCTTCTGGACGTCGTCCACGACGGCGGGATAGTCCTTCCTGAGGGCTTCGAGAATGCCCTGGACCTCCTGCCGGCCGAGGATCTCCGCGGCGTGCCGCTTGATGATCTCGGTCAGGTGGGTCGCCACGATGCTCGGCGCGTCCACGACGGTATAGCCCGCACGTTCGGCGCGGTCCCGCTGGCCCTCTTCGATCCAGATCGCGGGCAGGCCGAAAGCCGGATCCTTCGTGCGCTCTCCCGTGACCTCCTCGGACACCGTTCCCGGGTTGATCGCGAGATAGTAACCGAGACGTATGATGCCCCGCCCGATCTCCACGCCCTTGATCTTGAAGCAGTATTCGCTCGGTTCGAGGCGCATGTTGTCCTGGATCCGGATGCGCGGAACCGCGAGCCCCATATCGAGTGCGCTCTCTTTCCTGATCCTCGTCACGCGCTCGAGGAGCTCCGCGCCCTTGTCCTTGTCGACGAGCGGGATCAGGCCGTATCCGAGTTCCAGGCTGATCGGGTCTAGGGGGACGACCGGGGAGAATTCCTGCGCTCCCTCGGACTTGGGCTTCGCGGCGGTCTGGGCTTGCGACTGGGCCTTGTCCCCTGCGGTGAGCTGTTTCTTCGTCAGGCGGTAGCCGATCACCCCGAGGAGCGCGGCCATCGGGAGCAGGACATACCAGGGAAACCCGGGCAGGAAGGCCATGAGGCACAGCACGATGGCTCCGACCCAGTAGATCCGCGCGTTCTGGGAGAACTGCGTCACGACTTCCGCGCCGAATGTCCCCTGCGAATTGGCGCGGGTGACGATCAAGCCGGTGGCCGTGGAGACGAGCAGCGCGGGAAGCTGGGACACGAGCCCGTCGCCGATGGTGAGCGTCGTGTAGGTGGTGAGGGCCGTGGAGAGCGACTCGGCGTGGAGGACCATGCCGACGATGAATCCGCCTATCAGGTTGATCACGCTGATGAAGATGCCCACCTTGACGTTGCCCGAGACGAACTTGGAGGCGCCGTCCATCTGGCCGTAGAAATCGACTTCCCGTTCGAGTTCGTGCTTCCGCCGCCTGGATTCCTCCTCGGAGATCGACCCGGCATTGAATTCGCTCTCGATGGCCATCTGCTTGACCGGCAGGCCGTCGAGGGTGAAGCGGGCGGCGACTTCGGCGATGCGCGTGGAACCTTTTGTGATGACGATGGCCTGCACCGCGATGATCACGATGAAGATGATGAACCCGATGACGATGCCGTCCGTGCCGCCCGCGCCCACGACGAACGTGCTGAACGCGCGGATGATCCTGCCGTCGAACTTCGAACCCATGGAAAGGATGAGACGCGTCGACGAGATGTTGAGCGAGAGGCCGAATATGGTCGTCACGAGGAGCATGGTCGGGAATATCGAGAAATCCGTGGCCTTCCGGGTATAGAGCGAAATCAGCATGATGAGTACGGCGAGGATGAGGTTGAGGGACATGAGCGCGTCCAGCAGGATCGAGGGTACGGGGATGATGATCATGAGGGTGACGGCGATGGCGCCGGCAGCGACCGCGAGGTCGCTCCGGTTGGTCAGGAAGGTATCTTTCAGAATCCTCTGGACGTCAGCCATTGTCCACCTCCGCTGCATGCATCCCTTTCAGTCGGGAAAGGCCGTCCATTCCGGTCACGCCGTCCGTCATGCGCTTCCCTCCGCCCCAGCGGCCGCGGCTTCGGCTTCAGCCTCGGTCCAGCGTGCCTTTTCCGGCCGCATCGCGTACACGTGGCTCAGGACCGTGGCAATGGCCTGATAGTACTTGTCGGGAATCACCTGGCCGATTTCCACGTCCGCGTACAGCGCTCGCGCCAGGGGACGGTTCTCCACGATGGGAACGTCGTTGTCGGACGCCAGCTTCCTGATCCGGAGCGCCACCTCGTCAGCGCCCTTCGCGGTGACCGTAGGCGCCACCATCGTCTCGCGGTTCCACTCGAGGGCGACCGCGTAGTGTGTCGGGTTTGTCACGACGACGTCGGCCTTGGGGACGTTCGCGGCCATGTTCTTCGTGAGGAGCTCGCGCATACGTTCGCGGAGCCTGCCCTTGATTGTGGGATCCCCCTCGTACATCTTGCGCTCTTCCTTGACTTCCTGGAGCGACATCTTCATCTGCTCCGTGAACTGCCGGCGCTGGAAAAGGAAGTCCGGCACCGAAAACGCGAGCAAGGCCACCGCCGTCGCGATGACGAGCTTGAGCGCCATGCCGCCCACCAGCTTCAGGGAAATCCAGAAAGGCTGCGCGAAGAGGACCAGGAGCCGATCCATCTCGGCCTGGACGATGGTCCACGCGATACCTCCGATGATCGCTATCTTGACGATCGACTTGGCCAGGTTGAACAGGCCCTCGATCGAAAAGACGGTCTTCTGCAGGAACTGGCCGAAGCGGGGGACTATCCGTTTGAAATCAGGGGTAATCGGCTTGACGGTGAAGAGCAGGCCGATCTGCAGGACGTTTCCGAATATCGCCGCCGCGACTCCGACGATTCCGAGCGGCAGGCTGAGCTTGATGAAGTATCCGAAGAACGCGGATGCCATGAGCCCGGAGTCGGTGACCGGGTCGAGTTCGGTCGAAACGGACAGGAACCAGGCCAGCATGTCGCGGAGATTCCCGAACCACCAGGGAGCGATGATCGCGAAGGTGACTGACGTGAGGAGGAGTCCGATGGCCGAGACGAGATCCGGGCTTTTCGCCACCCGGCCTTCTTCCCTGGCCTTCCTGAGCTTGTACTCGCTCGGTTCCTCGGTGCGTCCCTCGTCCTCCGCGGCAAACCACTGCAGGTGGACATGGGCAAGGACGCGCCGTGCATCGCCGCCCATCAGGCGCCTCCCGCCAGGCGCGACAGGTCCTCGAATCCGGCTTCCAGGAGACGGGAAAACGCTTCCATGAGGAAAGGCAGGGAACCGAACAGGATGAGGAAGGCGGCCCCGATCGAAATTGGAAAGCTCTCGCTCATGATGTTGATCTGGGGCGCCGCCTTGGAGAGGAGGCCCATGGCCACGGAGACGATGAAGAGGGTTCCCAGGATGGGCAAGGCAAGGAGCATCGCGTTCTGGAACATGAGCGGCAGGGCCGCGAGGAGATAGTGGAACATGCGATCCTTCGCCAGGACGATGTCGATCGCCTTCATCGTCATGAAGGAGCGCTCGGCGGCAAAGAGGAACACTTTCTGGAAACCGCTCGTCGTGAGGAACACCAGCATCGCGACCAGGTTGAGGAACTGGCCCATCACCGGGATCTCGATCTGCGAGAGGGGATCGTAGACTTCCGAAGCGCCGAAACCCATCTGCAGGGAGAAGAACTGTCCTGCCGTCGTGAATGCGGCCTGGACGGCGCCGAGGAAGAAACCGATGGCCACCCCGATGAGCGCCTCACCGACGAGAAGCGCCAGGTAGGCGCCCGCCTCGGTGGGGAGGGGATATCCAGCCGCCTTGACGCCCGGATAGACCGCGACCGCGGCAAAGCCCGCCAGCGCCACCTTCGCCGGCTGCGGTATGCCTTCACTGGAAAGCAGCGGCGCCGTCTCCACCACTGCAAGCACCCTGACGGCGATGAGGAAGAAAAGGTCAGCGTCGGCGATCAGCGAATCGAACAATGCCCGCTCCTACCTTGCCATGTTGGGTATCATCTCGAACAACCTGGTCGTGTATTGTGCGAGGCTCGTGAGCATCCATCCCCCGAGCAGCGCCAGCACCCCGAGGATCGCGGCGATCTTCGGGACGAAGGTGAGGGTCTGCTCCTGGATGGACGTTGTGGCCTGGAAGACGGCGACCACGAGACCCACGACCATGGCCGCGAGGAGGATGGGAGCCGATAAAACCACGATCTCGAGGACTCCCCCCCGTACGATCATCACGGCGTCGCTCAAGTTCATGTCTGCGCGTCTCCTTCCCGGTTCCCGGAACATTCTCCGCCGGATCCACCTTCAATCCCCCGGTCTTCAGAAGAACGAGGCGACGATCTGTCGGGTCATCAGGTTCCATCCGTCCACGAGTATGAACAGGATGAGCTTGAAAGGCGTAGAGATCATGACCGGTGGCAACATGATCATGCCCATGGACATGAGGGCAGAGGCGACCACCATGTCAATGACGATGAACGGGATGAACAGGACTATCCCGATCTTGAAGGACACGGTGAGCTCATTGAGGATGAACGCCGGTATCAGGACATAGGTCGGCACGTCGGCGAGGGTCTGGGGCTTCGGCAGCCCCCGCATGGTCATGAACAGGCGGATATTCTCCGGGTTGGACTTCATCTGGTTGTACATGAAAATCCTCAGGGGTTTCTCCGCCGACCGGTAGGCCTGTTCAACGTTGATCGTGCCCGCGGCGAGGGGCCGCAGCGACTCGTCGTACATCGTCTGGAAGGTCGGCCACATGATGAACAGGGTGAGGAAGAATGCGACTCCCATGAGCACCTGCGTTGGCGGGACCTGCTGGAGTGACAATGCCCGCTTGATGAAATCCAGGACTATGGAGACACGCAGGAAACTGGTCATGAGGATGAGGATGCTCGGGGCCAGCGAGAGCACAGTCAGGAGCAGGAGAAGCTGGACGGAAAAGGCGACTTCCTGCCCGTTCTTGGGATTCCGCACCATGAGGTCGACGAAAGGCACGCCCGGCGGCAAGACAGGAGTACCCGTCGCGGTCGAACCGCCTTGGGCGCTCGGCACCGGGACGTTCACGGCGGAATCACGCGGCGCCGAAGGATAGGGCGCCTGGCCGGTCCCGGTCGTCCCCGACCCGTTTTGCGCGAACGCAGCCGCCGAGACCAGTACCATGACGACAGACAGGATATGGCGTCGATAATGAACCAACATGGACACTCCCCGAACGGACCGGAGAGACGGTCTGACCCGGATCCCAGAACGCATCGCGTCCGGGAATCCGCCGTACGATCGCGCCATACGCCGGCCGGATGCCTCTTCAAGGCGGCGCCCTGCGATCGTGAAATCCTCCGCACCGTGGATATCCTTGCGGATATTTTCCGGCCACTTCAGAATTTCCTCAGCCGCTCCCTCTGCCGCGCAAGCTCACTGGCTTGCGTCTTTTCCGAATGGATTACCCCGGGCTTCATGATAGACCGGATCAGGGAGGAAAAATCTCCGGACGGATTCGTCGGTGCATCGACCGCGCGTAATTGCAGGGTGTCGACCAACTCCTTGTCGTCCAGTTCTCCGATCGGCGAAATGCTTCCCTCCGTCGAACCGACGAGGAAGGCTTTGGCGCCGACCGATACGATGTAGAGCCAACGTCCCGGACCGAGCTGCGTCGATGCAAGCACCTTCAGGTACGGATCGTCCGGAGTCCTCGGCTTCGCAAGCGATCGCATGAGCCTGAAAACGCCGTAGATCGAAGCTACTACCAGCGCGAGGACGATGATCATCCTGAGGAAATACGGCCAGCTCGCGGCCTGGGCAGCGGTTCCGGGCGCGGCTGTGCCGTTCCCTTCCCCGATGATAAGCCCGTTCTCGTCGGCGGTCGCCGCGACCGGAACGCTCCCGGCTGCCTGATGCCCCGGTGCGCCCGTTCCGCCCGTCGAGTCGGCGTCCTGCGCGAAGCCGGACACCGCGATACACGACGCGACCGCCGCGACGCAGATAAAGCGAATCGCGGCGTTCAGATTCCCCTCCCCCACTACACGCTCATTCTACTCCAGTGAATTCCGAATTGCAAGCCCTTTTCCTTATCTGGCAAAGAAAAACCGCCCCCGCGTGCATCAGGATGCGACGCGGGAGCGGTACGTGGATGGATCCGTTCGGGCTGGCCAGGGCTCAGGCGAGGTCGCTCATGCGCTCCATCGGAGGGACGATCTCGGTGACACGCACGCCGAAATTCTCGTCGATTACGACGACTTCACCCTTCGCGATGAGCTTGTGGTTCACGAGAATGTCAACAGGTTCGCCCGCAAGCTTGTCGAGCTCGATGATGGTGCCTTCGCCCATGCCGAGTATCTCGCGGATGAGCTTCTTCGTCCGGCCGAGCTCGACCGTGAGCTCCATGAACACGTCCATGATGAGACCGATGTTCCCGCTCTCCTGCCCCATCGCCCGCTGCGACAGACTGGCGAACTGGACCGGCTGGACGTTCGGCGGAGCCATACCGGTCATACCCGGGATACCCTGCATGCCCGGCTGTTGGTACATGCCGCCCATGTTTTGGGAATACTGCATTTGCTGGGGATACCCCGATTGCATGCCCGGCATTTGCATGCCCGGCATGGCTTGACCGGATCCCTGGTTCTGCATGCCCGGCATTTGCATGCCCGGCATTTGCATGCCCGGTATGGCTTGACCGGCTTGCCCCATGGCTTGCATCGAAGTTCCGGGCTGCGAATCCGTTTTCCCGCCGGACGCCGCGACGATATCCCTGACAAACTGCATGGAGAACAGTTCATGGACGTTCTCCGTCGCATTGTCGACGGTCAGCTTGTACGTGGCGCGGACAAAGTCACCCGAAGGGACCCGCACCATGGCCTTGGGAACGAATGAACCGTCAGCGGTGGACGATTGGATGGTGCGATTGCCGGTCTTGTCGGTGATCGTGGAAATTTCCGTGCCGGTCAGTGTGGAAAAGCACTCGGAAACCGCCGAGATGGACATGTCGTCGAGTTCTGTAAGCGCCGGGTTGTTGATGCCGAGCGACGCGAGGTGGAGGGCCGCAGCCTTCGACATCACGTAGAGGTGGTCGCCGGGAATGCCGCCCGTGATGTCGATCTTGATCGCCAGCACTTCCTCCGGCATGGACTGGAGAAAGCCGTCACGAGTAACCTGGTCGAGCTCAGGCGGCTGCAACGTCACCTCGGCGCCGGTGAAAACGGAAATATTCTGCGATTGGGAAGCGACGGTCTCTTCGAGAATGCCCTTGAAGTGCTTCATCTCGCCCGGGGAGAGTCCCGAGGATTTCGGGGCGGCCGGTGCTCCACCGCCGGTATCTAGTCCCGCGAGCAGAGAATCGATCTCGTCCTGGGAAAGTGCGCCGTCGCTCATAGGGTATCGTCTCCTTCGGATGCGAGCTCCTCGAATTCATCCTGCCCGATGTCTTCGAGCTTCTTCGATATCTGCACAGCCATTTTCCGGCCGATCTGGCCGGGGCGGCAGAGGAACTTCTTCTTGTTCCCGATGTTCAGCGGCATGGGATCGTCCACACGGACATTGTAGAGCCTGATGACGTCGCCCTCCCGGAGGTTGAGCACGTCCCTGACGGGCACCTGTATCCTCCCGATCTCGGCGGTGATGGTCACCTCGACTGTGGAAAGTTTGTCCTTCAGTATGTTGAGGTTCTCGGTCGTGGCGCCGCGGCGGACCGAGCTGTACCAGTACTGCGCCGAGAGCTTGGACACGATCGGCTCGATCGTGAGGTAGGGGATGCAGAGATTCATCATCCCTTCCACTTCGCCGACCTTGGTTTCCAGGGTCACGAGCACCACCATCTCCGTCGGCGGTACGATCTGCGCGAACTGCGGGTTCGTCTCGATCTGGGAGAGCCGGGGCCGGAGGTCGATGACCTGCGTCCATGCCTCGCGCATGTTGCCGAGGATGCGGACGATGATGCCTTCCATGACGGAATGCTCGATGTCGGTGAGTTCGCGGTTGAGCTTCGAACCCTCCCCGGAACCGCCGAACAGGCGGTCGATCACGGTAAAGGTTATGGATGGGTCTATTTCGAGGATCGCCTGCCCCTTGAGGGGATCCATGCTGATGACGGAAAGAGTCGTTGGAGTCGGGATCGACCTGATGAATTCCTCGTAGGTGAGCTGGTCGACCGAAGCCACGTGGACGTGCACCAGTGCGCGCATCGAACCCGAAAGGCTCGTCGTGGTAAGGCGCGCGAAGGTTTCATGCATGATCTGGATGGTCCTGAGCTGTTCCTTGGAGAACTTGTCCGGACGACGGAAATCGTAAATCTTGATCTTGCGGGTATCGGCGGTCGTGCGGACCTTTTCGATGTCGGGTTCGCCGGCGTTGATGGCGGTGAGGAGCTGGTCTATCTCATCCTGTGAAAGGACCTCGGTCATGAACCCTCCCTACAGGTATCATGCCATGAAAACCCCGCCTGTTCAACGGTGAAATTCAGGCCGAAGGCAAACGCCCGCAAGCTGCGCTTGCACGGAACGCCGGGCGCCCCTTCTGATTGTCGGCGCATCCCGCCATGACCTGAGCCGATTGAACGAAAACGCCCCCGCGGGAGGCGCATCGTCTGTCGGTCGCGTCCCGTCGGGGGTTTCCGTCGGCGAAGTATTCGCCGGACGCAATCCTGAGTCTTCAGAGTTGCATGATGTCGAACTTTTCGAAGAGGACGTCCTTGACCCCGGGAGTCTCCAGCATGCGGTTGATCCGTTCCCGGAGTTCTTCCTTGATCTGGCGTTCGTACTGGGGTTTGAGTTCGTCCGCCTTCTTCTCGGTGAAGTACATGCGGACGGAGTCGATGAGCTGGTATTTCCGGCTGTTGAGCTCGTCAGGGACCTTTTTCTCCCCCTTGACGAAGCCGAGCAGGATCTTGACGACGATGGAAGCCGGTTCCTTGTCCGCGGTGGACATCCGCAGTTCGCCGAGAAGCGTCGAATACTCGTAGGCCGGCAGGGCTTTCTGGTATTCCTCGGTATCGGGCACCTCGGTCAGGGGTTTCCCCTGGGTATCGCGGACGGACATGGTCACGAGTACGACAGCCACGATGAGGATCACGAGCGCGAGCCCGATGCCCACCCACATGAGGAGCTTGAGTATGAAAGAACCGCCCCCATGCGGCTTGGTCGGTGCGGTGACGTCCCCGCCGTCCCCGAGTACCGAATCTTCCAGGTTATCGGACATAGGCTACCTCCATGGGCGCGGCACCTCGCCGCGTCCCTGCATTCATCACTGGATCGGGATCCGCCGCCCCGAAACGTCTTCCCCGAACGGCTACAGGTGCGCGTCGTCGATGATGACGATGTCCACGCGCCTGTTGTACGCCCGGCCTTCCTCGGTATCATTGAGCGCGATCGGCACGGTGTCGGCGAATCCGGCCACGGAGAAGCGCCTCTCTTCGACGCCGAAGTCGGCGATGTACTTGAGCGTGTTGATCGACCGAGCGGCCGACAGCTCCCAGTTGGATCCCCACTTGCCGGCGGGATCCACCGGCGAACTGTCCGTATGGCCTTCTATCCTGAATCGCCGGTCCGCGAGTTCCTTCGAATTGAGGAGGTCGGCGAGGCGCAGAAGGGTGTCCCTCGTCTCCTCGATGTCGAGCTCGGCGCTGCCGGGCCTGAAGAAGGCGTCCGACATGAGGCTGATGACCACGCCGCGCTCGTCGCTCGAGATCCGGACCTTGTTGGACTGAATCTCCGGCTGGAAAAGCGCTATCGCCTTCTTCTTGGCGGTCGCGAGCATCTTGCCCTTCTCGAGGGACGGCAATGACGCTATCGTGTTCCCGAGTTCGGCCAGTTTGCCCGTCGAGAGCGTGTTGCCGCCCGTCGATCCGCCCATGCCGATGTTGTTGAGCGATGATATCATGACGTTGATCTGCGTAACCTCGGCATCGGTCGTGGTGAACATGGCCACGAAAAAACAGAGCAGCAGGGTCACCATGTCGCCGTAGGTGACGACCCACTCTCCGATGCCGCCGCCGATTTCCTTGCGTGGCTTGCGTGCCATGGTTCCTAGTCCTTCGCGTACTTGTCGATGACTTCCTTCTTTTCCTTCGGATCAAGGTAGCTTGCCAGCTTGATGACGAGGATGCGGGGGTTGTCGCCGGCCTGTATTGACAGTACGCCTTCGATGACCATCTCCTTGAGGGTAGTCTCGTTGCCGTCGTCGATCTGGATCTTGCCCATCATGGGCTGGAAAAGGAAGTTCGCCATGATGGCGCCGTAGAAGGTGGTGATGAGGGCGACCGCCATGTTCGGCCCGATCCGGCTCTTGTCCTCGATGTTCTTCATCATCGCGATGAGGCCGAGAACGGTGCCGAGCATGCCGAAACCCGGCGCCAGCTTGGCCCAGGCGTCGAGCATCTTCATGCCCTTCGCGTGCCTGCCGTTCATCTGCGAAAGCTCGGTATCGAGGAGGTTGCGGATGATCTCCGCGTCCATGCCGTCCACCGCGAGACGCAAGCCCTTCTGCATGAACTCGTCGGGCATGTCGCTGATCGCGTCCTCGAGGGAGAGGATGCCCTCGCGCCGGGCTTTCTCAGCAAGCTCGTACATCTTTTCGACGAGCTTCATGCCGCTGTAATCATACGTCGAAAAGCAGCGGGGAAAAACGGTGGTCAGCAGCCACAGGACGTCCTTGACGCCGTACTGGAGCATGAGGGCGAAGAAAGAGCCACCAATGGTGCAGAAGACCGACGCGATGTCGACGTAGGTCATGACCGTACCGCCGGAGGAATAGATGGAGATGATGATGCATGCCGTCCCGCCGACGAGCCCCAGTATCGCTCCCAGATTCACGTCTTACTCCTCGTTCCTGAATGCGCCGATCCGTTTCCGGTATTCGACGATGCGCTGGATGACCGACTCCACGTCTTCCTTGACGACGATCCTGTTCCCGTTGGCCATGCAAAGCGTGGTATCGGGCGTTTTTTCAATATAATCTATCTGATGGGGATTGATCCAGAACACCTTGCCCGAAAGATGCGTAACCTCGATCATGCCGATACTCCCCGCGGGATGCGGGGCCGATTGCTTTTCCGTTCACGGCCCCGGAATCGCCACGTCAGAAAGGTGCTGACCCGAGGCGCGTTCGCCTCAGGTCAGCTATTACGATCAGCGCTTGAGCGTCAGGAGCTCCTGGAGCATCTGGTCGCTCGTCTGGATGGTCTTGGAATTGGCCTGGAAACCGCGCTGGGTCACGATCATGTCGGTAAACTGCTCGGCCAGGTCGACGTTGGACATCTCGAGGGTTCCCGCGAGGATCTTGCCCTTCCCGGCGATGCCCGACGGGCCGATGTTCGCCATGCCCGAGTTGTTGGACTGGAGGAAGTTCGTCTCGCCCATCTTCTCGAGCCCGCCCTGGTTTGTGAAGGTCGCCATGGCCATCTGCCCGATGGTGCGGGCCGAACCGTTCGAGTAAACCGCGGTGATGATACCCGACTGGTCGATCTTGAAGGTGTCGAGGTAACCCATGGGATATCCGTCCTGGTCGAACACCTTCGTGCTGGAGGCGGACGCGAACTGGGTCATCGAGTTCTCGACCGAACCGGCCGTCCCGAGATTGATGGCGATGTTCTGCCTGGTCGGCGCTCCGCCGGCGCCGGGAGTGGTGTCGGGGACGTCGAATCCGAGGTTCATCGTCAGCGTGCCGGTTTCGGGGGAAACGGCGCCCTGCCCGTCGGTCACGCGCCGCAAGGTACCTGCGTTGGTGAATTCCACGACGAAGGTATTGCCCTGGAGCGCCGCGGGGTCGAGGCCGACCGCGAGGTTGTTCGGGACAACCGCTTCGGGGTCGATCGTCACCGTGCCCTGCCACTGGTTGGGCTGGCCCGGGACGCGGGTATACTCGGTGCGGAACACGTGGGGATTGCCGAAGGAATCGTAGATCTTTTCCTCCACGAGCCAGGTACCCTGCCGGATCGTCTCGGGCGCGGCGCCCACGGGGATTTCGGGTATCCGCTTGTCGAGGTTGCACGCGAGCCTGACGACCGACGTCGCCCTGGCGGGATCCTTGGAACCGACGGGGATCACGAGGTCATCGAGCGGCCCGGAAGTATTGAGAATCTCCGTGCCGTTCACGACCTCGGCGTTCCAGCCGCGGACGCGGTAGCCGTTCGCGGGGTTGACGAGGGTGCCATCACGGTCGAGCCCGAAGGCGCCGGCGCGGGTGAACATTGTCTGGTTGCCCTTCTGGAGCACGAAAAACCCGTTGCCCTGGATGGCCACGTCCGTCTGGACGCCGGTGGTCTGGAGCGCACCCTGCGTGTGGATCGTATCGATCGAGGCGACGAGCATGCCGAGGCCGATTTCCTTGGGGTTCACGCCGCCCACTTCCTCGTTGGGACGCGCGGCGCCGGAAAGCTGCTGGTAGAGAAGGTCCTGGAAATTGACCCGGCCTTTCTTGAACCCGGTCGTGTTGACGTTGGCGATGTTGTTGCCGAGCACGTCCATGCGGACCTGGTGGTTCTGGAGGCCGGCGACGCCTGAATACAATGAACGCATCATATGCGGGTATCCTCCTACTGGATGACCTTGGAAACCTGGTCAAGGTCGTAGAACCGGCCTTCGACAAGGACGAGGGGGGAATCGCCCCGCACGATCTGCGTAACGACGCCGTTCGTGACGGACTGGCCATCGACGATTTCCACCGTGCGCCCGAGCAGACCCTGTGCTTCGCTCGAGTTGAGCAGGCCTGAGAGCTTCGAAAAGTTCTGGGACATGTTGGTGATCTGCTCGAGCGAGGAAAACTGCGCCATCTGGCCGATGAATTCGCGATCTTCCATCGGGGCCGTCGGGTCCTGGTTCTGCAGCTGGGTGACTAGGATCTTGAGAAAGTCGTCCTTGCCGAGCGACGCCTTGATGCCCTTGCCCTCGTTCAGGGCCTTGTTGGCGGCGTCGACTTCGAAATTGAGTACGGCGAGATCTGCGCCGGCCATCCTTGTATTTATTTCCATGCTGGATCCTCCACGTCAGGCGAAGAGATTTACGATGCCGCTGGAACCGGGCACGACGGGGGCCGCAGTCGGCACTGCCGTGTCCAGGCTCCGGAGCCGCTCCGAGAAGAACGGTGCGGTGCCCTGGTCAGCGTCCCGGCCGTCGCCGGTATTTCCGCCGCTCACCGAAACTTCGAGTTTTGCGGACTCGAAACCGGATCCGGTGAAAGCGTCCCGAAGCTGCCCCATGTTCCGCTCGAAGGCGGAACGGGCTTCCTCCGTCTCCACGACGATACGACCGGTTATTTCCTTTTCGGCCAGTTTCAGCTCGATCTTGACGGTGCCGAGGGATTCTGGTTCCAGCCTGAGGCGGATAAGCCCCGAGTCCCCGTCCTTCAGGACGATCTGTGCCGCCTTGACGATATCGACGTTGTACTGCTCCCCGAGGCGCCGGGACAGCAGTTCGGAGAACGACGAGCTTCCCGCATTCTGGAGTCGCTCGCCCGAGCGGGCTTCCCCTTGGCCGGATTGGGCCTGCCGTGCGGCCTGCGCGAGCTGGCCGCCGGGATCACCCCGGTCGTTGCCTGCGGTTTCGCCGCCCTCGCCCGGTTTGGACACCTTTGCGGCGCCCTTCACGGCTTCCGCAGTCACCCTGAGGTCGATGACATCGACACGGGAGGGTTTCCGCGAATCGGTATTCTTCGTCTCGGTGTTTTCCGATTCGGGTTTCCCCGCCTCGGCGCCCCGTTTCAGTCCCTGGTTCGGTGCGGGCTGGGCCGCAATGGGCAGGGCCTGGACGGCATCGGGTGCATGATCCCGGGGAAGGCGCTTGGTATCCTTTGCCGGAGCCTTTCGCCGATCGTCATTGTCGTTCACGGAAACATCCCTGTCCGCTTTCCGGAAGCTCGCGGCGAATCCTTCGCCGGCTTTCATGGCGCCTTTCAGGGCGCCGTCCGTCGCCGGTCCGGTTTCCCCGGACCTGGCTTCCCCGGTCTCTCCGCGCATCCGCGGGACATCCGCCTTGCGCGGAGCGTCCTTTTTCATCGCGGAATTCATGAGTCGATCGAGGATCGTCCTGAACGGGCCCGTCCGGCGCCCCGAGCGGAACAGCGCGGATCCAGCCAGGCCTTCGCCTGCCGATCCCGCCGCCCGCCGGGAAGGATCCCGGCCGTCAAGGAGAGTGAGGGATGTCGTTTGCATGGACGCGACGATCTCCTTTTGCGAATCGCTCGGCGGGAGAACGCGCCGCTTCGGTCCTAGCCTTCGGATCCGGTCGGCTTGGTCGCCATCTTGCGCTGGATCGCTGCGGCCCGGTCGGGCTTCATGCGGGACAGCCAGTCGGCGACCATCGATCCGGTTCCATCGCGCGTGGCGATCTCTTCCACTGTCCTGAGGGTATCTATCACCGACTGGTCGTCCATGGCGTTCAGTATCGCCACGGCCTGTTCGGGACGCATACCGGTAAGGTAGCGCGCGTTCTGTTCGAGGTTCGCCTTCTTATTCTCGTATGCCCGGAGCGTTTCATTGAACGATATTTCCCGGTCGGAGAGCGTCTTTTCCCGGTCGGTGAGTTCCTGGAGCTTCCTGGCGACTTCGGTTTCCGCGGCCGACACGGCCCGTTCGCGCTCCGCCACTTCCTGCCGCCCCGATTCGATGGCCGCGAGCTGCTTCGCGTAGCGTTCGTCGTCGAGGAGAGTCGGCGAATCGGACGGATACCCGGAGGGGCGCCGGGCCTGGATCCCCACGAGACGGTAGACTGGACCGAAGACGTTCTTGAGGTCGAGCAGGCCAAGGTAGTCGAACCAGACGAGGCCGCCGATTATGATGATGATGTTCACGATGAACATCACAACGATCCTGCCGAGTATCCTGGGCCTGCCGAATCCAGTCATAATCCCGTTCCCTTACTGTTCGGCTGCCAGGCTCGCTGCAGCGAAGGGATTGTCGGCGAAACGCAGGTTCTGCGCGATGTCGTCGAGGATCCTCACTTCGGCGCGCCCGGCCGCCTTGTAGTATTCTTCCCGTTTGCGATCCTTGAGCTTCTCCAGAATTTCCTTGTCCTTGCTTTTTTCCAGATAGGCGACGCGGGCATTTTCACGCTCGAGTTCGGCCGCGACGAGCGACTTCATGGTACGTTCGCGTTCCTGGAGGAGGCGCCGGACGTACAATTCGGTGGCCATGAAGTCCGTCAGCGTCCTCCCGCGTCCGTATCGGTCGCGTGCGGCGGCCCTTGTACACTCGGCGTTGGCCCGGAGATCCATTTCGAGAAGCGTACAACGCCCCGATTTCTCCGCCAGGACGAGCTCGGCCATACGTTCGTAGTATGCCCGCACTTCGAGCACTTTTTCAAGCTTGAAGGTAAAACGCCTCACCGCGGTCCGTCTCCGCCTGTCTCCGGCTCCCCGGTCCTGCCGGCAGGCAGGCCGAGGTCAAAGGGATCATCGTGCGCCCCGACTGGGTCCTCCGCGGGCGCGGCCAGCTTTTCTCCACGCCTTGTATCCTCGAATTCCCCGATCTCGTGAACGGGAATCGAAATCCCGGCGATCTCGCCGAGCTTGCGGAGCGTATCGGCGATCGGCCCCTTCTCGGGTATGCTCTGCGCAAGAAACGCAACGATGGCTTCCCGTTTCTTGATGGATTCGTCGATGACCGGATTCGATCCCTTGACGTACGCCCCGATGTTGATCATGTCCTCGGATTCCTCGTAGACGGCCATGAGTTTCCTGACAGCTCCCATAACTTTCTGGGTCGCCGGCCCGGTCACGGCGTTGGAAAGACGCGAAATGGACTTGAGAACGTCGACGGGCGGATACTGGGAGCGTTCGGCCATCTTCCTCGAGAGGACGAGGTGGCCGTCCAGGATGCCCCGCACCGTGTCCGCGATGGGCTCGTCCATGTCATCGCCCTCCACGAGTATCGTGTAGATGCCCGTGATCGATCCCCTGTCCGAGGTGCCGGAACGCTCGAGGAGTTTGGGCAGGCTGTCGAAAACGCTTGGCGTATAGCCGCGGGTAGCCGGCGGTTCTCCGACCGCGAGCCCTATCTCGCGCTGCGCCCGCGCGAAGCGCGTCACGGAATCGAAAAGGAGCATGACGTCGAGGCCCTGGTCGCGGAAGTATTCGGCCACGGACGTGGCCACGTAGGCGCCGCGGAGCCTCGAGAGCGGCGGTGTATCGCCCGTGGAGACGATGACGACGGAGCGCCTGAGTCCTTCCTCACCGAGATCATTCTCGATGAATTCCCGGACTTCACGTCCCCGTTCGCCGATGAGGGCGATGACGTTGATGTCGGCGTCGGTGTTCCGGGCGATCATCCCGAGCAGGGTGGATTTTCCGATACCGGAACCCGAAAAGATGCCGATGCGCTGGCCGCGGCCGAGCGGGACGAGGCCGTCGATCGACCGGACGCCCGTCACGATGCGCTTCGTGATCCGCTTGCGCCTGAGCGCATCGGGCGGTCGGGAAACCGCAGGGTAGCGATCGGGCGACGAGATGTCGCCGAGGCCGTCCGCGGGCCTTCCCATCGAGTCGAGGACACGACCGAGGAGCTTCTTCGAAACCGGGACCGAAAGTTGTTCCCCCGTGGCTACGACGGGACATCCGACTTCGATGCCTTCGAGCCCCGAATATGACATGAGCTGGACAGAATCGTTCTTGAGCCCGACGACTTCGGCCCAAGCCTGCTTGCCCGAGGCGGGCAGGACGATCCTGCACACCTCGCCGATGACCGCCTGCGGCCCGCGGCTTTCGACGAGGAGACCCTGTACCCGGGTGATGCGTCCGGTGTACTTGATGGGTTCCGTGTTCTCGATGGTCGAAAGGTATTTCCCGAGCAGGTCCATCGTGTTTCTCCGGCCCCGGCGCTAGCCTTGGGCCTTCCCCTTCGCCTTGATGGGCGATATGTCGAGGATCTTCTCTTCGAGTTCGTGGAGCTGGCTCGCGATCCTTGCATCGATCTCCCCGAAGTCGGTCTCGACGATGCAGCCTCCGCGGTCGATCGTGGTATCTTCGACGATGGTTACTCGTTTGGCGTTCTCGGCTTGAGCGATGAAATCCTTGGCGTGCTCGCTCGCGAGCTGGAGATCGGCCAGGTTCACCCGGATGATCACGTCGCTCTTGGTCTTCAGTTTCTTGAGGGCCTGGGCGATGTTGGAGATGACGACGTTCTTCTGGTTCTCCGAGATTACCTTGACCACCTTCTTGGCCAGGAGGAGGACGAGTTCGACCACCTGCGCCTCGGTCTGCTCCAGGATTTCCCCGCGCTTGTCCATCGCCTTTTCGAGGATGACGTGGATGCGCCCTACGAGACGTTCGACCTCGGCCTTCCCTTCCTTGAATCCATCCTCGCGGCCCTGCTCGAAGCCCTTCTTGAAAGCTTCCTTCTCCACGGCGTCCAGCTTCGAATGCGCTTCGGCTTCGAGTTCGCGCACCCGGGTTTCAGCCCTCTGGATGATGCGGCCGGCCTCTTCTTCGGCTTCACGCCGGGCTTTCTGCGCCTGATCGCTCTTGCGCTTCACTTCCTCGAAGGCGGTGGCTTCGGCGCGGCGGAGTATCTCCTGGACTTCGGCGTTGGCCGAGGCTATCATCGTCTCGCGTTCACGGTCGAACTGGGCCTTGAATTCCTCCGCCTCGCGCTTCAGGTCATCGACGCTCGGTCCAGTGTACTCTTCGAGAGGCGCCAATACTTCGGGGCGTTCCTCGCCTTCCTGCTCCTTGCCTTCCCCGCCGATCGAGAACGGCGAAGTGAGCGAAACGATCTCGCTGGGTCGGAATACGGCCTTGGCCATTCCTCACTCCTGTCGACAGCGGCGCTCGCGGGCGCTCATTGTACGAATTCTTCCTCTTCGCGGGAGATGATGATCTCGCCTTCCTCTTCGAGGTGCCGCATGATCGCCACGATTTTCTGCTGGGCTTCCTCGACGTCCTTGAGCCTCACGAGCCCGAGGTACTCGATGTCCTCGCGGAGCATCGTCGCCGCGCGCTTGGACATGCACTCGAAGATCTTGTTCCTTACATCGTCGTCGACGCCCTTGAGCGCTTTCGCCAGGTCCTGGTTGTCCACTTCGCGGAGGACCTTCTGGATCGACTTCTGGTCGAGCCGCGCGATGTCCTCGAACACGAGCATCTTGCGCTTTATCTCCTCGGCGAGCTCCGAATCCTCTTCCTCGAGGGTCTCGATTATCTTCTTTTCCGTGCCGCGATCCACGAGGTTGAGAATTTCCACGATGGAATCCACCCCGCCCGCCGCGGTGAAATCCTCGCTCGCGAGGGTGGACAGCTTCTTCTCGAGCACGCGTTCGACTTCCCTCAGGACTTCCGGCGAGGTCCGGTCCATCTTGGCGATGCGCTTGGCCACGTCGGCCTGGACATCCTGGGGAAGCTTCTGGAGTATGTACCCGGCCTTGAGCGGCTCGAGGTACGCGAGGATCAGGGCGATCGTCTGCGGATGCTCCTGCTGGATGAAGTTGAGCAGGTGTGCCGGATCCGTGCGGCGTATGAAATCGAACGGCCGGACCTGCAGGCTTGAAGTGAGCCTGTTGATGATGTCGATGGCCTTCTGGGAACCGAGCGCCTTCTCGAGAAGCTCGCGCGCGTACTCGATGCCGCCCGAGGATATGAAGTCCTGGGCCATCATGAGTTCCTGGAACTCCATGAGGACCTGATCCTTCATGTCGGGCTCGACCGTGTCGAGCCGCGCGATCTCGAAGGTGAGGGTTTCGATCTCGTCGTCGCGCAAGTGCTTGAATATCCCGGCGGAGATCTCGCTCCCGAGCGTCACGAGGAAGATCGCGGCCTTCTGGCGCCCGGAGAGATCCTTTACCTTCACGCCCTTCTTTCCGCCCGGGGCGGGGGCGACGCCCGGCTTGAGTCCGCCGGACTTCACCGTCTTGGCCGAGAGGGCCATCAGCCTTCCTCCCTGATCCAGGTGCGGATCAGCTGGGCGACATCCTCGGGATGGTCCTTGGCCATGTTGATCGCGTGCTCCTGGAGCTCAAGCCGCTTTCGCTCCTCGACGGACTTGGACACCTCGATGGTGGATTCCTCGGCCTGGCGGATCGCGTTCTCGCGGAGCATCTGCTGCTCGAGCGCCCTCTTCTCCTCCGACATCCTGCGCCTGCGCTCGAGATTGCGCTGAATGACGCGGAAGATGATGAATGCGATCATGATGATCGCGACACCGATCAGCGAGGACAGGATGATGACGTTGACCTGCTGCTGGCGCGCGAAAGCCCCGTCTTCTTCCTTGAACTGGGCGGTCCGGTCGAAACGGATGTTCTGCACCGTCACCGAATCGCCGCGTGCCCGCTGGTATCCGATCGCGTCCTGGATCAGCTTCTCGGCGGACTTGAGTTCTTCGGCCGGGATGGCCAGGTATTCGCGTTCGATGCTCCCGTCGGGTTTGACGACGGGGTTGCCCTTGTCGTCGTACTTCCATTTCCAGATGCCGTCGATGTTGACGGACACGGAGAGGCGGTCGATCCCGGGGGAGTAGTCCTCCTGGATGTTGCGCTCGTTGATTTCGTTGTTGGTGATGGCCTGCGTCTGCTTCGCGGTCCCCACCATGTTCTGCATGTCCTTGTAGGCCGGGGAAGTCTGGCCTTCGACGCCCGCCGGGCCCTCGGGGTTGAAACCCGTGCCCTGGTACTCGTAGTTCGTCTGGCTCGACGAGCGGGTGACGGAAGGCGAGACCTTCGCGTCGTAGAAGGGCGTGTTCGGGTCGTCCGGCTGCTCGATGAAGGGGAAGAATTCCCTGGTCGCGATGGATTTCTTGCTCATGTCCATGGCGATCTTGAGATTGAGGTCGCGGACGCGGTCCTCGGTGTAGATCTGCTGGAGCGCCTTGAGGACGGCGGCGCGGTACTGGGTTTCCAGCCGCTGGATGAGCTGCTGCTCCCGCTTGGTCCGCTCGAGCCGGTCGAAATCCTCCAGGCCGGCGAAATCGTTGAGCACCACCCCGTTCTGGTCGGCGATCACGATGCTCTCCGGCTTGAGCCCGGCGACCGCGAACTGGATGACCTTCTGGATGCCCTCGAGCTTCTTGCGGTTCGTGGTGATGTCGGAGCCGGGTTTCGGATAGATGATGATGCTCGCGGTCACTGGCTTCTGGTCGGCTTCGAACAGCTCCTTGGCCGGCAGCTCGATGATGACGTTCGCCTTGTCAACGTCCCCGAGCGACTCGATGTGCCTGGTGACTTCCTGGATGATGGATTTACGCAGGTTGACGTCGCGCTCGAAATCCGTGACCGTGAAGCGGTCTATGGCGAATACGGCCCACGGGTCGGTGCCCTTGGGGATGAGGTCCTCGCGAATGAGGATCGCGTTCGCGCGCGCGCGGGTCTTCTCGTCCTTCACGTAGAGGACGTTGTTCTCCCCGACCTCGAACGGGATGCCCTCGCTGTCGAGGCGCGACGTGATGAGCCTGAGTTCGTCCTCGTTCCTGATGGGCGTGGAGATGAGCTTCACCATCGAGGGCGCGCTCGAAACCCGCACGAACACGAAGACGGCGACGATCGCCGCGACGACAATTCCCGTCAGGATGAGCTTCTGGACCAAAGTCCACTTGCCCCAGACGGCCTTCAGCCGTTCCCCGATTTTCCGAAACCACTCGTTCATGTTCCCCTCCCGCGGCCGGTACGGCCATGTTCCGTCCCCGGGCGCGGCGACGTTTCCGCCGTCGCGCTTCCGGGCAGGGTTCCCCCGCTCCCGACGGGGGAATCCACGGAATTTCCACTATCCTTCATTGACCCCGCATTACCGTGTATTGATGAGACTCTGCCAGCCGCGCACGACGCGGTCGAGCACGGTCCTGGCGATGTTGAGCGACATGCTGGCCTCGGCCATCGATATCGTGACCTCGTGCGCGTCCACCGAATCCGGCGAAACGAGCATCTGTTCGAAAAGGTTCTCCGATTCGTTCTGGATCGAGTTGACTCCCTCCATCGCCTTGAGCATGGCATCCTCGAAGGAAGGCGCCTTCTCCTTGCCGAGGCCGTCGAGGCCGCCCGCGGCAGTGTAGTGCAGGGGGTTTGTCCTGGCAAGGCCGACGAGGTCGCCCGAAGCGATCTCCAGGGGCAGCAGGGCGTTGGGCACCCTGGCTTTCATTCCTTCCACGAACGTCGCGACGCCCGGCGAAGCCGCGGGGCCGATACCTTGGATTGGACCGAACATTCACTACCTTCCTATTTCCAGAGCTTTCAGGAACATGCTCTTCGAGCCGTTGATTATCGTCGAGTTGGCTTCGTAGGCCCTCGACGCCGTGATCATGTCCACCATCTCGGTGACGATGTTGACGTTCGGCATCTCCACGTAGCCCTTCAACGGACCGTCCTTCATGGCGTCGGCGTGGGTGGGATCGTAGATGAGCCTCGGCGGCGAGTCGTCTTTCTGGATTTCCGACACGCGAACACCCTTGCCGACGCCGTTGTCCCATTGTTTCGGTAGGAACGGCAGGCGGAAGTACGGTTGGTCGACGCGGGGCCGGAGGACGACGCGGCTGCGCTTGAACGGCCCTCCTTCCTGGGTCCGCGTGGTTTCGACGTTGGCGATGTTGTCGGCGATGACATCGACACGGAGGCGTTCCGCCGAAAGTCCCGAGGACGCTATGTTGATGGCGGTGAAAAGTCCCATGATACCCTACCTCCGTTCCGTCACTTGAGTACCAGGTTTACTTGCTGGAATTCGTGGTTGGCGGCCTGCGCCATCAAGGTGTACATGAGCTGGTTGTTGAGCGAATCCATGAGCTCGCGCTCGGGATCCACGTTGTTCCCGTTGTTCTTGGACATGGTGAGGTAATCGAGCACGCGCCGGGGCTGGACCGCCCGCCAGTCGGCCGGCCGCCAGAGGGGGATGTGCCGCTCGTCGGTCGTCGCGAGCTCGATCGCGGGCTTGTAGCTTTCCGAATCCAGGGCGCGCTTGAGGAATGACTCGAAATTCACGTCCGATCGCTTGAAATTGGGTACGTCCGCCATGGCCATGTTGTTCGCTATGACGTCCCGCCTGAGGACGGACACGTCCATCGAGCGCTTGAGAAGGTCAATGGTCTTGCCGAAGGTCGTTCCCTCGTACATCGTATTCCTCCGAAAAGTCGCGCTTCCCGCGGACTCCTTATTTCCTTATCGGCGGGGTTCCGGGCCGATCTGAGCCATTTCCCGCCGCCCCGCCGCCGCAACTGCGGTCAAAATCCTCCGGGCTTTCCGACCGCCCGTCAAAGTATGTACTTTGCCAGATCCTGTTTTTCAAATACCTCGGCGAAACGCCCGTCAACGAACTCCGGGCTGATCTCCACCGAGGTTCCCCCGTTCGACGGAGCGTCGAAGGAAATGTCCTCGAGGAGCCGTTCCATCACCGTATGCAGCCGCCTGGCGCCGATGTTCTCGGCCCGGGCGTTCGCCATCGCGGCGATCTCGGAAATGCGGCGGATGGACGACTCGCTGAATACGAGCGATACGCCCTCGGTACCCAGGAGTTCCTTGTACTGCTTGGTGAGGGCGTTTTCCGGCTCGGTCAATATGCGGCGGAAATCGTCGGCCGTGAGGGCGTCGAGTTCGACGCGGATGGGAAAGCGCCCCTGGAGTTCGGGGATGAGATCCTGGGGTTTGGAAACGTTGAAAGCTCCCGCCGCGATGAACAGGATGTGGGTCGTGTCCACCACCCCGTACTTCGTGTTCACCGAACAACCTTCCACGATCGGCAGGATGTCGCGCTGGACTCCTTCTCTGGACACGTCGATCCCGCCCGAATGGCCCTCGCGGTTCGCGATCTTGTCCATCTCGTCGATGAAGACGATCCCCATCTCCTGGACGCGCCGCCTTGCTTCCTCGGCCACCCGGTCGGAGTCGAGGAGCTTGTCCGTCTCCTCTTCGAGGAGTATGCGTTTCGCCTCGGCCACCTTCACGAGCTTCTTCTTCTTGCGCCCACCGAGCAGGTTCGAGATCCCGGAAAACGCGGCTTCCATCTCCTCCATCTGCTGTCCGGAGAAGATTTCGATGGATGGACCCGCGGATCCGCTCACCGTCACCTCGACGGTCCGGTCGTCGAGCTTGCCCGAGCGCAGCATGGACCTGAACTTGTCCCGCGTCTCGGACGAGGCCGGGAGGGGGGAAACCAGGGTGATCTGCCCTTCGCCTGCCGGCTCGGAAGCGTCCTTGAGCCCCGGGAGGAGGAGTTCGAGGAGCCGTTCCTCGACGCGGCGTTCGGCATCCGGCCGCATGGAATCGCGGAGCTCGGCCTTGACCATCTGGTAACCGGCTGACATGAGGTCGCGGACCATGGATTCCACGTCGCGTCCGACGTAGCCGACTTCGGTATACTTCGTCGCCTCGACTTTCAGGAAAGGAGCACCGCAGAGCTTGGCCAGCCTCCGCGCGATCTCGGTCTTGCCGACGCCGGTGGGACCGATCATGAGGATGTTCTTCGGTGCCACCTCGTCCCGCATGCTTTCGGGCAGGCGGGCGCGGCGCATGCGGTTCCGCAGGGCGATGGCGACGGCGCGCTTGGCCCGGAGCTGGCCCACGATGTACCGGTCGAGTTCCTCGACGATTCGGCTCGGCGTCAGGGTGGCGAAATCGTCCGAACTCACTGCAGTTCCTCCACGAGTATCTTCTCGTTCGTGAAGATGCAGATGGATCCCGCGATGAGCAGGCTGCGCCTGGCCACCTCGGCGGCCGGGAAATCGGTGCCATCCAGGTAGGCCATCGCGGCCGCCTGGGCGAACGGCCCGCCCGAGCCGATGGCGATGACGTCGGCTTCCGGCTCGATGACGTCACCCGTGCCTGAAAGCAGGAGGGTCTTCTCCCTGTCGGCGACGAGGAGCAGGGCTTCGAGCCGCCTGAGCATCTTGTCGGTCCGCCAGTCCTTGGCGAGTTCCACCGCGGCGCGGGTCAGGTCGCCGCCGTATTCCTTGATCTTCACTTCGAAATGCTCGAAAAGCGTGAACGCGTCGGCGGTCGCCCCCGCAAAACCGACGATCACGCGGCCATCATAGATCTTGCGGACTTTCCGGGCGTTGCTCTTCATGACGGTATTGCCCATCGTGACCTGCCCGTCGCCGGCCATGGCTGTTATTCCGCCGCGCCTCACGGCGATCACCGTCGTAGATCGTATCTTCATCGTGCGCTCCTCGGCCCTTCGGATTCCCGGGATGTTGCGGCAATGTCACCCTTTTCGACCGTCTTCACGGCGCCGTGGGGATGCGCCCGCTCGTAGACCGAGCGAAGTCGTTCCAGGTTGACATGCGTATAGATCTGCGTCGTGGAGATGCTCGAATGCCCCAGCATCTCCTGGACTATCCTGATGTCGGCTCCCCGGCCGACCATATGCGTCGCGAAGCTGTGCCTGAACATGTGCGGCGATATGTGCTTGCGTACGGCAAAACCGTCCGCGCAGCGCTCGATTAGGTACGCGACGCCGCGCGTGGTGAGCGCCTTGCCGCGCGCGTTCACGAAGAGGCGGCCCGCGTCCTTCCCTGCCGCCCGGACGACGCGTTCGCGCCTGAACGGCAGCCACGCGGCGATCGCCGACCGGGCGCTGGCGGAGAAGAACACGACGCGCTCGCGTCCTCCCTTGCCCTTCACGACCGCCTGCCCTCGGCGCAGGTCGGCCGTATCCACGGTCAGTGCCACCAGCTCGGACACGCGGCATCCGGTCGAGTAGAGCGTCTCGAAAATTGCCCGGTCCCGCGCTCCCGCGAATCCATCCTGCGCTGCCGCTGCAAGGAATGCGGACATTTCCTCCTCGAACAGGAATTCGGGCAACGACCGCTTCCCCGGAAGACCCTCGACTTCCGACGCGGGGTTCGCGGAAATCCCTTCATAGCGCATGAGGTAGCGGTACAGGCCGCGAATCGCCGACAGGGCCCTGTTCACCGAGGTCGAGGCGTGGCCCGAACGGACCAAGGACGCGACGAAGCCGTGGATGTCCCGTTCCGCTGCGCCTGCGAGCGTCGAGCCGTTCGCGTCGAGCCATGAGCCGAACGCGGACAGGTCGTCGCCGTACGAGGATACGGTGCGCGGAGAAAGCGATCGGACTGCCCCGATATAGGCGAGGTAGCGTTCAATCGGCGTCGACATGCTCTTCCTCTTCGGGGGTGTGCAGGTAATCGCACTGTGGATTGATGCAGGCCTTGTACGGGCCCCGCCGCTTGTCGAACTTCTCCACGAGGAACCAGCCGCATTTCGGGCAGCTCGAGTTCGTCGGCTTGTGATAGGAGATGAAATCGCATTCGGGATAGCGGGTGCAGCCGTAGAACTCCCGGCCGCGGCCCTTGGACTTCCTGCGGGACACGATATCGCCGCCGCAACGCGGGCACACGGCCAGGGGAATCGACCTCGTGTTCTTGCAGTCGGGAAAGCCGGTGCAGGCGAGGAAGAACCCGAAACGGCCGAGTTTCTTGACCATCGGCTTGCCGCATTTTTCACACACGATGTCGGTGGCCTCGTCGAGTCTGCCGCGGTAGGACTGCAGGCTCTCCATGATCTCGTCGATCCGCAGCTTGAAGGGCGCGTAAAAGACCGAGAGCAGGCTGACCCAGTCGGCTCGCGACTCCTCGACCTCGTCCAGCTTCTCCTCCATCCCGGCGGTGAAACCCACGTTGATGACGTCGGGGAAGCTCTCCACCAGTATGTCGTTGATCATGCGTCCGAGCGTGGTCGGTTTCAGCTGGCGGTTTTCCCGGGTCACGTAGTAGCGGTCGAGCAGCACCGAGATGATCGGCGCGTAGGTGCTCGGCCGCCCGATCCCCTGTTCTTCCAGTGCCCTGATTATCGAAGCGTCGGTGAAACGGGCGGAGCCCTGGGTGAAATGCTGTTCGGGGCTCATCCGTTCCAGCTTGACCGGATCGCCGCTTTTCATCTCCGGCAGGATGGTTTCCTTTTCTTCCTTGGATGAAAGAAGCTTGATGACCTTGTAGAATCCCTTTTCCACGATCTTGGAGGCGTTCACCCTGAAGATCGCGTCCCCCGCGGCGAGATCGAGGGCGGTGGAGCGCATCTTCGCGTTCGTCATCTGGCTGGCCACGAAACGCTCCCAGATCAGGGTGTAGAGCCTGAGCTGATCCTTCGTGAGATCGTTCTTCAGATCCGCGGGATTGTATCCCACGGAGGTCGGCCGGACCGCCTCGTGGGCGTCCTGGGCTTTCCTGTCGGTCGTGTACTCGATGGCGGCGCCGGGAAGTTCGGCGGGGTAGTACTTTCCGATGAACTCGCGGACTTCCCCGATGGCGACCTTGGAAACCCTGAAGGAATCGGTGCGCATGTAGGTGATGAGACCGATCCGCGTGGACCCGATGTTGACGCCTTCGTAGAGCTGCTGCGCGATCTGCATTGTCTTCTTGCTCGTGAAGCCGAGCTTGTTGGCCGCGGTCTGCTGAAGCTGCGAGGTCGTGAACGGAGGTTTGGGTCGGAGGGACTTTTCGGTTTCGCGGATATCCGAGACGACGCACTTGGACGCGTCGATCGCGTCGATGATCTCGCGCACCGCCGTTTCGCCGGAGAGGACGGGTTTCTGCCCGCGCCATGAGAAGAGCTCCCCTGAAAACGCGGCCCGGCCTTTCCGGAAATCGGCGTCGAGAGTCCAGTACTCCTCGGGGATGAAAGATTCGACTTCGACCTCGCGCTCGCAGATGATCCGCAAGGCGGCGGACTGGACGCGCCCCGCTGAAAGGCCGTTCTTCACCTTCTTCCAGAGAAGAGGCGACAGGTAGTACCCGACTATCCGGTCCAGGACCCGCCTGGCCTTCTGCGCGTTGACGAGGGCCACGTCGATATCGCGGGGCTGCGACACGGCCTCCCTGATCGCCTGGGGCGTGATCTCGTTGAACACGATGCGCTTGATCGGAAGCCCTTCGATTTTATCGAGCAGGGCTTTCCTGATGTTGAAGGAGATGGCCTCGCCCTCCCGGTCGTTATCCGACGCGAGCAGGACCCCGGACGATTTCCTGGCGGCCTTCCTCAACTCCTTGAGGAGCGTCGCCTTCCCGCGTATGGTGAGGTATTCGGGCTCGAAGCCGTGGTCGACGTCGACGCCGATCCGCGATTTCGGGAGATCGATGAGATGCCCCATCGAAGCGAGCACGACATATTTGTCGCCAAGGTACTTTTCGATGGTCTTCGCCTTGGCGGGCGACTCGACGATGACCAGGGTTTTCGGCTTGGGACCTTTCGCCCTGGAGCTTTTTGCCTTGACGGTTTTCCCGGCGCCTGCCTTCGGCGTTCCGGCGCCTCCGGGCTCACCGGGTCGAAGGGTCGCGATTTTCCCGGACGCCGGAACGCGTTTCTTCCCGGCGGCGTTTTTTCCGGCCACGGCAGGCGATTTCCCCGCTTCGGACATCACCGCGGCGGGAGTCCCCTTGGCGATCGCGGTTTTGCCGGCTGTCTTCGTCGTCTTTGCCATGGTGCTCGTCTCCCTTTTCCTCACGTAGTCTCGCATGCTGTCGCCCTTGCGAATCGCCCCGCAAGCGCGTCCCTGATGTCCCCGATCGCGACGGCACCCTCGTTCGCGAGCCGTTCGCAGCCGGCCGACCGCGGCCCCGAAAGGCGGCTCGCGGCCACGCAGACGTCCCGGCCTTCGTCGAGCGCGAACTGCGCGGTGATGAGGGCTCCCGAGCGTTCCGGAGCTTCCACGACGATCACCGCGAAACAGAGTCCGGCGATGATGCGGTTCCGTTCGGGAAAACGGAACGGGAGCGGCTGCGTCCCGGGTGGATACTCCGACAGGATGGCACCGCCCGTTTCGATCATCCTGGACGCCAATCCGCGGTTCCTCTGGGGATACACCGAATCCACGCCGCAGGCGAGAACCGCGAAGGTCGGATACCCCGCCTCGACGGCGCCCGAGTGGGCAGCGGCGTCGATTCCCCGCGCGAGCCCCGAGACGACCTGGATCCCCGCTTCGGCGGCGGCGCCCGAGAGCCTCGCCGCCTCGTCGAGCCCCGCGCCGGTCGGATACCTGGTACCGACGATGGCGATGGCCGGCGCGTCGGGATCAGGCATCCTGCCCCTGTAGTAGAGCAGGAAGGGAGGTCTGGACGTTTCGGCGAGCGCCGCGGGATAGGCCCGCGTTCCGATCCTTACGAATCCGGAGCCTCGTTTCCCCGCGGCCGTCATATCCCGTTCGGCCGCAGCCAGCAGGTCCGACGGATTCCAGGCGACGGTCGGCGAATAGCGCCTTCCGATCAGGGATGAGACATGGCCTTCGGAGAGCGAGGCCAGCCGATCGGTCGCGCCGAGAGCCTCGAACAGGACCGCCTTTTCCAGGCAGCCGAGGCAGGAAGCCCGATCTATCGCGATGGCGAGAACGCCTGCGTCATCAGCTTCCGCCATACATCGCTTCCAGGGCCTTTTTCTTGTTCTCCTCGGCCTGCCGTTTCTTTTCTTCGATCTTCGTGATCGACACGACCCTGTCGTACAGCGCCACCGCTTCCTTGAACCTGCCGGAGACATAGTATACGCGGGCCAGGACGAACATGGCGTCCACGTCCTCCGTCCGGATCGAGAGGTATTTCAGGAGATACGGCTCGGCTTCGAGCGGCCGGTCCAGTTCGAACACGTAGAGCACGGAGAGGGCGTAGAGCGAACCCGCGTGCCGGTCGTCGATCTCCACGGCCCGCTTGAGCGAGGCTTCGGCGATCCTGTAATGCCCGTCGCGGGATGTCGTCCCGGCTGCGCCCGACGCTACGGACGACTTCGCGACGAAACCGGCGGATACTCCCGTCACGTAGAAAATCCCCGCGTTGACCGGAAAGTATTCCAGCGCCTTGCGGGCTGCCTCGAGGGATTCCCCGTACATCTTCTTGTCCAGGAACTTCACGGCCAGCATGTGCCAGTAGGTACCGATATGCTCTTTGGCGTCCACGACGCGATCGGCATCCTTCTGGTACTTCGCTATCCCCGCCTTCAACTCCTCGATCGTCGAGGGCGGGGCCTGGTTGGCGGCGCGCTCGTCGATGTCGAACATCCGCTTGAGAATCCCGTCCTGGCCGCAGGAAGAGAACAGCGCCGCGACGGGGATTGCCGCTGCCGCGACGGGGATTGTCGCTGCCGCGACGCGGATTGCCGCTGCCGCGACAAGGGCTGCAGCCGTCGCGAACGGGCGCATCGAGCTCCGGGTACGTGATCCATCGTTTCGTGTCATTCCCATATTCGGCCTCCATCCAGGTACGGCGCTCCGTCAGGCGCCCGATTGCGTCGATCCACGACCTTCGTCACGTTTCCGGGAAGAACTTCTCGTGCGATGCGGCGAGCATCCCCGTCTCCACATGCGTGTAGATCTGCGTGGTGGCTATATCCGAATGGCCGAGGAGCTCCTGGACAGTCCTGAGATCGGCGCCCCCCGCGAGAAGGTGCGTCGCGAAGGAGTGCCTGAGCGAATGGACCTTGCCACCGGTTCCCGCCAGGTCCCTGAACTGCGAAAAGCGCTTCCAGATGCCCTTCCGCGAGATGCCCTTCCCCGAATGGTTCAGGAACACCCGCCGTGTCTTCACGTTCTTGGCCAGCAGGGGCCGGGCTTCCCCGATGTAGCGGGAAAGCCAGAGAGCGGCCTCGTCGCCGAACGGCACGATCCGTTCCTTCTTCCGCTTGCCGATGACCTTGAGGATGCGTTCCCGGAGGAAAAGGTTGTCGAAGGTCAGCCCGGACGCTTCGCTGATCCTGAGCCCGCAGGAGTAGATGAGCTCGAAGAGAGCGCGGTCGCGGACGCCCCTCGGCGTCGAGACGTCGATGCTTCCCAGGAAGCGGTCCACGGATTCCGGCGGCAGGACCTCGGGCAGGGTCCGTTCCTGCCGGGGCGTCTCGAGCAGTGCGCTCGGGTCGTCTGCGCGAAGGCCTTCCAGCTTGAGGAACTTGAAGAAGGCGTGCAGGCTGGATATGATGCGCGCCATGGTCCTGCCTGAAAGCCCGGCCGATTTCCTGGACACGAGGTACTCCAGCAATTCCCTCGTCCCGACGTTGGTCACCGACGCTCCGCGCCCCGAAAGCCACGCGTCGAGCGTACGGATTTCCCTGACGTACGCTTCAAGCGTGAGCGGCGAACGTCGCTTCATCGAGAGGAGATAGGCTCCGTATCGATCCAGGATCTTTTCCATGCCTAGGCTTGGCTCCGGTCCGGAGCGAAACGCCTGTCGCGGATGATCGTGGGTATTTCGAGCTCGTCCTCGGCATCGTTCCTCCCGGAGAGGCCGCGCAGGGAAGAGGCCGAATTCCGCACGATGTTCTGCCATTCGTCCGGCGACATGTACTCGTCGAAGGCCTTCGGCTTCTCCGCGTGCGCGGCCTGTTCCTTCCTGTCGCCGTCCATCGGCCTCGAGAACTCGGTGGCTATCACCGTGACGCGGATTTCATCTTTCATGTCCGGGTCGATGACGATGCCGTACTTGAAGAAGACGTCCTCGTCGGCCTTTTCCCGCACGATGGACGCGATCTCCTCGACTTCAGTGAGCGAGAAATCCTCGCCTCCCGTGATGGAAAGCAGCACGTTGTGCGCCCCGTCGATACGCGCGTCCTCGAGCAGCGGGTTCGAGATCGCACGCTCGGCGGCTTCGATCGCTCGGTTGTCCCCCTTCGCCGAACCGATGCCCATGATCGCGTTGCCCTTGTCCTTCATGATCGTCTTGACGTCAGAGAAATCGGTGTTTATGTCGCCGGGGACCGTTATGATCTCGCTGATCCCCTGCATGCCCTGCCTGAGTACGTCGTCCGCGGTCCGGAAGGCTTCGCGGATCGGGGTCTTGCGCTCGACGATCTTGAGGAGGTTCTGGCTCGGGATCACGATGAGGGTGTCCACGGCCTGCCTGAGCCGCTCGATGCCCTCCTCGGCAATCCTCGCCTTGAGCCTCCCCTCGAAATCGAATGGCTTGGTGACCACGGCCACGGTGAGGGCGCCCAGCTCGCGCGCGATCTGGGCGATGACGGGCGCGGAGCCCGTCCCGGTGCCGCCTCCCATTCCCGCGGTGATGAACACCATGTCGGCGCCGCGCAGGGCGTCCGCGATCATGTCTCGGTCCTCGAGTGCGGCCTTCTCGCCGATCTCCGGCTTCCCGCCGGCGCCGAGACCATGCGTCACGGACGAGCCCAGTCCCAGGCGCACGGGCGCCTTAGATTTCGTGAGCACCTGGATGTCGGTGTTCGCGGCGATGAACTCGACGTTGCGGACGCCGGCTTCGATCATGCGGTCGACGGCGTTGGATCCGCCCCCGCCGCATCCGATGATCTTGATGATCGTCGGACTCCCGGATATCTGCGTCTCCTCCACGTACTTCAGTTCCATGTTCCCCTCCCCGTCCCTGCAGTCATTTCATGTCCATTCGCGCTTGAACCAATCCACCATTTTCCTGAAGGCGGATGTTCCCGCCCGTTCCTCGGCTTTCACCGCCTTCGCCCCGTCGCGGCGCTCCTGCGGCAAGCGGTCAGCGCCGAGCATGACGAGCCCGACGGCCGTCGCGTACAGGGGGCTGCGGTACTCCTCGACGAGGCCTCCCAGGGTGATCGGGTTTCCCACCCTCGCGGGAACCTCGAACACACGGGAGGCCAGGTCGCATGCACCCTGCATGAGCGCGCCGCCCCCGGTGAGCACGACGCCGCCCTTGATGAGCCGCCTGTAACCCATCGTCTCGATGCGGTCGAGCACGAGTGAGTATATCTCCTCCATCCGCGGCTGCATGATCGCGGCGATTCGGGTTCGCGGGACTTCCTGCGGCGCCCTGCCCCCGAGGCCGGGCACGATGACCGTCTCGTCGGGCTCCACGATGGAAGCGTCGCAGCAGCCCGATTCGCGCTTGATGCGCTCCGCCGCGTCCATGGGGACGTTCAGCATGATCGAGATGTCGTTGGTGACCTGCATCCCGCCCACCGGCACGACGCTCGTGAAGTACGGAGCCCCTTCCGAGTAGACCAGCGCGTCGGTCGTTCCGCCGCCCAGGTCGACGAGCAGGCAGCCGAGCTCCTTCTCGTCGTTCGACAGCACGGCCCTCGCCGCCGCGAGACTGTGCAGGATGAGTCCGTTGGCCCTGAATCCCGCGCGGTTGACGCACTTGATGAGGTTCTGCGCCGTCGTGACCGCGCCCGAGATGATGTGGACCTCGGCTTCGAGCCGCACGCCGATCATGTCCCTCGGGTCGCGTATTCCCTTCTGGTCGTCGACGATGAAAGTCTGCGGGATGACGTGCAGCACCTCCCGGTCCATCGGTATGACGACCGCGCGGGCGGCCTCGATGACGCGGTCCACGTCTTCCTGCCCGATCTCCCTGCCCTTGCCGGTAACTGCCACGACGCCACGGGAATTGATGCCTTCGATGTTGGCGCCGGACACCCCGACCCACGCGTCCCGCACTTCGCGGCCGGACATGAGTTCCGCCGCTTCCACGGCCTGGGCGATCGACCTGAGCGTGGCCTCGATGTTGACCACGACGCCCCTGCGGAGCCCGGTCGAGGTCGCGACGCCGACGCCGGTGATCTCGAGGACGGCGTTCTCGTTGTACTCCCCGATCACCGCGCAGGTCTTGGACGTGCCGATGTCGAGGCCGATTACGATGTTGTCAGCCAGAAACGCCCTCCTTCAAGCGATACACGACGGTTCCCGACCGGAAATCCAGTTCTCCGATCGACCCGGAAAATCCTCCCGACTCCACCACGTCAAGCACCAGCGCCATAGACTGCAGGAGCGGGCCGTTGAGGCTCGAACCGGTGCGGACGGGCGTCCGGTAGTTGAGAGGGTATACCATGAAATCGAATTCGCCGTATGCCCTCTTCACGGGCTTGATCTCCGAGAGGAAGGACAGGAGAGCCGGCTGTTCCGCGGCGATGAGCGCAAGGGACTCCAGCATGGGGATCATCCCGTCGGGGAGCGCGAGGCCGAACCTGAAGTTTTCGAAGCGCACGCCGGAGATGACGGGCAAGTCCAGCCTGCCGATGCTCCTGGCGTCGGCAAACGCGATCCCTTCCCTGTCGATCGCCGCGGGCACGACGCCGGCTCCCGTCTCGACGAGGGCCACCGCGACCGCCTTGCGCTCGACGACGGCGAAAAGGAGGCCGTTCGGGAACACGCGCGCCACCCTGGCAGAGGCGACCATCGGGTTGGACGCGATCGCCCGGGCCATGCCTTCGCAATCCGCGTTGAACCAGGACATCCCGCCCCGCGCGCCGGACCAGCGGACGAGATCGTCGACCGGGATCGAGGTGCCCGAGGCCGAGTAACGCGTGATCGTCGTCGCCGGCACCGCGAAGAAAAAGAGGACAAAGGCGCCGACGATGGCCGCCAACGCCGATCCCAGGAAAACCTGCACGGCGATCTCCGCGTCCCGGGAACCGGCGGCCGTCCGACCCCGGTACACTGCATAATCAGACATTCATCGCCTCCACGCGTCCGCGCACCCTGTCCCCGGTACCGTTCCCGGGGCCCTGCTCCACCATCCTGGAAAAATTGTATATGAGTCCGCACATGAGCGAAGTCACGAGGAGTGACGACCCGCCCGCCGAGAAGAACGGCAGCGATATGCCGGTGGCGGGCACCGAACCGGATGCGACACCCACGTTCATGAGAACCTGCATGATGAGGATCGATGCGAGTCCGAACGACGCGTAGGACACGAAGCGCCATCTCGTTCCTTCGTCGATCCCGCCGGAGAAGGCTGAATCCCGGCCGCGGTATCCGTTCATGGCGTTTCCCGGATCGGCTGGCCGCGCCGCGGCCGCCGACAGCAGGGAAATGCGGTATGCCCGCCATGCGAAGGCGCCCCAGGCCGCCATTAAGATGACGACTCCGAGGAAACCCATTTCCTCCGCCCATGCGGCGAAGATGAAATCGGATTGCACTTCCGGAACGCTTGCGAGCTTCACCGTCCCCAGGCCGAGCCCCTGCCCGAAGAAGCCTCCCGCCCTGATCGCCTTGAACGAGCCCAGGAGCTGGTAGCCTATCGATTCGGGAGAGTAATTCGGGTACAGGAAATTGATGATGCGCTTCAGGCGGAAGGAACTCGTGAGTACCGAGAGCGCCCCGAGCGGGAGGCCGATGGAAAAGAGCGCGAGGAAGAAGGTGATCGGAACTTCGGCGATCCAGAACATCACGGTTGCGCCCGCGCCGACGAGGACGGCGGTGGAGAAATCGTTCTGCGCGTAGATGACGATGGCTCCGACTGCGGTGACGAAGAGCGGGGGCAGGGTCGAGTTCATGATATCGTCCACGCGGGCCGATTTTTTCGAAAAGAGGTGGGCGGCGTACAGCACGATCGCGGGCTTGAAAAGCTCGGAAGGCTGGAAGGTCACCGACCCCACGCCAATCCAGCGCGCGGCACCGTTCCTCGTTATGCCGAGTCCTGGTACGAAAGTCAGGAAGAGCGAAGCGAGGGAGAGGAATGCGAACAGCGCGGAATGCCGGCGCATGACATCGACGGGCATGAACGCGGCGACGGCGAACGCGAAAGCTGCCGGCAGGAACGCCCAGGCCTGGCGGACGAAAAAATGGTCGGCAGTTTTCCCGATGGCCTGCGCGTAACCGAATGACGCGGAGTACAGGAAGGCCATGCCCGCTCCCGCGAGCACGGCTACGATCCCGAGGAATACGGCGTCTCCGCGTCCGGTGGCCAGCGATCGTTCGACCGCAATTCCGCGTCCCATCTGGTTTTCCTACTGTATCTTGAGGGTGGACAGGGCGATGATGGCGAAAAGGCCTCCCAGTATCCAGAAGCGTACGACCACCTTCGTCTCCTTCCATCCCTTGAGCTCGAAATGGTGGTGCAGCGGTGCCATCCTGAAGACCCGCTTCCCCTTCGTCAGCTTGAAATACGCGACCTGGATGATGACCGACGCCACCTGGAGCACGAACACACCGCCGATGATGAGGAGGAGTATCTCCTTCTTTACGATCAGGGACATCAGGCCGAGAACTCCCCCGAGCGAAAGTGACCCGACATCGCCCATGAAGACCTCGGCGGGATGGCTGTTGAACCAGAGGAATCCGACGCAGGCGCCGATGAGGGCCAGGTTGAATACCGAGAGTTCCCCGGCGCCGCGTATGAACGGTATGTTGAGGTAGCCCGCCCAGTCCGAACGGCCCGTCAGGTAGGTCAGGATCGAGAAGGCTATGAGGGCCATGATGACGAGGCCTGTCGCCAGGCCGTCAAGTCCGTCGGCGAGATTGACCGCGTTCGACCACCCGACGATGACGGTCACCGCGAGCGGGATGTAGAACGGACCCAGATCCAGGACCGCCCGCTTGAGGAACGGCACATAGAGCTTCGTGGTATCATCGGTGCGGGTGACGTAGAGGGCGACGACGGCGGCCGTGGCGACGGCGACCTGCAGGAGGAATTTGAGCCGCGCCGGCAGGCCGTCGGAATTCCGGTACTTGATCTTGAGCCAGTCGTCGAGAAAGCCGATACCGCCGAAGCCGAGAAGCACGCCGAGGCAGGTCCAACCGTACAGGTTTCTCAAATCGACCCAGAGCAGCACGGCGACGACCACCGAAACGATGATGAGCACCCCCCCCATGGTCGGGGTGCCGGACTTCGCCTGGTGCGTCTCGGGACCGTCGACGCGGATCGACTGGCCGAATTTCAGCCTGCGCAGCCATTCGATGAGCGCGGGACCCACGAGAAAGGCGATGAGTAGGGCGGTGACGGCCGCGTACGCGGACCTGAAACTGAGGTACTTGAAGACATTGAGCGGCTTGAAGAAACGCGCCAGCGGGTATACCCATTCGAGTAACATGCGGCCTAGCCCTCCATCCCGAAGAGGGGCCCAAGGCGCTCGAGCGCCTTGCCCCTCGACCCCTTGAGGAGTACGAGGTCCCCGGGTCGTATGAAATCGCGCAACGCGCTATACAGTTCGTCGAAATCGGTGTCGAAACGGACGGACCCGCGGAATCCGGCCGACAGGGCCGCTTCCCTGGCGGGAGCCGCTTCCTCCCCGAAGAAGAAGAGGGCGTCGGCCTTTGAATTCCCGGCGACGGTCCCGATGGCGCGGTGGGCGGAATCCGATTCCGCCCCGAGCTCGAGCATGCCACCGAGCACGTAGACGCGCCGGCCGCGCCATTCCGCCGCGTCGCACAGGCCGATGGCCCGCTCGACCGAATCGGGATTGGCGTTGTAGCAATCCCGCATGACCGTGGTCTCGCCGCGGACTATCTCGGTGCGTCCGAAGAGGGCTTTCATCGAAGACAGCCCCTCCGTGACATGGTCGGCTGTCGCCCCGAGATCCGCAGCCACCGCGATCGCCGCGAGGGCGTCCAGGAGATTGTGCCGCCCCGGCAGGGGAAACCTGGCTTCGCGGCCGCGCCACCTTATCGTCCAGCCGTCGAGCCCCTCGTCCCGGACAGATTCCAGCCCGTCCGCCGAGCGTTCGCCGAAGCGGACGACCCTGCCCGGAACGCGGCAGGCCATCCAGTCTCCGAAATCGTCGTCTTCCCAGAGGTAGGCGGCACCTTCAGGCCCCATTCCGGAAAACGCCTTGCTTTTCTCTAAAGCGATGCCCTGCCTGTCGCCGAGAATGCCGATGTGGGCAGTCCCGATGTTGGTCACGACCACGCGCTGCGGCGACCAAACCCGGGAAAGGACGCCCATCTCGCCTGAACGGTTGATCCCCATCTCGAACACGCCGACTTCGTGGCTGCCGTCGACCAGGAACATGGATTGGGGAAGGCCGATTTCGGAATTGAGATTGCCCGGATTGACGATGATCGACATGAAACGCGACAGGATCGATGCGATGCATTCCTTCGTCGTCGTCTTGCCACTCGAGCCGGTCACGCCGATCCGCAGGAGCTTCGGGAAAAGGAGGCGCCAGGCGAGTGCGGCGGACTGGAGGGATTCCAGGGAGTCGTCGACGAGGACGAAACAGGCTTTCCCGGCGAGAACGGAGAGTGCTTTTCCCCGCGCGGCACATCCCTTGCGCTCGGCGAGGACGATAGAAGCGCCCCGGGCGACGGCAGACCCGATGAAGTCGTGGCCATCTGCCCTTTCGCCGCGCAAGGCGACGAACATGCAGCCGGGCGTGACTTTTCGGGAATCGACTTCGCAAGTGGCGGCGCGCGACGAGCCATCGCCCGCGAGCGTGCCGCCCGTGGACTCGGCCAACCATGCCCCGTCGAATCCCCGGACAGTCCGGGATCCCTCGCCCGCGTTCCGTTCAACCATCCTTCTTTCCCCGTCCCGTTCCGATTTCGACACGTATCGTCCTTCCCGGAGCGACATGACCCAAGCCGAGCGTCCCTTCGGCCGCCGCCTCGATGCGCGAACGCGCCCCGAGCACGGAAATGCCAACGGACAGCTTGCGGTTGAGCTCGACCAGTTCCCGCTGCGCCTCGACGAGTCGCGCGAGCTCGGCCCTGATTTCACGGCACCCTCCGGCCTGGCGGACGGTGCCGAACAAGAGGAGCGGAACGGACAGTACGACCAGGACAGCGATGATGCGTTTCAAGATCCGACTCCGAGCCTTGGCTCCGTGAACGTCTCAGCGCACCCTGCGTGCGACCCTGAGCTTGGCGCTCCGCGAAGCCGGATTGCGCCGCGATTCATCGGCGCCCGGAACGATCGGCTTCTTCACCACTGGCTCGAGGCGCGCGCGTTCCGTATTCCTAGATATCGGCTCGGAATAGCGCGGGCTGAACCGCGACTCCTCCTCGTCGCCTTCCCGGAACAGGGACTTGAACGCCAGTTTGACGATCCTGTCCTCGAGCGAGTGGAAACTGATCACCCCGATGGTTCCCCCGACGGCCAGGGCCGAAACGGCAGCGAACAAGCCCCGCTCGATGCGTCCGAGCTCGTCGTTGACCGCGATCCTGAGCGCCTGGAACGTCCTGGTGGCCGGGTGCGTCCTTCCATTGCGGAATTTCGCCGGCACCGCCCGCCTGACGATCTCGGCCAGGGTTCCGGCCGTCGTGATGCGCGACGCCGACCTGCTTTCGACGATCGTCCTGGCGATGCGGCCCGAAAACGGTTCCTCGCCGTAGTCCCTGAGGATCTTCTCGAGCGACCCTGAGTCCAGAGCGTTCACGAGATCCGAAGCGGTCCTCCCAGTTTCGGCGTTCAGCCTCATGTCGAGGCTTTCCTCGTCATGCAGGCTGAAGCCCCGCCTCGATTCCCTGAAATGGAACATGGACATGCCAAGATCGAACAGGACGATCCCCGCCTTCCCCTCCCCTTCCCCGTATCCTTCAAAGAACTCGTCGAAGAACGCGTTCACGTAGCGGACGCGGTCCCCGAATCCAGCGAGGCGCTCCCGCGCCCTGCCCTGCATGACCCTGTCGGCATCCACCCCGATGTAGCGGAGCTCCGGATACCTCGAGAGAAAAGCCTCAGCGTGGCCTCCTTCACCCAGCGTCGCGTCCACCATGAGACCGCCGCCGGCGGGAGGTACGAGATACTCGAGGCACTCGTCCAGGAGAACCGGAACATGTGTGGTCTCCACGAGCACCTCCCTAAAACCGAAATCGCCTCCAGGCAGTCGCCCGCCAGCGGGCGATCCGTCACAGCATGAGACCGCCCAGCTCTTCGGCCGCCTCGAGGAACACCGATTCGTTGTCTTCGAGGTAGCGTCGGTACTCGTCGGCGTCCCATATCTCGATGTATTTCGTGAGCCCGAGGATCACGCATTCCTTGGCCAGGCCGGCGAAATCCCGCAAGGACTGAGGAATGGCGATCCGCCCGGCCTTGTCAATCTCGATCTCCTGGGCCGGAGCTATGATGCGCCGCTGGACGAGCCGTGCTTTGGCGTGAAAAAGACTCGTCTGTTCGATCAGCTTGCTCGATAGCGACTTCCACTGCTCCGGCGGGAAAAGCCAGAGGCATTTATCCACGCCCTGGGTCAACACGAGCCGATCGCAGTCCAATTCGTTTCTGAGCTTGGATGGCAGGGAGAGGCGGCCCTTTTCGTCCTGGGTGTTCTTGAACTCACCGGTAAGCAGTTCCATGACACCCCTTCCTATTTTTTCCCACTTTTTCCCACCACGATCTTATACTACCGTTCAAACTTCGATTGTCAATGAAAGGATGCGGCGGAAAGAGGAGACAGAATACATTTTTACAGCTTCGCGGTAACGCTTGTTAAGTAGCTTCGGGTAGAACCCGGCAAAAAGGCCGTTTCCATGTCGTTTTCAAGAAAAAATCGGGGGGTCCTGAAATTCGTACGCTCCGGGGTCGCTTGAGGAGCGTGGCAACGGGCGGGTATAGTAGGAACATGACCATAGAAACGCGGTATATAATCTATCCCGACGGAGAAACCCAGGAGATCGGGCGTCTGCTTCGCATCGACGAGTTCGTCGACCTGAACGGCATCCCTCTGGAGCTTCCCCTGCGGAGCGAACGGGTCATCGTATACCGGGTTGTCAAGATCAGGCACAGGGAAAACCGTGGCGAGCTGGACATACTCCACTACCTGGAACTCGTGCCTGCCGCGGAATTGAGATCCTGCGTCCGGCGGGGTTGAACGAACCGTTGCCGGATCGCAAGGCTCCCCGCGCCGAAATCAGCGGGGAAAGAGGTAGAGATCCGGCAGCTTGTGAACCCGCTGGATGGAAAACTGGTCCACGACGACCGGCTCCGAACTCAGTTCGAGTTCGATGTAATGGGAGATATCCTCGAAACCGGGCACCTGGGCGAAAACCCTGAACGAAAATGTCTTCTGCATCCCCGTTTCGTTCGCGGTTTCGGGATACGGCCAGAAGATGTAGGTGCCGGAGGTGTTCTTGACGAGGGTGCAGGGGTTCAGCCAGTTCTGGTCCATCATGGGGACGAGGTCATCTCCCTGGTACAGGCAGAGCTGGATGCCCGAAAACGGCTCGAAATTGGAGCCATTGAAGATGCGTCCGATGATCGAAGGAAAGTTGAAGACGGGGCCTGACGGAAACATCGGCTTGGCGTGGGAGGACTGGTGGACGAAGTGCGGGCGCTTCGTCTGGTCTATTTTCGCCCAGCCTTCCTTGATGACGACGACGATATCGGCCGTCCTCTGGAGCTTGTCGGCGTAATCCTGGCCGGAGTACGCGAGGCCCCGTCCGGACACCACGTATTCGGGTTTCACCTTGTTGAGCGCATAGCACGTGACGTCGAGCCTGCATTGGTAGCAGGTGCAGAAACCGAGGGTCTTCGCTTTTTCTTCCTCGTCGAACAGTTCGTCGAGGGTCGTCCGGACGAGATCCTCCGTCAGGTTATGAATCTCCATGCCACGTCCTCCTCGTCACCGGGCACCCGTTCCGCCCTATCCGGCCGGGTTCGACCGGGTACAGGGCCTTGAACAGGTTTTCCCGTACCAGTGTATCCATTTTTTCAAGCTCGACAAGCGCCGCCCGGGTGGCGATCCGTTCGTTGTCGTCCTTCCTCGGGCAGGCGATGGACGCGACCGGAAGCCGCAGCCGCCCGGCGGCGTAGCGGAGCGAGGATTCGCGAACCATGCACAGGGGACGGATGACCGTGACCGCGCCGAAGAAGTTCCGCACGGGCGCCAGGACTTCGATGCGGCCGTGCCTGACCATGTTGAGGATGGCGGTTCCCGCGACGTCGTCCAGTGTGTGCCCGAAGGCCACGCGATCGAATCCGCATTCCGCCGCCCGTTCAAAAACCCTGCGTTTCCGTTCGCGGGCGCAGCGGTAGCAGCCCGGCTCCGGTTCCAGATGATCGCCCCGCATGGAAGCCTCGACGGTTTCGTAGGGAATGCCGAGAGAGTCCATGTACGCGCCGATCGCCGCGGCCGCTTCTCCGTCCATACGGGCTTCAATCCAATCCACGCGCACGGCGGCGAGCTCGAACTCGGCGTAGCGGCGTTTCCTGCACAGGACCAGCGCCAGGGCGAGGGACAGACTGTCCTTTCCCCCGGACACGCCGAGGAGAACGCGGCTTCCCGGCGGTATCATCGCGAACCGCGCGATGGCATTCCCGGTCAGCTTGACGAGGCGATCGACGAAGCCCGGGGGATGGCCGGAAAGCGCTCTGGCGAACGCGTCGCCTGAGCCCGGGGCGCTCACAAGCCGGTCCTCTCCCGGATTTCCCGCACGCTCATTCCGGCTGATGCCGGCAACAGCAGCCGCAGGGTTCGGAGGGAGCTCGCGAACGCCCGCACGACGTCCTCCGTGAACACGGTCGGGGATGCGCGAAATTCGATCCCGAGATCCACCACAGGCAAATCGGTTTCGAACCCGATGGACTCGGGCAGGTCGATGATGACGTCGAGCGGGTCGAGGCGTGACTCCCCGAGGGAAAGCGCACGGGCGCATTCCCGTTCCGCCGCTGCACGTGACTCCAGGTCCAGCACGGCGCGGTGGCCGGGCTTGTTCCCGTCGAAGGGAACTTCAAGGACGGTGGCGTACAGATTCCCCGTGAAGACCCGGCCGACGATCGAGGCCTCGGGCTCGCCTGAAGCCTCGATGAGGGTGCGGAAATCGGAATCATCCCGCCCGTAGAGCGATTCCGGGTCGAGAGAACCCTTGGCGAGAAGGGAAAAAACGGCTTTCTTGATCATGGCGGTCGCCGCGCGAACAGTCCGTTGCCAGTAGACGGACTTGTACATGAGGTACTTCGAGAAAAGGATTCCCTCCACGCTCATGATGCCCCGCTCGTCTATGCCCGGCCGTCCGTCGGGCGTCACCGCCAGGTGCTGGAACACGAAATCCACGTCCTGTATGCCATAGGGTACACCGCAGAACCAGGCGTCCCGCGTCAGGTAGTCCAACTTGTCGGGATCGAGCACACCGGAGAGGCAGCGGCGAAAGAAGTCGATCTCCCGGTCGCCGCCGACCGGGCGCGCCTTGTCGACGATCGAAGCCACCGTTTCCGGATCGGCTCCGGCTTCGTCGAGTCGACGGGCAAACCCGGACTCGAGGATGTTTCTCGCGGTCAATGCTTCATGGTCCTCAAGGGGGAGTTCCTTGAGGCTGTGAGCATAGGGGAAATGTCCGACGTCGTGAACGAGCGCGGCCGCAAGAAAGGATCTTTCGCCCTCACGGGTCACGAAGGTCGGGAGTCCCGACCGCGCCAGGGACGCGAGCGTGCGCTTGGCCATCTCGAACACGCCGAGGGAATGGGCGTATCTCGTGTGCGTGGCGCCCGGATAGGCCAGCCAGGCGGGTCCGAGCTGGCGGATGCGGGCGAGTTTGGAAAATGCGGGCGTGGCAAGGATCGGGAGGAATTCCGAAGGAAAGAGGATATGCTTCCAGATCGGATCCCTGATCGGTTCGGCGCGTGATGCGTCGAACAGTGTCGCCGTGTTGTCCATCAGCCTGCCCTGACTAGGCGCCTGTCGAGGCGGATGCGCCTCTGCCTGCACCATCATTGAGTGACTTCGATTGATGCTTCGGTGTATACTACCCCATATGGTCAGGCACGGCAAGCTTTCACTGGTGTTGATCTTCGCGGTGGCGTTTTCCTGCGAACGCTCCGCGGTCCCGCGGGTCGAACCCGGGAAGGAGGTGACAGCGATGCCGGGCACGGAAAATGCTCCGGCCGCCGGACGCGGCCCTGCCCCGTTGCCGCAAACGGCTCCGACCGCAGCGCCCGAACGCGCGGGCCAGGCCGCGCCGTCCGAAGCCGGCGGGGAAAAGGAAGAAACCGGGAAAGCCTTACCAAAGGCACCGCCGAAACTCCCCGCGAACGCTCGCGCGGCCGACGCCCTGCTCCTGTATCGCCCGACGCGTCGGTTCTCACCGGAAGATCTCAAGCTCGGCCCCCTCGCGCGCGGCGACGACCGGGAACCGCTCTCTGCCGCCGCACAAGCAGCCGCTGCGGCTTTCATGGACGGCGTCATTGCGGGAAGACCGGCGGCGTCCGTCATCGCGTCGGATGTCCGGCCGATGCTGGTCGATCTCCTTTCCGCCTCGCTGGCGTCTGCCCCTAAAGCGACGCGGTACAGGCTTGCGGCCGCGGTGCCCCTCGGAGAAGGCGCCTATTCGGCCAACGTGCGCATATACTCCGCCGACGGCAGGGCTGAGGGCGAACTCGTCATGGAACGCGAGAAAGGCGCCACCTGGGTCACGGCATTCCTTGTCGATCTCGCCGACATGGCCTTGCCGGCTGCAAATGCCGAACCATTCGAACCTGAAACATACCGCGCCTTCTATCCCTAGCCCTTGACGGAAGGCGCTGCGCGGACGCCGGCCGCCATTGCGCCATTCCCCGCGATTCCTTGATGCACGAAACCATGAACGACGAACACGAAGGAGCAGATCATGGCCGTTTTGATCCACACGGTTGAACGCGATTTCCTCTTCAGGACGGCCATCGAGGAACGTGTCCCCGTCGCGTGCGAAATCGGCGGTGGGAAGTGGTACATCAGGATACTGCGAGCGGACGAAAACCGCATGACCTTCCTGCATTCCATCCCGGCCAGGCTGCTCAAGGTCGGGACCGAACACGACTTCCGCTTCGTCGTCCTCTCCCAGACGGTCGCATTCCGGGCGATGATCATCGAGGCGAAGGACTCCACCCTCGTCGCCGAGGTTCGGGAGGACGTGATCAAGAACCTCTCCCGCAAGTTCGTCCGCCGCGCCCCCCCGGTGGACCTCGCGGTTTCCTTCTCCTTCAAGGGGGAACGGTACGCGCTCGACTTCCCCGTTGCGGACAGCTACGAGAGCATCGAGGATCCCGGTGAGTCCTCGGACTTCGATCCTTCCGACGTCCGCGCGCTAGTCCAGGAATTCGACGCCAGGGCTTCGCCGATATGCAGCGATCGCAGGATCACGCTGTTCAAGGACAGGAAGCCTTCGGGACTCGACGAATTGCTCGTCGCTGAAACGGGCCGCGCGTACTATAACCCCACCGTGCTGACAGGGCTTCCCTCCACGGACCCGTATCCGGAGCGGCGCATCCTCGTCCATTCGGACTTCGTCGAACATGGCATGTCCCACGGCCTCGAACTGGCCTTCGCCGAGGAAGAAGTCGTGCGCTTCGAACGCTCGAAAAGATCCGAAGGAATACTGTCTGAACTCATGGCGCCGATCAGGTTTCATGAATACGTAATCGGGATCGTGCACATCGCCAACAGCAAATCCGGCCTCCCGCCCTTTGATCTGGGTGTCCTCGGGACCTTCACGGAGTTCGCCCGTGTATTCGCCTGGTCGCTCAAGATCAACGGATATTTCAGGAACGCTCCGAAGCGGACCGACGATTACGTCGCCGAGATCATCGATGTATCGGCGGGCGGACTGATGTTCACGCTCCTCGATCCCGAGCTGTCGAAGGCACTCAACGAGGGGTCGGAAATCTCGGTAGCTCTGTCCACGCCGAGGCGGACCGTGAACGCCATCGCCAGCATCAGGAGGCGGTACCGGGACGGCAGGGTCACGTATTTCGCCGCTGGCTTCCTCGGCATGGCTCCCGAGGATTTCCGCTTCCTGTTCGAGTACCTGTACGGGCGTGGGTTCACCGATGCCGACGTCATGTCCGTGGAAGGCCTCAAGGCCTGAGAAAGCACGGGAAAACCGCCCTCCGGGAAGACGGCCTTTCCCGTCGTCAGCTGGCGGACGGATGCGTTTTCAACCCCCGTGACGCTTCTGCTGGAATTTCTTGAGCACGGCAACCCCGTTGCGCTTGTTGTTGTAGACGACCCCGCCGTTCCAGTATTCGAGGGCGGCGAAGAGCGCGTTGCCGCCGTCGTTGTCATCGCTCTTGGCTGTGCGGAAGGAAACGAAATCGGTCAACTCGTCGTATTTCTGTTCTGCGAGGAGTTCGAGGCGCTTGCGGTTGAAGTCGTTCCACTTCTCCAGGTCCTTGAATCCGTCGCCTTCGTCCTGGACGATGAGGTGGGCGTGCGTCGGGCTGAACGAGTACCAGACCCGTACCTTCTTCTCCGGTCTGCACTTGTTCCCGTGCTTGACCGCGTTCTTGATGATCTCGCTGATCTGCTGTTCGAGGAGGTTGATCTCCTTGATCTCGAGCGGCGCCGACTGGACGATCAGCAGGGTAAAGTAGCGGATCTGTCGGTAATCGGAGGGGAATTCCTTGTAGAACATGTTCGTCGTATCGAAAAGGGCGCTATTATCCTCGACGACGATTTGCTTGATCTGGTTGAGGTAGTTTTCCATGGCTTCACTCTTCCATCTGCAGTATGGCTTCGTCGATACTGTTGGTTATCGGAAAATAACCCATCAGTTTGGTGAGCTCGATGACCTTCTTGACTGATCCGTGGATGTTCGTGATGATCAGCCTGAAGTTCATCTTCTTGATGGTCGAGCAGATATAGATCAGTGCGCCTATCCCGCTCGAGTCGATGTAATCGACATTCTCCAGGTTGATGATGAACTTTTCAACCTTTTTCTCCAGCATCTTCATCACGAGCTCCTTGAGCTTGTAAGAATTGTAGAGATCCATCTCCCCGTTGACGTCGATTATGTAGTTATTGCCGTTTTTTCGGATCTTCAGTTCCATGCTGGCCGCTCCTTCCCCTATTGCTTCATCTTCATGACGAGCACGGTCTGGTCGTCATGCTGGCGCGACGAGCCTACGAACGCGTCCAGGTCGTTCTTGATCTTGCCGGTTATGTCTTTCGCCGAGAGGGCGTGGTACTGAGCTACGATGTCCCCGAGATTCTTCCTTCCGTACTGCTTTCCCTGTGAATTCATGGATTCCAGGACTCCGTCGGTATAAAGGACGACGACATCCCCGGGTTCGAGCCTGAAAACCTTCTTGACGTACTCGGTCTGTTTTTCAACGCCGATCGGAAGACTCTTGATTTCCACCGTCTCGATGGTATCCATGCCCTTCCGGAAGATGAGGATCGGCAGGTGGTTGGCATTGGCGTATTCCACTTCGCCCGATTCGACATTGACGGAAAGCAGCCCGACGGTGGCGTACGAATCTATGTCTATCTTGCCCGTGATGCCTCGGTTGACCCAGCCGAGCATGGTCCTGACGTCCCTGTCCGTGTTTGTCACCAGGTGAAGTATGGAACGGACCATGACCATGATGAGCGCGGCCGAGACTCCCTTGCCCGCCACGTCGCCGATGGCGAGTACGACACGGTCCTTCCTCGTCTGTATGACGTCGTAGTAGTCCCCGGAAACGCCCTTGGCGGGCGTCGTGTACGCGCCGAAGGAGACGTTCGTGAAGTCGGGAAGCTTCTTGGGTATGATGGTTTTCTGTATCTCCGCGGCGATTCCTGCGCTCTTGTCGATGACTGTCCGTTCCCTCGCTTCCATGAAGGAGAAGAAATTGCTGACGGCGAGGGTCCCGAAGTTGGCGAGTACCTTGGCGCGGTCGAAATCCATCTCGCTGAATTCCTCGTGCAGTCCGGATTTTGCGATGGAGAGCACGCCGATGATGCGATCCTCGACCATGAGGGGCACGACGATGAGGGATGAAAGCCTGAGGCTTTCATCTTCGCCGTTGTCCGCAATTCGCGGATCCTTATTCGTCTCTGGAATGAATATCTGCTTCCCCGTATGCGCCACCTCGCCGAAGATCGTCTCGCCGGGCTTGAGCTGGAGGTGCTTCATGTAGGATTCGATGCGGTTGGGCTTGCGCGGCAGGTTTTCCGGGAGCGCGAACGGCGCCGGAAATACTCCCCTGAGCGACTTGACGTGTATCACGTCTTCGAACTCGTCGTAGAGGAAGACGATGCCGCCGGTGGCGCCAGTCTCCCCCATGATGGCGGCATTCATGCTGTCCAGGATGTCGTCCATGGCGAACGACTCCTTGAGCGCGGTGCCCGTGCTCAGCATCAGGTTGTACAGGGAGTTGATGGAACTCTCGTAATAATCGGAAGCCTGGATTATCTGCGTATCGAGAACCTTGAAGTATCGCAGGCCGATCACGAGAAACCAGCCGTAGAATGCCGGTACGGCGAAGGTCTGCAGGTAGACGTTCCGGTATCCGGCCCATATGACCGTCACCGCGTAAGCCGCGAAGATGACGGAAACGGACACGTAACTTCCGGCCAGGACCAGCTGCGTGGTCGTCTCCGCGTCCTTCCGCTTGATGAAGGAAAACGCCGCCAGTGCGATCACGTCCAGGACGAGGAAGCTGTTGAAGAAAACGTCCGGCACGTCCGGCATGAAGACGATGACGGAATCGACGGTGTAGAGGATGGCAAAACCCAGGTTGACCGACATCGCGAGGACGAGCGTAAGCGTGGAGCCGTACGGGGCGATGAACAGGAACAGGGCGAGCGACGCGAGGAAGATATCCGAAATGAAACAGATCTCAGGCAGGGGAAACAGCGCGAACAGGGCATCGCGGACGACGGCAAGGAGCACCGCCGCGATGAACCCGTTGACGTAACCTTCCGTATCCTTCTTGCGCAAGGAGGCGAATATTATGACGAAACCGATTTCGAGAAACAGTTTTATGGGAAGCGGGGATTGAATTATCTGCGCGATGGTCTGAACGTTCATCTCGAACCCTTGTGTATGGTATGCGTATACTATCGGAACGCAGTGTACCGCGGATAATCCCTGTCGCCCGGATTTCAGTGAACGGACCCGATGCAATCCGAAGGGCTACCTAAACCTGGACCTGGTAAACCAGTTTAACACCCGCATTTCCCACCGTCAAGCGGGAAACCGGCCTGAGCCCCGTCTCCCGTTTCCCGAGGCCGAAGTGAAAAGGGACGGCAAGCCGGATCGCCGATGCGCCGATAATCTAGTACAAGGCGGCGGGAAGGCTGGATGCACCTGTTCTGCTTGCGCATGATTGCCGCGATTCCGCGACATGTGATATTGAATAGGGTAGATTCCCAGCCCGATTCGGGAGGCCGTCGATCGGAGTGGTCCGGCGCGGGAACGACAGGATTGACGGCACGATGATAGTACTGTTCGTGAAAATAGATTTTTTCCCCCAAGCCAGGCTAATAGACGGTGAAACCGCCGCCTGCCTCGTCGGAAATCTCCGCACCATCGCGGCACGCTACGACGCGACGGTATTCGGTCGGGAGGACCCGTTCACCGCGTCCTTCGACGAGGGCAACCTTTTTCACCGCTTCCAGTGCATCGAGGCGATTTCGGCGTTCTCGGACTACCTCTCTGGCCTGGACGACGCCCTCATGGGGTACGCCATCCTCGCCCACCGCGGGAACGATACGGAATCGATCGTTGGGGCGCTCCGGAAGCAGTGGTGCGCCATTCCCCCGGACAACTCCGCCTGGCTTTCGAAAGATGCCGCTGAAATCCTGGCCCCGTACGTGATCGTCGAGGGCAAGGGAGCGGAGCTGCGTTTCATGGGGTCTTCCTATCGGACCGCGGAACCGGTACCGCCTGCACTCGATTTTACCCTGCGAAAGGACGACATCTCCGCGCTCGCCGATGCCTTCGGAGACGCTTTCACGATCGATGGCGTCCGGCTCGTGTTCGTCCGCTACCCGCCGCAGGGGGAGTTGTCGGCCCCGCTCCGTGAAGCTTTTTCGGAACTTGGGTATTCGCCCGACGGATTCCCGATACTTACCGCCGGCGTCATGAATGCCCGCCCTTACGAGGCGTTTTTCGATTCCAGCATCGTGCCGGCGCGCGCGGACATCGACGCGTACCTCGGAAGCCACGAAAAAACGCTGCTCGACAGGACAAGGCCGGCCTTCGAAGCATTGGCCGACAACCCCTACAAGACGTTCATCTCGGAACGAATCCGCAAAGGCGTCATCATGTACCTGACGCTCTGCGTTCGCGTCCACGCGCGCAAGCTCGCCGGGAACGGCATTCCCGCCGTCATCGCCTTCAGGAACCTTCACCGTTTTTCACCGGAGAGCATCGACTTCATAGGACGGCTCGTGCAGGGTGACGAAGATATCTGCCTGGTGTGCGCGTCTGAAGAACCGCCCCCGGAAGTGTGGCGAAAATTCGACATGCGCATCATCGAAGTCGGACCGAGCGGCTCCGGGGACTACCGCGACGCCGCTGGATCCGTGGAAAATGCCATACCCCTCGAACAGCTCTGGAAATTGAGCTCAGGTTCGCCGCTCGATCTGTTCAAGCGCGTCCTGCTCTGGAAAAGGGGAAGGAAAAAGTCAGCGGTGTCGCGGGCGCCGGTCCGCATCCAGGTCCTGGAGCTGCTCCCGGTCGAAGCCGACCTCCTCCTGTACGCGGCGGGACGGGCCGAGAACATCCTTTCGGGATCGCAGTTTTCAGATTTCCTGACCGGGCTCGGGCTTCTGCCCGATGGGGCCGCTCTGCTTGCGCGGATCCTGCGCGACCACGGATTCCTGGACCGGGAAAAGAACACGGCGGCCTTCCCGCTCCTGCCCGGGGATTTTCCCCCGAGATCCGCGGCCGGACGACGGGCCATAGATGACGCGCTGTCGGCCTGCATGATCGGGCTCTATCGCAAACGACGGTTGGTCCCTTCGCTCGGTCTCCTCGAGGCTACGCTGGGGGATTCCCCTTCGGGTGGTGCCGGGGAAAACCGATTCGCCCTCGACTGCGCGCTCGACGACGCGTTCCTCGATCCTCCCGACGACGGCACAACCGGCGCCCCGGCGACAACGGGGGAAAACGTCGATTTCCCCGGGCTGTCCTTCGATCCATACTCTGTCCGGGCCATCGCGGCTGCCCTCGAAAGTTCCGACCGCGACGCATGCGAATCCGCCCTGGCACATGCCGAAGCAGGCAAGGCCGAGCGCGAATTCGGCGCCGGCGTCCTCGCGCTCATGCGTTCGGACGTGGAATACGCGAGGAAGGACCCAGTGGCAGCGGCCGACGACGCGAAGCGCGCCCTGCTCCATTTCCGGCATGCCGATTCCCCGAGGGCGGAATCCTTCGCCCTCAGGATGCTGGGTCTCGGCGCGCTCGCCCAGGAACACGCGATAGAAGCCGCTGACTACTTCTCCAGTTCCTGCGACGTGGCCGAGTCCTCGCACCAGGATTACGAACGCATGGTATCATCTTGGTACTCCGCGTGCACGCATTTCATACGCGGCGAATTATCCCGGGCGATCAGGCACGCGGATGCGGCACTGGCCTCTTCGCGCGCCGTCTGCCGGAAAGACTGGGAAGGCTGGCTGGATTTCTTCAAGGGACGGGTGCATTTCGAAGCCGGCGAATATGCCGAAGCCATCGCGCGGTTTTCGGAGGCGCGCTGCACCGCCCGCGTGTACGGGCTGGCTGGGGCGGAGCGCCGTTGCCTGGTCTGGACGGCGAGGGCGGAGGCGTACGCCGGCATGTCGGAATCGGCCGACCGCCTGCTGGCGAACCTCGCCGGTAGCGGCGTGGCCGGTAGCGGCGTGGCCGGAGACGGCGAAGCCGCGTTCTTCAGGGGGGAGCTGCGGCTCATCAGGGGCGATTTCGCTGGAGCATCTGAAATGCTCTCGCTCGTCAATCGTCCGGAAACCAAGGCGTTCGTGAGCGCGGAGCGTATCTCGTGGGACTCCGGTTTCATGACCATCGAAAACCGGGGCCCGGGTTTCTCCCAGCCTGAGTCCATCGACGCGGATTATTCGAAAGCCTGCACCCTGTTCGCGAAAGGCATGGCTGAATCCGATCCGGATTGCGCGCGCGCCCTCTTCGCGATGACACGGGAAGAGCGGATTGCCGAGAACAACCCTTTCTCCATGCAGTACTACCTGTTCTGCTTCCTCATCCTGGAAACATTGACGGCGCCTCCGATCGATCGTGTCACCGTTTTGAGCCGGGCCTACCGGCATTTCCAGGAACGTTCGAGCAGGATCGACGATCATGCCCTCAAGGCTTCATTCCACGAAAAGAACATCTGGTCGCTCAAGCTTCTCGAGGCGGCCCGCCGCTACAAGTTCTTCTGAACTCCCGGCGCCGACTGTCCAACCGGCGCATCGGAAGCGGTGAACAGCTTCTTCATCTTCGAAAAGACGTCGAAAACCTGCTCCTCCGTCGCGTCCCCGTCGCACCCCGTCCACGCCAAGAGGTGCTCCGGTATTTCCGACAGGAAGGGAGACGGCACGCACTCGATCACCTGGTTCTGCCTGCGCCGCCTGGCGCAGGTCGTTATGAAGAGCTTCTTCTTGGCCCTCGTGATCGCCACGTAGAAAAGCCGACGCTCCTCTTCGATGTTCCCCTCCCCCTCCTCGAGGGACCTGGCGTGCGGGATGATCCCGTCCTCGCAGCCGGCGATGAACACGACGTTGTATTCGAGCCCCTTCGCGGCATGGATGGTCATGAGGTTGACCTTGCCGGAATCCTCCTCGTCGTCGACGTCGTCCCTCGTGATGAGCGATATCCGGTTGAGCCAGTCGTAGAGCGACGGATCGATCGTGTCCGGATCCTTCTCCCACAGGTCGATTGATCGTACGAGGCTCTCGATGTTGCGGAGCTTCCACGTGGCCACCTTCTCGTTGTTCGGGTTCTCCGTGACGAGATAGCTCCAGTAGTCGATGGTGTCGACCATCTTGCGCACCTTGGCAGCCAGGTTCCTCCGACCGAGGAGCTCCTCGCGCAGCTCGTCGACGAGTTCGAGGAAGACCGCCACGTCGCCTCGGGACTTTTCCGGGAACTCGACGAAGGGATCGTCGCGGACCGCCTCCATCGCCCTGCGGAGGGACAGGTCGCCTGAACGGGCGATCTCGGTGAGCCGTTCGAGCGTCCTGCGCCCCAGGCCCCGCCTCGGAACGTTGACGATCCGGATGAGGTTCATGTCGTCGTCCGGATTGGCCGCCACCCGGAGGTACGAGACAATGTCCTTAATCTCCTTGCGCTGGAAGAAACTGTTGCCGCCGGAAACCCGGTACGGTACGCCCTGCGCAAGGAAGGCTTCCTCTATCCACCTGGTGAGCGAGTTGATGCGGACGAGGACGCCGAATTCCTTGAAGGGCACGCTCTCCCTGACGCGCACGGCCTTGATGGTCCTGGCGATGAAGTCGGCTTCCTCCGTCTCGTCGGCGGGGGCGAGCACTTCGATGGGCGTGCCGGTCCCCGAGGGCGACCAGAGCGCTTTGGGCTTCCTGTTCGAGTTGTTCGCGATAACCGAGTTGGCCGCGTCGAGGATCGTCGACGTCGAACGGTAATTCCGTTCGAGCATGACCTGCTTCAGGTGCGGCCAATGAGCCTCGAACTGCATGATGTTTTCATAATTGGCGCCGCGCCACGAGTAGATGGACTGGTCGTCGTCGCCGACGACGCACACGTTGTCGTCGGCGAGCAGCTTCATTATCCGGTACTGGAGCAGGGATGTGTCCTGGAATTCGTCGATCATGATGTACCGGAAACGTTCCCGGTACAGTTCCCTCACCTCGGGGAAGCGCTCGAACACCTCGATGGGTTTGAGGATGAGGTCGTCGAAATCCAGCGCGTTGTACGCCTTCAGGGAAGCCTCGTACTCCTCGTAAACCTTCCGGTAAAGGTCGTTCTCCCCGGCCCAATCCGCCCGCAGCGTCTTCACGTTCGAGAAGACGATGCCCGCCGCGTTGAGATCGAAGGTTTCCATCTTGAACCCGAGCTCGCGGGCGCACTCCTTGATCAGCTCCCGCCGGTCGACTTCGTCGTAGATGGAAAAATTCTCCCTCCACCCGAGCCGGTCAATCTCCTTCCGGAGGATTTTCACGCCGAAGGCGTGGAACGTGGAACAGGTCAGGTTCTGCAGCTTCCTGTTCGTCACTTCCCTGACGCGTCCGGCCATCTCCCGGGCGGCCTTGTTCGTGAAGGTGAGCGCGAGGATCGAGGATTGGGGAATTCCCTTCTCCAGCATGAACGCGATCCTGAAGGTGATCACCCGCGTCTTCCCCGAGCCGGCTCCCGCTATGATGAGGAGCGGCCCTTCGACCGAGGAAACCGCGGCGTACTGCTCGGGATTGAGTTCGGCCCTGAAATCGATGTGCATCGGGCGCGTTCGTCCCTTCAGAACCGTTTTATCAGGAACGACAGCGCGCCGACGCCGAAGTAGATGACAAGGCTCACGATGATCCCGGCCGCCAGCACCCCGAGAGCGACCGCGGCCATGACCCTGGCCGGTCTCATTCCCAGCACCCAGCCTCCCAGCGTGCCCGTCCACGCCCCGGTGAACGGTAGCGGCAAGGCCACGAAAACGAAGATGCCCCAGTAGCCATATTTTTCGACCTTGCCGCCGACCTTTTCGCGGGCACGGAGGACGAAGCGGTCAAAGACGCTCCGGTAGAATTTCCAGCGAT
>JAPLSN010000021.1 GCA_026398615.1 Spirochaetota bacterium | reverse complement strand
ATATAGGGCGGAATGGACCGAGGATAGGAAGATATAGGCGATCGGTCCGACGAGGGCATTGACGATCGTGCAGAAAACGAAGGCGACCGGCAGGTCCACGCCCCTGGCGACGGCAAAGGGAATGGCGCCACGCAGTTCTGATATGGGTACGAGGGACAGCAGCGCCGTCCAGAGGATCGTGGATGGAATCATGCTGACCGGAGTATACCGGCGCGGACCCGGCTGTTCAATCGACGGGAATTGGGGGCCACCGGTCCTCAGGCGGTTTCCATCGCGCCGCGGACGATCCCGGCGACTCGATCCCGGTCGCCGGGATCTACGCTGCGGACACCGGGCAGGGAACGGAAAAAGGTCAGTTGCCGCTTGGCATACTTCCGGGAATCAGCCTTGATGGCGTCGCGAACGGCACACGAGGGTCCATCACCCGGATGCCCGAAGAATTCCCGATAACCGATGGCATGCATGCCGGGGTCGTCGCGCCCGTACCCCGCGTCGACGAGACGACGAACCTCGGTCTCGAGTCCGGCTTCGAACATGGCGTCCACCCTGGCGTCGATCCGCGCGTAGAGCTCGACGCGGGGCCGCTCGACGGACAGGAGCGTGAACGACCAGCGGCTGCGCGGAGCCGAGGGAACGGCAAAAGACGAAAGGGGCCGCCCCGTGAACCTGGCCACCTCGAGAGCGCGGGTTATCCGGTATGCGTCGTTCGGCGATATGCGCGAAGCGGAAACGGGATCGAGACGCCCGAGTTCCCCGTAGAGCGCTTCGATGCCTTCCTCGGCCAGGTCCCGGACGACGGCCTGCCGGGTCGCGGCATCGGCTTTCGGCGTTTCCGGCATGCCGCACAGGAAATTCTTAAGGTAGAAAGCGGTTCCGCCGGAAACCACCGGGAGGCGCCCGCGCGCGGCTATCCCCTCGCAGGCTTCGTCGGCGAGAGCGACGAAATCGCCCGCGGTGAACTGCTCGCAAGGGTAGCGGATGTCGATGAGATGATGCGGAAGGCGCGAGCGGAAGGCGGCATCGGGCTTGGCCGTGCCGATGTCCATGCCGCGATAGACTTGCATGGAATCGGCCGAAATTATCTCGGCTTCGGGCAAGCCGAGCGCGGCGCGGTTTTCCAGGAACAGGTCAGCGATCAGGTCAGTCTTGCCGGATGCGGTCGGTCCGAAAAGGAGCAGGATGCCTTTCATCAGCACCTGTCCATTTCCGGAGGGCTGGAAGGGCGCAGCCGATTCATTCGACGAACCGGTACTCCACCTGGCTGGTCAAAACCTGCCTCATGGCAAGGGCAACGACCTTCCCGTTGTTCTTTTCGACCTCGGGCGTCTTGAGCACCGCGAGCTGGAAAGCCCGCTTCGTGACTGCTACGGTGAATTCGTAGGCATTCGAATCGTATTCGATCAACTGGTCGAGCGGCATGCTCATGTTTGGCTCCATATATCGTCCTGAAATCAGATAACTGCGATGGTGTGATACTTCATGAAATGTCCGGTTCGAGTCCCTCGTCGATCCGGGCGATGAGCGACCGTGCGATCCGCTCCATTTCGGCCGACTCGGGAACGGCTGCCTTCCCGCGTTCCCGCATCAATTCGTCCACCAGGTAGACGCCGGCAAGAATCGCCGCCTTGAGGGGGTCGGCGACGCGGGTTTCCCGGCGCACGGTCTCGATCCGCCCCTGCAGGCTGGCGATGACCTCGTCCATGTATTCCCGCGATTCGTCCGTCTGTATGGTGAACGAGGTCCCGAGAACGTCGATCCGCATGGTCTGGATCGCCATCGCCGGTTCCCGGGGATCAGAAAATGCCGAGATCGCCGGATCCGCGAACGTTTTTTTCGGGCGGCTCCTGCGTCAATTCGAGTTCCACGTCCGGGTCGTCGTCATGCTCGGGAACCTCGGGTTCCGGTTTCGCGACGGCCGGTGCGGGAACGTTCGGCGTCGCCGGCGGGGACTTCGGATTTCCTTTCGCCGCGACGGATGGTGCTTCCCCGGTTGGGGCTTTCCCCGTGATGACATCCTCGAAATCCTCGAGGCGGTCGAGCGCCTTGACGATGGCTTCCTCGATCCTGGACTGGTCACGCTTGACGGTGTCGATGAACGCTTCGAGCTCGGCTATCCTGCCCTGGCGACGGGCAAGCTCGTCGCGGAGATCGGAATTCTCGCCGCGCAACCGACCTATCGCGGTGACCGCTTTCTCGACGCGCTCTTCGAGGGCGCGAACCTGGTCGAGGGTCAGCATGGCATCAGGCGCCGAGCGCTTTCTTGGCCTGTTCCACGACGGTCTTGAACGCCGGCTGGTCGCTGAGCGCCATGTCGGCGAGGACCTTGCGGTTCAGTTCGACGCCGGCCTTGCCGAGGCCTTCGATGAACCGGCTGTAGTTCATGCCCTCGGCGCGGCACGCCGCGTTGATGCGGGCGATCCAGAGCCTGCGGAACTGGCTCTTTCTGGCGCGGCGATCGCGGTACGCGTACATGAGCGCCTTGGCGACGGCGTCCTTCGCGGCCTTGTGGGCGCTTCCGCGGCGTCCCCAGAAGCCCTTCGCCAGCTTGAGTATCTTCTTGCGGTGATCCTTGCGTCTCGTGCCGTCTACTGCTCTCGGCATGGTGTTCTCCTACTGTTCGTTCCGGCGCCATACGGCGCGCTCGATTCCCCGGGGCGGACAAGAACGGGCGGTCGCGCATTGCGTCGACCTCCCGTGCGCCGCGTCAACCGTAGGGCAGAAGCTTCTTCTTGATCATGTACGTCGGTCCGTTGGCGACGTAGCCGGGCCTCCGCAGCTTCCGTTTGCGCTTCGAGCTCTTCTTGGTCAGAATGTGGCGAAGGTTCATTTTCTTGTACTTGACCTTGCCGGAGGCCGTCAGCGTGAAGCGCTTGGCAGCAGCCTTTTTCGTCTTCATCTTGGGCATGATCGTCCATCCTTCCTTTCATTCGCCGGCACTGGCCGGCGCGGATTCGTTCGATTTGGGTACGTCCGGTTTTTTCGGAGCGCTTTTAGGCGCGAGTACCATCGACATGAACCGCCCTTCCATGGAGGGCGGTTTTTCCATCATGTATTGACCTTCGATACGGTCGAGGACGGCCTTGAGGACGTCCTCTCCCAGCTCGGTATGGGCGAGTTCGCGACCGCGGAACCTGATGGTGACCTTGACCTTGTCGCCTTCCCCGAGGAATTCCCTGACATGCCTCGATTTGAAATCGAGGTCGTGATCGTCGATTTTCGGCTGCATCCGGATTTCCTTGATCTTGACGATCTTCTGGTTTTTCCGGTTGTCCTTGAACTTCTTTTCCTGTTCAAACTTGTATTTGCCGTAATCGAGGATCTTGCAGACGGGGGGATTCCCGGTAGGGGCCACCTCTACGAGATCGAGATTCAGATCCTTCGCAAGCTTCAGGGCTTCCGGCGTGGACAACACGCCCCGCTGTTCGCCCCGATCGTCTATGAGTCTGACTTCCCGTACGCGGATCTGTTCGTTGATCCGCAGGTTTTTGTTGTCCGCCAATCGACCTCCCTTATTGGGACCATACCGTGCATAGTTGCAGCGACTACCCTACCATACCGGGGCGGATCGCGTCAAATGGTTGTCCCGATGGCGGTACTGCCCGGACAAGCGGGTCCGTTCCCCTTTTTTGACATACCCTGACCAGCCATACTATACTTGGTGCATGATGAAGAAAAGTGCCGCAGTTCATGTCCTGCTCCTCGACTTGGCTGGCCGGAACGAGGAATTGCGCGCCTGCTACAGGGAATCACTGCGCTACGTACAGGCTCCGGCTCTCGTGAGAATGACGCAATCGGTTATCGACCAGAAGTCCGTCCAGTCGGAAAAGCTCAGGGTGGCCGCTGGATATGCCCCGTCGACATCGTTTGAATATGAAGAACCGGATACCACGCCCCCGGTCGCTACCAACGCCGATGAACTCCTCAAGCTCATGATCGATACGGAAACCCGCCTTTCAACCCTGTTCAGGAGCATGGTCCCGGTCGTGGCCGATCGGGAAGACGCGTTGTTCGAGATCAACGCGGCGGCCGACATGTCGGTCAAGTTCGCGACCTGGGCCAGGGACCACAAGGAACTGCTCGCCCTTTTCTGAAAGCCGCCCCCGATTGCGCAATTCCAGTCCATCGTGGTAAGGTTCGGGTAGTGATGTACATCCTCCTCGTATTCGCCTTCCCCTTCGCGTTTTTCGGGCTCAGGGCTTCCTGTTTCCCGGTGGACGAACGGTCGCAAGCCGCCAGGACCTTCGTCCGGGGCATCTTCGTTTTCCTGCCGTTCTACGTCGTATGGAACCTGTCCCGCCGGATCGTCCCGACGGCGTACGGATCATGGCTTGCGATCTTCCGGCTTTCATGGGAATATTTCCTGCTGCCCTTCGGTCTCGCGGCGGCGTCGTTCAGGCTCTTCGGGCGCTTCGGGGATGCCGTGGAATCCTCGGCGTGCTACCGGCGCTGGTTTTCCCACATGGCGGGCGTCCTGTCCCCGCTCGGCACTGCCGTCATGATCGAGCATTTCGGCACCAGGAACGCATTCATCCTGCTCGCGTGGCCGATCCTTCTTCCCGCGTTCGCGCTGTTCGCGCCATTCGCCGTCACAGCGGCGATCGAATCCTGGGGCGGATTCCGGATAGCGGCGATCGCTGCGTCACTCGGGCTTGTCGTGGGATTCGGGCTGCCTGCCGCATTCTTCATCTCGCGGCTCGAAATAGCGGGCAGCTTCACCGCACTCGCTGCCGTAGCCGTGGCCGTGTACTTCGGCATCCCGAGGCTCCGGGAGCAGCGCTCGTCGGAGAAAATCCCGCTGGTTTGAGCGCGGCATCCACCGTTGACGCCGACGCCGGACATCGCGGAATGTCCGGCGTTCTCATAATGGCCGGGGATTCAAGCCCCTTTCTTTCCCGGGACTAGAGGGGCTCGAACCCCCGACCGTCCGCTTAGAAGGCGGATGCTCTATCCTGTTGAGCTATAGTCCCGATCGTACGGCGGGAAGCCGCACCCTCGATCGGGATGGAGGGATTCGAACCCTCGATCTTCAGCTCCCAAAGCTGACGCCTTAGCCCCTAGGCTACATCCCGTGCGGCCGATCAAGCGGAAAATCTATAGTCGCTCCCCTCCTTTGTCAATCGCCTGAGCGTCTTTTTCCTTGACAACACAAAAATCAGAACTTATCATACGCGATATTTTACTGTCTTTTTTGACTCGAACCCAATCAAGGAGCGTTTATGGCGATTTCGTCCGACCTCATTCGCAACGTGGCCATCATCGGCCATGGCCAGACCGGTAAGACCACCTTGCTCGAACATCTCCTATTCACGGGTGGCGCGATAGCGAAGCCCGAGACGGTCGAAACAGGCAGGACGGTCAGCGACTATTACGACGAGGAGATCGAACACAAGATCTCCGTGCACGCAGCGCTCGCCCACTTGTCGTGGCGCGACCGCAAGGTCAATCTTTTCGACACCCCGGGATCCTCCGACTTCGTCGGGGAAGTGACGCTCGCCCTCAGGGCTTGCGAAAACGCCCTCGTACTCGTGGACGGCGAAAGCGGCGTCCAGATCGAAACGATCAAGCTCTGGCGCAATCTCGACCAGCACGCGAAACCGCGTCTCGTATTCGTATCCAAGGCCGATAAGGAACGCTTTTCCTTCGGGAAGGTCCTCGACGACTTGAAGGAAAGGTTCAAGGCAGCTCCCGTGGCGATCGCCATCCCCATGGGAGAAGGTACATCGTTCAAGGGCGTCATCGACGTGCTCAACGAGAAAGCCTACCCCGTTCCTTCAGCGCACGACCAGAAGGAATCGAGCGCCGCCGTTCCGGCGGAGTTCAAGGATGCGGTCGCCGAAGCCCGCACCACCCTTATCGAAGCCGCCGCGGAAGGCGACGACGACCTGATGGAAAAGTACCTCGGCAACGGCAGCCTCAGCCAGGAAGACACGGTCAAGGGCTTGCGCCTGGCCTATGCCGGCAACCGCATCGTCCCTGCCTTTGCCGGTTCCGCCGGTATGAACTCCGGCATGGCTGCCTTCCTGGATTTCGTGGCCGAGATCTGTCCCGACCCGCTTGCCAGTTCCCAGGAGAAATCCCCGAACGGCGACGCGACGGAAACCGCAGTACCCATCGATCCTGCAAAGCCCCTGTCCGCCCTCGTGTTCAAGACCCAGATCGACCAGTTCTCCGGCAAGCTCTCGTACGTGAAGATCGTGACGGGCAAGCTTGTGATCGACGGCGAATTCGTCAACGTCCGCGACGGCAAGAAGGAGAGGGTGGCCAAGCTCTACACGACCCAGGGCAAGAAGCTCGAGGACGCGAAAGAACTCTGCGCGGGCGACATCGGCATCATCGCCAAGACCGTTTCGCTCAAGACAAACGACACGCTCAGCGCCTTCGACAAGCCGTTCGCCTATGCGCCGCTCCACCTGCCGACTCCCGTTCACATGCTGGCCATCAACGCGTCCAACAAGAAGGAAGAGGACAAGCTCAACGAACTGCTCATCAAGGCCGCGGAAGAAGATCTCACCTTCCAGATCAGGTTCAACGGCGCGACCAAGGAAACGGTCATTTCGGGCATGGGCGACCTCCAGACCAACATGATCCTGGACCGCGTCAAGAGCCAGCAGAAGATCGTGGTGGAGACGAGGGTTCCCCGCGTGGCCTACCGCGAAACGATCACGAAGAAAGCCACCGCGGAGTACACGCACAGAAAACAGACCGGCGGCCACGGTCAGTACGCCCGTGTCGTGTTCGACGTGGAGCCGCTCGAACGCGGCAAGGGCTACGAGTTCGAGAACAAGGTCTTCGGCGGCGCGGTGTCGAAAGGTTTCATCCCCGGCATCGAGAAGGGCATCCGCCAGGCGATGGAGGCGGGAATCGTCGCCGGTTATACCGTCGTGGACGTGAGGACTTCCATCACGGACGGCAAGGAGCACCCCGTGGACTCCTCGGAAATGGCCTTCAAGATCGCCAGCCGCGGCGCATTCCGCGAAGCCACCCGCAATGCCGGTCCCGTGCTCCTCGAACCGATCATGAACCTTTATGTCTTCGCGGAAGAGAAGAACCTCGGCGACGTGATGTCCGACCTTTCGAGCCGGCGCGGCCGCATTTCGGGGCAGAACCCCATCGGCGGCGGCATCGTGGAGATCGACGCCCAGGTACCGCAGGCCGAACTCCTGCGCTATGCCATCGACCTGCGCTCCATGACGAGCGGCACGGCCAGCTTCTCCGTCGAATTCGACCACTATGCGCCGATCACGGGCAAGATCGCGGACGACGTCATCAAGGCGGCCCAAGCGTTCAGGACCCATGAGGAAGAGGAAGAGTAATACCTGGATTCCTGAAGCCGGAGCGATCAGCGTCCGCCCGTCGCATCGATGAAGGCTGCCGCGTCGACGCGGGAGAAAAAGACGAATACCACGCGGGCTGGCAACTCATTGGCGCGCAGGAACGCTCCTGCCTGCTCCCGCGCGATCAGCGCGGCGGCGGATCTCGGATACCCGAATGCCCCCGTCGAGATGGCCGGAAAGGCGATGGAAGCGATGCCCTCGGCACGCGCCAGCTCGAGACAGGCCCGGTAGCAGGAAGCCAGTTCGCCGGGTTCGCCCGAATGACCGCCATGCCAGACAGGGCCGGCAGTGTGTATGACACGGCCGCAGCGCAGCTTTCCGGCACCCGTCGCGACCGCCTGGCCTTTCGGCAGTCCTTCCGGCAGTTGCGTGGAGCGCACGGCGCGACACTCCTCGAGCAGGGCTGGACCTGCAGCCCTGTGGATGGCCCCATCCACCCCGCCCCCGCCGAGCAGGCCGGAATTTGCGGCGTTCACGATCGCAATGCCGTCGAAACTCGTGATGTCGCCGACGGCTATCACGAGCCTTCCACCTTCCAGCTCCAGGATCGTTTCCATCGCGAACCTCCGCTGATCCGGACGATCATGCGTGCCTGCTACAGGTCTTTATGGAACAAGCGCTTGCGGACGACCGTCACGAAACGTTCGAAATCCCGGAAATGGACGGCCGTGTTGAAATCGACGCTGATCCCCTCGTCAGCCCCGATGCACGATGAAACATAGAACCTGCCGCTCAGGAGGCATATATCGAGCCCGATCCGGGCGATCTTCCCGTACAGGACGTGATCTATCCGGTATCCGTAGAAGTCGGTGGCGACGAGGGCTCCGCCTTCACGGATGACCGTTATCCCGAAATCGGTAGCCACAAGGAGGGTTGCCGGCTTCCAGAGTTCGGTCTTGCGGATTCCGTCCTCGAAGACTTCGCAGCCTTCCCGGTCGATGAACACCGAATCCAGGACTTCCTCGCCGTCTGACAGAACGGACTGTTTTCCCATGATCACCCTGAATATGTTCGGCAGGTGCGGGGTCCTGTCCACGATCGCCGCGATCTCCCGCATGTGCTTTTCGTTCATCACGCCCCCCCCCCCACACAAACCGGAATCATCGTCGCAGAATCAGTCCTTGTATATGCTACCGTCTCCGGACACAAAATGCCATGTCGGGGAAATATCGGGACTTGACGCTTATGGTTCGTTTAGTTAAATCTTTTAACGAATCATCGTTGACAGCTCCGTAGAGCCATGATCTACTTATTCTTTCGGGAAACGACCCGAAAGGAGGCTTTCATGAAGAGAACCGCTCTCGTCGCGCTGATCGCGCTTGTAGTCCTCGCTGGGCTCGGCGCCCAGACCATCAATGCCCTTTTTTGGGACGATGCGTATCCCCGCGCCCTCATGGAGATGATTCCCGAATTCGAAAAGGCAACCGGCTACAAGGTGAATATCGAGATTCTCCAGCCGCCCCAGGTCTTCACCAAGACCAGCGTTGCCGTTACCAAGGACTCCACCGACTACGACCTCGTCTGCGTGGACGAGGGTAACATTCCGCTCTTCGCCAGCCTCTTCGAGACCTACGACAAGTGGCCGGCCGGGAAGAAGTATCCCAAGCTCGACCCGAAGACCGTGACCCCGGCCATGCTCGACGTCGCGATGTGGGATGGCAAGCTCGTCGGTCTGCCGATCAACGGCAACCTCTATGTCTGGATGACCCGCAAGGACCTCATCGAGAACGCCCAGTACAAGAAGGACTTCAAGGCGAAGTACAAGTACGACCTCGGCGTACCCCAGACCTACCAGCAGATGCTCGAGATGGGAACCTTCTTCAATGAAAAAGGCATCTCGGCGGGTTTTGGCCCCTTCAACGGCGGACCGGCCGGCGTCTTCGGCGAAGCCATCTTCATGTGGAGCGGCTTCGGCACCACCTTCATCGACCAGTCGAGCGGCAAGCCCAAGGTGACCCTAGACGAGAAGAAGGGCGCCGAGGCCATGGAATTCTACAAAAAGCTCATGGCCATCTCCCCCAAGGGAGCCGAGACCATGGCCCATGCCGAGCGGCAGGCCGCCTACGCTGCCGACCCCAAGGGCATCTTCTCCATGTTCATCTGGCCCGCCCAGATCGCGGGTTACGAGGATCCCGACAAGTCCCTGGTCGCCGGGAAGATAGTCTATTCCGCCCCGCCCGCCGGCCCCAACGGCAAACGCTACGCCATGCGCGGCACCTGGGCCGTGAATATTCCCCTCGCATCCAAGAACAAGGCCGCCGCGGCGGAGTTCGTGTACTGGTGGGGCTCCCGGGACATCGCGATGCGCCTGGTCGAGAAGAACACCGTCCCCGCCCGCACCGACGCCCTCACCGATCCGAAGTGGGCTTCCAAACCCTGGCTCGCCGCCATCGCCGATTCCATGAAATCCGCCGCGGCCCGCCCGCGCTTCAAGGAAGTCGCGCAGGTCCAGGACATCGTGAAGAAATACTGGATCATGGGCATCACGGGCCAGATGCCCTGCGCCGACGCCGTCAAATCGATTGTCAAAGAGACGAACGATGTCCTCGCAAAGGCCGGCTACTGAACCGGGAACCGGCACAATGACCAAAGGAGAGGCGCGCCGGCGCGATGTTCGTCATCGACCGGCCGCGCCTCTCTTTTTCCTGGCGCCGGCCCTGATAATCGTCTTTGCCGTCCTCATCTATCCCATCTGCTTCTCCATCGTCGTATCGCTCTTCGACTGGCCCCTTTCGGCGGGCGCGGGCGAGCGGCACTTCGTCGGTTTCGGCAACTACGTCGACCTCTCCGCGGACCCGGAGTTCTGGAACAGCGTCAAGCTCCAGCTCGGCTTCATCTTCATCGCCATCCCCATCGAGCTCCTCCTCGGCTTCGCTGCCGCCCTCCTCCTGAATCGCGAATTCTTCGGGGCGAAAATTGTACGCACCCTCCTCCTTCTCCCGGTTTTCTTCCTGCCCATCCTGTCAGGCATGACCTGGCGCTTCATGCTGCAGCCGCGCTACGGACCCTTGAACGCCCTGCTCATTTCGCTCGGCGTCCCCGAGATGACCTGGCTCGGCAATCCATTGATGGCTTACGTCGCCGTCATCGTGCAGGACATCTGGCGCATGTGGCCATTCATGTTCATGCTCCTCTACGCCGCCCTGACGAACATACCCGCCGAGATGCTCGAGGCCGCGGAGATCGACGGCGCCGGCTTCTGGAGGCGGCTGCGCTCCATCACCGTTCCCATGCTCGTGCCGACGATGCTGACCGGCCTCCTCCTGCGAATCATCGACGCGTTGCGCGTCTTCAGCGAAGTCTACGTGATGACCGAGGGCGGCCCGGGCAACGCGACCCTGCTCTTCTCCCTGTACACGCAAAGGCAGGCTTTCAGCTACCAGAAGGTCGGCATGGCGAGCGCCATGGCCATTTTCCTCCTGATCCTTTCGATCGTTTTCGCGGTCACCCTCGTGCGCAAGAACATGAGTCTCGACGTGCTCGAGGAAAAGGCGGGCGGATGATGAACAACCAGAAGACCCGGCGCCTCGCCCTCAACGTCCTCATCGCGATCACGGCCTTCGTCGTGCTCCTCCTCGAACTCTACCCGATCGGCATCACGCTGCTGAACGGCTTCAGGCGCGATGTCATCATCCTGAGCGGGAAGCCCTTCGAACTTGGCCAGCTCACGTTCCGGAGCTACCAGCTCGTGCTCGGCAACAGGCAGTTCCTGGCTGCGATGCGCAACTCGCTCGTGATCGGCCTCGCCTCCACCGCGATCTCCGTGCTCGCGGGCGCGATGGCTTCCTACGGCATATCCCGCTTCCATTTCCGCGGACGCAACGCCCTCGCCTACAGTTTCCTGGTGTTCCGCATGCTGCCCCAGGTTTCCCTCGTCATCTCGCTTTACATTATGTTCAGGACGCTCGGCATCCGCGACACGATATTCGGCATCAGCCTGGCGCACGCGAGCTTCAACGTGCCCTACGTCATCTGGATGCTCCTGCCGTTCTTCGCGGCGGTGGACCGAAGCTATGAGGAAGCCGCCGAGGTGGATGGCTGCTCGCGCTTCGGCATCTTCTTCCGGGTTTTCCTCCCGATCGCCGCGCCGGGCCTCGTCGTGAGCGCGGTTTTCGCCTTCATCAACAGCTGGAACGAATTCCTGTACGCCCTCATCCTGACCGGGGTCAACGCCAAGACGGCGACGATCGCCGTCAACGGCCTCCTGGGCGGCGATTCACTGACCTGGGGCCAGGTCTGCGCCGCGGGAACGATCATGCTGGTGCCCGTTTTCGTTTTCACGGTGGCCATGCAGCGCTTCCTGATCAGGGGCATCAGCGCCGGCGGCGTCAAGGGCTGAGCATGGAAAGCTGGGAACTCACGGACATCCGTGACGGGTTCGAGCTGCGGATCGACGGGAAAACCTTGATCCATCACACGAAAAGCCGACCCTGGCTGGCGACGGGCAGCGGGAACGCGAGCTACCGCATGTACCGCGGCAATTTCCGCATCGGCGACAAGACAGGACCGATGGCTACCCTGCCTGATTTTACGGTGTCGCGGGGAACGGATTCGGTCGAAATACGGTTTTCGAACACGCACGGGGAGGAAGTCGTCCTGCGAGTTTTTGCCGAACGCGGGCCTCGCCGCGGTCCCGAGGACTCCGGGCGCCGGGACCTGCCCGGCGGGAGAGGCGACGCGGAAAGCCTCGTCGTCGAATTCGTTTCCGGCCCCGAGGGCGCGAACCGCTGGCGCCTCTTTCTCGTCGCCGAACCCGGTGAACGGGCGTACGGCTGCGGCGAGCAGTTTTCTCACTTCGACCTCCGCGGCCGGAAATTTCCCCTCTGGACGAGCGAGCAGGGCGTGGGGCGCAACAAGTGGACCCTCACGACCCGCATGGCCGACCTGGTCGACGGAGCCGGCGGCGACTACTTCTGGACCTTCTTCCCGCAGCCATCGTACTCGACAAACCGACGCATCCGCGTGCACCTCGAGACGAGCGCCTGGTCGGAGTTCGACTTCCGGCCCGCTCGGCATTTCATCCTGAACACGCGCCAGAAACCGGAACGCCTCGTCTTCGGGAGCGCGCCGCGCATGGAAGCGCTCGCGGCCGAAACGGCCCGCTGGTTCGGACTCCAGCCTAAGCCGCCCGAGTGGATCCACGATGGCGTCGTCCTGGGCATACAGGGTGGCACCGACACCTGTCTGGCCAAGCTCGACGCCGCGCGAAAGGCGGGCGTGCCCGTCTCCGGCATCTGGGCCCAGGATTGGGCGGGCGTGCGTCACACGGGCTTCGGCAAGCGCCTGTCGTGGAACTGGGAGCTCGACCCGTCGCTCTACCCCGACTTGGGCCGGACCTGCGCCGCGCTCGAAACCGACGGTGTGCGCTTCATGGCGTACGTGAACTGCTACTTCGCCTGCGACAAGCCGATCTTCGGCCAACTCGAACGTCTCGGGCTCCTCGTCAGGAACCGCGATGGCGGTGCCTACCGCATGGATGCCGGCGAATTCGAGGCGGGCATCCCCGACCTCACGAACCCCGCCGCCCGCACCTGGTTCAAGGACCTCATCAGACGGAACTTGCTCTCCCTGGGCATCTCGGGATGGATGGCCGATTTCGGGGAATACCTGCCCGCCGACTGCGTCCTCTTCGACGGGACGCCCGCGGAAATCGCGCACAACCTGTGGCCCGCGCTCTGGGCGCGCGTCAACTACGAGGCGCTCGAAGAGTCCAATGCCCTGGATCGCGCGACCTTCTTCATGCGTGCCGGCTACGCAGGCAGCCAGCGCTGGTGCCCGCTCATGTGGGCCGGGGACCAGAACGTCGACTGGTCGAAGGACGACGGCCTGCCCTCGGTGATCCCGGCGGCACTGTCCCTCGCCATGGTAGGCCATGGTTTCCACCACTCCGACATCGGTGGCTATACCACGCTCTACGGCATGAAGCGTACGAAGGAGCTCTTCCTGCGCTGGGCGGAGCTCGCCGCCTTCACGGTCATGATGCGCACGCATGAGGGCAATCGACCTGAGGACAACTGGCAGTTCGATTCGGACGCCGGAACCCTGGCCGGGCTCGGCCGCATGGGCCGCCTTCGGACGGGGCTCGCGCCCTACTTCAAAGCCCTGTCCGCCGAGTGCGCCGCCGTGGGGACGCCGGTCATCAGGCCGCTCTTCTTCGTCGACGAGGACGATCCCCGCGCCCGGCGTGAAACCAGCCAATTCATGCTCGGCCCCGACCTGCTCGTCGCTCCGGTGCTCCGGAAGGGCGCCAGACGGCGCAGGGTCAGGCTCGTCGCTGGGGAATGGGTGCAGCTGTGGAGCGGCAAACGCTTTTCAGGCAGGCGTTGGATCGAGTCGGATGCCCCGCTCGGCGAGCCGCCCGCTTACTGGCGCGCCGGTTCAACCTGGGAACCGGTCTTCAGGGAAGCCGTACGGAGTGCCCGGGAAGAATGAGTCCATAACGCCACGGTGATTCAATCTGCCGGTCCCTTTCCCCGCTTCCGCGGGCCATCAGGACAGGCCATGAAGCCTCCCCACGATCGAAAGCACCGTCGCGATGACAAGGGCCGCGATCGGGGCGAAGGCGAGCCCGGCAAGGGCCATGTCGCGGATCGAAAAGTAGCCTGACGACCAGGGCAGAACGTTCACCGGGCTCGTCGTCACGAGGATCACCGCCAGGTTCGCGGTCAGGCCCGCGGCAAGGGCGGAAAGCCTCATGTCGACGCCGAGGGCCGGCCCGAGCGACAGCACGAGCGGCACGATGATGGTGCCGGTCAGGGTGTTCGACGAAAAGACGACCTTGACCGCGAGGACGCCGACGACGACCGCGGCGAGCCGCCAGAAGGGCGGAAGCGTGCCAACCCCGCCGAACGCGACGCCCGACACCCAGGACGCGGCGCCGGATCGCCAGAGCGCGGTGCCAAGCGACACGCCCGTCGCGATGAGCAGGACGCCCGCCCAGTCCACGTCCTTTTCGAGTTCCTTCCACCTGAAACCGCCGACCCCGGGAAAGAAGAGCGCGACGGCCCCGAGGGCCGCGACGCTCCCAATGGACGGCTTGAAACCGAGGAGCGGTTCGAGCGCCGGCGCGCCGAGCCATAGCACCACCACCGAGAGGAATACGGCAGCAGTCGCCTTTTCGTCGCGGGTAAACGGGATGGACGCGGCTGCCTCGCGGGTCGAGCGCAGGCGGGGCCGTTCGGGCGGCGAGAAGGTCACCAGGAGAAACCATGCCGCCGGGAGAAGCAGGAGCAGGGACGGCAAGCCAAAGGCCATCCAGTCCAGGAAGCCGAGCTCGAGCCCCGCGATCTCCGACAGGAAACGGACGACGACCGGGTTCGATCCAGAACCGGCGGGCGAGCCGAGGGCACCGATCAGGGGACCCCACGCGACCGCCATCATGAGGGCGCGGCCGAAACGGCTTTTCCCGGGTTCTTCGCCCTCCGCTTCGAGGAGGGCGAGCGCAAGCGGAAACATGAGGGCCGCCGCGGCGAGCGCGGTCATCCACATGGCCAGGGCCGCGCCCGACGCGAGAAATCCGAATATGACGGCGCGGGTCGAATCGCCGGTCAGCGCGAGAACGCGCCTTCCGATCCGGGCGGCGAGGCCGGACTTGCCTATGGCCGCCGCGAGCGTGAGCACGCCGATGAAGAACACGGTCGACTCGTCGCCGAAGCCGGTTTTCACGAGCTCGACCCAGGGTGAAGCCCCGAGCATGGCGAGCAGGACCATGGCAAGGAGGCCGGTCAGGTGGAAGGGCAGCGCTTCCCCGATCCAAAGGACGAGCGCGAACGCAAGCCCGGCCAGGGCCCTTCGGCCGTGCTCGTCGAGCGCCGCTCCCGAAACCGCGGGGCCCGGGAGCGGCGCCGCGAGCATGGCAGCAAACAGCGCTATTCCGAGGGCGACGACGGCGAGACGTCGACCGGTCGAAGGCAAAGGCTTCTCCCGGGCGGGGCGTGCCGCCGCACCGTTATCCAAGCCGACACTCACGGCGACGCGGTACCCAGCGCGCGCGCGAGCAGCTTGCCCACGCCGGCGGGCCTGTCCGCGACGAGGGCTCCGGCTTTTTCCAGCGCCCGCACCTTGTCCGCGGCGGAGCCGGAACCGGCGCCCGAGATGGCACCGGCATGTCCCATGCGCCTGCCCTCGGGCGCCGTGCGGCCGCCCACGAACGCGACAAGCGGCTTCCGGAACGCGCCGGATTCCATGGCGGCCGCGACTTCCTCTTCCATCGTACCGCCGAGTTCCCCGATGACGAGGACCGCGTCGGTTCCGGGGTCGGCCTGGAAGTCCGGCAGGAACTCGGCGAAACGGCTTCCGGGCACGGCGTCACCGCCAACGCCGATGAGGCTGGAAACGCCGAAGCCCCCACGCACGACCATGGCGGTCACTTCGTTCGTGAGCGATCCCGATCGCGTCATGACGCCGATCCTGCCCGGCTTGTACACGCGGTCGATCCAGTACGGGAACATGCCCATCATGGCCAGGCCGGGGCTGATGACGCCCGAGGTATTGCCGCCGACGACGCGCGCGCCCGCTTCCCTCGCCGCGGCGCGGATACGGAGCGCTTCGTGGAGGGGAATGCCGTCGGCCACGGTCACGATCTTCCTGATTCCGGCGTCGAGCGCCTCCATGACCGCGTCGTGCACGAAGCGGGGCGGGACGAAGATCATGGCCGCATCGGCCGCGTGCCCGGCCACCGCCCTGCGCACCGTGTGGAAAACGGGAACACCCTCGACGGATCGCCCTTCCTTGCCGGGTGTCACGCCCGCGACCACGTACGTGCCGAGCCCGATCATGTGCTTGGTCCAGAAGGAACCCTCGCCGCCCGTGATGCCCTGCACGACGACGCGCGTGTCCCGGTCGATGAAAATGCTCACGGCCTGCCTCCTTTCGCGAGTGCCACGGCCTTCCTGACCGCTTCCTCGGTGTCGAAAAGCGGTTCGAGACCCGCGGCGCGGAGTATCCCGACGGCCTTTTCCTCGCCCGTGCCGCGTATGCAGACCACGACCGGGCAACGCGGCTTCAGGCTCGCGACGGCTTCCGCCACACCCTCGGCCATCACGTCGGCCCGCGCTATGGTGCCGAAGGTGACGATGAGCACGACCTTGGGATCGTTCCCGAGACAGAGTTCCATCGCGCGGACCGCCTTGCGGTAATTGGGCCCGCCGAATTCTAGGTAGTTGGCCACGCTGCCGCCCTCGTAGTTCACGAGGTCGTAGACCGTGGTCGCAAGCCCCGCCCCGGCGCACATGAGCGAAATGTCGCCGCCGAACTGGAGGTAGGGGATGCCCTCCTTCGCGGCTTCGAAGGCGATGTCCGAATCGTAGTAGTCGCGGCCCGGCTCCAGCGACGGATGCCGGAACATGGCGTTGTCGTCGATGGAAAGCTTGCCGTCGCCCGCGAGGACCTTTCCGTCCTTCGTCACGAAGAGCGGATTTATCTCGGCCAGTTCCGCGTCGTTCGCGCGGAAAACCCGCATGAGCTTTTCGAGGACCTCCGCGAAAGCCTTGGCCGTTTCTCCTTCGAGCCCGAGGGACCAGGCGACATTCCGGGCCTGGAACGGGAGAAGCCCCGAGTCCAGATCGACGCGCTCACGGATGATTTTCCGCGGCGCCGTACGCGCGAGTTCCTCGATCTCCACGCCACCGTCCGCGCAAGCGAGGACGAGGGCGCAGGCTTCCACCGCATCGACCGTGATCGCGAGGTAGAGCTCGCGGTCGATCGCGACGGCTTCCTCGACGAGTATTTTCCTGACTCCTTGTTCCGAGGCGAAAAGCCGCGCGGCTTCCCTGCGGGCGGTATCGGCACCGCGGACGGGAACGACGAGACCGGCCTTGCCGCGGCCTCCCCGCAGGATCTGGGACTTGAGGACGCAGGGATAACCGATACCGTCGGCCGCGGCAACCGTTTCATCGACGGTGACGGCGAGGATTCCATTCGGAACCGGGATGCCCTCGGCCGCGAACGCCGCCTTGGCCTGGTACTCGTGGAGTTTCATGCCCTACTTCCCGTACTTCGCCCAGAAATCGCCGAACACCGCCGCATCCGCCGGGCGCGACGGCTCGAGCGGGAGCGACAGCCAGGTCACGTTGACGAAATGCCGCCAGTGGATGTTCTCGGTGGTGACGTTGCCGCCCCAAGTGCCGCAGCCGAGGGTGACCGTGCTCGGCATGCCGTTGAAGAAGGCGCCGCCGTTGCCCGAGACCATGGGCTGACGCACCATGATGCGGCTCGAGTGCATGCGGTTCGCCATACGTTCGATGTACTCGTCGCGGAACGTGAAGATGCCCGAGGAGTGTCCCCTGCCGCAGGCCTCCGTGATCCGCTCGACCAGGTCGAGGCCTTCATCGAAGGAAGCGCACGAAGCGACGGCAAGGACGGGACAGAGTTTTTCGCGGAAGAAGGGATCGGTTTCGGCGTCCGCCCCGCGTTCGACCACGAGGAAGCGCGTGGAAACGGGCACGCCGATGCCGGCGAGCGATGCGACCTTCACGGCGGGTTGCGCGATGACCGCAGGGTTGAGCGCCGGCGCGTGAGCGCCCGATCGGGAATCATAGCCCGGCGCCCCGTCCTTCCAGATCGCGGCCCGGAGTTTTCGCGATTCCGCTTCCCCGAGGACGACGCCGCCCGAGGCCCTCAGCGCCTCGAGGAAGGCGGCGTACACCGCGCCATGGACGACGACCGAATTCTCGCTTGAACACGAAGTCGCGTTGTCGAAACTTTTGGATAGGGCGATCTTCCTGGCCGCGTCCGCGGGATCGGCATCCTCGGCGAGAAGCTGGACGGCATTGCCGGGGCCCACGCCGAAAGCCGGGGTCCCCGACGAGTAGGCGGCCCTTACCATGGGGCCGCCGCCGGTGGCCACGACGAGGTCGACCTGGCGCATGAGTTCCTGGGTGCGCTCGATGCTCGGCTCCCCGATGCACTGCACGAGATCGGCCGGAGCCCCGATTTTCTCGAGGGCTGCGCGCATGTACGAGCAGGCGAGCGCCGTCGAGTGTTTCGCCTTGGGATGCGGAGCGAAGATGACGGCGTTCCGTCCCTTGAGGATCGACAGGCCGTTCGAAGCGGGCGTGGCGGTCGGGTTCGTGACCGGCGCGAGCGCGCCCACGACGCCCACGGGCTTGGCGTACTTCCGTATGCCCCGGGCTTCGTCCGTCTCCATGAGGCCGACCGAACGCGCCCCGCATATGTCGCGAAGCACGCCCATCACCTTGTTCCTGTGCTTGGTCAGCTTGTCTTCGTAGACGCCCATGCCCGTCTCGTCGACCGCTGCGCGGGCGAGGACCTCGATGTTCCCGTCCTTGTAGACGGACCAGGCGACGGCCAGGCATGCTTCGTCGACGCGGGCCTGGTCCCAGGTGGCAGCGAAGGCCTGCGCGGCCCTGGCCTTCGCGACGAGGCTGGCGATGAGGGCCGCATCGGACCCGCCCAGCGGCTCACCGGCGTTTTCGCCCGAAGCCGCGCTCACTTGAACGCCTCGTCTTCAAGCACCTGGACCTGGCGGAAGGCGTTTTCGAGGAAATCCTTCTTGAATTCCATCTTCTGCGTGAACGCGACGGCGAGCCATGCGTCGACGATCTGCGTGCCGAGGAAGGGCGCGGTGATCCACCCCCCCAGGGTGATGACGTTGGCGTTGTTCACGATCTTCGCGCGCTCGCCCGAGAAAAGATCGTCGACCACGCAGGCATACACGCCCTTGAACTTGTTGGCGACGATGGCCATTCCCTGCCCGGTGCCGCAGATGAGGATGCCCTTCGACGCCTCCCCGGAAAGGATCGCCTTCGCGACCTTGGGCGCCTGCACGAAGTAAGGCTGGGGGGCGTCCTCGCTATCGATGCCGAAGTCGTGAAGCACGACGTCATCGCGCCTGGCGAGATGCTCGACGATGGCGTTCTTGAGCGGGAGGCCGGAGAGATCCGAAGCGATGGCGATAACGATTTTCCCGGGCATGCTGGTTCCTTTCGCGTGCGTGAATTGAGTCGGGGACGGGCTCAGGTCGTCAGCCTGGAGACCGACCCGTCCATGAAGGATCTGTTCCTGTCGCCGACCCAGTAGCGCTCGCCGGCGATGCACCAGATGAAGCAGAGCGGCTCCTCGTGGCTGAACACGGGGTGGTAGTTCATGAGCGGTATGGTCACGTGCGAACCGACTTCGACGCGCTTGACGAACGTGGTGCGCTCGTCGTCCTCGTACACCTGCATGGCGCCCGAACCTTCGATGAAGGAGTAGCACTCCTCCTGGTCGGTATGGTTATGGGGCGGCCAGGCCCTGGCATGGTCTTCGTAGAACGTGTACCCGGCCATGAAGCGGTCGGCTTCCTCGCCCACGTCGAACATGAGGTGGACTTTCTTGCGCGGAAGGAGGCGAAGGCGCTCGGGATCGTTCTTTATCGATTTCCAGCTCATGTGCCGGACCGGGTGCTCCTTGTCGGCAAGCGCGCGGTAGAGATAGAGATGCGCGGCTTCATCCCCCGCTTCAACAGCGTATTCCGCCCCCTTGGAGATATAAAGAACATCATAGTGCGCCAATTCGTGGCGAATCCCTTCCACATCGACCGTCGACGGCCCCGCGATGTTGAACACGAGAGTTTCTTCGCGCTTGTGGCAGAGACTCGGGAAACGGGCGTCCCGGATATCGAGTTCGGCGAGCGAGAGGAACTCGAGATTGGATTCCCGGCGGTTGAAAACCTCGCGGAGCACCGCGCGGCTGTCCCGGGCGTGGAATAGTTTGCCTTCCTTGACCCCCATGAATACCCCCATCTGTTAAAGTCTTTAACTTATTATATCACGATCAACCAAACACGCAAGCGGATTCATCCCGATCGATTGGTAAAACATTTTAATCAATGTACGAATCCAGTGTTGCATGCTAGGATTGACCGAAAAAGACTGGAATTCCCGAAAAACAGCCGGTTGGATTTTTGGAGGAACATGATGCCACCAGAAACCGTGTCCGACGGGGCCGATGCATGACGCCAAGAGGGTTCAACGCGCCGGACATCCACAGGCGCAACCGCGCGGGCATCCTGCGCCTCGTGCATCGTCATGGGGAAATCGCGCGCAACGATCTGGCCCGGGCTCTCGGGCTGACCCGCGCCGCCGTGACCATACTGGCCAACGAGTTGATCGACGAGGGCACCATCGTCGAAGCAGGTTCGCCGGACGCGACGGGAAAGGCAGGCCGGCGCAAGATCTTTTTGCGGATCAGGCCCGAGTCCGGCATGGCCCTGGGTATCGGCGCCGACGCGGAACGCCTGCAAGTCCTGCTCTCCGACCTTGCCGGCGCGGTCCTGGGCGAGCGGACCCTTCCTTCGCCCGCCACGCCCGGCGCGGACGGGGCTGCCGCGGCCGAAAAACTTGCAAGCAACGTCGCCGGGGCAGTTTCGGACTTGCTTGGCGGCCGGACGGCTTCCGATGCGGGCGTGATCGGTGCCGGCCTGGGCGTCACGGGCTGGGTGGACTCCGGCACCGGGACATCCTTGCGCGAACCCCGGCTCTGGGAAGGCCCGGTAGCCCTCCGCGAACCCCTCGAACGCGCCCTCGGCATTCCCGTCGCCGTGGACAACAACGTCCGCGCGCTCGCCCTCGCCGAATTCCTCTTCGCCGATACCCACAGCTCGGCGCCGTCCGGGCTCCTGTTCGTCAAGTACGGACCCGGCGTGGGTGCGGCATGGGCCGCCGGCGGCATCCCTTGGCCGGGGGCGCACCACCGGAGCGGCGAACTCGGCCATACCCTCGTCGAGGGCGACGGACCCCCCTGCCCCTACTGCGGCCGGCACGGCTGCCTCGAATCGCTCATCTCCGCACGCGCCCTGGGCGAACGCCTCGGACGGCCCGGCGCCCGCATCGAAGAGCTCTGCGCCGAACTGGAACGAGTCGATCCATCGGCTTTCGCCCAACTCGCCGAACGTTTCGCGCGGGCCCTCGGCAACGCCATCGAGCTCTACGATCCAGCGGTGGTCGCCCTCTACGGCTCCCCGTTCCGTCAGGGGAACCTGCTCGTGGAAATCGCGCGCCGCGTCGAGTCGAACGAACGGCCCTGTGAAATCCGCCGCTCGGGCCTGGACCCCGATCTGCCGGCGCTCGGCGGGGTAGCCCTGGCGTTCGAGCGCTTTTTCCTCGATGCCGGTTCCGACGCACACAGGCAATGACCGCCGGAACATTTTTCTTCTACCTGTCGTCCCGTGCGCAGGTTCTTCAAGGCAGGGTTATGTTTTTTCCGTTTTTGATGACGGTACGCGGAGCCTCGTGGCTCCAGATGGCCTCCCATTCGCTCTTCGCGTTCAGGACGACGATATTCGCTGGATGACCTTCGGCCAGGCTGAAATCCCGAATCCCGAGAGCCTTCGCCGCGTTCGTCGTGATGAGATCATAGAGGATATTCATATCATGGAAAGTCGTCATCCACATGAGGTGGGCTGCGAGGAAGGCAACCTCGAGCATGTTGTTCCTTCCGAAGGGATAGTAGGCATCGGCGATGTCGTCCTGGCCCAAGGCGACGGCCACGCCGGCATCGTAAAGGTTCCTGACCCGGGCATAGAGGGGGCCGGTCTGGGGATCGCTCACGAGTCCGACCCGACCTTCCTTGAGGAGATGCTCGATTTTCCTGTAGTAGGGTTCGGGATAGAGGGCCATCGCCCGTGCGTGCTGGCAGGTCACCCTGCCTTGCCATCCTTCCTTGATGGTCTTCTTGACGAGCATCTCGAGGGTACGAAGACCCGCATCGCCGGCATCGTCGATGAGCATCGACACGTCCTTGTCATACTCCCTGGCGAGTGCGAACATCCGGTCGATGTGCTCCTGCGCGTCCTCGTCCGTGTACTCAATCCAGGGGATGCCGCCGACGACGTCCGCGCCGAGTTCCAGGGCCTGGCGAATATAGTCTTCGGCGCCGGGGTCCCGGACGACGCCGTCCTGCGGAAAGGCGACGACCTGTATCTCAACCCGGTCCCTGTATTCCTCGCGTGCCTTGAGGAGGGCCTTCACTCCCTCGAGCTTCGCCTTGGTGTCGGTATCGGCGAAGGCGCGGATATGGGTATTGCCGAAGCGGACAGCGAGATCCAGGGCCTTGCGCACGTTCTTGATGATCCATTTTTCGTCATAGTTTTCCTTCACCTTCGCGGCCTGCTCGATGGCGGTCATCGCCCCTCCCATCGAGCCGCTGGTGTATGAGGAAAGCGCGTCCATGCCGACCATTTCGAGGGTATATACCTTGCATAGGTGGAGGTGCCCGTTGACGAAGGATTCCGTCGCGAGATTGCCGCCCGCATCGACGATTTCCCCGGCATCTTCCCTGATGTTCGGGGCGATCCTGACCACCTTCCCGTCGGAGATCGCGATGTCCACAGCCTTTCCCCCGGAATTCCGCATGAGCGCATTCCGCACGATAATGTCTGCCTTCATTCAACACCTCCTCTCTGCAATGTCTTCCGGCGATCTTTTCTGCCAAGCCTTTACATTGAGGCGTTCATGCCAAGCATGAACGTACTCCGTGATGAGGCTGTAGCCTGCGATGGGCGTTCGCCCCTGACGTCGCGAACGCTTCATCATGTATGCCTCATTAGCCACCCTTTTCCTCGCGCCTGTATGGTTTCAGCAAACCGGCAGGCACCGTGGCTTTCCTCGAGACGCCGACGAGGGCGACGATGGTCATGAGATAGGGAATCATCAGGAAAACGTGGATCGGCAGGTGGATGCCGACGCTCTGGAGACGAAGCTGAAGCGCGTCGAGGAACCCGAACATCAGGCCGCCCAGGCTTCCCATGAGGGGATTCCAGTTCCCGAAGATGGTCATGGCGATCGCGATCCATCCGCGTCCGCCCACCACGTCGATGAGGAACATGTTCTGGTGCGCGAGCGTCAGGAATGCTCCCGCTACGCCGAATAAGGCGCCGCCGATCGCGAGGCAGATGGTCCTTGTGCGATTGACGTTTACCCCCACGGTATCCGCTGCGAAGGGATTCTGCCCCATGGTGCGGATCCGGAGACCGAAGCGGGTCCTGAAAAGGAAGATCGAAACGAGGGGGATCAGCGCCCAGGTGATGTAGGTAAGGAAATACTGTTTGAAAAAGCTCTCGCCGATAAAGGGGATATCGGAGAGGAAGGGAATGGCGAGGGGGGAGAAGGGATGGACTGTCGGTGGCACGACGGGCGAACCGACGGCCTTGCGGTAAATGAACATCGCGAGCCCACTCGCAAAAATAGTGATGCCGAGCCCCGCCACATGCTGGCTCAGGCCGAGATTCACGGCCAGGAAGGACATGAGGAGGGCGAGCAGGACCCCGCTCAGGGCAGCCATCAGGATTCCGAACCACAGATTGCCGGTGGCCAGGGTGGCGAGGAAGCCCGACGCGGCCCCGAAAAGCATGATGCCTTCGATTCCGAGATTAAGGACACCTGCGCGTTCCGTGATGATTTCCCCAAGTGTGGCGAGAATGATGGGGGTGGACATCCGCAGGGTCGCGCCGATCAGGCCCGTGATGAACGAGGCCGAAAAGATGTCAGCCATCATGTCCTGGTCCACCTTATTCGATATTCCTTGAAGAGAAGAGCCGCCAGCATGACCATCAGGGCGATGCCCTAGATCACGCCCTCGATGTAGACGGGAATCCCCGCCATCCTGCTCATCGTCTGCGACCCGATGCTGATACAGCTGAAGAAGAAAGCGGACAGGGCCACTCCGACTGGATGAAGGTTGCCGAGCATGGCGATGACGATCCCCGTATATCCATAGCCGGGGGAGATGTCCATGAGAAGATGGTAGTGGATGGCGCAGACTTCGCCGACGCCCGCAAGCCCGGCCAGGCCCCCGGAGATGAGGGCTGTTTTCAGGATCGTCATGTCTGTGTTTACTCCGCTGAAATGGGCGGCATTGATGTTCACCCCGACGCATTTCGAGCGATACCCGAAGACCGTCCGCGCATTGATGAACCAGATGGCGAGAACCATGACGATCGCGATCACCAGGCCAAGATGCAGGCGGGAACGCGGGAGCAGTATCGGGTAATGCGCCGCGTCCATGATCGGTTCCGATCGCGGCCACGAGGAACCGGCAGCCTGCATCGGTCCGTAGAGGAGGAAGCCCATGACGTGGATCATGACGTAATTCAGGAGGAGGGTCGTGACAACGTCGTCGACCTTGAGCTTCGTTTTCAGGAAGGCGGGGAGGACGGCCCAGAGGCCCCCGGCGATGAAACCGGACACGATGCAGGCGGGGATGACGAGCCAGGAAGGAAGAGCCGTTCCATAGACGCCCACCGCGGTCGCGGCGATGGCTCCCGCGAAAAGCTGCCCCTCCGCGCCGATGTTCCAGAAGCGGGCACGGAAGGCGAAGGAGACCGCGAGCCCGGTAAGGATGAGGGGACTCGCCTTGACGAGGGTTTCCAGGAGGTTGAAGCGGGTTCCGAGGGCTCCATAGACCAGACTGGAATATGCCTTGAAAAGGTTGCCCCCCGCGAGAACTATCGGAAGGGCTCCGATGATCAGGGTCGCGAAGATAGCGGCGACGGGAAGAAGGATCTCTGCCCAGGGGGGAAGGGTTTGTCGTCTTACGATGCTCAGGCCCACCATTACGCCACTCCGCTCATCCACAGTCCGATACGTTCCCGATCGATGCCGTCGGAACACAGTTCTCCCATGATCCTTCCCTCATAGATCACGATAACGCGGTCGCAGAGTAGAAGCACCTCATCGAGATCGTCGGATATGAGCAGGATTCCCGCGCCCCGCTCCTTCTGCCTGAGGATGGCTTGATGGACGTATTCCATCGCGCCGACGTCGAGGCCGCGGGTCGGTTGGCAGGCGATGATGATCTTGGGTTGGCCGGCCAGTTCCCTCGCCAGGATGACCTTCTGGAGATTCCCTCCGGACAGACTTTTCACGGGGGCATCCACACCATCCGTCTTGACCTGGAAATCCCTCACCCGATCCAGGACCCAGGACCGTATTTCCCGTCCGTTGATCAGGCCCAGTTTCGAGAAGGGTTCCCGACAGTGGTCGACGAGGATCATGTTGTCCATGACGGAGAGGTCCATGCATACGCCGGTACTTATCCGATCTTCGGGAATTCTCGCCATTCCCGCCCGTATCATCGCGGAGGGCGATCCCCCCGGGACCTCCTTTCCGTCCAGGACGATGCTTCCCTCCTCGGGCCGACGGATACCGAAAAGCAGCTCGGAAAGTTCGGTCTGGCCATTGCCCGAAACCCCCGCTATCCCGACGATCTCCCTTTCCCGGAGATCGAGACTGAATCCGTCGAGGGCCACCACTCCCTTGGAATTGCGGACGCGGAGATTCTTCAATTGGAGAACAGTATTGCCCGCAGCGCTGTCCGAACACTGGAGGCTTTCGAGAATCTCCCTTCCGACCATCAGGCTCGCAAGCTCCTGGACCCTCGTCTCCGATTTCTTGCGTTCGGCGACGTTTTTGCCTTCGCGGAGGACAAGGATGCGGTCGGAGATCTCCATGACCTCGTTGAGCTTGTGCGAAATGAAGACGACCGAGCGCCCATTATCGACAAGGGTGCGCAGCGTCGCGAAGAGCTCCCTGGTTTCGATCGGGGCGAGGACGGCCGTCGGCTCGTCCATGATGAGAATTTTCGCCTCGCGGTAGAGCGCCTTCAGAATTTCGAGCTTCTGCTGCTGCCCTATGGTGAGGGTGAAGGCCATCGCATCCGGATCGAGGTCGAGCCCGAACTGTTTTTCGATCTCGAGGAGGCGCTTCCGCGCCTTTTTTTTGTCAAGGAAGAATCCGCCCTCGACGCCTATCATCGCGTTTTCGAGCACGGACTGGCTCGGCACGAGCGTAAAATGCTGATGGATCATCGAGATGCCGTGGGCGATCGCGTCCTTCGGCGAACCGAGACGGACAATCCTGCCGTAGATCCGAATTTCACCCGAGTCGCATAGGTAATACCCGAAGAGGATGTTCATGAGAGTCGTCTTGCCGGCTCCGTTCTCGCCCAGGAGGGCGCAAACCTCGTTCGGGAAGAGCGAAAAACTGACCTTGTCGTTGGCGACTACATCGACGAAACGCTTCGTGATGTCGACCATTTCGATGACGGGTTGCCTGTCCAGAGATCCACCTCCGTTTTCCCGGAATGAGGAAACAAAAGGCCGGCCGCCGCAATGCCGGGAGCCGGCCCTTTTTCGGGGGTCCCGCCTAGTCCGATACGAGTTCCGTCTCTATTACGGGAACTGTGAAGGAGCCATTCATGATCTTCTTGGTGAGGTCGGAAACCGCCGTCTTCACCTTCACGGGCAGCTTGGCATCGAAGCCATGATAGGATGCGAGATAGGAGCCCTTCGCCGCCATCATCGACCAATCCTTGAGATTCTTCGCGGACCAGCTGCCGTTCCGGATGGCATCCACGCTCTTGCGGATCAGGGGATACATGTCCCAGACGCAGCTGGTGACGACGACGTCGGGGGCGAGGGAATTCTGATCGGCCATGTTGCCGAAGGCGAAGACCTTCGCTTCTTTCGCCGCCTCAAAAACGCCGAACCTTTCGGCGAACAGGTAGTCGGCCCCGCCTTCGATCATGGCGACAGCCGCTTCCTTGGCCTTCGGAGGATCGAACCAGGATCCGATATAGGTGATCTTGACCTTGACCCTTGGATTTACCGAGAGGGCGCCCTTCTTGAAGGCGTTCGCGAGTCGGTTCACCTCAGGTATCGGAATGGCAGCGACGATGCCGAGGGTGTTGGTTTTCGTCATCATTCCGGCTATCACGCCGCTGAGGTAGGCAGGCTCGTGTATCCAGTTGTCGAAGACGGAATAATTGGGCGCTTGAGGACTGAATTCGGAACCGAAGGCGTAGGCGATTTTCGGATAATCCTTTGCGGCCCTCCGGGAGGGTTCTTCGCCCGCCAGGAAGGCGTCACCGACTATGAAGTCGAAACCGCGCTCAGAGTATTCCCGCACGACCTTTTCGAAATCCGCGGCCGCGACCCCCTCCGAGTACTCGTATTTCAGATTGAGTTCCTTCGCGACCTTCTGGCAGGCCTGGTGGATCGCTCCGTCCCAGGGCTCCTCGATCGAGGTCTGGAAAATGGCGGCAATCTGGAATTGCTTTTTACCCGCTGCTTGAGAGAATACCGTGACGCAACACAGTATTCCGACCATGACGAGACACATGACCTTCTTCATTGGCACCCTCCTTGGGTTCCGATGTAGCGATATGTTGCCTGACAATGATGTCGACTAATGTTTCCCGGCCATGGAGAGCTGCATCCGCGCCGCCTTTGCCCCTTCGATGATGGTTTCGTAGCCGGTGCACCTGCAGAGGTGCCGGTCGAGGGCCTTCATGATTTCCGCATCATCGGCGCCCGGGTTCGAAGCGAAGAGGGCATGAAGCTCCATGACGATCCCGGGTGTGCAGTAGCCGCATTGCACGGCTCCCGCGTCTACAAGGGCCTTCTGGATGGGATGAATGGAATTGAGACTGAGACCCTCGATCGTGAGAACCTCGGCACCTTCGAGTTTCTTCGAAGGATGCAGACAGCTTTTTACCGCCCTTCCATCGACCACCACGACACATGAGCCGCAGACGCCGTTGTCGCAACCGCATTTCGTTCCCGTCATTTCAAGATCCTCGCGAAGGATCTCGAGAAGCATTTTGGCCCGGTCAATTTCAACGGAAACGTCCCGCCCGTTCAGCCTGAAATTGATACGTTCGCTCATTTCCGCATCTCCCTGTTCTTGAGTGCGTCCAGTATCCGGGCCGGCGTCACCGGAATATCGGTGAACTCTATTCCGATGGCGTCATGAATCGCGTTCAGGATCGCGGGGGCCACACCGAGGACGGGATGTTCGCCGATGCCCCGCGACCCGAAGGGACCGACCACATCGGGATTCTCGACGAACTCGATCGTTTGTCGTCCCGGGGCTTCGCTCGCCGTCGGCAGGTGATATTTCCCGAAATGGGGGTTGGCGATTTTCCCGTCGGCGCCAATTTCCAGCTTTTCGTAGAGGGTCGCCCCGATGGCCATGAGGACGCCCCCCGCCACCTGCCCGCGGATCTGGCGGGGACTGATGACCTTGCCGACGTCGAAGCTCGACGCGAAGTGATCGATCGTAACCTTCCCCGTACTCTTTTCGATCCTGAGTTCGCAACCCTGCGCGCCGAAGGTGTAGGAGACTCCGGCACCGCCCTGCCCGTTCTGATCGAAGCCCGAATAGCGTGGAAGTCGGGCATCGCTGGTCGCCTGGGCCAATTCACCAACCGTCCTGCCGTCTTCCAGCATATAGCCCTGGGCCACGTCGCGGACAGCCACGCGGCAATCGGGATCGCTTTTCACGTAGAGCCATTGTCCGTCGTATTCGAGGAAGTCCTCATCGCAGCGCAACGCGTATGATGCGTTCTTTTTCAGGATGGCGATAACCCGATCGGCGGCTCGAAGGATCGCCCTGCCGCCCATCGTGGTGAACATGCTCCCGATGGTCTGCCACTCGTAGGGAGAATACAGGGTATCGATCTCGAAGTTGACCCTGACCTTGTGGGGTGGAATCTTCAGGGCTTCGCCGCAGATCTGCTGCACGACGGTCCTGAGCCCCTGGCCCACCTCGGCACCGCCGATCGTCACGGTGGCGCTCCCGTCCTTGTTGAGCTTGAGGTAGCAGCCCTTCGTCTGATTGGGCGCGCCCTTCGGGGATTTCATCACCGCCGCGAATCCTCGGCCGTAGAAATACCGCTCGTCTTCGGTCGGTTTCCCCCCGCGAAAAATCGCTTCCCGGACCTTGCGGGCGCAGTCCATGACGCTTCCGTTCGCCATATACATTTTTTCACCGAGGGCGTTTATCGAACCCGGACGCATGTAGTTCTTCTCGCGAAGGACGAAGGGATCGATCCCCATTTTCCGCGCCAACATGTCGACGATGCGCTCCGTGGCGAAGAGGGCTTCCTGGTGGCCGTAACCGCGGTAGGCTCCGACCGGCGGCGTGTTCGTATATACGGAATAACCCTGAAGATCGCAATTGTCGAAGACATACGGTCCCGTTGAGTTGTGGGTCGCCCCATGGGAGATGTTGATGCCGGTGTCGGCGTATGCACCCGTGGAGAGGTATGAGCGGGTCTGCAGACCGAGAAAGATCCCGTCCCTGCGGGCGGCGATCTTCATCCTCGTCCGGATGCCGTGCCCGATGAGCGTGCTCTCCAGGTCGGCTTTTCTCGATGCGATCCATTTGACGGGACGGCCCCTCGCGTGGCTCGCGATCCAGGCGACGGTCTGTTCGATGGTGATGTCGGACTTGTATCCGAAGCATCCGCCGATCTCGGGAATCCTGACCCTGACGTCGGAGATCGGCACTCCGTAGGTGTTCGCAAGGTCTTCACGAATGATGAAGGGACAGATGGAGCTGGACCAGCAATCGATCTTGCCGTCGTTCTGGAACCAGACTATCGCTCCATGGGTTTCGATCGCCGCGCTGGAACCGAAGGGATAGTCGAATTCGCCCTCGACGACATAATCGGCCTCGGCGAGGGCCTTTTCGAAATCACCCTTCCTGAGGACATAATGTCCAGCGATGTTCGTACCGGGAACGGGGTGTATGTGGGGAAGATGCCAGATTTCCCCATTCTGCTCCTGGATGAGGGTCGCACCGGGCTTCATCGCCTCGAGAGCGTCGACGTAGACGGGAAGCGGCTTGTATTTCACGATGATCTTTTTCATGGCTTCAACCGCCTGGTAGCGGGATTCCGCGATCACCGCGGCAACCGGCTCCCCGATATACCGGACCTTCGTGACGGCCATTGGAATCAGGTCGCGGATATTGTCGCCGTAGCTGTAGGGACAGTTCGCGCCGGTTACGACGGCCACGACGCCTTCACAGGCTTCAGCCGCCCTGGTATCGATGGAGATTATTTTCGCGTGGGCATATTCGGGTCGAAGTATCTCGGCGTGAAGCATTCCAGGAAGGCGAATATCGTCGATATAGATCGACTTGCCCTGGGCCTTTTCGAGTGCATCAGGACGCTGAAAATCCTTTCCGACATACGTGAAGTCCATAATCGACCTTCCTTGAGCCGAAATTTGTATATATTATTGTATAGAGGTCTGGAAATCTGTCAATTCAAATACGACCCGACTGCCCTCATTTACCGATGCGGAAGCCCCATACGCGTGAGCCTTTCTCCATCCAGCAGTGCGAAACGGGCAATTCCTGGCCGTTCAAACCATCTTGAGCGCATTCTTTCCGGGTAGATACCGTAACGCGACTCACCTGTTGCACACGGTGCGGCGGCAAAACCGGCAGTCCGGAACGAATTCACATGGCCAGTATATTGACACGACGAATTATTGGTTTATGGTTTTACGTCGTATTGGGAATCAAGCTTGCAATGGAGGCAACAATGGATCGCAAAGTTTTCTTGACGGTTCTCGTTCTCCTCTCCTTCGCGGCCTTCGGCTTCGCGCAGACGCCCGATTTTCTCAAGGCTGGCGGATGGGAATTCGGCGGAAATTTCATGTACAGCTTCCGCCCGGATAGTCCGCCTTTCGCCGCCGACCTTACCGAGGACGACAAGGGCGATTATGTGCAGACGATCGACGCCGGGGCGAATGCCGGCATTTTCCTCGCCGACGGTTTCTCCCTGTCCCTCAGGCCTTCCCTGTTCTGGTATGGCGACCACAGCGTCAACTCATCAAATCAAGTCTCGACGTACGGCTACCTGACGATGGGGGTGGGCGTGGAGCCACGCTACTATATCCCCCTCATGGCGTCCTTGACCATTTCCGTGGGTGGGGAATTCTACTTCGGCATCCAGCCGGGGCTCGACGGGTTGTCCTCGGACATGGATGACCCCGACGACAGCCTGTCCCTGAACTTCGGGCTCGAACCCAAGGTGGCGGTCTACTACTTCATCGGGGACAACGTAGCGCCGTTCGCGGAAGCCGGGTACAAGTTCATGTATACGCGGTACCTTAACAACAGCGACGGGTCGGCCTATGAGTATCCCGATGGAGCGTCCCTGTTCGATGAAGTGTACACCCGTTTCAATTTCACGATCGGCCTCAAGTTCTTCCTGCCATCGGGCTCCCGGGCCAGCCAGGTGGAGAAAACCACGTTCAACGACATGATCGACAAAAATATGATGAAGTAACCAACCGGCCAGGATCATGCATGCAGGCCCCCCCGCGACGCTCGAGCGCCGCGGGGGGGCCTGTTTCATGTCGTGCGGATCGGCTCGATGCGCGCTTCAGCCCGGTCCTTGAGCCTTGTTCAGACCTTGACTTCCGTGACTTCAGCGCCCGGGGCGTTCGTCTTGACGCTCTCGATGCCGTTCAGGCAGGCGTCCTTGGTGTTGTAGGCTTCGCTGGCCGCGATGATCTGGCCGTTCGGCGCCTTGAGCCTGAAGCGATACTTGCCCGCGACATCCGTGAAGTATTCGAATTTTCCAGCCATGGCAGTTCCTCCCGTGAATCCTTGAAAAATCATATACCATTCCCGGCCATGATGCAAATTTCCATGGCAGCGGCCAAGCGGGCGGGGCTTTCGGCATCGTTATATCGCCGGAGGCAGGCGAATGCGGGTAGATGGCGATAATGATCCAGCGCTCGGCATGACCGGGCTGAATTCACGGTCGAGGGCGAACCGGGACGCAGCCGGAATTCGAGTGGGACTGGTTCGCGTGGAGGGAGGCGACGAGCGACTCGGACGCGCCGCTTCCTGCGCGGCTGCCAGGACGCTTCTCGCGGCCGGGTGCGAAAGCAAGCCCATCGGTTGGGGACCGCGGCTCATCGTGGATATCGACGTGGATATCCGTACCACGAAAACCGTCAGTGTCCGCTTCCGGCTCGACCGCCTGGGGATGCCCGGAACTCCGCATGATGCGGTTTTTTCCATCGCCCGGCCGGCGGCCGCATCGGATGAAGTTCCCCAGGGCATCGAATCGGCCGTCACCGAGGGGGTCTTCCGCGCTTCGTTCGCGCATTCAGGCAGGTTCCGCGCGACGCGGTGCATTCAGGATGGCTGGCGAGGCTCGCATGCGCGCTAGAAGTGTTCCGGCCGTGTTTTTCATGGCAATGACGCTCGCGTCGTGCGCCGGCCGCAACGAAGCATCCGAAAGCGCGGTCGCGGAAGCGAAGCGGCGGATAAGGTTCGGCGCCGATCCTTTCGTGACCCTGTCCGCCCTCGACCAGGAATGGCCGAACGACGTGCGGATCAAGGCTGAACTCGCGTCCATGCTTCTGGCTTGCGGGCGCTACGGGGAAGCCGACGGCTACCTCGCGCGCGCGGAGGTGCTGGTGAAGGGCAGGAAGGACCGCGCGGCCGTACGAGCGGCCCGGGCGCGGCTCGCGGTGGAGCGGGGAGACTTCGTGGCCGCCCGGCGATATGCCGAATCGGCGATGGCGGACGACCCCGCGGATCCGGGGGGGGCGGAGTTCCCGCTGGCTCGGGCCGTCGCGGCGGGAGGCGATCGGGACGGCGGCAGGAAGCGTTTCGCGGCCGCGCTCGCGGCGAAAGCCGGTAAGGCCACGCGCGAGGACTGGCGATTCTGGATACGCTTCCTGGCCGAGGACGACGCGGCATCGGCTCTCGACGCCCTGGATTCCTACGAAGCCGCGTATCCCTATGAACCCGGCACCGGTCTCGTGGAATCGGCCCTGCGGGAGCGGACCGGCGACCTGGACGGCTCGGTGCTGGCCGCGTTCAAGGATGCCTTGTATGCCTTCGAATCGGGCGCCGTCCCGGTCGGGGAGCTGCTTTCCAGGCTGGAAGGAATCGAAACCGGGCTCGCCGATGCATCCTTCAATCCTGACTGCAGGGGACTTGCGGCGGTCCGGGCAGCGAAGGCATATCTCGACGGCGACTGGGCCGTCCTCGGTACCGCGCTCGGAACGATGCCCACGGCCTCGAAAACGAAATCCTGGCTTGAGTCCGCCGCCTCGCTCTCTCCCTCGGATCCCGGGTCCATCCGCGGCTACGCTGAATCGGAGAAGCGTTACGGTTTCTTTCCTTCCTATCGCCTCAGGTTCGCGCTGGTCTTCCTGAAGGACGCCGGGCGCAGGCAGCTCGTCCGTTCGGCCGGCGAAGCGGGCATCGACGGTTTTCGCCGAAGCGGTCGGACTGCCGGCGGGATCGGGCGCGGCGATCAGGACGCGGAACGAACTGGAGGCGGCGGGATACCGCGCGGCATCGGCGCGGGATCCGGCATTCCTGGCGCCGGCCATCGGGACCTTCGGGCTTCCGGACAACGACTGCACCCTGTTCGCGGTCGGACTGGTGAAGGGTTTTGCGGCGGAAACGGAATTCCGCGCGGCCTTCGAGCGGGAACTCGCCGCGTCCTCGGGCCGAAAGGCCGAACGGCTTCGGTATGCGCTTGGACGGTAACCGTTCGTTCCGCCTCCTGGCGTTTTCCGTATTGGCAATGACGCTCGTGGCCTGTGCCCCGGAAAGGTTCCGTCCGACGGACGGGAATCTCGAGGAATACGCGCGGGCCGCGGCCTTGTACCGCGACGGGAACTGGAACGGTGCTTTGGCGGCCGCCGATGGCCTTTGCGGACGGGCGCCGCGATTCGCCGCGGCACGCACCCTCGCGGGGAAAGCCGCGTTGTTCTCCGGGGACGCCGAAGGCGCCGCAGTCGCGCTTGCCCTGGCAGCTGCCGATTTGGGGAACCGGGAAGCCGCGATCTGGCTCGTTCGCGCCCTCAGGACCATCGGGAAGGCGGACGAGGCGCGGGAACTGACCGAAAGGCTCCTTGCAGGCGACCCTGACGACTGGAGAATCCTCCATCTCGAGGCGCTCGACAAGCGGGACGGCGGGAACGACGCCGGTTACGTCGCTTTCCTCGAACGGTCCCTCGAGGCGGTATCGGGCGTCGGCATCGTTTTCCTCGAGCGCGCGAGGCTGCGGTATGCCTCGGGAGACTTCGCCGGGGCGGATACGGACATCGAGGCGGCGCTGGCCCTTTTGCCCCGCAAATCGGAGGCCAGGAAAACCGCAGACGGCATACGGGCCGCCATCGGGTCCGCGACGACTTCGAAGGGGAGTACGCCATGAAAACATCACGAATCCTCGCGCCGATGGCCTTGCTTGTCCTCCTCGCAAACTGTTCCTTCCTCCCGAGGACCCGGACCGACGTTCTCGCGAGGCCTTCGTCCGCATCGGGTTTCATCGTGGAACCCGGCGTCGTCGAGGTGGAATGCGGTGCCGAATCGGGGAGCGTCAAGCGTGAGCTCGAACGGCTCCTGCCCTCCATCCTGAATGACAGGGGCTTCGGAGCGTATGACGGAACGGGGATCGGCCGCGTCCGCCTCATCGTGGACCTCTGTGTGATCGAACGCCAGTTCCTCAGGGGCGCGGTATTTTCGAGGTCGATCGCCATTGAGGCGATGTTCAGGCTGGCGGAAACCGGCTTGGCGGGAAACGGGACCTCTATCGAAGGCCTCGCCGATGGCAGGGACGGCACGATCGTCTGCGTGATCCGCCGCACCCTCGAATCCGAAGACAGCGTGGCATCTTCGTTCACGCTTTCCGCCCTGATGGACCAGGTGGTCACCCGGGCCTCGGCCGAACTGGAAACCGCGCCGGACGGGAAACCAGAACCATGAAGTTCATCTGCGCCTGGCTCATCATCGCAAGCGCGGCGGTATCCGCCCAGGCCGCCCGAATGACCGAGGACGAATACGTGCGCCTGGCCGTGGCGGCCGACGACGAACTCACTGCGGCTGCCATCGGTATCGAATCCAGGAGCCTGGCGTGGAGGCTCGGAATCCGCGAATTCTTTCCCGCGGTCACCCTGGAATATGGCGGCGACGAACGGGTCGCGGTCGGCGCGCCCGATTCCTTCTCGAAGCACATCGGCATCACCGCGGAACAGCTCGCCTGGGACGGGGGGCGCAGCGCGTCGGGGCGACTGCTTTCCGCGAAGGAACTCGCCGTGGAGCGGGATGCCTTCAGGCGCAGTTCGGAAGAGCGTGCGGAAGCGGCGCGAGCCACGTTCCGCGCGTACCTGGCGCTCGGGATGAAGGCGGGCATCGCGCGGACAGCCGCGGACGCGGCGTACGAACAGCTCGTAATCGCGCGAGTCGAGTTCGGGCTGGGGATGATACGGGAACTCGATGTCCTGGACCTGGAAGCGAAGGCGGAGGAGCTGGAGCTGGCGTTCGCCGAACTGGATTCGAGAAAAGCGGATGCCGGGTATGCTCTCCTGCGCGCACTGAAATCGGGAATGGATCGACGGTTCGAGTTCGAAGGAGATGTGGACGTGAAGGCCGCCGGGCTGGATCTTTCGCCCTCAGACCCCGTATTGGCCGCGCTGGCCGTTTCAAAGAGCCCCGAACTGGCGTCCGCCCGTCTCGAACTCGAACGGAGCCAGGCGGAGGTCGAAGCCTCCGCCCGCGCCTGGTGGCCGCGCGTCGAAGTGCAGGCCACCTGCACGTTTTCCGGGTATGACCTTCCCCTCGACCGGTTTTCGTGGTCCCTCGGCGTCAATGTCGGATTTTCCGAACCGTTCCTGCCGGTTTCGGGTTCGCTGACGCTGGGCGGCGCGGAGCGTGAACGGTCCGCGTCGTACTCGTCGACGGCGAAACCCGCGGCAGACCTCGTCCCGTACGCTTCCCGCGGCGAACGGGAATGGGCGCTTTCCCGCGCCGCGCTGCTCGTGCGCGAAACGGCGGATGACGCCGCTCGGGCCTTCGAGTCGACCGCGGGAACTTATGCCCGCGCCCGGAACGCGCGCGCGATCGCGGAACGCCGGAGGGATCTCGCCGCGAAACGGCGCGACCTGTCGCGAAGGCTCATTGAAACGGGCGGCATCACGCGTTCCGACTTCCTTGAAACCGAGGAGGAACTCGCGCGCGCCGAAACCGTCCTGGTCGACGCTGCCCTCGCACAGTGGCAGGCCGAGCGTGCTGCGGAGACGAAGCTGGATATTCCTCCGGGGGGACTCGCGTCGTTCCTGAACGCCCGAGGGGGACTGGAATGATCCGTGCGCGCCCACCGGCCATCCGCGCAGCCATGCTGGCCGCATTGACGGCTTGTTCGTTCGCCGCCTGCCGGAAGGCAGTTCCGGAGGCGGACGCAGCCGCCAGGACTGTCCGGGCACAGCCGGCTGGAATCATCGAAGCCGCGGACGAACTTTCGAGCTTCGGTACCGTCTCGTTTTTCAGGAAGGCGGAACTGTCGTCGCCCGCCGACGGCATCATCGCGTCGCTTCCGTTCCGCGAGGGCGATTTCGTCCGCAAGGGCGCCGTAGCGGCGACCATCCGGAACGTTCAGTACGAGCTCTCGCGTGCGCGCGCGGAAGACGGCATCACGCAGGCGGATGCGGCTCTAGAGCTCGCGGCGGCGCGCCTTTTCGAGGGAGAGTTGGCGGTGGAAGCCCGCCTCGTCGGCGTGGAAAAAGCGGAGATCGAACTCGACCAACTGAAGGTCGAGCTGTCCGATGCCGAGCGAAAACTCCGGGACAAGGAAAAGCTCTTCGAAGCCGGGGGCGTGCCCGAAGAGGACCTGCGCACGGCGCGGCTCGGCCTGGAGTCCCAGCGGGTCGGCCTCAGGCTCATGGAAAAAGACCTCGAAGCGAAACGTATCGGCTTCCGGGACGCCGATCTGGCGGCCGCCGGGTTGAAACCCGGAAAAGACCAGGCCACGCGCCGCCGCGCCTTCGTCGAGCTCAATACGGCCACCCTGCGCGCCGAACGCGACGCCGCGAAAGCCGGGCTCGCGGCGGCCGGAAAGGAACTCGAGTCGGCGGACATCGCCTTGCGCGAACTCGCCGTCGCAGCGCCGGTCGCCGGCGTGCTCGGCGGCAGGTTCGTGGAAGAGGGCGAACGCGTGAAGGCGGGCGACAAGCTCGTCGTCGTGATGGATACGTCGAAGGTCCACGCGGTCGTTCCCGTGCGGGAAGACGAAGCCGGACGGCTCAAGCCGGGGATGGACGCGAAGCTCCGTGTGGACGCCGTCGGCGACCGCAGCTTCGCCGGAACCGTGGACGCGATATCGCCTGCCGCCGATCCCGGCGTGGGGGCGTTCACCGTGAAAGTCCTCGTGGCCAACTCTTCAGGCGAGCTCAAACCCGGGATGTTCGCGCGCGTGACGATCCAGGTCGGCGCGACCGCCTCGTATCCGGCCGTTCCGACATCCGCGCTGCTCGGGCGTTCGGGCGCGCGGGCGCGGATCCAGGTCGTGAGCGGGGGACGGATCGCCTGGCGCGACGTGGAGACCGGAAAGGAATCCGATGGGCTTGCCGCGATCCGTTCGGGTATCGCTCGGGGCGAACTCGTCGTCGTCCGGCCGGACCCGTCCATGGAGGAGGGAGAACGTGTCGAACTGGAAGAATGATCCCCGGCCCGGAAGGCATTCCCGCCCGTCCCGCCCTGCGCTCCCGTTCGCGATCGTCGCCGCGGTTTCCGCCCTCGCGTCGGCCTGCGGCCTCGTGGACCTCAGGCCGATCGCCTGCACGACGCGGCCGCGGGCGCGCAACGAAGTGCTCCCGTCTGACGGCGCCGTGTGGATCGAGTTCGGCGAAGAGGTCTACAGACCCGGCGCCGAACGCCGGCTTTCCATCGAATCGCCCGCGGGCGCCGTATCGGGCGACAGATCATGGGACGGAAATCGGCTTTCCCTCGTCCCGACCCCGTCCTGGACGCCGGGAGTCCGGTACGAGTTCGCCTTTTCAGGCGAGGTGACGGCGGCAACCGGGCGCACTGACTCGTTTGACATACGCATCCCGTTCTCCGCCGGCCGTCCGTCGGGAGCCCCCTCCGTCGCATCGCATGACCCGCCGGACGGCGCTTCGGTCGGGACCGACGCCGTCCTCTGGCTTTTCTTTTCCGAACCCATGGATCGCTCGGCTTGCGAACGGGCGTTTTCCATCTCCCCGCCCGCGGACTGCGATTTCGAATGGTCGCCGGATTCGACGCGGCTTGTCGCGCGCCCTCGGAAACGCCTCGAACCGGTCAGGCGATACGGGTGGCGCCTTTCCGCCGACGCTTCGGCAGTCGACGGCGCGAAACTGGGAGCCGAAGCGGAAGGCGGTTTCGTCACCGACGCCGACGGCGTGCCGCCCTCGGTACTGCGCGCGGCGCCGGCCCTGTATTCCGGCGGCGCCTGGGCGTTCCTTTCGGGAACGGCGGACCTGGCCGAACTCGATGTCGGGCAGTCCGCGATGGTGCTGTTCTCCGAGGACGTGGACACCGAAACGGTCCGCGATTCCGTGCGCATCGAACCTTCGACGCGCGGCATCGTCGAAGCCATCGGGGGCCGTGCCGCCGTCTTCCGCTTCGAGGAGACGCCCGAACCCGGAAAACAGCTGGAACTCGTCGTGGCGACCTCGCTGAAGGACCGCGCCGGGCTTCCCCTGCGCGAAGAATTCCGGAAAGCCTTCGTGCCGTCGACGCAATGGCTGCGGGTGACGGATATCGGGCAGCAGGGCGGCGCATCGGCGCACGATCCCGGGGACGGCCGCCTTCTGGTCTTCGAAGCCGTCGACCCGAACGGGGAAGCGACGTTTTTCATGAGGTTTTCCTTCCCGTTCGGCCTCGCCGAACGGATCGACGCCTCCGCCCGCGTATCGTGCGAAGCTTTTTTCCCCTCCTCGACCCTCCCCCCCGCGACCGTCGCCGCGTCGTGGCCGGCCGCGGACGAACTCGTCCTGTGCTGCTCCGGATTCACCGAAAGCGATTCGCTCGCGGCCAGGTTCTACCGGATCACGATTCCCGGGGGAAAGGCCGGAATCACCGACGGGAACGGGCGCCTCATGAAGGACGATCTGCATATCTTCATCGAGGAGGCGAATCCGTGAAGCGGGGCTTGCGGGCGGCCATGTTCGCCGCGGCCATATGCGCCCTGCCGTATTCCTGCGATCTCCTGCGGGGAGGCGATTTCGAGGTCGAATCATGGCGGCCGGGGCCGGGGTATCTCGACGGTCCCGGAGCTGCCGTGGTAGCCGTCAGGTTTTCCAGGACGCCGGACCGGACGAGCGCGGAGCGGGCGTTTCGCTTCGAAGCCGATTCGCTCGAGGTTCCCGGCGGTTTCGAGTGGCGGGGACTCGAACTCGTCTACCTCCCCTGCGAACCCCTCGTCGCCGGCAGGGACTACCGGATCACGGTATCTACGGCCGCGGAGGCGGATGACGGGCTTTCGCTCGACAAGGATTTCATCGCGGCCTTCACGACGCGCTTCGAAACGTCCCGGCCCCGCGTCGTTTCGGTCGAACCGGTCGACCGCGCAGTCGTGGATGATCCGTACGCGCCCATCGTCGTCCGCATGAGCGAGGCGATGGACGCCGATTCCTTCCGGGCGGCCGCGGGCCTGAGCCCGGGCGCGGAGGGGGCATGGTCGGCGTCGGACGGCGTAGCGGTCATGACCTTCCGTCCCCTGTCGCCCTGGCGGACGGGCGAGCGCTACGAATTCAGCCTGGGCACGGGGGCGAAAGACGAATCGGGCAACGCGCTCGCATCGGAATTCCGGTCATGCTTCGATGCCGGATCCGACAGGATCCCGCCCGGGACCCCGTCGGCCCGGGCGGTCGTCCCCGCGGGCGACGCATCGGTCGAGCTCGCGGCTGACGATCCCGACGACGGGGTCATCACCGTCACCCATGGCTGGGAGAGCGACTGGGGCTTCGCCGTCCTGTTCGACGAGCCGGTCCTGCGCGAGTCCGCGCTCGCCCGCATTTCGACGGAACCGTCCCTGTCGCCGGAAGCGCTCCCCGGCGACCGTTACGCGTCCGAATTTCGTTTTTCGGTCGGCGAACGCGCGCGGCGCGACGAGGCCTACTCGCTCGTCGTCGGATCTGGGATCGAAGACGCATCGGGAAACGCCTCGAAACGATCCACGACGTTCCGGTTCTCCGTCGACGGTCCGAATACCGCCCCTCCGTCGGTGCTCGAACTCCGTTTTCGCATCAACCCGGAATCCCCGACGCCAGCCTGGCAGTCGTTTCATCCCGATGACGCTTTTTCGGCCCTGGACACGTCACTCTACTCAGCGACGGGCATCGAATACGCGACCGCCGTCGATATCGTGCTCGCCCTGGCGCAAGCGCAGGTGCCCGATCTCATGACTTTCCGCGGTGCCTTCGGGATCGAGACGACCAATTCCTGCGCGACGATCTCCGTCCGGTCCGCGTCGCTCGTCGATCCCGGGACTTATGACCCTCCGCCGCCTGAGGGCTGTTCGGTCATCCGCGCCGGGCTCGCCTTTTCCAACAAGGTCAACCCCGGCATCGTGACCTTCGTGCTCGGCAGTTCCTTCGCCGACGGCCGCGGCACGCGCATCGCCCGCGAATTTCGCCTGCCTGTGGTCAAGTGATGTTGGATCGATGAAAGCGCTCGTCAAGGCGTCGGTCACGCGTCCGGTCGCTGTGCTCATGTCGTGGGCGGGAGCGCTCGCGCTCGCGGGCGTGGCGGCGGCGGGAATTCCCGTGCGCTACCTGCCGGAACTCTCGGTGCCGCGCATCGTGGTGACTGCGCAGTACCCGGGATACCCGGCCGAGGAAGTGCGAACCCTCCTCGCGATACCGCTCGAGGACGGGCTGGCGCAGGCGAAGGGAGCGGTGGGGACGAGGAGCGTGTCGAGGGACGGTCGAGCCGTCGTGGTCGTGGATTTCTCGTGGGGCGAGTCCGCCTTTTCGGCGTCCATGCGAGTCCGCGAAGCCATCGATGCCGTGTACCGCTCGCTCCCGGAAGGAGCGGAAAAACCCGTCGTCGTGTCCTTCGACCCCTCGGACTTCCCGTTGCTCGTCGCGGCAGTCCGCTCCCGGGACGGAAACGCCGTCGAATCGCGCAGGTTCGCCGAGCTGGAACTCAAGACGCGGCTCCAGCGCGCGGAAGGCATCGGTGCCGCGGTGGTCGTCGGGGGGGCGGAACCTGAGATCGTCGTGGAGGTCGATGCGGACAAGGCGGCGGCGCGAGGCTCGAGTCCGGAGGACATCGCCCGCGTCATCGCCGCCGAAAACGCTGAATATTCCGTCGGTCGGGTACGGGAAGGATCGACGGAGCTCGGTGTCCGCGCTGGTACCAGGGCCACGGGTCCCTCCGGCATCGCGGCCTTCAGGGTCTACGGCGGGCGCGGATCATTCGCCGTCGGGGAAACGGCGCGCATCGAGGAGCGGATCAAGCGGAGGACCGGCATCTTCGTCCTGGACGGCAACGAGTGGACGGGGATCGAGGTCTACGGGCGCAGGGGCGCGAGTCCCGTCGCCGCGGCCGCAGCGGCCCGCGCGACGATCGCGGAGCTCGCCGGGATTCACGGCCGTGCGTTCGAGTTCGGCATACCCTTTGACGGGTCCGGGGCCGTGGTGAAATCGGTGACCGACCTGGCTCTCGCGGCCGCGATCGGCGCCGCCGCCGCATTCGCCGTCGTGGCGCTCTTCGCCCGGGACCTGTCCGCGAGCCTGCTCATCGTTTCCACGATTCCCGTTTCGGCGACCATCGCCCTCGGCGCGCTGGCCGCGGCCGGATCGACGCTGAACACGATGTCGCTCGGCGGACTCTCGCTCGGAGTCGGGATGATGTCGGACAACGCGGTCGTGGTGCTCGAGCGCCTCCGGGATCGCTCCGGGCCGGATCCGGATTCGCCGGAATCCATGGCTTCACGGGTCGGCGAAGTGTCGGCGTCGACCTTCGCCTCGACGCTCACCAGCGTCATCGTCTTCCTTCCCGTCGTCTTCCTCCCCGGCGAGCTGGGCGCCGTCTTCGCCGACCTGGCTTGGGCTTTCGTGTTCGCCCTGCTCGCGAGTTGGCTCGTCGCGATCACCTTCGTTCCCGCGATGCAGCGCCTGGTTTCCGACCCCGCCCGCCTGCGTCCCCTCGGGCGGCGCGGCGGCAGGATATACCCGAAGCTGCTCAAGGCCGCCTTCAGGCGACCCGGCTTGGCTTTCGCCCTGGCGGCCGCGGTGGCCCTCGCCGGGGCATGGGCATTTGCCGGGCTTCCCGTCGAATTCATGCCGGGGGACGACGCGGGCGAGGCGATCGTCGAAGCCGCGTTCCCCCCGGGAACTGACATGGAGCGCATCGCGGCCTATGCGCGGAACCTTACGGCTTCGCTGAAGGGTATCAGGGGAGTGAAGTCCTCCTTCGCCCGCGCGGGGGGTGACCGACGGGACCTGCGCTACCAGGCGGACCCCGATTCGAGGCAGGAACTCCTCATCGTACGCTGTCCCCTCGATCCCGCGGTCTTCCCGGCTTCCGACTCCGCGGCGATTTCGCTCGCGGCGGTCCTGGGGAGGGCGGGTTTCGGATCGGGCGACGGCGTCGCCGTGAGCGCATATTCCCCGCCGTCCGTCATTGGCGTAATACTCGGGACGGGTAACGGCCGGAGCGCCGCGGTGTTCGGCGACGACCAGGCCGAAGCCGCCGCGGAAGGCGCGCGGTTCGTTTCGAAATTCCGCGATGCAGTCGGGGACGCTTCCTCTTCCGTGGACATCTCCCCGTCGGGAACGAGACCCGCCGTCAGGATCGTGCCGGATCGCGAAGCGGCCGCCGCCGCGGGAATCGGCGTCGCGGACGCGGCGCGGTCGGCTGCGGCCTCCCTCGAAGGCAGCGTCGCGACCATGATCGAGCGTGACGGCCGGGAACTGGATGTCAGGGTCAGGGCGGCGGGACAATTCGGCGTCATGGACCTGGGCGGAATCGTGGCGGCCGTCGGCGAGAACGGTCCGGCGCTCCTGTCGGACCTTGCCAGGCCGGAGCGGGTCGTTCAGGCCGAGGCGGTCGCGAGGCTCAACCGGACGGACGCGGTCTTCGTCACGGTCCGGGCCAAGCCCGGGCGGGAGCGCGAGGTCGACGCCGCGATGAAGCTCGCCGCGGCGGACTGCCGGGCGGAGATAGCCTCCGCAGGAGCCTTCGAACGCTATTCGAAACGCCTCGCGCTCGTCGTGGCCCTCGTCGTGCTGCTCCTCTACCTTTTCCTGGGGGCGCAGTTCGAATCCTTCGCATTGCCGGGGCTCCTCCTCGTGGCCATCCCGCTTTCGTTCGCGGGCGTCAGCACGGCGCTCGCGCTCGCAGGCTCGAGCATCAACTTCGGATCGGTGCTGGGCGTAGTGGTGCTCTTCGGCGTTTCGGTGAACAATTCGATCATACTCTGGGAAGTCGCCGCGGCCCGCTTCGGCGCGTCGCTCTCAGGCGACGCGGAATCGACTCCCCTCGCCCGCGTCGGGATGGCTGCCCGCGCCGCCGCGTTCCGTGGCGCTCTCGACCGGCTGATGCCCATCATGGTGACCGCACTCACGAGCATCCTCGCTCTCGTCCCGGTAGCCCTGTCGCCCTCGGGTGCGGCCCAGCGCTCCATGGCCGCCGCCGTGCTCGGCGGCCTCGTCGTTTCCACGTCGCTCACCCTCGTCATCGCACCCGTCGTCTTCGCCTGGAAACTGTCGTTGACGCGGCTGACCGGGCGAAGGCCCGGGGAGCCTGCCGCCGGCCGGATGGAAACGGGGTTTACCGAAAGGCTGGAGGAGATAGCGTGATCCTCGAGTCGTGGTACGGACGGCCGGTGATGGCGGCATGCATCCTCGCGGGGGCGGCCGCGCTCGGCGCCGTCGCGCTTTCGGGCGCCGAATTCGGCCCGTCCGAATCGGCGTCGCGGGCGGCGTTCGCGGTGACGATCAGGCACGACGGCGTCGACGCGAAGGCCATGGAACGTTCGATCACCGAGCCGCTCGAGGACGCGCTCTCGTCGGTGCCGGGAAGGGGGGAATTGCGGTCGACCACGGAGTACGGCAAATCGCGCGTCGTCGTCTTCATGCGCGATGCCGAAGGGCTCCCGGACCAGGCTTACGCAGCCGTTCGCGACGCTTCCGAACGGGTTTACGCATCGATGCCGGATTCGGTCCAGCGGCCCGAGATCGCCTCGACGAGCGAGGGAGGGCGCTCCGTCTGGATCGCGGCAGTCGGCCGCGGCGGCCCGCCCGATCCCGCGCTCGGGGAACTGGTGGAACGGGAGATGAAAACTTCCTTCGCCAAGCTCAGGGGAGCGGGCGAAGTCGAGACCTCGGGAGCCGGGACGGAAGAGGTCCACATCCTCGTCGATCCAATCCGGGCGGCAGGCTTCGCGATCGGCCTCGGCGAACTCGGCGCTTTCGTCGCCGCCAACGATGCGGCGATTCCCGTGGGGTATGCGGACGAGGGCGGCATCCTGCTCCCCGTCGGCTTCGCGGGACGGGTGGCTTCCCTGTCAAGCTTCACCGATCTGCTCGTGCCCTCGAAGGCAGGCCCTATCCCGATCCGGGCTTTCGCGCGCGTCGTGACGGCGAACCGGACGCCCGATGCCATCTCCCGAGTCGACGGCGAACCGGCGCCGGTCATCGCCGTGATGCCCGGAGGCAAGGCCAACATCATGAAGCTTTCGAAGGCCATCGCGGCGGAAGCTTCATCGTGGAAGGCCCGCGGCTACTCGTTCGTCGAGATCGCGGACGTCGGGGCTGAACTGGCCGAAGCCTTCGGCGGGATACTCTCGGCGACCCTGCAAGGCATGGTCTTCGTGGCCGCCTGCATGCCCTTCCTCGCCGGGGGCTTGCGGAACGCCGTCGCGGCCGTCGCCTGCGTGCCGATCACGGCCTTCGCCGCGGCGGTCTTCCTGGCGGCCCTGCGCGTGCCGTTCGACGACTCCGTCCTCTCGGGACTGGCCGCGGGGCTCGGCGCGAGCGTCGACGCGGTCGTCGTGGCAGTCGAGCGCATCGGGTCGTCCCGGAGCGCGATCGCCGCCGCCGGGCGGATGCGATCGCTCCTCCCGTCGCTGATCGGCGGCGCCGCGACGATGGTCGTGGTGCTCTTTCCGCTTTCGTCGCCGGCTTTCGGCCAGGGGGAGTTGCGCTCGACTTCGCTCGCGGTGGGCGCCGTCGCGGTCGCCGCCATCCTGGCAGCCATATTCATCGCGCCGCTCATCGCGCTGGCCGGGCGGACGGAATCTCCGTTGCCCGGAGCCCCGCGGAAACGGGCGAAGGGAAACGCTCGGAACCTTGCCCGAACCGCATCCCGCATGCTCGTAAGGACGCTCACCCGCATCGTCGTCGGGAGCGTCGAGCATCCGCTTCTACCGCTGGCTTCCTGCGCGGCGTGCGTCATCGTTTCGGTCGCGTTCGCCGCGCTCACGCCGCTCGATTTCGAAAGCGGCAGCGCGGACGGTACCGTGTCGGTGCACGTCGAATGCGAGCGCGGCGCGGCAGCGGAGAGCGTCGATGACCGTCTCGCGGCCTACGCGGCTTCGCTCAGGGCCATACCCGGCGTCCGCATGGTCCAGACCGGCGCCAGGCCAGGATCGGGCGATGCCGAAATCGCCTTCGACCCGGAACTCACCACGAGGGACCGGATAGCTTCCGCCGCCAGGACGGCGGGTTCTAAAATACCCGATTCCTTCGTCTTCCTGACCGACGGCGGCAACTCCCGCGAACGATCATACGAGCTCTGCGTCTCGGGCGACGACGATGCCGTCCTCAAGTCCATCGCATCGGAGGTCGCCGGGCGGTTGACGGGCGATCCCGTCGTTTCGGAAGTGATCCTCAATTTCAAGGAAGGCCCGGACACGATCGTCTACGAACCAGAACCGGCCAGGGCTTCACCTGCGGCGGTCGCTGACGCCCTCAGGCGACAGCTCTACGGGCCGGTAATCCACAAGAGCATATCCGGCGGGCGCGAAATCGACGTGAGGATCCAGGCGGAGGGCGCCGAGCGCGCCACGTCCGGCATGCTCGCCGCGTATCCCGTCCCTGTGCGGGAGGGCGCGTATGCCCCGGCGGGGTCGGTCGGGGATTTCTTTCGCCTGAGCGAACCCCAGCGGATCTACCGGAAGGACCGCAGGCGAGCGGCGTTCCTCACCATGCGGACGAACGCTCCCGACGTCGCCGCCGCCAAACGCGCGGGAGAAGCCGCCTTCAGGGCCACTCCGATGCCCCCGGGCTACGGCTGGGAATTCGACCGGGAAGCCGTCGAGCTCGAACGGAGATCGACCGCCGCGCTGTGGGGCTTCGCGGTCGCGGTCGCGTTCGTGTACCTGATCCTCGCGGCGCTCTCTGAGTCCTTCGGGGCGCCCGCCCTCGCGCTCCTTGTCCTGCCGCCCGCGATCCTGCCGGCGCTCGCCGCCCTCGCGATCGGGAACGGCTCTCTGCGCGTGAGCGGGATCGGCGCCCTCGTCCTCCTTGCCGGCATCGCGGTGAACTCTTCGATCATCGTGGTGGATGAAGCCCGGGCCCGGGGGCTCGGCACGCGAAAACCGGGCCCCTTGGGCGTCTACCGCGCGGTGCGTTCACGGGCAGGCGCGTTGGCTGCCACGACCTTGACCGCGGTCGCCGGCGCCGTTCCGCTCGTATTCGCGCCGGGCGCGGGAGCCTCATTCCTCCGGTCGATCGCGGCAGCCACCGCCTTCGGAACGGTCGGGGCCTACACGGGCGCCGTATTCGTGCTTCCCGCGGCCATTTCCGCATTCCCCGGCCTCCTGTGCCTGCACCGTGCGCCCGGTGCGGTTCCGGTCCGGGAGGCAATCGCATGAAGCGCCGATTGCCCCATGAAACAAGGACAGCAGGATTTCCCGTGAGCCATTCGAACGCGAAAAAAAAGCGCAAGGAGCCATCCATGCATCTCCGAAACCGAATCGTCTCCATCGTCGCCGCCTCCGCGGTCTTCCTCTCCGCCGTTCCGCTCCATGCGGAGGATGTCTTCGGCGTCAGGGGATTCGACGAAAAGATACTCGAGTACTCGATCGGCTCGGCCGACCGCGCGCTCGAAGCCGATTCGTGGATGGCGATCGCGAGAACGGGAGCGGCCTACGCTGCCGCCGCCTGGGAACGGTCCGCGGCCGCGCTCTACGACGACGTTTCCGCCTTCGAATCGGACAAGACGAAGATTCAAGGCATCGTCGCCGGGGAGGTCGAACGCCGCTTCGCCGAATGGCTCGCCGATCGCTTCTTCGGAAACATGGCGTCCGACGCGGGAGCCGCGGCCCGGGAAGGGGCACGTTCCGCCGACCGTGCGCTGCTTTACGAAACCGTCGACGGTCGGATACTGCGCGACGAACGGGGCGACCCGATCGTGAAAAATCGCGGCTCGACGGACGACATCGAAGCGTGGAGGACGGCTGCCCACGGCGGGGCCTCGGGCGAGACGGTGCGGTACCTTTCGGCCTTCGAGTCAGAGCTGCCAGAACTGCTTGCGTATGCCGAACCGGGCCGGCGCGACAAACTGGCGCTTGCCGTCCGATCATCGTTCGACCGGGTTTCATCAAGAGCCGCCTCGGAAGTGGATGCGATCCTCACGCAGGAAGAACGCGAGTTCGTGGCCGCGCGGCTCACCGATGTCTACTCGGAACGGGCCAAGAGCGAGGAGGAAACGGCTTCCGCGATCGCGACGCGCTCGATCGCCGAGGCGATGGAGCGCGTCGATGCGTCGGAAAGGGGACTCGAGGAAGGGATTGTCAGGGCTGAAGCCGGGGTCGGCGACCTGGAAGCCTGCGGCGAGTCGTGGCTGGCCATGTACCGCGAGCAGTTCGACCGCGGCATCCGGGCGTGGGAACGGGCGGAGGAAAGCTTCCTCATGCGACGGGCCGAATGGGAGCGTACGGCCCAGGAAGGATTCTCATCGGGTGAAAAGGCGTGGGCGGAAGCCTTCGCGAGGATCGACCTCGAACGCGCCGCGTGGCGCGAGCGGATTTCCGCCGTGCTCGACGGGGGAAGGACCGCCTTCGCCCGCGCAGGCGCGGAGCTGGCGTCTTCCATCGACTCGGCGCGCGCCGAGTTCGACGCGCAGGCGGCGACCAGGTCGCAGGCAGCGTCACGGCGAGCCGGCGCGTTGGCCGACACCTTCGCGCGCTCCGGCTGCTCGGTGCGGAGCGCGGCCGAAGGCGGTTCCTTCTGGATGGAGACCCTGGTTCCCGACGACGCGGCACGACCGGTGTTTTCCGACGCCCTCCTCGACACGCTCTGGTTCGACGCCGACGCCCTCGCGGCCTGGGACAAGCTCCTTTCGTCGTATGTCTCGACCGGCGGCGGACGCACGACGGCCGACCTGCCCGTCATTCCGTGGATCGACGGAAAGGCCGGCCTCGCAGCGGCCTGCCTGGGGAACATCGCGGCGACCGAACGACAGATCGACGCATTGTACCCGCACGGCAACGGCGTTCCGGTACGCCCCGCGGGGATGTCGCGCGAGGAATATGATGAATGGGATCCTCCGACCTTGCATGAATTGAACGGACGACTCGATGACCTGGAGGAGGACCTCCGCAGCTGCAGGCTCGCGGCGTCCGGGAGCCTCAAGGATTCGGTCTCCGCGCTCGCCGCGTGGAAAAAGACCTCCGGCGCGGCTGCGCGGAATAACCAGGCCGACCTGGAAGACTTCATCCGGACCCGCTACCCGGTTTACTTCGACCTGGCCGGCATGGCGGCGCGGACGCTCAGATCGGGGACGTACCGCGATTCATACGACACGGACGGCCTTTCCATCACGCTCGACCGCACGCAGGAGCGTTCGCTGATAGCCCGCTGCATCGCGGAGTACGAGTCGAACGCGGGCGATGGCGCCGCCGCTTCGGTGCGGAATCGCTGGACGGCGCTCTGGGAAGCCGAATCCTGGGCGGTTTCCATGCGCGACCAGAAACGCGTGGCCGCCGAGACGAGAACCGAACTCGAGGCGATGCTCGCCGACGCGCTCGGGGAAGACGCCGATTCGCTGCGTTCGGTCCTCGCATCCGATCCCGACGGTTTCCACCTCGACGAATACCAGGTGGAGCTCCTGCGCGCGAAGGCGACGGAAAGCTACTGGAACCGTCGGCTCGCCGAAGCGCGGGCCGTGGACGACTACGCCCGCGACCTGAGCTCCGGGCGCGCGACGAGCGCGGAATCCGACGCCCGCTACGCCGCGGCGCTCTCGACCTACGAGGGGGCCAAGGACGGCTATTCCATGGCCGTAACCGCGCTCGAAGCGGCTTCGAAAGCGCTCGATCCGCTTTCAGCCGCGATCGTCGAAGCCCGCGACGGGCTGGAAATTGCGGCGAAACGGCTCGAGGAGGCGGAACGTTCCTACGCCGACCGGTTTTCGGTTCTCGCGTCGGGGAGCGACCGTTACCAGCGGGAGCTCCTGCAGGAAAAATTCTCGGAACTCTACGGATGCATCGCTTCCGATGGCGATGGAGGCCCTGGCTCGCTCACGGCCGCCTATACGGGCTACTACGCGGCCCTCGACGCCTACGGGGCGCTCGATGAGGTCGCCCGCGCCGAGGAAGGGATAGACGGGCTCCTCACCGGTTGCGACGACCCGTACGGCATCGCGTCGATGCCGTCCTTCAGGGAGCTCTCCGACGCCGCGGCCGCCCTCGAACTCCCGTACGGCATGGACGCACTGTGCGCTTCATGCACGGACTACGGACTGGATGAGCTGTCCCCCGACGGCAGGAGGGCGCAGGCGCTCATCGACGCCGCTCGGACGGCAGCTCCCGGAACAGAGCGCGATCGCGCCCTGTTCGCGTTCAGGGCCTTCCTGGGAACGCTTCGCGCGGAGGCACAAGCATCGTACGAGGGGCGACGCGCCGCCATCCGGAGCTGCGCGTCGCCCGATTCCGCGGATTGGTACGCCGCAGAGACGGGGCGATCGAAACCCGCGGGGGACATCCTCGCCATCCTCGATGCCGACGCGGAATCGGCCCGGCTGGCATGGTTCGCGCGGCGGGCGAACCTGGAGATCGAAGCGCTCGATGCCATCGCCGAAGGCAGGGAACCGGAAAACCGCGACCTGCGCGACGCTCTCGCCCTGAACCTCAGGTCCCTGTCGCCCGCGGACGCGGTGGCCCAGGCGGCTTCGCTCAGGCTCGCCGCCGACGCCCTCGGTTCGGACGATCCGTGCGTCGCCCTCGCGGAACTCGCGTGCGCCGACGCCTTCGTCGGGGATTGGCTGGACGGACGATCGGTCCTGAGCGGCGTCGACGGCGATCCGCTCGCGGGACTCCTGTGCGGCGCGTACGGAACCGCGCTTTCGGCGGCCGTCCGCCGCGACGCCGCACGCTCGCTGTTCGGCAGCGCACGGGCATTCGCCGCCGAACGGAAAACGGCCGCCGCCGAAGCCGTCAGCTCCGCGCTCGCCACCCTCGGAGCCGCCGAAGGCTCAGGGTTCCGCGACGCCCTCGAAGCCGCCGAATCCGTTTTCGCGGGAAGCGCTTCCGAACGGGAACGCGAAAACCGCCTGACCGCTGTCATCCTGAAGCTCGACGAAGCCGCGGCCCTCGATGACGACGGCGGCATGGCCATCACCGGATTCCGCGACGCCCTCGTCGCGCTCTGCGCGGCCGCGGCCGAAGACTCGGGCATCGCGGCCATCCCGGGCGATCCGCAGGCTGAGGCCGCGCCGCTCGCTGACCGGATCGCCCGCCTGCGCGACGCGTGCTCCGCCATCGGATCGGGGGGAATCGCGAGGGTGCTCGCGCTCTACGGCCTCGCGGCGGAAGCCAGTGCCGGCAGGCTTCCCGGAGTCGACCCGGCGGCCGTCGCTTCGAAGCTCGCGGCCGAAGCCGCCGCGTCGATCGTCCGTGCCGCGCCCGACGACGTCGGCGACATGGCGGCCTTCGCGCGAGGATCGGCGAAAGCCGTTTTCGGTTTCGACGAAATCCAGGACGGCGGCCTCCTCGACGGCATAACGGCCGAAGCCGTGCGGCTTTCATGCGAAGCCGCCGCCGACCCGTCCGTCCTTGAAGCGGTGACGCCCTTCGGACCGAGGGACTCCTTCGCCGTCGACCTCGCTCAAAAAGCGTCGGCGGAATCCGCCGAGCTCTCCGAAACCATGGCAGGCATCTCCATCATCGCCGAATACCGCGCTGCGCGGAAGATGCTCCCGGGTTCCGGCATCGGGGCATGGCGGGGCATCGGCGCCTCTGACCTCGCGGAAGAGGACTCGGGCAAGGTGACATCTGGCGCGGCCATCCTGGACGCGGCCATCCTGGACGCGGAATGCGTGGCCACCGATCGGTCCGCGACCCTGGAACGGCTCGCCTTCATCGAACTGTACAACGAGGCGTACCGCGCCGCATCGAGGGCGGACGACCGCGCCACGGGTACGCCATCAGCGGAAAGCGCGGTTTTATCCGACGAGCTTCGGGACAGGACCGAACGCGCGATCGCGGGAGTTTCGTGGATCCGCGACGAATCCCTGGCCGCCGCCCTCGAAGGGGCGACGACCGCGCTTTCGGAAGCGTCGTCCGAACTCGGGACGGACAGCAGGACGACCGAAGGATCCAAGGAGGACATGGCCCGGCTCGTGGCGATCCTCAGGGACGCGGAAAACCTCCTGGCCGATCCCGCGACGATCGCCGCGGCCGAAGCGGACGTGAAAGCCCTCGACGCGGCGTTCGACGATGCCATGGCCACGCTCCTGGCCGCCTCCGACGCGTACGCCGGGGCCGCCGCGGATCGCGACGGGACCTACCGGACATCCAAGGACACCTACGCCGCGCTCGAAACAGCCCGCGCGGATTTCGACGTCGCCGAATCGATCCGCGACTGGGCGAAGAACGCCTACCTGGCCGCCGAAGGGGACGACGCTGCGGCGGCGGCCTACCGGAGCCCCGCGTCCCTGCTCGCCGAAGCCCAGGTGTCGCACGACCGCGCCGCGGGGGCCGTCCGGGTCCTGGAAAACCTCTACGCCGCCGAAACGGAACGCGGCTACGACGGTTCCGGATATACCGCGGCCCTGGCCGAATACCGAAGGCTGGAAGAAGCCCGTGCGTCGGTCTCGAAGACGGGCGATGAACTGGCGGGCGCCATCGGGGCGATTACGCGGGAACTGGGCGAACGCAGGGGAGCCCTCCTGGACGCATATGGCAGCTTCGCGTCGACCGGCGCCGCATGGTTCGACGATGACGGAAAACTCGTTCCGCAAACCGACGACAAGGGCGTCGGGAAGACCGGCTGGCAGGGTTATGTCAGGCTCGACGCGAACGGCTGGCTCGAACTTTCCATCGACGAAAGCGGAAAGCTCGTCGAAACCGACGAATCCGCGCGCGCCGCGCTCCGCGTCTACATGGAAGACGGAAGCGCGGACTTGCCCGAGGACTACGATCGGAGCGCCCACGAACGCGCCGTCTCCTCCTGGGCGAAAAAAATGCGTGCGCTGTCCGCCGCGTCGAACAGGTCCGCCGTGCTGCGCCAGTGGGGTTTGGCCGCGGATTTCCTGCGGCGCAGGATCGCAGGCGCGAACGGCAAGGACACCCTGGACGCGGCCGGGATTTCCGTCGGGACATCGAAACTCGACGAACAGATGGGCGTGTCGAACACCGTGACCGGGAAGAGCCTGGACGGGCAGGAGTCGAATTTCTGGAACGTCTGGAACACGGAAGACCGCGACCGTTTCCGGGACCCCGTGCGCGACGCGCAGGAAGCCGCGTGGGAAGCGGTGAAAGGCGACGAACTCTTCACGTTCTATGCCGCCATGAAGTTCTCGGGGCTTGCGAACGCCGGGCTCGATCCCTTCTTCGACAGCTCGACACAGCTCCTTTCGTACCGGGCGGTCAAGACCTGGTACGACGGTGAAATCGCCTACCACAAGCGGCAGATCAGCAGCCTCAGGTGGGTATTTTTCCACCCGGTGGCGGCGGGGCTCCTCGTCTACCACGCCGCCACGAACAACCGGCTCGCGGAGGAACGGAGCCGCGTGAAGGCGGATATCGAACCGGTCGCGGCAAGTGTGAACGGCTCGGTATCGAGGCTCGCGACGGGGTTGGGACGCGCGGAAAAGGAAGAGCAGGCGTACGAAGCGGCTCGCGCGAGGCTGGCGGCGATGAAGGGCAGCGACCAAGGCTCCGAACCCATGACGAGAGAGCGATTCCTCGCGGCGGCCCGCGACGCGTACCGGAAAACGCAGAAACGCGAGATGCCGGCATCCGAGCTGGCCGCGCTCGAAGCCCAGGCGGGCGAATACTTCGCGCGCTTCGGCACGGGCGGGACTTCGCCCGTCGACACGACGGCGATCCTGCTGGACATGAATGCGTGGTTCGCCGCGAAGAGCGAGGCCGCGTTCAGGAATTTCGAATCGACGGCCACGACGGCCTTCGCCGACGCGAAAGGCGCCGAAACCGCGTACCGGGCCGCGTACGACGCCTACCTGGCCGGAACCGGAAGCGAAGCGTCCCTCACCGACACGGCGAAAGGCGCGTGGTGGGGAACCCTCGCCCTGAAGCGCTACAGACGGGACCTGGCCGAAACGAGCGCGGCCGTCGGCTTCGCGAAGATCGGCTCGGGCGAAGGCTTTTCCGATGCCCGCCTGGAAGCGGTGAACGAGCTTGCCGTGCGGATCGGGGACGCCGTCGACGCCAGGCTTCAGGCGGAACGGCAGGCGCGGGAAATCCAGTGGAACGAGCGCGTGCGGGAGCTGACCCGGAAACGCGGGAGCTTCGAGGAGCGCACGGGGATAGTCGTGACCAAGGCGAACGCCGACTGGAACTCGGGCAGGGAAAAGATCGCGGGGGCGGCGAACGCCTGGCGCAGGGACTATGCCGACGGCTACGGGACGAAGTCCGACGCGTGGACCGCCGAGTACGCCGGTTTTCTCGGCGATCGCGAAGACTGGCTTTCCCGGGCGGCGGAAGCCGGAAGCCGGGGCGCGAATGACGCGATCCTGGCCAGCCTGGGGATCGACGCGGAAGCCCGGGAACGCGACCTGGCCTTTTCAGGCGCAAGCGGCATCGGCATCGCGGCTCCGGAGGCGGGAAAGCTGGCGGACGAACTCCTGGGACGGGTCGGATTCGCCGACGCGGCCATGGCCATCCGCGCCCTTGCCGAGGGAGGGCGGCGCTTCGACGCGAAGCTCGCGCGGGGATCGGGAGGCCCGGGCTGGGCTGATTCCGGGCGCATCCAGGCCGCGGCCTCGGGCTTCGCGTGGGAGCGGACGAGGGAAGCGGCGGCGGGCAACGCGCTGATATTGGCGGAGAACGCCCGGCGCACGATCGCGGAACTCGACGCTTCGTACCGGAAACAGGTGGACAGGGCCAACGATGGTTTCGGCGACTCGATGGACCGGACCTTCGCCTCCGGCGGCTACATCAAGTCAGGCAACGCGTACGTCAAGGACCTCGTGGTCACGTCCACGCTCCTCGACAGCTACGTCACCGAGCGGACGAGCGTGGAAGCGTACCGGCCCTACATCGCGCCGGCCCTGGCGATCACGACGAAGCTCGACATCGCCGGCATGGCCGGCATGGACGCGTGGGGCATCCAGGGGATGATCGAGCGGGCCCAGGACGAAGTGACGGGCGCCTTCGAGACGATCTTCGGCGCCGAAGGCGACAAGGGCTCGACGAAGGCCGTGATCGAGTGGGGCACTCGCAGGAAACTCGTGCGGACCGACAGCCGGGAGATCGCCTGGGAAGACCCGGACGGGCACGGCAGGAGCGTCACCCGGACACAGACGATCCTGATTCCCGTGTATGAAACGGAAACCTGCCAGGTCCAGAACGAGGAACGGAACACGGGAGCCGGCGAGTACGGACTCCACATCGGGTACGCGCCCCTGTTCAAGGATCAGCTGGACCTGGACAAGTCCAGGAGCGCCAACCTCGTGGACGCCGGAACCGGCGAATTGGGCCGGCTCCTGAAAAGCTACCAGTGGAACGCGATGCTGGAAGGCAAGGGCTATGCCGAAGCCGGCAAGCCCTTCTACGACAAGAAGGCGTGGGACGATCGCGGGAGCTGGCTCAAGGCGCCCACGATACGCTCGGTGGCCGACATCGGCGTGGGCATCGCCGCGACCTTGGCCGTGCCCGGCGGCGGCCTTGCGATGATGGCGTTCGGTGCGGGAATCAACCTGGCCGACGACGCGGTGTTCACGGCCCTGGATATCGGATCGGGTGCCAAGGGATGGGAACAGGCCGGGCTGGACTTCGGCAAGAAGGCGCTGAGTTCCGTGGCGACGAGCGCGACTGGAGCTGTGTTCAATGGTTTTCAGGGCGGAACGGATTTCTGGAACGGCGGGCTCACGGGCAAGGCTGCCGATACCGGTTTCGGCGGCGTGATCGGCAGGACCATGCTCACCGGGATGCGATCTGGGGCGAATCTCGTCTCGACAAGCGCGATAAACACGGTACAATGGGACGGGGCCGGATTCGGGTGGTCCCAGGCATCCTTCTCCGCGGAGCTCCAGGGCGGCGGCGCGGGCATCCTGTCCGGGATGGCGAGCACGTTCGCGACGGGGAGCCTGGGACTGTGGAACATGCAGGACGCGAACGGCATGGCATTGAGTTCCAATGTCTTCGACGTGAAAGGCATCCGAAGACTCAATGGCCTGGCCGGCTCCGTCGCGGGCCAGGGAGTCGGCTATGCCATGACGGGCAACGCGTCCTTCAATGTGCTCAACCTGGGCGATTTGACGAATGGCGCATTCGACCATGGACTGTTCGAACTCGGTTTCGGCAACAATGGCTTCTCGGGGCAATTCGGCTCAGGCGGAGCGGATGTCGGCATGGGGACCATCGCGGGTAGTTTCCAGGGCCTCATGGAAACCATGGATATCACGCGGATGCGCACAGGCGGCATCGAAGGCAACTCCTCGCTGAATGCCGTCAACGGGATGGGGTATTCGAATGTCGATTCAGCGATCGGGATCGCGAAGCGGATAAAAAGCGGCAGTCTCGGCGTCTCGTTCAGCACGGAACTTGACGCTGGTGAATACGGTTATTTCGACAGGGGTGATGACCCGGCATCCATGACGATTTCATCGGACTTTCTCGGGATGGGAGTCGAAAGGGCGGCGAAACTGGCGGCGCTCTACTCGCACGAGGGGGATCATGCGGTGTACGGGGAACGGGTCGAAGCCAACGCATACGCCCTGTCCGAAGCCGTATACTCCAATATCGGTGAAGCGTGGTCGCGGTACGGACTCGAACTCGACGGCGGGTTCGCAGGCGTCATGAACGCGGCGCAGAACGACCCGGGAAACTGGAACGAGAACCCGGGCGATGTCGATTTCTGGAAAATGCGAAGCGTGAAGGGAAGGCTTGTCCTTCAGGATGACGGATACAGGGATATCCGCGCCGATGACGGCACCCTCCTCAAGAGCCATGACGAAGTTCTCTATGACCGGATTCTCGAAAAACAGCGATACTACTCATTCTTGATGGCGAAGGGCGATTCTTCCGGTGACCTTGAGTCCATCGCGGCCGAGTTGGCTTCCTTGCGTTCCGAATACGACAAGGGAAACCAGACGGATGCCACACGATCGGATCGGGTATTGCTCTCACGGGGGTTGACGGGATCCAGTGCAGGCGCGGACCTGGCTTTGCGGAAGGAATGGGTTGCATCCTTCGAAGCCGACGGATTCCTGCTCGATGGCAGCGGAGGACTCCAGAACAAGGCTGGCAACGGCCGCATCGATCCCGGGGATTACTCGATAGATATCACGGACAGCATCCTTGCCCTGGCAGGGCTCGACACGCGGGCCATACTCGGAAACACCGGTATTGTCGATGATCCGACCTTCGGAAACATCCACAACCGGCTGGCGCTCGGAGCGGCCATCGGGAACGCGCAAGCCCTGCTGCCGAATCCTGAAACCGGTACGGGCTGGATCGGCGGCGACAAGCTCGAACGATATCTGGCTTACGGCAGGAACATGCTTTCCGGAATGTTGGGAATCGGGAAGCAGGCGGATTCCTACGACGGACGTCTGCGTAGCTATGGAACAGCCAATTCCGGTATTGTCGACAGGAAGATGGAGATAGCGCAGGGTTTCCGGTTCGAGACTCAAAATGCGTTGTCCGATAAGCTTGGGTGGGGCTATCTGACCAAACCGAATGGCGAATGGAAATTGGACGCTGATGGCAACAAGATCAGCTCCCTCTGCCATGCCTTGAGCATTCTGACCGCAGTCGAGCTGGATACGATGGTGGATACAGATTATAAACTGAAGGAAGCCTTTCTGAACGACGCAAAAACCAAGGGGATGATCGAAAAGAATGGTTATGTTAACGTGGATATCCAGGCATTCTCGGCAGCGTATGTTGAATATATAAATAAATCCGATATGATGAAAAACGCCATGACGACTGAAAAAATGCTTTCCCCGTTATGGGCCGAATCATCGCGATTTGGAGTCGGGCGAAATACGAGCCTTGGACATTCGGTCATAATCGACCGATTCATGCAAATAGACTCGAACGGCAACAGAAAGCCGTACTATAACCCGTGGAATACTACATGGGGCGACAACGAATGGTACGCCAAGAAGCCCTTTGTTGGCTACTACTGATAACTGGAAGGAGAGCTGCTGGTATGCAATATCACCGGAGAATGGTTTTGGCAGCGATTGTATTTACTTGTTTGTTGTTGGCATGCGTGCGCGAGCCCAGGCTCGAAAAACAGGAAATCGAGTATGATGATTATTTCAAAATGACGGAACTTGCTTATGGTGGAAATCAAAAAGCCAGATCGCTGAAGCAGATCAGAAGACTCTATACACAGGAGGAATGGGATTCTATCGAGCTATTGCGTATTATCACCACGGGTGCAAAAGAAATTCAAGATACCGATCTGCCAAAGAACATCAAAGAGTTCAGAGTTTTTGAAGACAAGCGCGGAAAACCTATTACCATCAAGCTAAAGGATTCCAGTACACTGCAGAAAATAAGTTTAGAAAACCTAGTTATAAAAAATTTTGAACTTCAGGGGAGATTTCCGAATTTGGAGAAACTGGAGATTGACTATTGTACTGTCGACAGGTTCCCCAATATCCCTGAAACAGCGAAAATCAAGGAAATTCAAAGCGATAGCAGTTACGGCTTTTTCGGTGTCACGAAAAAAAATAGCAGCCTTGAAAAGCTATGGTTTTCCACGACGGGAGACAAACTCGACGGAATCGAAAACTTCCCGAACCTTTCCTGGCTTGTCGTGACGCGGGTGGAAGACACCAGGTACAATACCTTCGAGCAACCCAACCTGGTCGACATCAGCGCCGTCGGCAAACTGCCGAAGCTGGACTACCTCTGGATACGGGGCGCGCCGAAACTCGAAAGCATGTCCCCCGTCTGCTCGAGCACGTCCATTTCCAACCTGAGGATGGAGGACGTACCCGATCTGAAGATCGAAAGCCTCGGGAACATGAGGAGACTCAAAGGGCTTTCCCTGCAGGGGTGCAACCTTGCCGATACACGTTTTCTGAAGGGCTTGGACCATAAACTGGAAGTGCTCCTGCTTGAAAGAAACCCGATCCGGGAGATCGACGGGTTGGCGGACGCGCTTCTTCCGGCGGAAGAAATGAAGAAACGACAGCCCGGACCTAACGATTACCCGATCTACCCGTACACGATCGACGTGAAAGACGTCGTATCGATCACGCGGATCGATCATGAATACTTGAAGGCCAGCGGGTTCGTCGACATGAAGATACTCGATCAGAGGATAGAGAGCGGGCTTGCACGAATAGTGGAGTGAGACATGGGGTCATGATATTCCGCTGCGATCATTCCCGACGGCGCTTCGGTCCCGGCATACGCGCGCGCCTGTCCGGGCCGAGGACAGGGAAGTTCACGCGGATGGGTCCCGTCGGCAGTTCGGGGAACGGCAGCGACAACGTCGAACCGGCGGCGAGTCGAGCCATGCCGCCTTCGAGCCCTGCGGCGGGCCGGGTCATCATCGACGATGGCCATCCCCGGATCGGCGGCCTCGGCGGCAAGCTGCGGATCTCCCTGCGCAGCCAGGTCAGGTCTGGTGTCCGGTATTCGGGCAAGCAGGACGTTGGCGCAACGTGCATGACCAACCATCGGACACTTTTCACTGGCGGCTTCCGAACCGGCAAAATCGTTGCATCCCAAACCCATTTGACGATTTCCTGTCGAAAACAGGTTGGCAACCGTTTGACACTACTACTTTTTGTGTTATCATGTCATATCTGTGCATTATGCCGGAAGGAGAAGGTATGCGCATTTCGAGCCTCAAGAGTCTCGTCATAGGCGATCTCGTTGCCAGGGTTCCCGTGATCCAGGGCGGGATGGGCGTTGGAATATCCCTGTCGGGCCTCGCGGCGGCTACCGCCAACGCGGGAGGCATCGGCGTCATCGCGGCGGCCGGCATCGGCCTTCTCGAACCGGACGGTTTCACCGATTTCCAGGGTGCGTGCATCAGGGCGCTCAGGCGGGAGATCAGGCGGGCCCGGGAACTCTCCAGCGGGATCATCGGCGTCAACATCATGGTCGCTCTGAGCAATTTTTCCGACATGGTGAGAACCGCGGTGGAAGAGGGCATCGACGTGATTTTCTGCGGCGCCGGCCTCCCCGTCGCCCTGCCGGAACTCGTGCAGAAGGGCAGGACGAAACTCGTCCCCATCGTCTCCTCCGCGCGCGCCGCGGTCCTGCTCGCGAAGCGGTGGTTCGACAAGTACGCCCGTCTCCCCGACGCCTTCGTGGTGGAAGGCCCCAAGGCCGGCGGCCATCTCGGGTTCAAGGCGGAACAGATCGAAGATCCCGCATTCACGCTCGAAAAGATCGTGCCCGAAGTCGTCGGCGAACTCGCCAGGCTCGAAGCGATGACGGGAAGGAACATTCCCGTCATCCCGGGCGGCGGTATCTTTTCCGGAGCCGACATCGATCGCATGATCTCGCTAGGCGCTTCCGGCGTACAGATGGCGACGCGATTCGTGGCGACCGACGAGTGCGACGCCGACATCCGGTTCAAGAAAGCCTATGTCGACGCGAAGGACGACGACCTGGCGATCATCAAGAGCCCGGTGGGCATGCCGGGGCGGGCGCTCAGGAACGAATTCACCGAAGACGCCGAAGCCGGCAGGAAGAAGCCCTTTTCCTGCCCCTACCACTGCATCGTGACCTGCGACCGTGCGACGGCGCCATACTGCATATCGCTCGCCCTGCTCAATGCGCAGAAGGGCAATCTCGACGAGGGATTCGCCTTCGCGGGAGCCAACGCCGGAAGGGTGAAGGAAATAGTGCCCGTCAGGACGCTCGTCGATTCCCTCGTGGCGGAATACGACGATGTCGTGGCGAAACGCGGGACATGAGGAAGCTGCCCACCATCCGGTGAGATCGCGTGTCGCCGGGCTCCGCATCAGGTTTCGCCCCGTTCGATGCGGTCGATCTCGTCCCTTATGGCGCCGGCTTCCTCGAATTCGAGCCGCTTCGCATGCTCGAGCATCTGCTCACGGAGCGTCCGCAGCAGCGACTTCCTCTGTTCCGGAACGAGGAGGTTGTGCGATGCCAGGAGGGCGCCGATCTCGGTGTCCACGATCCCGTCCCGCTCTTCCTTCCGCCGCTCGAGGATGTCGCGGATCGTCTTGATGATGGTGGTCGGCGTGATTCCGTGTTCCTCGTTGTAGCTCGCCTGCATGGTGCGGCGGCGCGAAGTCTCGTCGATGGCGGTCTTCATCGCGTCGCTCATCCGGTCCGCGTACATGACCACGATGCCCGCCGCGTTGCGCGCCGCGCGCCCGATGATCTGGATGAGGCTCGTGGCGCTCCGCAGGAATCCGACCTTGTCCGCATCGAGGATGCCGATGAACGACACCTCGGGAAGGTCGATGCCCTCGCGCAGGAGGTTGATGCCGACGAGAACGTCGTATTCGCCCTTGCGGAGCGCCGTCAGGAGTTCCACGCGTTCGATGGTCTCGATCTCGCTGTGGATGTAGCGCACGCGGATGGAAAGCGACGCCAGGTACTCGGCGAGCTCCTCGGCCATGCGCTTGGTCAGGGTGAGGATCAGGCTCCGTTCCCCCCGAGCCGTCCGCTTCCTGATCTCCGAGAAGATGTCCTCCATCTGGCCCTCGCTCGGCCGGACCACGACTTCCGGGTCGAGGAGCCCTGTCGGCCTGATGAGCTGCTCGACGATGCGGACGCTCGTGGCCGCCTCTTCCCTGCTCGGGGTGGCCGAGACGTAGATGACGGAACCGACGGCCTTGCGGAACTCCTCGTACTTGAGCGGCCGGTTGTCGAGGGCGCAGGGCAGACGGAACCCGTAGTCCACGAGCGTGGTCTTGCGGCTCCGGTCTCCGGCATACATGGCCCCGATCTGGGGTACCGTGACATGGGACTCGTCGAGGAAGGTCAGGAAGGGTTTGGGGAAGTAGTCGAGGAGCACGGATGGCGGCGATCCCCGCACGCGCCCGGAGAGCGGCGCCGAATAGTTCTCGATGCCCGGGCAGTAGCCCATCTCCTCGAGGAGTTCCAGGTCGTACTCGGTGCGCGTCCTGAGGCGCTGGGCTTCCACGAGCTTGTTCTGCCGCATCAGTTCCCCGTAGCGGGTTTCCAGTTCGGCGCGCAGGCCTTCGATGGCGGACCTGACCTTCTCCTCGGGCATCACGAACTGCTTGGCCGGGTATATCACCGCGGCATCGAGCTCCTCGAGCGCGTTGCCGGAGATCGGGTCGAACCTGCGGATGCGCCGGACGGTTTCGAAATCCAGTTCGATCCGGTAGGCTTCCTGGGCATAGGCGGGATAGATCTCGAGCACGTCGCCGCGCTGCCGGAATCGCCCCCGTTCGAGGACCGCATCGTTGCGCTCGTACTGGAGGGTGACGAGCCTGCGCTTGAACGCGTCGACGTCGAGCTCCTCCCCGAGCGCGAGCCTGGCGGTCATCTCCCGGTAGACTTCGGGCGTGGCCAGGCCGTAGATGCAGGAAACGGTGGCTATGATGATCACGTCCTGCCGTTCCATGAGGCTCCGGGTCGCCGAAAGCCGCATCCGCTCGATTTCCTCGTTGATGCTGGAATCCTTTTCAATATACAGGTCCTTGGTCGGGACGTAGGCTTCCGGCTGGTAATAATCGTAATAGGAAACGAAGTATTCCACCGCGTTGTCCGGGAAGAATGACTTGAACTCCCGGTACAGCTGGGCCGAAAGGGTCTTGTTGTGCGAGATGACGAGGGTCGGCAGTTGGGTTCGCTCGATGATCTTCGCCATCGTGAAGGTCTTGCCCGAACCGGTCACGCCCCGGAGGGTCTGATACCTGTCGCCTGCCTTCACCCCCGCGGAGAGGGCATCGATCGCCGCGGGCTGGTCTCCGGCCGGTTCAAACCCCGAAACTACCTTGAATGATTTCACGGGCTTCAGCCTCCCCGTCGTCGAACCGGCCGGAGGACGGCAGGGAAATTTATCGCAGTTCGTCGCTTCGCGACGGGACGCACTCCAGCCGGTTCGGAGAACAACGGTAGCGCCCGTACAGGCTGGCGTCAAGCCGGAAGGTTGCCAAGTTCGCCGTTCCTGCTCCGGGATGCTTGAGACCAGACCATGCCTCCGCGATATTGCGGCCTTGAAACGCATGGAACGCAGGTAGACGGGAGGCCTGCCGAAGCGATCCTGCGCGCCTTCATTTGCGTACGACGACGGCCGCTCCCGCGGCCAGTGCCAGGTCGCGCGTCTTTATGTCCTTTCCCGAACCGACCTGTCCGGCCGGTTCCCCGGCGTCGTCGACCCTTTTGAAATTGGCTCAAGAATCCATGGAATTCGTGGGACCCCTGAAGAATGGATCTTTTGGAGTCAAATGATGACCCGGGCAGCTCCGCGCCGGGCGCCCGCCCCGATGCCCTGGAGCACGTTGACTGACTCCCTGATAAGGCCCGCGCCGCGAACGGCATCCTCCGCGGAAGCTGACGCGAAACCGATCCTGATGTGCCCGTCGACGCCTTCGGGATCGAAGGCCGCCTCCGGCACCACCAGGCAGCCCCGCACGCGGGCCTCGGCGTGGAGATCGATCGCCCGGATGCCTTCCGGGAGCCGTACCCAGAGGTTGAGGCCGCCGCGCGGCTCATCGAAGGCGCAACCGACGTCGCGCAACGTCATCATGGCCGCTGCGAAAAGGGCGTAGATGCCGGCGTAATGGCGCTTCACCCGTTCCACGTGCGGAGCAACCATGCCGCGGCGCACGAAAAGTTCCAGGGCCCGCTGGACGAGGCCGTTCGAGGAGATGTCGGCTGTGCGCTTGAGGGCGTCGAGCCTGGCGCGGAGCGCGGGAGGCGCCGCCATGAACGCGGCGCGCAGGCCGGGCATGAGGATCTTCGAAAAGCTCTTGATGTACACGGTCCTCCCCGCCTCGTCCCGCGAACGGACCGAGGCCAGGGGAGTCGGCCGGTCGTACGCGAGGTCCGACAGGAGGTCGTCCTCGAGCACGATGAAGCCATGCCGCTCGGCGAGCTCCGCAAGTCCCCGCTTGACGTCGTCGGAATAGCTCTGCGTCGTGGGATTCTGGAAGCAGGGATTGACGTAGACCACCTTGAGGCGGGCGCGGGCGGCCACGCCGGCGAGAGCGTCGAGGTCGAGCCCCCCGGGCGTCATCGGCACCCGTTCGATCCTGGCCCCGGCTGCGCGGAACACTTCGGTGGCACCCCGGTACGCGGGATTTTCCATGGCCACGACGTCGCCGGGCCGCACGAGTGCCCGCACTGCCAAATCTATTCCCTGCTGGGCGCCCGACACGAGGTGAAGGTCGTCGGGATCGACGGGCGGACCGTCGACGAGGAGCGTAGCCAGGGCTTCGCGCAAGGGTTCGTATCCCGACGGTTCCTGGTATTCGAACGCGAGGCCGCCGTCCCGCTCGATGACTTCGTCGATGAGGGAGCGGAATTCGGCGACGGGAAAGAGTTCGCGGGACGGGGCGTTGCCGGAAAAATCGATGATGCCCGATCCGGACGGGTACGTTCCCTTGTCGGGCGCATCGGCATCGCCCAGCGTGATGCGCCAATAGGGATCATCGCCGCCCGCACCCGCCGAAGCGGATCCGGCCATTCCGTTCGCGGACACGAAAATTCCCGATCCTGCACGGGATTCCACCAATCCCTCGCGCGACAGGATGCGATAGGCCGAGACAACGGTTGCCGGATTGACCATGAGTCCGTCCGCCAGCTTCCTGACCGAGGGAAGTTTCATCCCGGGGTCGAGACTGCCCTCGGCGAGGAGCCGCTTGAGCTCATCCGCGAGCTGGATATAGATAGGCGTATCGGAGGCTTTGTTGATTCGTATTGCTTCTACCATACACTACCTTGACGCATGATACAGTTATCGATACAGTTATTCCATCGCTGCCGCAAAAAGGAATCCGACGATATCCTGCGGCAGGCAGAACGGTACACCCCAGGAGCATACCATGGACACGACGAAGACACTGAACAAAAACCTGGCGCAGATGCTGAAGGGCGGCGTGATCATGGACGTCGTGGACGCCGACCAGGCCAGGATCGCGGAAGCGGCCGGCGCCTGCGCGGTCATGGCGCTCGAGCGCGTCCCGTCCGATATCCGCAAGGAAGGCGGCGTCGCCCGCATGTCCGACCCCAAGCTCATCCGCGAGATCCAGGCCGCTGTCTCCATTCCCGTCATGGCCAAGGTCCGGATCGGGCACATCATCGAAGCGCGCATCCTCGAATTCCTCAAGATCGACTATATCGACGAAAGCGAAGTCCTCACCCCCGCGGACGAGAACTACCACATCGACAAGCACGCGTTCAAGGTGCCTTTCGTATGCGGCGCCAGGAACCTCGGGGAAGCCCTCAGGCGCATCGGCGAGGGCGCCGCCATGATCCGCACCAAGGGTGAAGCGGGTACCGGGAACGTCGTGGAAGCGGTGCGGCACCAGAGGGCCATCTGCGCCGACATTCGCCGCCTCTTCGGCATGCCGGCGGACGAGCTCATGAGCGCCGCCAAGGAGCTGGGCGCCCCTTACGACCTCGTGGTGGAAGTGGCCAGGGCGGGCCGCCTGCCCGTCGTCAATTTCGCGGCCGGCGGCATCGCCACACCCGCTGACGCCGCGCTCATGATGGCGCTCGGTTCCGACGGTGTCTTCGTCGGGTCCGGCATCTTCAAGTCGTCGGATCCCGAAAGGCGCGCCCGCGCCATCGTGAAGGCGACGACGTACTGGAAGGATCCCGCGGTCATCGCGGAAGTTTCCGAAGGCCTGGGGCCTGCGATGAGCGGGATCGACCTGCGCTCCCTGGCGCCGGAGCAGCTCATGGCCGGGCGGGGATGGTGATGACCGCGGTAAAACCGGTCAGGATCGGCGTGCTCGGACTCCAGGGCGGGGTGGCCGAGCACCTGGCCGCGCTGGCCGCGCTGCCGGGCGTCGAAGCCGAAACACTCCTGCGGGCCGACCAGCTCGGAGGAATGGACGGCGTCATCCTTCCCGGCGGAGAAAGCACCACGATCGGCAAGCTGCTCGCCGATTTCGGCCTCGCGTCTCCCCTTCGCGATCTCATCCTGTCCGGACTGCCCGTGTGGGGCACCTGCGCGGGGATGATACTGCTCGCGAAGGGCATCGAGAACGACGCGCGGAGGCACCTGGCGGTCATGGATATCGTGGTGTCGCGCAACGCGTACGGCCCGCAGTCGGAGAGCTTCGCCGCGAGCGGGGACATCTCGTGCATCGAAGGCGGGCCCTTCCCCCTCGTCTTCATCCGGGCGCCGAGGATCGTGACGGTCGGCTCGGGGGTCGAGCCGCTGGCGTTCCACGGCGGCCATATCGTCGCCTGCCGCGAACGGAACATGCTGGCCACGGCCTTCCACCCGGAGCTGACCGACGACCGGCGATTCCACGGGTTCTTCGTCGACGCGTTCGTCCGTCCCGTCAGAGCCAGGCGGCTATCCGGAGCGGACGCGGTCCGGGCCGGCGCATAGCCGCGTGAAGGCAGGGGGCGGTTTCCCGTTCCCCCGCCAACCTCACTCCGCGGCTTTCCTGTCCGCGCGGTCGGAGAGGCTCACCGTCGCCTTCATGAGCTTGCCGTTCCGGTAAAACTGCACTTCCACCTGTTCGCCCGGCTTGTTGTCCTCGAGCGCGGAGTAGAGGTCGGCCAGGCCGGATACTTTCATCCCGTCGACCGAAACGATGACGTCCCCCCCGATGTAGAACACGTCGCGGTAGTACCTGACGGGCGTGGCGCCGCCCCTGATCCCCGCCTTGTCCGCGCTCCCGAGCTTCCTGGCCTGCGATACGAGCAAGCCCTTTTCGACGGGCAAGGGCGTCCCGTTCTGTTTCATGTACTCTATCAGCGAGGGAAAGAGTTCGACATAGGTCGCGTCGATCCAGCCGCGCTTCACCCCGCCGTACTTGATGAGTTCCGGGACTACGCGCTTCGCGGTATCTATGGGAACGGCGAAACCGATCCCGACGGATCCCCCGGACGGGGAATAGATCATTGTGGTGATGCCGATCATGTCGCCACGGGAATCGAGGAGCGGCCCCCCTGAATTGCCCGGGTTGATCGACGCGTCGGTCTGGATCATCCCGCGGATCACGGAATTGGCGTCCTGCTGCACGGGACGCCCGAGACCCGACACGATGCCCTCGGTTATCGTCCGCTCGAGGCCGAAGGGATTGCCGATGGCCAGAACTTTCTGCCCGACTTTTATGGACGCCGAAGAGCCGAACGGGATGGTCACGACGGGCCGGTCCTTCGGCGGATCGAACTTGAGCACCGCCAGGTCGTTCTCCGGATCGACGCCCACGACCTTGCCCTCGTAGCGCCCTCCGTCGGCAAGGCTCACGAATACCTTGTAGGCGCCCTTGACGACGTGGTTGTTGGTCAGCACGTAGCCCTTCGCGTCGATGATGGAACCGGATCCCGAGCCGCCTTCGCGCGGGACTGGTTCGTAGAAGAAGTTGAGGGAAACGACTTCCGTGGTGATGTTGACGACGCCCTCGTTGTAGCGTTCGTAGACCGAGATGTTTTCCTGCTCGCCCGGCAGGTACGGCTGTATCGAATCGGTGGCCACGACCGGCGGCGCCTCCCGGTCCGTGGGAGCCCGAAGGTCGCCTGAAACCGGGTTCCCGCGCGGGAGCCTGACGGCCAGGCGCGACTGCAGGGCGGAAAGGCCGAATCCGACGCCTAAGGCGATGGCCGAGGAACAGGCGGCGGCGAGGACTATCTGGGTTCGGGAATAGAGACGCATGGAATACTCCTGTAAAAGCGTCATCCCCCTGGTCGGGAAACTCCGCGATGGTTTTACGTCATCCAATATACCAAAAAGAAGCGCCCTGCGACCAGCTTGCCGTTCCCGGCTCCGGCCCCCCCGCGACGACCCTGACGGACTGTTGACCGGACGGCCGTTCCCGGTATACCACTGGACCCGATGGCATCGCAATTCACCCACCTTTCGCTGGGGCGCGAAGCGGCGCTCGCCGATTCCGCGACCGCCGGGATAATCCTGTCCCCCGCCAACGCCACGCTCTTCAACCTGGGGTGCCAGGGTCCGGATATCTTCTACCATGCCCAGCGTACCAAACCCTATGGCCTCCAGTACGGTTCGCTCGCGCACAAGCGGGACTACGGAAAGCTGGCTGCGGCGCTCGCGGCATACGCGGCCGCGGTGGCGAAGGAACCAGTGGCAGGCCGGGAAGCCGAACGCATCGCCGCGTACTCTCTCGGCTTCGCCACCCATGCCGCCGTCGACCGGGCGACCCATCCGTTCATCGTATGGCGTTCCGGCCGTTTCGACCCCACGAAGCCCGAGACGAGGCGCTATCGGGGCTGCCATGCCTTCTATGAACGCATCCTGGACGTCGCGTACGCGGAGAGCACCCCGCTCGGGCGGATGTCGTCATTCGACCAGACCTTCGCCCTGTCGCTGCCCGACGACAGGGCTCCAGGCTACCTCGTCCGCGCGCTCGCCACGGCTTTCGCGTCGGCATACCCGACACGCGCGGGCTTCGATCCCCTCATCGCCAAGCGCGTCGCCAACGCCTTCGCGGACTCGTCGTACTTCTTCCGCGTCACGGATCCGGTCGTCACGTCCATGGACAACGACATCCCCGACGGGCTCGGCTATTTCGACGACAGCAAGGGCAGGCGCACCGTGGCCTTCGTCTACCCGGAACGGCTCCCGGCCGACATGGATTTCGCGAACGAAAGCCATGCAGCCTGGAGTCACCCCTGCCGGCCCGACGAAAGCTCCACGGCGTCGTGGTTCGAACTCCTGGACCGCGCCAGGGACGATGCCGTCGCCGCGATGAGGGCCGTCGCGGCACTGATACGCGGGGTATCCTCGCCGCTCGAAGCCGAACGGGTCGTGGGGAACGGCACCCTCAACGTCGGGAACCCCGACGGGAGCCCGGCGAAGACGGTGGCCGTCCAGCCGCTTCCCCTGCCGGAAATCATGGAACGGCAGTTCCGCCTTCGCGTCGAATGGGCCAGCAGGCGGGAATGACCCCCGGTCGCGATTGACCGCTTGAGCGCCAGCGCTGTATCATATCTGCCATGAACATCAAGGACAGGCTCAACCGCGCGTACCAGACCCCGTCGAAAAAGGGCGACGAAAACGGGAAGGGCCGGGATTCGGCCGCCCCGGAGGGGGAAGGCTCCGGCCGATCCGGCGCCAGGCGTCAGGGCGAAGGCCCGTCGACCTCCCGAGACCGCGGCAAGCCCGACCCGGGCGCCCGCCGGCCCGCCAGACCGGATGCACGCGCGGCGGCTGCCGCGCATGCCAGGGAACCGGAAATCGCCGAAGGACTCTTGAAGTCAGGCCTGCCCGGCATCCAGAAAGCAGCCAAGTTCCTCCTCCTCCTCGGCTCGGAGGAAGCGGCCAGCGTCATCCGCCACCTGAAACCCGACGAGATCGAAAAGGTGTCCCGCGAGATCGCGGCCATCGACCGCATCGACACGGTGGAAGCCAACCAGATCCTCGCCGAATTCGGCTGGCTCGTGAAGACCCGGGGCGGATCCGTCGAGGGCGGCTTCGGTACGGCCGAAAAGATGCTCGTTGCTGCGTTCGGCGAGGAACGGGCGCGCGATGTCCTGCGCAAGGCCGTACCCGGCGATTCCAGGCCCTTCCAGTTCCTGTCCGTCTACGATGCTAAGGGCATCTCCACCCTCCTCAAGGACGAATCGCCGCAGGTGCTCTCCGTGGTGCTCCCCTACCTCGATCCCAAGCTCGCCGGCGAGGTCATCGTCAACCTGCCCAACGCAGCGCGTTCGGAAGTCGTGAAACGGATAGCCCGGCTCGAAAAGGTGGATCCCGAGGTCCTCCTGCGCATGGAAGAGGGCTTCAGGGAGAAGATCCGGAAGATCGGGTCCGTGGAGGTCGAGGAGGTGGACGGGCGATCCGCCCTCGCCGCCATCCTCAGGCACGTCGACACATCGATGGAGGAATCCCTCCTGGACCACATCGGTGAGGACAACCCCGAGCTTTCGGACGACATCCGCGAACGTCTCTTCACCGTGGACGACATCCTGCGCGTTGAAGACCGCGACATGCAGAAAGCGCTCAAGGGCATGGACGAGCGGGCGGTCGCGATGATCATGAAGGGCAAGAGCCAGGCGTTCCGCGACAAGCTCCTCGAGAACGTGTCGCAGAACCGCCGCATCATCATCAAGGAAGAATACGACATCCTCGGAGCCGTGCGAAGGGACGAATCGGAACGTGCGACCCGCGAATTCATGGAAATCTTCAAGCGTAAGCTGGACGCGGGCGAACTGAACCTCCATGGCGACGACGAGCTCGTCGACTGACGACCCGGCCCCTTCAGAGGTAGCGGACGGCGCCTTCCGCGGCTTCCTCGGCGCGCGCCATCAGGAAAAGCAGATCTGAGAGCCTGTTCAGGTACAGCCGGACGGGGCGACCGAGCCCGGCCGATCCGGAAAGCGAGATGACCCGACGCTCCGTGCGCCTCGCGACGGCGCGCGCGATGTCCAGCCTGGCCGAAGATTCGGTGGCGCCGGGGAGCACGAAACCCTTCAGCCGCATCGCGTCCTCGAGCGACCCGACGCGGCGTTCCAGCCGGCTGACGTCCCCGTCGACGATGGGCGTACGGAACGGCTTGCCCGCCGAAGCGAGTTCGCCCGCCGCGCGGAAGAGGTCGCCGATTATCTCGCGGATCGCCTCCGCCGTGGCGGGGAGCTTGGCTGCATGCGAGGCGAAAGCCAGGAACGAGGACAACTCGTCGATGGTGCCGTAGGCTTCCACCCTGGCATCGTCCTTGGATACCCGTTCGCCGGACCACAGGCTCGTGGTCCCGTCGTCTCCCGTCTTCGTCGTGATGCTCATGTCGCCAACTATACATCGCGCCGTGTTCCCGCCGCCAGCGGTTTCACCCGAGCTTGACGGCCGCCGCCCGCGCCGCGATGATAGGCGCATGACCGCCCCCAGCCATCCCGCCTTCGACCTGCTCTCCGCATCCATGCTCCCCGAATTCCGCGCGAACGGCTTCTGGTACCGCCACCGCGCCACCGGCTGCGAGATATACCACCTCAGATCGGAAGACGAGGAAAACACCTTCGCGTTCTGTTTCGCGACGCCGTCACGCGATTCTTCGGGCGTCGCCCATATCGTCGAACATTCGGTCCTCTGCGGTTCGCGCAGGTTCCCGGTCAAGGACGCGTTCCTCTCGCTCGCCCGGGGGAGTCTCCAGTCCTTCATGAACGCTTTCACCTACCCGGACAAGACCGTCTACCCGGCAGCGTCCACCGTCAAGGCAGACTATTTCAACCTCATGGAAGTCTACGGCGACGCCGTGTTCTTCCCCATCCTCTCGGAGGAAACCTTCCTCCAGGAAGCCCACCATCTCGAGTACGGGGAGGACGGGAAGCTCCTCGTGAAAGGCGTGGTCTACAACGAGATGCGCGGGGACTACGCGAGCGCCGAGAGCTTCGTCGGGACGATCGCGATGCGCTCGCTCTTCTCCGCCGGTCATCCGTATTCCTTCGATTCGGGGGGAGATCCCGAGCTCATTCCCTCCCTGACCCGTGAATCCTTCAATGACTTCCATGCGTCCCGCTACCATCCTTCGAACTGCAGGATTTTCCTCCACGGAAACATCGACTCGGCGGAACAGCTCGAATTCCTCGAATCGCGCTTCCTCTCCGGTTTCGGGACGCAGGCACCGGAGGACCCGGTGCCGCGCCAGCCGCGCTTCGTCTCGCCCCTCCGCATTGCCGAACCCTTCGCCGTCGACGAGGGTTCCGATGCCAAAACCAGCATCCTCGTCAACTGGCTCGTCATTCCCTACCAGGACGATCCGATCGCGCTGGAAGCCGTCTCCGAAGTGCTCATCGGCCACGACGGCGCCCCCCTGGCGAAAGCGTTGCTCGAATCGGGTCTCGGGGAAGACCTGTCGCCGCATTGCGGGCTCGATACGGGCCTCAGGGAAGCCCTTTTCACCGCGGGCCTTCGGGGGATCGAGCGCGGCCGGGAAGCCGAGCTCGAAGCTGTCTGCGCCGACATCATCGGCAAGGTCGTCGGGGACGGGATCGCCCGCGAAGAGCTCGATGCCGCCCTTCACGGGATAGTCTTCGCCAATCGGGAAATCAGGCGGGGTTCCGGCACCTACGGCCTCAGGCTTTTCGGTCGTTCCATTCGGGGCTGGCTGAACGGAGCGGGACCCGAGGGCACGCTCTCCTTCGAGCGGGCGTATTCCCTGTTCAGGCGCTCCATGGATGCCAACCCTCGCTACCTCGAAGACCGCATGTCGGAATGGCTGCTTTCGAATCCCCACCGGACGACGGTGACGGTCTACCCCGAACCTGGCCTGCTTCCGAAGCGCGCGGCCGCCGAGCGAAAGCGCCTCGACGAGCTCGACCTGTCGTTCAGCGCCGAGGAACGCCTCGCCATCAGGCATCGCGCGTCGGCTCTCGAAGAATTCCAGAACCTCTCCGATGGGCCGGAGCTGGCTTCCCTGGTGCCCAGCCTCGCCCGGAGCGACATCCCCACCGAGATCGATATCATTCCGCGCGTGCAGGCCGAATCCGGCGGCGTACGCTACTCCCTGCATCCCCTCTTCGCGAACGGCGTGACCTACGTGGATTTCGCCTTCCCCTTCGACGACGCGGATGAGCTGGCCCTGCTCAGGCTTCCCCTGCTCTCGAAATTCACGACCGGGGCCGGCACGGGGACCCGGCCCTATGACGCCATGGCTCGGCTGCTGTCCACGGTGTCAGGCGGTTTCGACGTCGTCATCCAGAGCGCCACCCCGATCGGCGGAAACCCGGAACGGGCCCGCACCATGATGATATTCAGGCTGAAAGCCCTGGCGGAGAACCTTCCGAGAGCGCTGGACGCGGCGCTGGAACTCCTGACCGACGCCGACTTCGGGGACCGAAAACGTTTTTCCGACCTCGCCGAAGAATACCGCAACGACGTGTCCAGCTCGATCATTCCCTCCGGCAGCGCCTATGCGTCGTCCCGGGCCGCGGGCGCTTTCACCCGCGCGATGCGCGTCGAGGAACTCCTCGGCGGGCTCGCCCAACACAGATTCCTCCGGGAGCTCGGCACCGTTCCGGCCGACCTGTTGACGGGCTTGCGCGGCCTCGTGCGTTCGATCGTCGGAAGGACGACGCTCCGGGTCGGGATCACGACCGATCCCGAGCGCATGGACGAGGCTTTCGCGGCCGTCGGTCGGGTCGTTGAGGGATTGCCGGAAACGTCGGGCGGAACGCCATTTTTCGCGGAATCCCTTCCCGACGCCTGCGACCGGAGGGAAGCGTGGACGATTCCGGCCGGCGTGGGATATTCCGCACTCTGCCTTCCCTCGGCGCCCTTCGACTCCCCGGATTTCGTGCATGAGTCGGTGCTTGCGCATGCCCTGTCCACCGGCTGGCTCTGGAACGAGATACGCGTGAAAGGCGGCGCATACGGCGCATCGGCCCGGGCGGACGGCATGGAACGCGTATTTTCCTTCTCATCGTACCGCGACCCCTCGCCCGTGTCGTCCCTGGCCACGTTCTGGAAGGGTCTCGAGGAGACTGCCGCCGGCCGCTTCGACACGGACGAACTGGAACGTGCCGTCATTGGATCCACGGGCCGGGACCTCAAGCCACTGTCGCCCGAGGAGCGCGGTTTCGTGGACTTCAGGAGGGAGCTCTACGGAATCGGCGACGAGCTTCGAAGGCGGCGGCGCGGGATACTCCTGGCCACCGCCGCGCACGATGTGCAAAGGGCGGCGGACCGGCTCGCCGCTGCCTGGGAGCGGAGAACAATCGCCTTGATTTCCGGGGCTCATGATGTAGAATTGATGAGACGCGACGATCCAGCGACCGTCGTGCGACAGCTTTCGCTGTAAGGCAGGTGCCGGTCCCATGGACAAGAAGGGTTATGTACTGCTCCGCCAGCTCATCGCCGACGTCGAAGGCGCGCCTTACCCGAATTCGATCGACAGCGAGCTCTATACGATATGGTACGAACACGTACGGCGCGATACGCAGGATGCGCTCGAGTACCTCGCCACCTCGGATCCGGGTATCGGGGACGATACCATCGATGCGGATCTCTTCTGACACCATCCTGGCGTCCGGGGTAGCCCGCAGCCTTCGAAAGAAACAAGCATGAAAGAACGCCAAACACGATCCACCCCGATTCCGCCTGCCGCGCGTGACGAGGCTTCCGGTCCGGACCCCTCCCGCGTCTTTCCATCAGCCGGGAGCGATGCCGCCACGCCAATCGTCGACAAGCCTGCCGATGCCTCGACTACTGTCGACGCGACTGCTGTCGGCGCGACTGCTGTCGGTGCGACTGCGGCCGAGGTCACCGCCGTCACGGCGGACCCGGCACTATCCACGATCGACGGCCGGAACGCAGCGGCCTGGGGCGTCATGCTCGATGACCCCGAGAGCGCGCTCATCCTGGCCGTGGAGACGCTCGAAGCGGCCAGGCTCTCGTCGTACGACAAGGGCACCGCCGAATCCCTCCTCAACGCCGGATGGTGCTGCATCTACCTGTCCAGGCCGGAGGAAAGTTCCGAATACATACGCTCCGCCCTCGAGATCTACGGCCGCATCGACGACGCGTCGGGGCAGGCCAAGGCCACCCACGCCCTGGGCGTGCTCTACCATAAGCTCTCGAGGCTCGAGTGGGCGGTAGACTACTATTCGCGCAGCATCGAGATCGCGCGGAAACACGGGCTGGCAGCGAGGGAATCCTCGTCGCTCAACAAGATCGGTGAAGTCTGCAAGGAATTGGGCAACTTCAAGGAAGCCCTGGACTATTTCCTCCGCGCGTACGAGATCCTCCCCGACCACGAGGAGAACGACGAGCTCGCCGGGGTCCTGCTCAACATCGGCGCGACGTTCACGGACATGGAAAACTACCCCCTGGCCCGGGACTTCATCGAAAAGTCGCTCGCCATCGCCGAACGGCTCGGCGAGGGCATCCTGGCGGCCCAGGCATGGTCGAGAAATTCGCGCATCGACCGGGCCGTCGGCGACTATGCGAACGCCGAGCTGCGGATAAGGACCGCCCTCGACCTCGCGAGGAAATCCGGCGACAGGCTCCTCGCCGTCGAATGCCTGCTCGACCTCGGCTCGATCGAGTTCGAGATCGACCGGCTCGACGATGCCCTCGCGGGATTCATGGAAGCCATCGAACTGGCCGAGCGTCTGGGCGCCAAGCTCCAGGCGTCCAAGGGCTACGAAGCGCTCTCCAGGATCCACGAACGCAAGGGCGAGTTCGGGACTGCACTGGAATTCTACCGCAAGCACTCCCGCTATGAACGGGAGATATCCGGCGAAGACACCACCCGCAAGATCAAGAACATCCAGATCCAGTACGAGATCGAACGTTCGCAGCGTGAGGCTGAGATCTACCGCCTCAGGACCATCGACCTCCGGGAAAAGACCGACCGGCTGGAGGCCATGAACCGGAGGATCACTACGATCGCGGAGATAGGCCGCCGCATCACGTCGAGCCTCGTGACCTCCACCGTCATCGACACGCTTTTCGAGTCGCTCATCGCGCATTTCAGCATCGACGTGTTCGGGCTGGCGCTCTACAACCAGAAGTCCGATTCGCTCCGGTACATCTGCTACGTGGAGCGCGGGGTCAATATCAAGCGCCCGACCCGGAAGCTCAACCACAAGAGAAGCATCGCCGCGTACTGCGTGCGCCGGAACGAGGCCGTTTTCATCCACGACATCGACAAGGAATATTCCGATTACATCGAAGGCGAACCGGTATTCTACCTCGGCCAGAAGGGGCGCACGCTCTTCTACCTGCCGCTCTCCATCGAAAACAAGGTCATCGGCGTGATGACGGTCCAGAACTACGAGGCCGACGCGTACACGGACGACGACAGGAAATTCCTCGCCGCCCTCAACCCCTTCATCGCCGTGGCCATCGAGAATTCGCTCATCCACGATCGCCTCGAGGACCTGAACAAGGACTTGAAGCGGGACAAGCGGGCGCTCGAAAAGGCCTCCCGCGAGATTTCCCACCTTGCCAACCACGACAGCCTGACGGGTCTCCCGAACCGGCGGCTCCTGTTCGAGCTCCTGGAGGACGCCTGCCACCAGGCCGAGCGCCAGCGCTCGAAGATCGGGGTGATGTACATCGACCTGGACGATTTCAAGCCCATCAACGACAGGTACGGTCACTTCACCGGCGACCACGCCCTCATCGCGGTGGCCGAGCGGTTCCGGAACCTCCTGCGCGCCTCGGACATCGTGGCCAGGGTGGGCGGCGACGAGTTCGTGGCCGTCCTGCGGAACGTCAAGACTCGCGCCGACATAGAACTGGTGGCCGACAAGATCCAGTCGGAAGGCCAGAAGCCGCTGGCCTTCATCGACGCCGAGTGCCGCGTCAGGCTTTCGATGGGCATCGCGGTCTACCCGGACGACGCCCAGACGATCGAGGACCTCGTGAACCGAGCGGATGGAGCCATGTACGCCATCAAGCACGGGGACAAGAACGGCTACGCGTTCTATTCAGGCGAGGCAGGTCGTCCCGCGCGCGGCGATGTCACGCCGTGAACGCCCCCCTTCGGGCCGCTATTGACGAGAGGATGGCCTCGTGGTATCGTTTCGCCTCCCGACCGGAGGCTGGAACCTCCCGACAGTCCAAGACGACCGTCGGATCACTGCCTTCCGGGTCTCCCGCCGATGCCCGTGACGGCGCGGCTGATACTTACGTTTATTTTCAATAACCAGGAAAGGATCCTATGACACCGAAAAACGACAAGCCCGAAGCCGCGAAAAACGCCACTCCCAAGGCGAAAAAAGGCGGCGTTTCGTTCCGCTATATCGGAACCGTCGCGTTCCTCGTCCTCGTGATCATCGCGTTCGTCTTCTTTCCCTCGGTCGCGCGCGATCCCGGGAACGCATCCAACCCGGTATTCGGATCCTTCGCGGGAAAGCCCATTGCCTTCGCTGCGGGGAATTACTTTGCCCGCCAGGTCGAGGCTATCGACGAATACTACACGCAGCAGGGATACGCGCAGAAAGACAACCAGTTCTACATCCTCCAGGTTTGGCAGCAGGCTTTCTCCCGGACCGCCATCCACTTCGGCATCCTGGACGATGCCGCCCGCGCCGGCTTGTCGGTCAGCAAGGGTTACCTCGACGACGCCGTCATGTCCAACCAGGCTTTCCTCGAGGACGGGGTATTCTCGCTGACGCGATACCGGGAAACCTCCCCGGCGAAGCAGGCGGAAATCCGCGACAACCTCCGTGAGGAATATCTCAAGACGTCGTACGTCACCGACCTCATCGTCTACCGCCCCAGCCAGAAGGAAAAGGACCTCGTGAAGGCTTCCATGAAGCGCGAACGGTCCTTCGAGTTCGTCGTCTTCCCCTTCGCAGACTATCCCAAATCCGAGATGGCCGCGTACGGCGCCGCGAATCCCGACAACTTCACGACCCTCACGCTCTCCAGGATCACGATGGCGACCGGCAAGGCCGAGGCCGAACAGGTCAAGGGCAAGATCGGCGACAACTCCATGACCTTCGCCGACGCCGCGAAGAATTATTCCACGGATTCGTTCAAGGCCCAGGGCGGCGTCATGGGCGCCAAGCGCTATTACGAGATCACGGGCGATTTCAAGAACAAGGACGATGCCAAGGCCCTCCTGGCCCTGAAGAAAGGCGAGGTATCCCCGGTCTACGAGGCGGCGTCCGGAGGCTGGACCTTCTACCGCGTGGAAGAATCGGCCATCGCTCCGGATTTTACCGATGACGACACCCTCAAGTACGTCGGCATCTACATGAGCGGATGGGAGCGTGGCAGGATCGAAGATTTCTTCCTCGCCAGGGCCAGGGATTTTACCGCGGGCGCCCAGTCCGATTTCACGGCATCCGCGGCCAGGGCAGGGATCGAAGTGAAGACCGCGGGCCCTTTCCCGCTCAATTTCGGCAACCCGTTCAACGATCCGCAGCGCCCCCTGTTCAAGCCTGTCTCGGTCGCGGGCGTCCCGGCGATGGCCGGCATCGAAAGCAACGAGAAATTCATTGCCGCGCTCTGGAAAGCCGTTCCCGGCGGGATAACCGAACCCGTCGTCGCCAGGGACGCCGTGGCCGTGGCAAGGGTGAAGGAAGAGACGGCCGCGGGCGACGACACCCTCCTGGCCATCGAGTATTTCTATCCTTCCGTGTGCATCCAGTCTTTCGAGAATACCTACTACGACAGGCTGCTCAAAAGCCCGAGGCTCAAGGATAACTTCATGGAAACCTTCTCGAAGACCTTCAAGGTCAACTGATCCCCATGGACGAAGAACGCCCCAGGCTCGTCGAAACGGCCGGGGGCGTTTGCATCTTCTACCGCGGCCGGTACCTCTATTCCAGGGTCGATGCCGCAGCCCTTCCCCGCAGGATGGCAGCCAGTACGACTCCCGCCGGGGATACCCTCTATTTCGTGCCCAGCCCCATTGCGTGCCATGGCCTCGCGGAATTCTTCTATCGCCTTCCGCCCTCGTCGTCGGTGCTGTGCGCGGAACTCGACGGGAAACTCCTTGAGTTCGCGGTCGGGTCGCTTCCGGACGGGCTCGCGAAAGAGCGCCGTTTCGGCTTTCCCCGGTCGACCGAACCGGCCGCAATCGTCGCCTCTGCCCGCTCGTTGGGAACTTTCCGACGCGTCGTCGAACTGAAGCTGTCCGGCGGCTGGTCACTCTTCCCGGAACGCTATGCCGCCATCCTCGAGGGCATCGGGGGCGACATCGCCTCGTACTGGCGCAACCGAGCGACGATGGGCGCGATGGCCAGCCTCTGGATCAGGAACACGATCGAGAACCTCGGCCGCTGCGGAAACTTCGAATTCATGACCGCGCCGAGGATAGGTCGCCCCGTCCTCGTCTGCGGCGCGGGCCCTTCCCTGGACGCCCTGCCCGACCTGCCCGGCGGTTCCCGGCCCTTCGTGCTCGCGGTGGATACCGCGCTCATGCCGTTGCTCGCCAGGGGCATCGTCCCGGACGCCGTCGTCTGCCTCGAGGCACAGATCCACAACCTCGGGGATTTCCAGGGCTCGGGCGGACGCCCTATGGACCTCTTCGTCGACCTGTCGGCTCACCCTGCGACCTTCACCCGCATTTCCGGAAGGAAGTGGCTCCTCGTATCGGAATTCGAATCCCTGGGCTTCCTGGAACGGATCCGTACCCTGCCCTTCGTCGCGCTCCCCGTTCCCGCGCTCGGATCGGTCGGCGTTCTCGCGATGAAGATCGCCCTCGAAGTCTCGACCGGCCCGGTATTCGCCGTGGGCCTCGATTTTTCCTTCCGCCCGGGCATGACGCATGCGCGCGCATCGCCGCCCGATCTCGCCGAGCGGAACCGCGAGACCAGAACCTACAAGCGCTCGCGCCAGTGGAACTCGGGGTACGGAGCGCGGACTTTCCCGATCGGGAACGGGTTTTTCACCGACAACGTCCTGGCTTCCTATGCTGAAAGCCTCAAAGCTCTCGTTTCAGGCCAGGGGAGAGTCTTCGACCTCCGCGGCGGAGGTCTGGATCTCGGCATCCCCGCGGCGTCCTGGTCCGACTGCCTCGACGCGTCATCTGATGGAGAGGACGACGAGGGGACGCGCGTGGACCCCCTCGCCGCGCGAAACGCCGCAAGGGGTTTCCTGTCGGACCTCCGGAAAGAACTCGGCGCGCTCTACGGGTTCCTCAAGACCGGGGGTACGGACGAAGCACTCCGGGCGTCGCTCGCCGCCTGTGAATGGGTCTTCTGCCATTTTCCCGATGCATGGAGGGCGCCATCCCTCACGCAGGACTTCCTCAACAGGGTTCTCCCGGCTACATTGTACTGGGACGGTCGCATCGAAGCCGCGCTCGACGCTGGTGGCGGATGCCAGTCGCCCGACCGGTCGGGAATGGGGAGGGATGCATGAAGAGCGGCAAGGAAAGTTCGCTGGACCGGCGGCTCGTCGCGGGCTTGACCGGGAAGGTCCGCGAAGCAGCCGAACTCCTCATCGGCGACGAAGAGGTCCAGGCCCTCCAGGAATACGCCAATGTCGTGGCGATCCGCAGGCTCAACTACAACGACCACGGCCCGGTGCACATGCGGAAAGTGGCGATCAACGCGCTCGCGATGGCAGACATGCTCGCCGCCGGGAGCGTCCGCATGAGCCTCGAGTCGGACGAGGCGGGCAGCTTCGAGGATTCGAAGACCGCCGTCCTCATGGCCGCCTTCATGCACGACATCGGCATGTCCCTTGGACGGCAGAACCACGAAATCGCCGGGGTGATCCTCGCCGCTCCCATCGTGACCCGGCTGCTCGAATCCCTCTACCCGGGGGAGATCTCGCGCCGCGTCATCCTGCGCAGCCTCGTCCTGGAGGGCATCCAGGGACACATGGCCACGCAAAGGATACACTCGGTCGAAGCCGGCCTCATCCTGATCGCCGACGGCTGCGACATGGAAAAAGGCCGTTCGCGCATCCCCATGATGCTCTCGACCGAGCCGAGGGCCGGCGACATCCACCAGTACTCGGCAGCGGCGGTCGAACGCGTCGTCATCGGCAAGGGCGAACGCCACCCGATCCGTATTTCGGTCGAGATGTCGGAATCCGTCGGCTTCTTCCAGGTGGAGGAAGTGCTGCTCCAGAAGGTGAACATGAGTCCCGCCAAACCCTATATCGAGCTGTACGCGTGGGTCACCGGGGAGGAACCGAGGAAGTACGTAGGCTGAGCGCCCGCCTACGCCATTGCGCCCTCATGCGCCGGTTTCGCGGACAGGCGGATCGTGAAGACGGAACCGCCGCCGGATCCCGGCGAGTACCCGATCGTTCCCCCGGCTCTTGATATGTTTTTCCTCGAGAGCGCGAGCCCCAATCCCGTTCCCTTTTCCTTCGTCGTGAAGAACGGCTCGAAGAGCGAACTCCGTTCTCCCTCGCCCACGCCCGGGCCGCGATCCGAGATGGAGAGTTCGAAACGGCCTTTCGAGAAGCGGACATCAACCCGGACCGGACCGACGGCCCCGACCGATTCCTGGGCTTCGAGCGCGTTCCGGACGAGGTTGTCAGCCGCCGCGCGGAGCCTGTCCGGATCGATGACGACGGTACAGGCTGCGGAACCGGCCAGTTTGACGCGGTCCCCCCAGCGTTCGGCCAATGACCGCGCGAACGCGTCGGCGTCCACCTCTGCTGGTTTCCCGTCGTCGCTTTTCAGGTACTCACGGATCCTGTCGACGAGGCCGCTTACCCGCAGGGTCTCCTCCTCGATGACCCGCACGTTGTCCGACCATGTCCCCGGCGCGTTCTTCCGCAAGATGCCGCAATGCACGCGGATGACGCCGAGGGGATTCTTGATCTCGTGCGCCAGGGTCCTCGCGGCTTCCCCGAGACTCACGAGTTCCCGGTTGCGTTCCTCGTTTTCGCGGAGCGTTTCGTAGCGCCCCAAGGTGGAAACGAGCAGCCAGGCCAACGCCGCGAGGATGATGCAGAAGAAGGCGGCTCCGCCGTAGACGATCCTGCGTTCCCTCAAAAAGGTGGAGACGTCGATCTCGATGAAACCGAACCCCGCACCCGGTACATTGGGCCCCCGCATCATGGCCCCTCCCATCATCCGGCCGCGTCCGGGTTCGCCTGGAAGACCCCGCGGACCCGGCGCATCGACGAAACCCGGCATGCCCGGTGCACCCTGTGCGCCCCGCATGCCGAGCCTTCGCACCAGTGTCGCGGTCGCGCTGCCGTACGAGACTGACAGGGGGCCCGGCCCCAGGCGTCGGGGATCAAGTTCCGGCGGCGCGCTTCCCCTGACGACGAGGGATTTTCCCCGTTCGTCGTAGAGCCCGAACCCGATGACCGGGGCGCCGGCAAGCCCGGGTTCGCCATCGTCCCGAAATCCCTCGGTCATCGCTGAGGCCAGGCGGAAGATGTCGAACTCCAGACCCAGCCTGCGAGTCGACTGGTCCCGGATCACGAACGCGACGACAAGAACGAAAATCGCGCCGAAAGCCAGCGCGACCGAAACGAGATAAAAAACCTTCGCGCGCGAGACCCCCTGCTTCATGGATCCACCATATCCCCGTTCCGCTCGGGAACGCAACGTCCGGGAACCTCCCTGGCTCCCGGACGAATCGAGCGACGCGTCCGGAAAGCCGTCTTTACCAGCGGCCGCCAGGCATCCCGCATCCGCCCGTCATGCCCCGTCCACCGCCGGGTCCGCCACCGAAGCCGCCCATCATGCCCCGTCTACCGCCGGGTCCGCCTCCAGCGCCGTCAAATGCGCTGAAGTCATAAACCTTGCCGGCGAAGGTCGCCTTTACGACCTGGATGTTGCCAATGGTCTGGCCGGGCCATGTGGGGAGTTCGTAGCCTTCGATCCTGAGCGCTGCGTCCTTCTTGATGCCGTCCATGTAGGCATAGTAGTAGAAACGTGGCATTCGGATGAAGTACGACTTTCCGTCCTTGGCGATGAGAACCGGTTCCTCGTTCGAAAAATCCAGTCTTCCTTCCAGAGTGACGCTCTTGAGCACCGGAGCCTGGTTGCCCCAGGGTCCCGCCTGCCCTTGCGCCCCGGGTGCCTGATTCCCCGGGGCCTGGGCAAACGCGGATGCCGCGACGACAACCGCGAGAACGATGACAATGATCTTCTTCATGTGATCTCCTTGCAGCTCGTCCACTGTTGAGGACTGCTGCATATACTCCTATGCATGAAACGTGCCAATATGCATTACTTCACTAATATTCTTCAGAATATTATTCGAAAAGGTAATTGTTTATTGTATATACATTTAGGAATATTCTAACGATGCAGGAATTTCGATGCTTGGCTTGTGAACCCTGCTGGCAGCCATGTTCCTTACCCAAATGGGAATTTTTTTCCCAATGGAGTGTTTAATAGGCAGATGACTTTGGAAATTGGTTCTGTATACATGAATTACCCGAGCTTGTCGGTATCTGCCCTATGGTATAAAATGCTTGAATGTCGAAACTTTCCCTGAAACGTCTTTTTTCCGAGGGGATCGAAGCCGGGGGAACCCGAGAATACGGGCGCTCCATAGAGATCTTCACCCGTATCGTAGCGGAAACCGACGAATTCCCCGAAGCCCTGCTCTACCTGGGCCGTGCCCACCATGTCATGGGTAACCATGAGCAGGCGATTCAAGCCTTTCGGCAATTCATCGACACAAGGCTGGATCCCGAGGCCGGGTTCTTCTTCCTCGGAAGAAGCTATCTTTCCGTCAGGCGATTCCCGGAAGCCCTGCAGTGTTTCCGCAAGAGCATGGAAGCGGGCGAGTCGGCGGGAAAACCAGCGCGCGCGGAAAGCCACGCATTTCTCGGCATCGCCTGGCTCAGGATGAGACGGCCGGGGAAAGCCCTGGAAGCCCTGGAACGGGCTGTTACCATCGCTCCGGACGACATGCGGATTTTCGCGGGCTACCGCAACGCCCTTTTCGTCAATTCCGTCCGGCTCCTGTCCAGGGGCGAAGCCGACATGACGGCGCAGATGCTCGGCTTCGTCATCGCGAACGGGGGAGACGGCGTCTCGCCGCGCCTCTACCGGAGCAGGGCACTGCGGACGCTGGGCAGGATATCCGAAGCTGTCCAGGATGTATCGGTCGCGCGTGAGTTCGCGCCGGACGATCCCGCCATCGTCTTCCAGCTCGTCGTCCTCCTCCTGCAGGCGGGCAGGACGCAGGAAGCGGCTTCCGAACTGGATCGCATCGGCAGGCAGTTCCCCGATTTTCCCGCGGTCGAGTGGAACGCCGTGCTCCTCGACCGCTACCGGGCGTTCTCGCTCCTCAAGAACGGCGACCCCAGGGGCGCGTTGGCTGCCGCGCTGGACATACTCCGGGGAGGGGCGCGGGATTCCCAGGCGCGGATGATAGCCGCCGAAGCCTACCGCGAACTGGGTCAGAACGATCGCGCCATCAACCACTTCACGCGGGCGCTTGAGATCGACCCGTCTTCGCCGGATCTGCTCCTCGGACGGGCTGACGCGTATCGGGCGGCGGGAGATATCCGGTCCGCGCTGTCCGACATCCTCAAGGCCGAGCGTGCCGGTGCCGATCCTTCCCTCGTGCTCTATTACGGCACCATTTGCCGCGCCCGGCTCGGCGATTCCCCGGCCGCGCTCCTTCCGAAACTGCAGGCGCTCGTCCGCGAGCATCCAACCGATCCGAACGTCCTTTTCGCCCTCGGCGAATCCCTGTACAAGACCGGTAGGCCGGATCTCGCCCGCGGGTGGTTCGAAAAGACGCTTGCGCTCGATCCTGACGACGAGATGTCGCTCCTGTATCTCGTGTCCGTCGCGGAATCCATAGACGGTCCCGACGCCATCGGCGAAGCCTACGACCGCTATCTGGAGCGCCATGCGGATAACGCCGCGGTGCGGCGCGAGTACATACACCGGCTGGTCGCGTTGAAGGATTTCAGGAAGACCGCCCAGGTCATCGAGCGCGGGACGGCGTTCGCGAAGCCGGGCCCCAAGACCCTGAAACTGCTCGCGTTCTGCAAGCGACGCTGCCGCCGCTGGCGGGAAGCCGCCATCCTGTATAGGGGTCTCCTCCGGTCATCGCCCGAGGACGAAGAACTCCTGCTTGGCCTGGCCCTCTGCCTCGACAAGTCAGGCGCCCGCGATACGGCTGCAAAACTCCTTGAAAAGGGCGCTTCTTTCACGAAAAGCGCAGGTGCGTATCTGGCCCTGGGCCGGCTCCGGGTCGCGTCCGGATCCCCCGAAAAGGCCATTGAAGCTTTCCGCGCCGCCGCCGGGAGAAATCCTGCCGATCCCGTCCCCCTCGAGGCGTTGGCTGCCGTCTACGGTACGACCGGCCCCGCATCCCTGGCAATACGGTATGCGGAAGAAGCGGCCCGGCTCCGCCCGGCGAAACGAGAACGAACTTGATCGGCTCCGCTGCATGGCGTATAGTATCAACATGACAGGAGGAACACGAATGCCCGCTACCCCCAAAGCGCTGGAGCTCTTCGATGCCTACGGAAAGAGTATGCTCCCCAACAAGGACGGCTTCATCATCTCCTCGTTCTTCAGCCAGCATTCGACCTATACCCGCTACGAGATCGTTTCCTATAACAACGTGAAATCGATCTACCCCAGCGGGGACGGACTCACTTTCCAGACGGATGGAAAGAAGCTGTACATCCTGGTAGAGCCCCAAGGCTACCCGAAAAAGTCGGAAGAGCCGTATTGCCGCTCCAGCACCGAGCAGATTCCCCTCCGTTTCAGCGAGCTCGAGTCGTATACCGCCAAGAACCAGACCAGGATCTACTATGGCCGGCAGTCCGTCATCTCGTACGGCGCCTTCACGATCTCCAAGCCTACCGGCATCAATTTCAGTTTCGTCTTCTTCCATCTTCCCGACATGATCCCGACCATCCAGTCGTTCTTCGAAAAGACGCTCAACAAGGAAACTGATATTCCGCTTTCGGACGCCAAGAAGGTTTCGAAGGCCATCTGCGAAAAGGTCGCCACGGTCATGTCCTGGGACTACCAGAAGGATTGAACCCGGTTTTCATCGACCGGCTCATGACCGATGCATGGATTGAAGAAGAGGCCGCCCCGGACGGGGCGGCCTCTTTTCGCATTGAATCGTCAGCGCCGTCTCATTCTTTCGGCGTCGAACGATCGATTTCCGCCTGCGCCACCGCCAGCGTGGCGATGGGTACGGAGTACGGCGAACAGGAAACGTATTCGAGCCCCGCGTCCATGCAGAACCGCACGTTGTCCGGATTCGCGCCGTGCTCGCCGCAGAGCCCCGGGATGAGCCCGGGCCGGGTGAGCTTGCCGCGCCGCACCGCCATCGCGATGAGTTCCTTGACGGGCTCGGTCAGCTTGGCGAAGGGATTGCCGTCGATGAGGTCGAAGAGCGAGTAGTCGGGCATGAAGCCGTTGAAATCGTCGCGGCTGATGCCGAGGGTCGTCTGGGTCAGGTCATTGGTCCCGAAGCTGAAAAACTCGCTGTACCGGGCAATCTCGCCGGCGCTCAGTGCCGCGGCGGGAAGCTCGATCATGGTGCCCATCTTGAACGGAACCGGCTTGGCCTTGAGGCTGGAACGGACTTCCTCTTCAATCTCGATGAGACCCTTGTAGACTTGCCCCTCGATCTTCTTGCCGTAGAGGATCAGTTTCAGTTCGGACGCGTTCATTACGATCGGGATCATGATCTCGGGCCTGACGTCCACCTTTTCCTTCTGGAGCTGGAAGACCGCCTCGAAAAGGGCCTTTACCTGCATCTGGTAGATCTCGGGATACGAGACGGCCACGCGGCAGCCGCGATGGCCGAGCATCGGGTTGAATTCCCCGATCGCCTCGATACGCGCGAGGACCTCGGCCTTGGTGATGGCCTTGCCCTTCCCGGTGGAGGAGAGGTGCTTGAGGAAAATGGCCAGCTCGGCGTCGTTGTGGGGAAGGAACTCGTGGAGGGGCGCGTCGAGGAGCCGTATCGTCACTTCCTTGCCGGCCATGGTCTTGAAAAGCCCGTAGAAATCCTCTCGCTGGAAGGGCTTGAGTTTCGCGAGCGCCTTGATGCGTTCCGCCTTGGTGTCGGCGAAAATCATCTCCCGGAAGATGTTGATCCTCTTTTCGTTGAAGAACATATGCTCGGTGCGGCAGAGTCCGATGCCTTCCGCGCCGAAGGAGAGCGCGAGCGCCGCGTCCCGCGGGCTGTCAGCGTTCGCGCGCACGTGGAATTTCCTGAGCTTTGTCTTGGCCATCGCGACGAACTCGATCAGCCCCGATTCCTTGGGGTCGGGCTCGATGAGCGAGGCTTTCCCGTACCATACCGTAGGCTTCCCGTAGTAGGGCACGTTGATGGTGAGGTAGTCGCCCTCGGCGATCGACACGTCGCCGAGCGTCGCCTTCCGGCCCCGGATCCTGAGTTCGGGCAGGACGAGGGAAATCTTGCCGTACTGGCGCGCGACGACCGAGGCGTGGGCAGAGTAGCCGCCCTCGCATGAAAGGACGCCGGACGCGACCTCGATGGCCTTCACGTCCTCTGCGAAGGTCGAGATCATGCAGAGGATGAGGTGCTTGTCCTGGCCCTTCTGCTGGGCGATGCGGTAGGCTTCGAGCAGGGACTCCGTGGAGAAGTACACTCGGCCGATGGCGGCGCCCGGCGCTCCGGCGATGCCGCCCGACACGCCCTTGAGCTTCTTGACGCTCGCAAGGTCGACGATCGGGTGGAGGATCTCGTTGAGCCGTCCCGGGTTGATGGACTTGATGACGAAGACGTCATCGACCACCTTTCGGGAGTTGAGGTCGAGAAGGAGTTTGAGGTCGGCCTGCGTGCTCTTCGCGACGACCTGGCGCTGCTCGATGAGCCAGAGTTTCTTGTTCTCCACCGTGAAGCGGATGAGCCGTATCTCCTTGAGGTAGTCCTCGATCTTGCAGGAGATCTTCTCGAGATCCTTCAGGTAGTTCGGGGCGATCTTGTTGATGTCGTCGCCCTTGCCGCCGATCTCGTTGAAGCGTTCGACGAAGAACTCGCCCTGCAGTTTCTTCTCCCCGGTCACGACGTTGCGCGTGTAGAACGCCCCCGAGGAGGAATCCTTCCCGTAATTGCCGTAGACCATGGGCTGGACGAGGATGGCCGTATCCTCAGCGTCCTGGTCGTCGACGTCCAGCATCCTGGAGATGCGCTTGAGCGCGGTCTCGAGCTGGGTCCACGCGTCGTCGAAAAAGCCCTTGGGCAGGAATTCGCCGTATTCCGCCGCGATGGCATCTGCGTTCCTGCCTACCTTGTTGGATTCGAGCGCGGCGGAAATCTTGGCGAGCTTGTCGCGGATCTTCTTCAGGTCGGCTTGCCTGTTCTCGAGCTCCGCTATCTTTTCCTCGATATTGAGCATGCCGCGGATCATGAACATGAGTTCGTGGTTCCCGAAGTTTTCGCCCACGAAGGCGTTGAAGCCCGGGATCGTCCCCCGCGTAAGGCCGAAATTATGCAGGGTGGGATAGTTGGAAACCGCCAGGTTCGGGGAAATGACGATCTTGAATACGAGCGGATTCTTCTCGTCGCCGTAGCTCTTCCCGACTATGCCCTCGATCTTCTTGATTACGGGCTTGATGGCTTCGAGAAGGTTCTCCTTCTCGAGATGGCTCGCGATATCCGTGTCGATGACGAACCCCGGAAGAATGGGAAGTCCGAGTTCCGCGAACTCGTTGGCCTGCTGGCCGCGTTGTCCGAGCTTGTCGATGCCTATGGCTTTGGCGACAGCTTCATTCTGGCTGAAATAATGTACGTTCGTTTTCATACCGTTCCTCCGACGCGACCGCTTTAGAACAGCGGCAGGATGCTGTTCACCGGCCCTCGCAGGAAGGCTTCGAACATGGAACTGGCGCCCTGCGCCAGGTACCGGACCAATTTAGCGACGTCGGCGATGTTCTCGCCCACGACCTTGAACTGGATGGAAGTTCCGCGCTTGACCTTGCCCCACTTGAACAGCGAGTTGAGGTCCGTGATCCGCTCGCCCTCGTAGTAGACATTGACCTGGCAATCCGGATGCTTGATCTGGTAACTGTTGACGATGCGTTTCCACGCTTCCACGTTGCCGTTATGGAAAAGTTCGTTGGTGACGTCGACCGAGTACATCGGTGTGATGCGCTTGCCCGCGGACGGCGTCTGCGTGACGGCAGTGGCTGCCGCTTCGGCAGCGGCGGCGGCTTTCTGGGGTTTGGCTTCAACATCGGGAGCCGGCATGGCCTTGCCGCGCCTGGTCATCTCTTCCCTGGAGAACTCAGGGGCCTTCGCGCCGCGCTTGTCCTTGGCGGCAGGAACGGCGGCTTTACGACCGCCCGTATTCTTCGCGGCTTTGGCCTTCGCGGCTGCTTTCGTCCTGAAGACGCAATCGCCCTTGAGGAAGGCGGGATGCGGTTTGACTTTCTTTCCCGCGAACAGGTCAGCCACCGCGTCGGCCGCCTTGTCGAGCGTGGCGGCGTCAACATCCTTCCCGAAGGCGCCTGCATAGATATCGAGGAGCTCGTACCTGGAAAGGCGGTCGAGCCGCTTGAAATGGTCCTCGTTCTTCGGATTGAGGAGCAGGGGACCCAGTTCGGGGTGGTGGTAGAGGACGACGAGATCCACGCCGTTCCAGGACTTGACGGTTTCGGCGATGCTCGACGGTTCCCCGTTCACGCCGAGAAGGTTGACCGCCTTGGACCTGTACCCGAGCTTCTCCCTGAGGACCACGTTGATGATCGGGTGGAGGGAAGCGGGTTGGAGCGCCTTTTCGTTCAGCAGTTCCAGCGCCACGTCCGCGAGGTTTTCCTTCGAGGAAACGCGGTCGAGTATGTCCAGGACCGTCTTGATGTGCTGGACCGACGCGTTGAAAACGTTGCGGTCCGCCAGGCTTTCGTAGCGCCAGGAGTTCGTATCCATCATCTTTTCTCCCCAACGGCGGTCGCGTTGCCGGCTGATCCGGAACGACCCCCGTTTACGGAGACGGACACCGCCGGTCCTGAGGACCGGGAAGTTCGTCTCGTTCGCGTGACCGAATCGTACGAACGAAAATTCGCCGTACGAAAAACAAGAGGCTGCCCCGTCTGTCGACCGGACAGCCTCAGAAGGGCTAGAAAACTCTATTGCGCACTTCGGTCAACGATTTCAAATCGGTCGGCTTTCGGGTCAGCGCCGCGGTCGCAGGATCACGGCGCATCGCCCCTTTAGATCTCGCGGACCCCGCCGCCGCCCCTGCGGCCGCGGGAAACCGTCTTGCCGGGTTTCTTGGCGGCCGGTTTCCTGGTCGTGTCGACGACGCCCCGTCCGGGACGACCCCGGATGGCGGCTGCCTTGCGGCCGGGTCCGGTCACGGAGATCGCTTTCGGCGCAACCGCTTCCTCGATTGCCGCGGGAGCCGACGCGTTGATCATGGACAGGTAATCGGTGCCAGGGGCTTCCCCCTCCTCGGGGTTTGCGCCGAAGGACTGCGCGATGTCCGAACGGATGGTGGAGCGGCGGCGGCTGAAGGCCGCGAACGCGGCGTCCTGGAATCCCTTGGACACGCCATGGAGGAACTCGTTGAGCACGTTGGCCATACCGTCGAGCGTGGCTTTCTTGCGCTTGATCGAGGTGATGTCCACATCGAGCAGGAGGCCCGGCTGGATATGGTACGGGTTGATCATGTAGTCAAAGCGGAAGAATTCCTTCTCAAGGAAGGCAAGGCGTTCCTCGATGACGCGGCGCTCGATCGGGTACTGGTAGGAGTACATGCCCTTGAGCTTGTCGCGCATCAGGATGAGCTTCGAGCGGAGCTTGTCTTTTTCGAAGAGATAGGTGCGGTTGTACTTCTCGACGTCGGTCTCGGCCGGCTTCACGAAGCTGATCTCGTCCCAAACCTTGTCCAGCTTCTCGAATTCCGGTTCGTTGTCCTTCCTCCGGAGCCTGGAGCGGATCTTTCCGCGCATGATCCTGGCGAGGTCGTCGAAATCGGTGATGCGCTTCAGGAACTTGGTATCCTCGTACTTCATCTCGAGGACTTCCCAGATATGCTTGATTTCCTGCTCGAAGCTCGTCACCTGGACATGGTAGGCTTTGCGCTCCTCGTTGAGCTGGGCGTTGTCGTAGTACTGGAGGCGGATCTGGTAGCGCTCGTCCGGAAGGTGGGCGTAATCGGTGTCCTCGTACTCGCGGATGATGAGCGTGCGGGCATTCTTGAGGTTTTCGATGTACTGGTAGCCCATCTTGGAGACGTCGAGGATCGAGGTGATCGAATTGATGGAGGTGTTGTAGCCGCGGTTGCGGATGTTCTCGATGTCGATGATCTTCTTGAGGTTTTCACGGATGTTCAGCTGGTCGAAGGTCGCCGGGTCGATCTCCGCGCGCAGGTTGCTGATTCGCTCCATGAGTTCCTTGGCTATGATCGTGTAACGCTTGGACTTGACGCTCTCGGCTTCGTCGTCCGTGTGATCCCTCACCTTGTTCATCTTCGCGAAGATGATCTCGGTATCGGACATCTCCTCCTGGCCCTCTTCGATCAGCTTGTCCTTGATCTTCTCGATGTCCTTGTCGATCGAGTCGATGATGAACTTCGCGATCAGTTCCTTGATGAGGAATTCCACCGTGACCTGGTAGTGGAAGATCGGGCTGATGAGCTCGGAATCCAGGATGTTGACGGAAAGCTTGACGTCGGCCACCGTCTTGGGCTTGTAGATGTTGTCCTTGAAGGAGCACTTGACGACGGAATAGGCGTTCTCGCCGCGGATGAAGGCGCCGACGTCGGTCTTCTGGCGGAGCAGGGCGTTGGTCAGGTTCTCGAGTTCGTTGATGCCGCGCTGGATGTGACCCTGGAGGTGGCCGTACATGTTGACGACCGACTTCTCGACTTCGCCCGTGTTGAACTTGTCGGCGCCGCCGACTTCGTCGAGCAGGGCCGCGATCTCCTTCGGCGTATACCGGGAAAGGGCCTTCATTTCCTCTTTGTCGATGAAGTTCCGGACCTTCTTCACCATCTCGTCTTCAGTGGTGGTGATGTACCGGTTGAACATGTTCTGGTAGTTCTGGTTGAAATAGTTGTAGAGCTTTTCCTTGAGACCGCCCATCACCTCGAGGCGCTCAAGCACTTCCTTCGGAAGCCGCGTGTTGATATGGTGGATGACCTTGTTGGTCTCTTCCTCGAGGAGCTGGTTGACCTCTTTCTGCTGATCGCGGCCTTCCTGTGCGAGAGAGTTGCGCGAACCGACAGCACTCGGTTTCTCGGGGTGGAATACGTTCGGACTTTTCGGAAGATCGATGATTCCCATGTCGCTCTCCTTGCGTGGTTTCGTTTCCGGCGTCGTTCGCCGCGGCGTCAGGCGCCGTATCAGTATCCATGATGATGCACGGGATCGCGAACCGAAATCCTTCAGCCGTTTCCCCCGTGATCGTATGTCGGAGGTAATAGTAGCCTGGATACCGGGAATGTAAAGACCTTCCAAAAAAAAAGCATGTTCAAGAAATGCATTATATGGTAGATTCCAAACCATATTGCAGGGATCGAATGGAACGCCGACTTAAACACGGCAGGCGGTCGCACCGCCATCCGGTATCTTCTGTCCAATCATTTGCCATACCAGATGCCGCATGGTATGATAGGGTGTGGGATTGGCAAAAAACCGCAAGGAAGCGTAGCGCGCATGACCGGCATCACGAGACTTCGCAGGAATCTCCTCCCGATCCTCTCCCTGGCGCTCGCCGTCGGTACGGCGTTTCCGCAAACCGATGCCAGAGGCGTCTCGGTCGATTTCATCCTCCTCGTGGACAAGTCCAAGTCCATGGTCGGTGCCATGCCCGAGGTCAAGCGCTTCCTTGCGGGCGAATTGATCGGTCCCCTGGTCATACCCGGAGACAGGGTCCATGTCCTGGTATTCTACGGTACGACGGAAACCCTGTGGTCAGGCCCGGTCGGCCGCGAGGACGACAAGGCCGCCCTCATCCGTTCCCTCAATGCCATCAAGCCGGATGGCCGCTATACCGACATCGGCAAGGCGCTCGACGCCGTGGACGGCATCCTCACGGGACTGGACGACCCCGATCGCCCCAAGTACATCCTCCTCGTCACGGACGAACGCCAGGAAGCCCCGGAAGGCACCAGGTACTACGCCGCGGACTTCAAGCTCGAACATCCCTACCTCACCTGGGTCAAGCGCGAAGATCACGGTTCGTTCAGGGCGATAACCATCGGGTTCGGCTTGGCGCCCCGCATCGACGAATCGGCCAGGAAGATCGCAACCATCCTCGCAGACCCGCCCGTACGCCCCGCGGAATTCCTTCCCGGCGCAGGGAATACCCCGAACGAGGGGGCTAACGCGGGCGACAGCCGGCCGGCGGGAACGAACCCCGCTGCACAGGCCCTCACCGACACGGCTTCTCCCGGGTCATCGGCTCCCTCCGGGGCAACCGAAACGCCGGAGCAAACGGGCAGCGGGACGGCTTCCCCCGGCGACGGGAAACGATTCCCCTCGGTGGCGAACATCGCGGTCATTGGGAGCATCGCCCTGGTCGCGGGCCTGGTCGCGGTGATGGCATTCCGCAGGAAAAGGGACGATGGGCGGCCAGGCGGGACAAAGCCATGAACGTCGACGAGACGATCGGGCTTATCCGCGAACGCGATTCGTTCATCCTCACATCGCACGAATTCTGCGATGCCGACGGTCTCGGCGCCGAATATGCCCTCGCGGTCTCCCTCAAGGCCATCGGCAAGAAGGCGCGGATCCTCAACGAGGAGCCACCCGCCTCCAAGTTCGCCTTCATGGACCGGCGGGGGATCGTCGAGACCCTCGACGATCCCCCCGAAGGGTTGCCCGATCCATCGGGAGCCCTCCTCGTCATCATGGACACGAACGATACCCAGTTCATCGGGCGGATGGCCGACGCGTACCTGCCCAGGACGGCCGGCTACTTCATGATCGACCACCACGATCCGAAAAAAAACGATCCCGCCACGAGTTACCTGGATCCCCAGGCCAGTTCCACCTGCGAGCTGGTCTTCCGGATCATCAGGGCGATGGACATACCGCTCGAACACGACGTCGCGGAAGCGCTGTTCGCGGGAATCGTCTACGATACCGGGTCTTTCATCTATCCGAAAACCTCGGCGGAGACGTTCCATACCGCATTGGAACTGGTGCGCGCCGGCGTTCAGCCCTTCGTCATCCACAACCTCATGTACGAAAGTTCGTCGATCGGCGTGCTCCTGCTCAGGAAGAAGGTCTATTCCACCCTCGAACTCCGCGCAGGGAACCGCATCGCCATCCAGCTGATGACGAGGGATGACCTCGCTTCCTCGCCCGGAGCATCGTACGAGGACGGCGAAGACCTCATCAACATGCCGCTCCACGGCAAGGACGTGGAGGTATCGCTCCTGTTCAAGCAGAATACCGACGGCGTCCTGCGCTGTTCCCTCAGGTCCAAGGGCCTGATCAACGTGGCGCACATCGCGCAGGGGTTCGGCGGCGGCGGGCACGGGACCGCTGCCGGGTTCAAGTGCCCGCTCCCGCTTGAACTGATGCGGGAAAAAGTGGTAGAAACCATTTCAGAAATCCTGGATTGACGTTCCCCGCATGATGAAGAGATTCGCCCAACGTTTGTTCCTCGTCATTTCCGCGCTCGCCGTGGGCGTTATCGCCTGGTTCGTCGTGCAGGCCTTCACGCCCGGTCCGAGCCTCGCGGACCAGCCCGTCGTGGCACGATCGCGCAATGCGCTGGACGGGCAATCGCCGTCCGGGGAATCCGAGGAACCCGTACCCGGGCTGCCGACCGGGATCGAGATCGGCAGCGACCGCATGCTGCTGGACGTGTTTCGCTTCAACCTGGACTCCGACGAGGCCGACGAGCAGCTCCTCGTCGTCAAACCCACAAAGAATCCGGACGATCCCATCACCATCGTCATGATCGACTACGACGAAGCTGCGAGGGCATGGAAATTCGTCTGGGAAGGACCGAGCTCCGTCACGAAGATCAAGACGGTCCAGGTTTCCGTGAAGGACTTGATCGGCGACCACAACCTCGACATCATCGTGGAAGGCATCAATGATTCGGGCCAGCGGACCATGAACGTCTTCTGGCGCACGATCTCGGGGGCCACGGTCTCCTACGCCCCCATCTGCTCGATAGCGGCCGATTCCATAGAGGTCGTGGAAACCGACCGGCCCGACAGCTACAAGCTGGGGCAGAGCAACGCCGAAGCCTTCCAGCTCGTCGCATACCGCCCCGATCCCGATTCTTCCAACCTTACGGACCAGATCCGGGAAACGTGGGAATGGAGATTCAGGACGACGCGCTACGAACTGTCCAGGCTCGAACGGGTGCCGGGAGCCCAGATCGAGCAGAAATTCATCGCCGGCGTCCTCGACGGCAAGGCGGAAACCTTCGAAGGCTTCCTGGAAGGGGTGTGGTACAAGTCCCCGGCGGACGGCGACGACGAACGGGAAACACATTTCATCATCTTCGATCCCAGCGGCAAGGCAGTTCATTTCCACACCGCATCACTCCTCGAATCCTATTCCTGGGACGACAGCCATCTGACGCGCCTCGGCCTGTTCATCGGCGGCAGGAACCTCGCGGTCCGCAACCTCAAGCGGATGGTCGATATCGAACTGAAAGGTCTGGACCGGATTTCGGTGAGAGTCATGCAATCCCTGTTCATCAAGGCCGATCCCAGCGCACGCTGGAACGGGGTGTACCAGCGTGTCGGGCAGACCATGGCCGAAAGCAATGCCAAGCCGGCCGCGCTCGTCATGCTCGACGGCGCGAAGCTTTCCGGCGGGTACGTATCAGAGTCTGGCGTAGCCTTCAACTTCGCCTGGCCGGATTTCACCTACAACGATGGGACCGCGGAAGAACGGGGGAATTTTTCGTTGTATACCATCGAAAAGGAAACCGTCCTCGAGCTGGCGTTCGTCACGAAAGAAGGGCGATTGGACCGGCGCGCCAGCTACCTCGTGCAGCCTGCGGGAGAACCGGGGACCGGTGTTTCAACCTTGCCGGCCGTGACGGCTTTGCCGGCGGGGGACATCACGCTGGTGCCCATCCGCCTGACCCTGAACGGTCCCGAACTCCTGGAGAGCCTCCCGATACGCCTGCGAAAACCGCGCTGACAGGGTGTTGAAAAAGGCCATGGAGCCTTTTTCAACACTGCCTTGCATGATGCAATTGCGCAGAAAACCGCAAGGTACTTCGCGAACAAGTTCGCCGATGAATTGCGGAACGACTCGACGCGGACATCCCCAGCGATCAACCGGAACGACGGGTCCGGAAACTGTCGCCAGCATGAAGGTCAGTACACCGGAAAGGCTTCGAACCCCGCGTCCTTCAGCTTCATGAGCGTGGCTTGCGGATCCGCGCCCGGTTCGACGACGACCACCCAGGCGGACACGTCGGCCTTCCTGACGATCGATGCCCTGAACCCGGCTTTCACCAGACCATCCTTCAACCAGATTGCGTTCTTTTCCTCGGTGAACGCGCCGATCTGGAATCCCGACGGACCTTCACCCTTCCCGTCCGCCGCCTTGGCGGCCGGGGGAGCCTTGTCTCCGGTTTCCGTCTTGCCCGCCATGGGCGTCGAGACCGGCACCTGTCCGTCCGGCCCGGCCTGGGCGGAAGGCGAAGCGGCCTGTCCATATTGCCTGTCGGCATCGAACAGGCCCGAAAGAAGCCAATGCGCCATGGGCGGCGGAGCGGCGCCCCCGGCCACGGCAGCTTGCGGGGATGATCCGTATTCCGACTGGATGGCTGCCGCGTAGCTTTCGCGTTCCTTGCCCTCCGCGGCCGCCCACGCCAGCACGAGGGCATCGAGCCGAAGGGCTGCCGCTTTCTCTGCCTGGACAAGAGCGGTTTCGGCGACGGTTTCCGCTTCGGCCCGGCGACCGGATACCAGGGCGGCCCAACCCGACAGGATTCGGGCCCGGATCGCGGTCGCAGGATCGTCGGCTGTCAGCGCGAGGGCTTTCAGGATACCTTCGGCTTTTTCCGCGTCGCCCGAAGCGATCCGCGCCGCGCATGCAGCGAGGAGGCTCGGAGTGTCGCGGGCCGATGGCAGCGAGTATGCCGCTTCTTCGTAGCGGTCGGCAGCGGCGGCGAAGCGCCCGAGCAGTTCGTAGAGGGTAGCCAGGGCCAGCGCCAGTGAACGGTGTTTCGCTTGGTCCTTCACGAAGGGGAGATTTTCCGAAAGGACGGACGCGGCTGCTTCGATCGTCGGGGCATCCTGGAAGGCTTTTTCCAGGATCGCGGGAAAATCGGAATCCCCGCGCCGGGAAGCCAGGGATGAGCCAGCCGCCGGGGACTGGGTCGGCTGGGCCGCCGCGAAAACGACAGCAAAGAATGCCGTGCCAAGGAGCGCGAACGCCCGGAGGCAGCTCACCAGAGTTCCTCGGCCTTGAAGGTATTGCCCTTGAGCGAGGTGATATGGACCTTCGCGAAGCTGCCGATCCTGGATGAGTCGCCTTCGAACACGACCATCATGTCGCCTGCGGTGCGCGCGAGCAGCTCCGTCTTCTTCCGCCTGGAAACACTCTCGATGAGCACCTCGACCTCCGAACCGACGAGACCGGACATCGCGGCAGCGGACAGCTCCTTCTGGAGCCCTATCACGCGGGCCAGCCTCGCCTTCTTGACCGAGGCGGGAACCTGGCCGTCCATCGACGCGGCCGGCGTACCCGTTCTCGGATTGTAGTAGTACATGTACGAATACGCGAAAGCCACCCTGCGCATGAGGTCGAGGGTAAGGTCCACGTCCTCGTCGGTTTCACCGGGAAACCCTATCAGAATATCGGTCGAAAGCGTGACGTCCGGGACTTCCTTCCGGATGCGCTCCACGAGGCGGAGATAGGAGTCCCTCGTGTACCGGCGGTTCATCGCCCCGAGGATACGGTCGGAACCATGCTGGACGCAGAGGTGGATGTGGCGGCAAAAGAGCGGATCGGAAGCCAGGACGGCTATGAGCTCGTCGGAAAGGTCCTTCGGGTGGCTCGTCAGGAAACGAATCCAGCGAATGCCGCCCCTGTCCCTGTCGTGTACGCGCCCGGCTATCCGCGAGAGGAGGCCCGGAAACCCGAGTTTGCCCTGCGGGGAGCTCCACCGGTACGAATTCACGTTCTGCCCGAGCAGGGTGACTTCCCTGACGCCGGAATCCTCCAGCGCGTCAAGCTCGGACATGATTTCGCCGGGATCCCGGGATATTTCGCGTCCCCGCAGGTAGGGCACGATGCAGTAGGAACAGAAATTGTCGCAACCGTGCATGATCGGCACGAATGACCGGAAAGCGCCGGGTTCGTGGTGGCTCCCCGCGAAGGAGAACACGGGCTTTTCTTCCACGTTTGCGAGCCGGGTTCCCGCCACGGCGGCATCCGCGATCGGACCGAGGGAATCCTTCTGGAAATTGCCGAGGACATAATCGATGGCCGGTTCGGCTTCCCTCATGTCGCGTTTCATCCGTTCCGCCATGCACCCGGTGACGACGAGGAGGAAATCCCGCGAGCGCTTCGCCGCCGCGTAGAAAGCGATGCGGCCCCAGGCCCTGTTTTCGGCGGTCATGCGGACGGAGCAGGTGTTGATGAGGACGAGGTCCGCGGACAGCGGATCGACCGCCTGAGTCCAGCCGCGGCCGGCGAGCGCGCCCTCGAGCGCGGCTGATTCGGCCTTGTTCATCTGGCAGCCGTACGTTTCGATCAAGTAGGTCATGGGTTTCCGTTCATGGACGGGATAGGGCCGGATGGCAGCGGACCATGTCAAGAAATGAAGCGATCACCGGGGAGGAATTCACCAAGAAGACACGGAGATGATCGGGACAATGAAAAGATCGGAGTCGATGAGTTGAGTGCGCTCGGATTTATTGTCCATGGCTCAGCATCCCCGCGTGAGCCCTTTCCCAATCCTTCTTTTCCTCCGAACCGCCGTGCCTCCGTGGTTCTTCCTTTCGATCACTTTCCGGCCATGTCAGGAACGGGACTTGACGCCCTGGGCGAACTTGACCAGGTTGTAGATGCCGTACCCCACCAGGGCCAGGCCGCTCATGCCGAAAAGGAAAGCGGTCAGCTTCGGGAGAAAGAACGATGCCAGGCCGAGGGCGCCGGCTCCCATGAGTATGCCGCCGGTTGCCTTGTCGGTCCTGTTCTTGTCGGTAAGTCCCTTGATTCCCAGGGCGACGAGGCCGCCCGCGATGACGAGCCCGACGATCGGGAAATGCAGGAGCCCGTTGACGACCCAGAGCCCGACGCCGGCGCCGGTGGCGATGACGCCGCGCGAACCTCGCCCGCGCACGGTTTCCGCGTCGACTGGATGATTATCGCTCATGTATGACCTCCCTATGCCGCCGGCCTGCCTTTCCCTTCGCCGGGTCGATCCGGAGATCCGATCCTGACCGGGTGGCTGGCGGTGCAAACAACAGTTAAAATACCAAATCGAGGGGTTTCCGTAAAGGTCTGCCGTCCGATTGACTGAAAAACCGGACGCCGCTCAGGATGACGGGCCGGCGCCCGGGACTTCGGTATCGGGGTACTCCACGTACGCATACGCGCTGTGGTTGTGGATGCTCTCGAAATTCTCCGCATCCACCGAGAATCTCGGGAAGGCATCCATCGCCCTGATCGCCTTGTAGGTTTCCCTGACGACGTCCTCCACGAACCTCGGATTGTCGAAGGCGCGCTCGGTGACCGCCTTTTCGTCTTCCCGCTTTAGCAGGGTGTAGAGTCCCGCCGACGCGCATTCCTCCGCGGCCGCGACGATATCCTCGATCCAGACGAAGCGCTTGACTGCGGCCCTTATCGTGACGAGGCCACGCTGGTTGTGGCCGCCGTTCCGGCTGATGGCGAGCGAACAGGGACAAACCGTCTGGACCGGGACCGACACGAGCATGTCGAATTCCCGCAAGGCCGCGGACACACGGCCAGAGTAGCCGCAGTCGTAGCTCATGATGCTCTTGGCCCCGGAAGCCGGGGCCGCCTTCTCGATGAAATAGGGAAAATGCACGTCGGCATACGCCGTCTCCGCGTCCAGGACCGACCGTATTTCGTCCAGCATCGCGAGGAACTTGCGCATGCCGAGGTCCTGCCGGTGGGCATCGAAGACCTCGATGAAGCGGCTCATGTGCGTTCCCTTGAAATCGTGGGGAAGGTCGGCGAAAAGATTGACGATCGCGGTCGTGTGCTGTACTTCGTTCGTCTTGTCGAGAACGGTTATCGGATATCGCAGGCCCTTGACGCCGACCTTCTGGATGCGTATCCGGCGATCGTCCCGGAAGCTTTGCACGTCGATCATGGATACTCCCGTCGTCAGCGCTTCACGGCGGCCGGGGATGCTGCGGCGTACTCGGCCGATTCGAGGGTGTTGTACAGCAGCATGGTGATGGTCATGGGTCCCACGCCGCCTGGCACCGGCGTGATGGAACCAGCCACCGCGGAGACTCCCCGGAAGTCAACGTCCCCGACGAGCCTGTAGCCCCTGGCTGCCTTGGGATCCTCGACGCGGTTCACTCCGACGTCGATGACGCAGGCTCCCGGCTTGACCATGTCGGCGGTCAGCAGCCCGGGCCTTCCCGCGCAGGCGATGAGGATGTCCGCGCGCCGCGTATGCCCGGCAAGGTCGACGGTGCCGGTATGGCATACGGTGACCGTGGCGTTCAGCTCCTTGCGGACGAGCAGGTTCATGAGAGGCTTCCCGACGATGTTGGACCTGCCTACGATGACGGCATGCGCCCCCTTCGTTTTCACACCCGCCCGTTCGATGAGCTTGATGACGCCATGGGGCGTGCAGGGCAGGAAGCAGCGCTCCCCGATGATCATGCGACCGATGTTGACCGGCGTGAAGCCGTCGACGTCCTTTTCGGGATGGATGGCCCCGATGACCTTGCCTTCGTCGATGTGGGCGGGCAGCGGCAGCTGGACGAGAATTCCGTGCACGGCGGGATCGGCGTTGAAACCTTCGATGAGCGCAACGAGTTCCGTTTCGGTTGCGTCCGCCGGGAGTTTCCGTTCGAAGCTGGCCATTCCCGCCTCGGCGCAGGCTTTTTCCTTGCCGCTCACGTAGGAAACGCTCGCCGGATCCTCTCCGACGAGTATCACCGCGAGTCCCGGGGTGATCCCCTTTTCGACGCACAGGCAGACCCGTTTCCGGATCTCGGCCCGAAGATCCTCGGCCAGTTTTTTTCCATCGATGATGAGCGCTGACATGGCATTCCTCCGGCGGCTGGTTGGCAGGCTTTGTTATATACGATCGCATTTTCTTCATCAATGGAAAAGCGAAAAGCTCGAAAACCGAAAAGCGGATTTCCCGGTCGCATTGGCCTTGAGAAACCGAAGCTCGGCGAGTACAATCCGGTAAACCGGTTTTGCAACCAAGCCGGAAGGAAGGCGAACCATGGCCCGCGATACCGATCCCGCCCTGTCGGGATCGTCGATCTACCAGATCTTCGTACGGAACTATACCCCGGAAGGCAGCTTCGATGCCGCCGCACGCAAGCTCCCGGAGATCGCGGCCATGGGGTTCGATATCGTCTGCCTGACGCCCATCCACCCGAACGGCCGCGAAGCCCGGAAGGGGACCGCAGGCAGTCCGTACGCGGTTGCCGACTATCGAGCCGTCGACCCGGCGCTCGGCGGTGGGGAAGGATTCCGGCGTTTCCTCGACCGCGCCCACGGTCTAGGGCTCCGTGTTCTCATCGACATCGTATTCAACCATACGAGTCCCGATTCAGTGCTGGCCCGGGAGCATCCCGGATGGTTCGTACCGGGCTCCGACGGGAAGCCGGGCCGGAAAGTGGCCGACTGGTCCGACGTCGTCGACCTCGACTTTTCGGTCCCCGGACTCCGGGAGTACCTCCACGAAACGCTGGAAACATGGCGCCGCTTCGGCGTGGACGGGTTCAGGTGCGATGTCGCGAGCCTCGTTCCCGTGGACTTCTGGATCGAGGCCCGGAAACGGGCGGCCGCGGCGCTTCCGGGGGAACCCAAGCCGGTCTGGCTGGCCGAAAGCGTGCACAAGGAATTCGTCAGGGACATGCGCAGGGCCGGCCACTACGCGGCGTCCGATCCCGAACTCCACGAGGCATTCGACCTCAGTTACGACTATGACGGCCGGGAGGAACTCGAGCTCGCCTGGCGCGGGATACGTCCGGTATCGGAGTATCTCCGCCACCTGGTGGTGCAGGAAACCCTCTACCCCGCCGGCGCCATCAAGGCCCGCTTCCTCGAAAACCATGACCAGGAGCGGGCGGCATCGTGGTTCCGGGACAGAGGAAGGCTGAAAGCCTGGACCGCATTCGCGATGCTGCTCCCGGGGACCTTCTTCGCCTACATGGGGCAGGAGCTGGGATTGGAGTCCAAGCCGTCCCTTTTCGAGCGCGACCCCATGGCACAGGAGGGCGACGCGGAATTCCGCGACTGGTTCGTCGACTTCCATCGAACTTCGCGGAAGGTCCGCGCCGCCGCTCCTGTCGCCGACGCCGACGAGATCGCTCCGGGCGTCATCGCGATCCGCAGGCGGGGCGACAGGGGAAAATTCCTCGCCATCATCGACCTTTCGGGCCGCGGTTTGACGCTCCTGCCGCCGGGAACGATACGCGGCAACGACCTCGTCCGGGGGGGCCGTGTGGAACTCGAAGGCGGATCGAAAGCGCCGGCCGACCCGATTCTCCTCTCTGAGTCCTGACAGGCCATGCGCCCGCAGTCCCGATGAAGTTTCGCATCGAGAGTCCGTCCGTGGAACTGTACAAGCGGTACCGGAACGAGTACCGTTGTAGCCATGAGCAGGCTTTTGGCGGTGGACGACAGCCAGCTCGTCATCAAGATACTCGACCACACCCTGTCGAACGCGGGCTACGGTTTCGTATCCTGCGGCGAAGGCCGCACGGCGCTCTCCCTCGCGGAGAGCGTCCACCCCGATATCATCCTCCTGGATATCATCATGCCCGACATCACGGGCCTCGAAGTGCTCGCACGACTCAAGGACAAGCCCGCGATGGCTTCGTTGCCGGTGATCATTCTCGCGTCGCGGACCGATCCCGAGGACGTGGCCACGGCGCTGGAAGCGGGAGCTTTCGATTACATCCGCAAGCCCGTCGAACCGATTGAAGTGCTCGCGAGGATCCGCTCCGCGCTCCGCATCCGAGAGTACGAGGAAAAACTCGAGTATTCGTCGACCCACGACGGCCTGACCGGGCTCTACAACCACGTGGAAACCCTGTCCATCCTGGAAAGCGAACTTTCGGTCGCCAGGGACAAGAGACAGGCGTTCTCGGTCGCCATGATCGACATCGACCACTTCAAGAAGGTCAACGATCTCCACGGGCACCAGGTCGGGGATACCGTGCTCCGGGGACTCGGCGCCATGATCTCGTCCACGTTCGGCGCCGTGGGCACCGCGGGGAGGTATGGCTGCGAGGAATTCTTCATCGTGCTCCGCAATTTCGACACGGCCATGGCGGGTATGTCGCTGGAAGCCTTCCGGAAGGCCGTGGAGGAACACACATGGCCCGCCGCGTCGTGAGGGTTCCGCGTCTCGGTGAGCACCGGCGTCGCGTCCGAAGGAATCTGCGGCGGGGCTTCGTCGGATTCCTGGGTCAACAGGGCCGATGTGGCGCTGTACAAGGCCAAGGACGGCGGCCGGAACCGCGTGGAGCCGGGTTGATGGGCGCCGGGGTTCAGGAGATGATCGAGTCCAGGCGAACCCTGACCGCGCGGACCCCCGCCTGGAAATCGCGTTCCGGCAGGATGAGCGACATGACAAGAAAGCCTTCCCGTTCGAAATCATACAGGTAGCCCGGATGGACGTGGATGCCGTCATTCCCGAGTAGGGACAGGGCGATGTCCTCGTCCGGCATGACACGGGGAATCTCCAGGACGACGCTCCATCCACCCGCGCAGCGCAGGACCCGGTAGGGTGAATCGCGCCCTTCGAACGCCAGCCGGGCTTCCCGCATGTTCGCCTTCGTCCTCGCGCAGATCGCGTCGTTCACATTCCGGGTTTCGGCGAGTAGCGCGGGGGCCGCGTTCATGACGGGGGAGCCCGCGGACAGGTAGGTATCCGCGATGATCTCGAGCCGCTCCACGGCCGGCGCTGCCGAATCAGGCGGTCCCGATACCGCCATCCAGCCCAGTTTCATCTGGGGCAGCGCAAGAAGCTTCGAGAACCCGTCCAGAACGAAGGTCAGTACGCCGACTTCACCTGAAAACCCCGCCGACGGCTTATCCTCGACGCCATAGCTCCTGAACACTTCGTCGACGACGAGCGCCACTCCCGCTTGCGCGCAGATCGAAACCAGTTCCGCCCGCTCACGGTCCAGGATGTAGGAACCGGTGGGGTTGTTCGGGTGTATCAGGACCATCGCGCGCACGCGGCCCCCGCGCAGGGCGCTCCGGACGCTCTCGAAGTCGATCCGCCATCCCGCGGGATGGGCATACTCGAGCCGGTAGGGTTCGGCGACGACGGACTCGAGGGCCGCGAGATAGTCAAACAGGGGGTAACCCGGCTTCGGCACCAGGACCATGTCGCCGGGGTCGCAGAGCAGCTTGAACAGCCAGCCGTAGGCCTCGGAGCTGCTCGCGCAGAGAAAGATCGAGTCCGGGTCCGCACCGCCGCCCATGGAGCGGACAATGGCTTCCCGCGCGGGGCGCAAGCCCCGCGGATCCGGCTCATAGCGGAGGGATTCGGGATCGGCGAGGGACGCGAGGACTACCTCGCGCGACGGCCCGAGTCCGACCCTGGTCGGATTGCTTTCCGCCATGTCGAGTACGGGCAATCCGGCGGCTTTCCGTGCGGCCAGGGCGCTCGCGAGCGGGTTGCGGACGCATCCCCCCGCGATGCGTCGGGAAAAGCGGGGAGCGCCCGGATCGGTCATTTCCTGCGTCATGTTCCTCTCCTCAACGCCACAGCATCATGGCGCCGCGGTCCGGTTCGAAACCCGCGGATTCGAGCGCCGTCGCATAGGGTGAATCGGCGGCGCGAACGCCGTTCACGGTTTCCACCACGATCCTGCGCAGGGGTTCGACGGCCCGACGCACCGGGTCCGCGAGACGCATCGCGATGGCTGGCAGGTCGGGATCCGCCGGAGCCAGTCTGAGACTGAGGTCCTTGCCCGACGCCCGTGCGACGGCGACAAGTTCGGATCCGCGGAAGACAAGGCGGGCCGTCGCGGAGCGGGAAGGAACCGTTCCCTCCGGGTCGGGCAGGCCCAGGCCGCAGATGCTCGCCGGGTCGGCCGCGTTCATCGAATAAATCCGGGGTGGTCCGTCCTCCGACCGTTCGAGGGCGTCGATGGACCGGCCGGACATGAACTGCGGCCCGCCGAGGCCCTCGAAGAAATACCCGGCGAACGCGTCGCCTGCGAGTTCCAGCCTCCGCAGCGCGGGATAGACGGACGACCACGAGCATGCGCCATTTTCGCGGGAGAGCGTCGCCGCGCACACCACGCCATAGCGTCCGAGCGCGGCGCGGGCGCGGTCCGCCGCGAGTTCGGCTTCGTCCACTTCATCGAAGCAGCCGGTTTCGAGTTCCAGGCCGTACCAGCGTCCCGGAAGAAGCTGTCGCGGCAGGCCCCGTCCCGACTGCACGGGAGCGTCCATGCGGGCACGAGCCCGCGCGACGGCCCTCGGCAGAGGCCGGTTCCGTTCTGCCGCGACGGGAACCGGCTCCCCGGCCGGATCCGGTCCGGCACGGCGCGAGATGAAACCGTCGCGGACGCCCAGCCTGAGGGCCCGGAAGGAATCGGATGAGACGAGCCCGGCCCATGCAGAACGCCAGAGGAGCCGCTCGCAGGCGGCGAGCGACAGGCCGAGCCTGTCCCGCAGCTCCCAGAAATCGAGGTCCTCGTCGATATCGGCGAAGGGGCCGCGTTCCATGTTCCGGGAAAAGGCCGCGAATAGCTCGACGCGGCTGAACGCGACCATCTCCTCCCCGGCGCCGTACCACATCCATTCCCTGCATGCAAGCAGGTCGTCGAGAGCCGAGGGAAGGTAGCCGGCCACGCGGTCCGGCAGCAGTTCGGTTTCCCAATAGCCCGCGGGATACGGAATTCCCTCGAGAGCTTCCATGTGCGCGGCGAGCGACCGGCGCGATGTCTCGTGCAGGTTCTGCCCCTCAGGGAGACGAACCGCGTCTGGTGCGGCTGCATCGGCGCAGGATCCGGAGACTACTGCCCGCAAGCCCTGGATTTCGGCGAAGAATGGGGCGAGAGCCGCTGCCGGTCGGGGGCGGGACAGCCTTTCGTCGCCCTTCCTGCCGCGCCGCAGCATGTACATGTAGGCGTCGGCGTCGCAGAGGGATTCATCGTCCTCGCCCTCGGCGAAGCCGCCACGGACGATCTTGCCCGATTCCGCGAGAAGGGCACACGCCGCTTCGATCTTGCCCCTGTTCCAGCCGAAGGTGCTTTCCAGTCCCGGGATGTCGATGGCGCCCTCGTAAGGCAGCCATCGTCCGAGCAGTTCGGCGGGATCGCTCCCGGCGATACCCACGTTGTCCCGGTGGACGACGAGTTCGAAGCCGGCGCCGGGAAATTTCATCGCGACGAGGGAATCCGGCAGGATCCCATACGCCGGCCCAGTGCCGGGAGGCATGGCCGCGACGATGCGCCTGAAAGCTTCCGCCGTGAGCGCCAGGCGCTCGCGGACCCAGGACTCCAGTTCAGGCAGGTTCGACGGCGCCCAGTCCTTTTCCTCGCGCCGGAGCCGCGAGAGGGCTTCCATGAAGACGGCCCTGCGGACGGGTATCCGCGCGCGGGCGTCGCCGATCGCGAGCGAGATCGCCCTGTCGGTCGCGGAACCCGAGCCCGCATGCCCGAGTTCATCGCTTTCATAGAGCTTGACGTTGGTTTCCCGCCAGAGGATGCCGCGGGCCAAGGGACTCGGCGCCGCCGACCGGAAAAAACCGATGGTCATCTCCCCCGCCGCGACGCCCTCGACGAGAGAACGAGCGCCATCCAGGTCGAACACGTCCCGCAGGCACGAGCGATACGTTTCCACGATGACCGGGTGATCCGGCCTGGAGGCCAGCTTCGCGAAGAGCCGCTTGGCCCGGAGCCTCGTGATCCACAACGGCTTCCGCTTCCCGAATCCGCCTTTCGGGAGGAGGAGGGCCCGCTCGGCGTTCTCCCGGAACAGGGATCCGAACACGCCTGAAGCAGGCGCCCCCGCTCGCACCGCGGCGTCGAGCCGTCCCGGGAGCGCGAGGGAGGAGAAGGCTTCGCGAATGGCTCGTTCGGGAACGAAGTCCGGGGAATCGGGAAGTTCGAACAGGATGGAGAAATCGTCGCACGAGGTCCTGACGGCGATCCCGAAGGCGCCGGACAGGACTTCGGACAGGGCGATCGCGAGCGGCTGGAGTATCCTGCGCCCGCGGACGGCATGGATGATCACGGAGATGGCATCGCCGCGCCGCGAAGAATCGGAAGTGAGCTCGACGGCCAGGGAACGGACGCCGGGCAGCGGGACGAGGCGGCCTTCCCGGTCCCTCTGTGCCGCCGACTGCAGCGCCAGGAAGCGCGCAAGACCTGCGGCCGCCCGGTCGTCGAAACGACTGGCCTCCACGAGCCGGCGCTCGAAGGCGCGTGCGTCCCCCATCCGCCCGAAATCGTCCAGGACGGCCAGCATCCCGCGGGCGAGCGTACCGCCGACTGAACCCGGCTCGGCCTTCCAGAACGGCATGAATTCGGTCGCGCGACCGAGGGGGGTCACCTCCACGGCGTCGTCGGCGATCGCGGCGATGCGCCAGGCCTGGGTGCCGAAGGTGAAGGAATCCCCCACCCTGCGCTCCCAGACGAATTCCTCGTCGAGCTCGCCCAGGCGCGCCCCGCTTCCCCTCACGCGGAGCGCGAAGGCGCCGCGATCGGGAATGGCGCCTCCCGAGGAATAGACCAGGGCAAGCATGCCAGCGGCCGCACGCAGGGTTCCCGTCGCGTCGTCGAAGGACAGGCGGGGCCTGGCCTGCCCCGTTTCCGCGCCGGTTCCCCGCTCGCGCAGGGATTCGACCGTCGCGTCGAAAAGTTCCCGCGGCAGGGAACGGAAGACAAACGATCTTCGCACGAAATCGTACAACTCGCCGGATTTCCACGGGTCGCAGGCGCACATGGACACCAGAACCTGGGAGAGGACGTCGAGCGGGTCGACAGGCGGCGACAGCGGATCCAGGACCGATGGAGCTCCGCCGCCTTCCGGCGGGATCGCGGCGGCCAGGGCGGCAGCCCTGAGGAGGTCGGCGTCGTGGAGGGGATAGAGCGTGGCGCGGCTCGGCCGGCCGACGGCATGGCCCGAACGGCCGATGCGCTGGAGGGCCCGAGAGACCGACGGCGGCGTCCCGACGAGGAGGACTTCCTCGACGCTCCCGATGTCGATGCCGAGCTCCAGCGACGCCGTCGCGACGACGCAGCGGAGCCGCCCGTCCCTGAGCCGTTTTTCGACCGAGCGCCGCGTTTCTTTGGAAAGGGAACCGTGGTGGGCGTAGGCGGTCCCCTCGCCGCTCGCGTCGTTGATGAGCTTGGCGAGGCGCTCGGCCGTCCGCCTCGCCTCTACGAAGACGAGCGCCGAGGCGCTGTCCCGAAGGTGAAGGCGGATATCCGCCGCGATGGCGGCGTGGCGGGACGGTTCCTCCGCATCGCCGCCGCCCACGGGCGGATAGCGGACCGACAGTTCGATCCGTTTCCGGGCCTGAGGCGACACCACGAGCAGGTCGCGCGGACGCAGGCTTCCGTCAGGTCCCGGCATCGTCCCCGCGACGAAGGCGGCGGCCAGCTCCGGCGGTTCGACGGTGGCCGAGAGCGCGATGCGCTGGAATTCGCCGGCGATCAGCGCGAGGCGTTCGAGCGAGACGGAGAGGAAGGAACCCCGCTTGGACTCGAGGACGGCGTGGATCTCGTCCAGTATGACGAGGCGCACGCATGAAAGGACGCTCCGCGACTTCGGCGAATTGAGGATGATGGACAGGCTCTCGGGCGTCGTCGCGAGGATGGAGGGAGGCTTCGAGATCATCCGCCGCCTCTCGCCCGGCGGCGTGTCGCCGGAGCGCGTCATCACGGCGATCGAGGGGAAAGGGACGCCCCGTTCGTGGAAGAAGGCCCCGAGCGAACGGAGCGGCCGCTGGAGGTTTTCGCGGATATCCTCGTTGAGCGCCTTGAGCGGCGAGACGTAGAGCACCTGGAGCTTCGACGGATCGAGCCTGCCGGAGGCGAACGACGAGACGGCGTCGAGAAAGGCGGCGAGGGTTTTCCCCGACCCGGTCGGCGCTATGGCGAGCACGTTCCGCCCGTTCGAGACGGGGGGCCAGGCGGCCGCCTGCACCGGGGTAGCTTCGCCGAAGGTCGAGGAAAACCACTCGCGTACGAGGGGATGGAAACTTTCCGGCGCACCCGTCATGCGACCATACTAGCCGGGCGCCCGCATGAGGGCAAGCGAACTTCGCCTCAGGCGGCTCAACCGCCCCGGATGCGGGCGCGGGGCGCTTTCCGCCTGGCAATGGCGAGGAGTTCGTCCATGGTTTCCTTCGGGTATGGCTCCACGGACATCCAGGCCGGGTCGAGGGTCTTGAGCGGCCTGAAGCGCTGGAGCACGACCTCGTCGCCGGGCTCGAGGTATTCCGCCATGGACCGCAACTCCGCCGGACCGACGATGCCGGGTACGCAGGTTATCCGCACTTCGTACGGCACACCGAGGGACCGCGCGACGGCGAGGGACTCGAAGGCCTTGGCTCCTGCATCCGGAACCCCCGGCGCAACGCGCGCGTACGCTCCGGGGGAAGTCTTGAGGTCGATCGCGATGTAGTCCGGCTCCACGTCCGCCATCCGTTCCGGAAAGGAGCCGTTGGTGTCGAGCTTGATCGCGTAGCCGCGCTTGCGGGCGGCCCGGGACAGCCGGGGAAGATCCTCGTGGATGAGGGGTTCCCCGCCCGAGAAGACCAGGCCCGAAAGGACGCCCTTCCTCCGGTCCAGGAAGCCGAGGAGCTCTCCGATCGGGATGAAACTGCCGTCATCCTTCGCGAACACGAGCTCGGGGTTGTGGCAATACGGGCAACGGAATGCGCAACCGGGAGTGAACACCACGGCCGCCACCCGCGCGGGAAAATCGACGAGACTGGTCTTCTGGAGGGCTACTTTGGAGAGCACATCGCTTCAGACGGACACTGACGCCCGGGCGCCCGCGGCCGGAACCAGGAAGGCGCGCAGTTCGGTCACGGTACAGGCGCGGTAGACCTCTACCCCGCCGGTCCCGCGGACGAGCGCGGTGGGAGAGGCCAGCACATTGTGCGACATGGCTAGGGAAAGGCCGTCCTCGGTGTCCACGTCGACGATCCGCCCGGGCAAACCCGATTGCGCCAGGTAACTCCTGACCGGCGGGCAGTTCGGGCAGGACGTCCGGACGAAGAGCAGGTAATCCGAGGGCTTGCCACGGGGTTCGGCGAGACCGGGGGCCGCATGATCCCGCGTGGCGGCCTCCCGGAGGCGTGCCGCGGCGGACGGTACGGTGCCGCCGAGACCGTCGGGGACGGAATAGAGCTTGCGATTCGCGTATTCGGAGCGCTTGCCGGCATTCCAGTTCTTGACCGAGCGGTAGTACCCGACTATGCGGCTGTAGACCTCGGTGCGGGTTCCCTTGACGTTCTGCAGTTCGTTCCTGAGGCTGGTCAGCCTCGCTTCCATGTTGGCCTTGTCCATGCATCCCCCTCCGGTGACGATGTACCGCATGACGGTTCGGCTCGTCACGATCCTTCCGTGCCCGGGTTCGCCCGGGCCACTTTTGCTTCATTCCGCCCGCGCCAGCTCCCGCTCCAGGACCGTTATCTCGTCCCTCAGGCGCGCTTCCTTTTCCGCCCGGCATTTCGGGCATTCGAAATGCTCTCCGGAAAGGTAACCGTGCACCGGGCAGACCGAAAAGGTGGGCGAAATGGTGTAGTACGGGATCTTGTACTTGTACGCGACGGCCTTCACGAGGTCGCGCACGGTGCGCCAGTCCTCGATGGCCTCGCCGAGGTAGATATGGAAGACCGTGCCGCCCGTGTACCGGGCCTGGAGGGCTTCCTGGTGGTCGAGAGCGTCGAAAAGGTCGTCGGTATGGGCAACCGGCAGCTGGGTCGAGTTCGTGTAGTACGGATCGCCGTCGCCCGAGACGCAGATGTCGGGGTACTTCGCCTTGTCGTGCTTGGCCAGGCGGTAGGACGTGCTTTCCGCCGGTGTCGCTTCCAGGTTGAAGAGGTCGCCCGTCTTCTCCTGGTATTCCTGGAGCCGGGCGCGCATGTGGTCGAGGGTTTCGAGGGCGAAATCCCGTCCATCCACGGTATCGATCCCGTGGCCGAGGAAGTTCATGGCGCACTCGTGCATGCCGACGAGGCCGATCGTGGAGAAATGATTGTCGAAGGTGCGCAGGTAGCGCTTCGTGTAGGGGAAGAGCCCCGCGTCGAGGAGGCGGCCGCACACCTTCCGCTTGATGAGAAGGCTCCGGGCGGCCAGATCCATGAGCCTGTCGAGCCGGCGGAAGAAATCGACGCGGTCTTTCGCCAGGTATCCGATCCGCGGCATGTTGATGGTGACGACGCCGACCGATCCCGTAAGCTCGTCGCTCCCGAAGAGGCCGCCGCCGCGTTTCCGCAGTTCGCGCTTGTCCAGCTGGAGGCGGCAGCACATCGACCTCACGTCGCTGGGATCCAGGTCCGAATTGACGAAATTCTGGAAGTACGGCGTACCGTACTTGGCGGTCATCTCGAAGAGGATGCGCGCGTTCGGCGAATCCCAGTCGAAGTCGGAGGTCACGTTGTAGGTCGGGATCGGGTACTGGAAGCCGCGCCCCTCGGAATCCCCCGAGAGCATGAGCTCGATGAGAACCTTGTTGATGAGGTCCATCTCCGGGCGGCAGTCGCTGTAGTTGAAAGGCTGCTCGACGCCGCCGACGACCGCCGGACGATCCCGCAGGTCGGGCGGGCAGGTCCAGTCGAGGGTGACGTTCGTGAATGGCGCCTGGCTGCCCCAGCGGCTCGGCGTGTTGACGCCGAACAGGAAGCTCTGGAGACACTGGCGGACTTCCTCCTCGGGGAGGGTGTCCGCCTTCACGAAGGGCGCGAGATAGGTGTCGAAGGAGGAGAGCGCCTGCGCACCCGCCCACTCGTTCTGGAGCACCCCGAGGAAGTTGACCATCTGCTGGATGAGCGTGGACAGGTGCTTCGCGGGCCTGGAACTGATCTTGTCCGCGACCCCGCCCAAGCCCTCGGCGATGAGCGCCCGCAGGGACCACCCGGCACAATAGCCGGAGAACATGGACAGGTCATGGATGTGGAAATCGGCATCGCGGTGGGCTTGCGCGATCTCCTCCGGGTAGATGTTCTTGAGCCAGTAGTTCGCGGTGATGGAGCCGGAGTTGTGGAGGATGAGGCCTCCGAGCGAATAGTTGACGTTCGCGTTTTCCTTGACCCGCCAGTCGGCCTGGGCCAGGTAGCCGTCCATGGTGGCGTCGATATCCAGCATGAGGCGCTTCGCGTCGCGTACGGCGTCACGGCGGGCGCGGTACAGGATGAAAGCCTTCGCGACCTCCGACTCCCGCTCCTCGATGAGGACGTTCTCGACGAGGTCCTGGATCTCCTCGATGGCGGGAATGGAATTCCTGTGCCTCCCGCCCTGGAGCGTCCCCAGGCGGGACTCGACTTCGTCCGTCAGGCGTTCGATACGGGCGCGGTCGACCGGGCCGTCTCCTTCATGCCTGACGGCGAGGAAAGCCTTTTCGATCGCCGAAGAAATGCGCAGCCGGTCGTAGCGTTCGATCTCCCCCGATCGCTTGGCGACATACTGGATGACCGCTTCCTCGGCCCCGACACCGAGGAAGCTCCTCCACTCAGGAAAGATCTGCTGTTCCTCCATTGCTTCGTTCCCCTCCCGGTTCATTGCCTGAAACCGTCCGACGCCCTGATTCCCCCTTCCAGGGCGAACCTGGCTACTCCGTATCGTTCTTCCGGCTGGCCATCCGTTCGATCACCGCCAGGAATTCGTCCATGGTTTCGAACTTCCGGTAGACGGACGCGAAACGGACATACGACACCTTGTCGATATCGTACAGCCGGTCGAGGACCATCTCGCCGAGGGCAACGCTCGACAGCTCGTTGGCGCCCTTGCCCCGCATGGCCGCTTCGTCCTCGATCTCGTTGACCAGGTTTTCGATGGTCAGCTGGGAAATGGGGCGCTTTTCCAGGGCACGCTGGATGCCCCGCTCGAGCTTGACCCGTTCGAAGGGTTCACGCCGACCGTCGCGTTTTTCCACCATGAGGGGTTTTTCTTCGATCCGTTCGTAACTGGTGAATCGGTAGCCGCAGGAAAGGCATTCCCGCCGCCTGCGGATGCTTTCGCCGGCCGCGAGGGCCCTGGAGTCGGTGACGCGATCGTCAAGGCTGCCGCAATGCGGGCATTTCACGAACCTGCTCCTGTTTTTTTATTCGAACCGAAAATCGACTCCGGACCATCGAAGATGGTATCCTTCTTGCTTATCCGATCCATACAATGAATTGTGTTTCCCGGATAGGGCGATACCTTATATAGTACCATATCGGCGGTTTGTCAATATGGAAGAAGCCCGGCTTGTCATAATTCCGTACTGCCCGCAACTCCACGATGGATTTACCGGACGAACGCCGGTCGGTGCAATCGTCGTCCGGCACTTTGCCCCGGGGAAGATAAGGTAGTAGAATGTAGTCATGTCCGGGTTCGGCCGGACGACGTTTGCCGTTTTCCACAAAGCGAGGATGCGATGTCGTTTTCCGATCAGCTGAACAAGTTCATCACCGAAGGGCTCGATGCTTCCAAGGATCTCCTCAAGAAAGCCGGGGAAAAAACGAAGGACCTGGGCGAGATGGGAATGCTCCGGGTGGAGATTTTCCAGCTCCGCGGACAGGCGGAAAAAGCCTGCGCCAAGCTGGGCGCCGACTGTTTTGCCCGGCTCAGGGAACGTGGTGAAGTCTCCTTGAACCGCGACGACCAGGGCGTCAAGGATCTCCTGGACAAGATTGAAGGATTCGAGAAGAAAATCGACGAAAAGGAAGCCCGTTTCAAGGCCATAGGCGGCAAGGACGAAGACCTCAAGCCGTAATCGGTTTTTTTCTGGATTCCGCAGGGGAATGTGGTGGTAAAACATCCAGGTTCACATCCTCATTCCACCTGACGAGCATTCACGGTTGTATCGAACCGCCCCGGTTCCGGGGCGGTTTTTTCCCTTACCACAGCGCGCTTGGTGATCCTGGCAACGTACATGGGCCCGGCACCGTGGCATCGGTCGGGCAGGATGATGAGCCCGCAGGCCGTGGCTTCGGCGCCCGGGAAGGCGTCGGGAACCGGCGTCTCGATACGGACGAGCTTGCCGTACTTGGCGGAAAGGCGGCCGACGACGCCGTCGTTCTCGTCGGGGGCCAGGGCGCAGGTCGAATAAACGAGGCGGCCGCCGGGCTTGAGCATGAGGAAGACCGCCGACAGGAGGGCCCACTGCCGGGCAGACAGGTTCCTGACCCTCGCGGGCGTCCAGGCCGCGAGCGCGGAGGGGTCGGCGAGGACGTGGCGTTCGCTCGAGCAGGGGACGTCGAGGAGGATGGCGTCATACGCGTCGCGCTCGGTCCGCGCCCTGGCGGCGGCGTCGAAGCCGGTGACGGAAATCCGTGCGAGTACCCCGGGGGCAAGCCGCGTTTCAAGGACATCATGGAGGCGGCGGCGGCGTTCGCGGGACAGTTCGTTCGCCACGAGGCGGAGCTCCGGCCCCATCCGCGACGCCAGGACGAGGGTTTTCCCGCCTGGGGCCGCGCAGGCGTCCAGGACGATGCCGGACGAAGGCAATCCGAGGGTTTCCGCCGTAAAAACCGAAGCCGCGTCGAGCCGGTAGGCGACGGCGAACCCCCGTTCCACGCCGAGCTCCACCGGGGAACTTTCCCCGCGCAGGGCATCGACGAGGGCCGGCCAGCGTTCGGCGTAGACCGAGCCGTAGAAGGCGTGGAACGCCGTTTCGCCAGATTCCTTCCGTTTCTTCGCCATCGGGATTCCTTGACCCTCCCCGTCCGTATCCTGTACCCTCAGCGCGCAGCCGTTCGTGACCGAGTACGGTCCCTCGTGACCGAGTACGGTCACGAGGATACTAGCCGTGCGAGCCGATAACGGGAAGGGGATGCGGAATGCGGAGAGCCGTCATTTTCGACCTGGACGGGACCCTCGTCGACACGATCGCTGACATCGCCGCGATCATGAATTCCGTCCTCGCATCATTCGGCTACCCGGCGCGGCCCGTGGAGGAATTCCGCACCCTCGTCGGCAACGGCATCGTCGAGCTCGCGCGTGCCTCGCTCCCGGAAACGGAGCGGAACGAGGGAAAGGTCCGGCTTGCGGGCGCAGCCATGATGGCGGCCTACACGCGGACGCCGGTCAGCTTCTCGCGGCCCTACCCCGGCGTCGAAGCGATCCTCTCCCGGCTCGCTGCCGACGGCATCCCCTTCGCGGTCCTCTCCAACAAGCCCGATTCGCTCGTGGCGCGTATCGCCACCGCGCTGTTCCCCGACGCGCGCTTCGCCGTCCTCAGGGGCGAATGTCCGGGCGTCCCGCGAAAACCGGATCCGGCCGCTGCCCTCGACATCGCGGCCAGGCTGGGCGTCGCGCCCGGAGACACGGTTTTCGTCGGGGACTCGGACGTGGACGTCATGACTGCCCGCAACGCCGGGATGATTCCCATCTCTGTGTCGTGGGGCTATCGACCCAGGGGAACACTCGAAGCCGCCGGTCCCGCCGCGATCGCCGACACCGTCGCCGAACTGGAACGCGCGATACGCGTATGCTATACTCAATCCCGTGGCGAATGAGCCCTCCCTACAGACCCTTTTGACCCCGAAACACGCCAAGGAGCACGAGCATGGATCATGAAAGTCTGGAAACCCGAGCCCGGGATTACGTCGCGCGCGAAACCGATGCGCGATTCAAGGGCGAAGTCGAGCTGCTGCTCGGCGCGGCGGACTGGAAGGAACTCGAGGACCGGTTCTACCGCGACCTGGAATTCGGCACCGCGGGTCTGCGGGGCGTCATTGGCGGCGGATTCAACCGCATGAACAGCTTCGTCGTGCGCCGGGCCACCCAGGGACTTTCAAGCTATATAAAGAAGACCTTGACCGGCAAATCGCTCTCGGCATGCATCGCCTACGATTCGCGCCGCTATTCCCGGGAATTCGCGGAGGCGGCGGCGTGCGTCTTCGCGGCCAACGGAATCAAGGCCTTTCTGTTCTCGTCGCTCAGGCCCACCCCGGAACTTTCGTTCGCCATACGCGAACTCAAGGCCGACACGGGCATCGTCGTCACCGCGAGCCACAATCCGGCTAAATACAACGGCTACAAGGTGTTCTGGAACGACGGCGCCCAGATCATCGCGCCGCATGATTCGGGCATCATCGCCGAGGTGGAAGCGACCCGCAGCACCTCGCTCATGCCCCTCGACGAGGCGAAGGCCAAGGATCTCGTCGTCCTCATCGACCGCCAGATCGACGACAGGTATGTCGCCATGGTGAAAAGCAAGCTGTTCCGCCCCGACCTGATCCGGTCGATGGGGGCGACGGCCAAGATCGTCTACACGCCGCTCCACGGCACGGGCGCCATGCACATGGAACGCATCATGCGCGAGCTCGGGCTCGAGATCGTCACCGTTCCCGAACAGCGCGAAGGAGACGGTGAATTCCCCACCGTGGCCTTCCCGAACCCGGAGGAAGCGCCCGCGCTCAAGATGGCGGTCGACCTGGGCAGGCAACTGAAGGCCGACGTCGTCATGGCGACGGACCCGGACGCCGACCGCCTCGGCATCGCGGTGCCCGACGGCAAGGGCGACTTCGCCCTCGTGAGCGGCAACCAGCTCGGAGCTCTGCTCGCCGACTACATGCTCCTTTCGCTCAAGGAGAGCGGCCGCATGCCCGCGAAACCCGCGACCATCAAGAGCATCGTCACCACCGAACTCCAGGCCCGCATCGCAGAGAAGTACGGAGCGACATGCTTCGATTGCCTGACGGGCTTCAAGTGGATCGCCGATCTCATGCGCCGCTTCGAGGTCGACGGCAAGGGTTACAATTTCGTCTACGGAACCGAGGAAAGCTACGGCTTCGTGGTCGAGAACGAAGTGCGGGACAAGGACGGGATCTCCGCAGCCGCCATGACCGCGGAGATGACCCTCTACTGGCGTTCCAAGGGCAAGAGCCTCCTCGAACGCCTCGACAATCTCTTCCTCGAGTTCGGCTTCTACCAGGAAAAGGGCATCAACAAGTACTTCGAAGGCTCGTCCGGCATGGATATCATGCGGGGGATCATGGCGGAATACCGGACAAACCAGCCCACGGCCTTCGGCGGCGTGAAGGTGACACGGATACGCGACGTCAAGATCCGCGAGGAATGGTCACCCTCTTCCCCGGAAATCAAGACGAGGATCGACCTTCCCGCCAGCGACGTGCTCCAGTGGTGGCTCGAAGACGGAACCCTCGTGACCGTGAGGCCGAGCGGCACCGAGCCCAAGATCAAATTCTACATCCTGGCCCGTACCGATTCGGCCAAAGGCCTCGCGGCCGCCCGCACGGGAAGTGAGGCGAAACTGTCCGCCATCGAGGTCGATATCCGGAAAGTTATCGGCTGAAAGGTCGAGTGCGTCATGCCAAAATTGAATCTTGCCTCGGTCCGGACACTGTGGCCGGATACGGAATTTGTCGCCCTCGACTTCGAAACCACTGGCTTGAATTGCCGATTCGACCGAATTGTCGAAATCGGCGCGTTGCGATTCAACGGTGTGGGGGAAATTTCATCACTCAGCCTTCTTGTCGATCCGGGGATGCCGATTTCCCCGGGCGCGTCCCGCGTCAACGGCATCACGAACGCCATGGTCCGGGGCAAGCAACCCTGCGACAAGGCCTTGCCTGAGCTGCTGGAGTTCATAGGAAAGGCCCTGGTCGTCGCGCACAATGCCCCGTTCGACATCGGCTTCCTGAAAGAAGCCCTGAAACGCATCGGCAAGCGCCGCTTCACCAATAAAATCGCCGACACCCGCTTGATCGCCAGGGAAGCCTTCCCCGGTCTTCCCTCGTATGCGCTCCAGAATTTGGCACGTTTCCTCGCGATCCCGCCCAGCTCGGCGCACCGGGCTCTGGATGACGCCAGGGTGTGCAAGGACATACTGGCCAGGGCAGTCGCACAGATTTGATTGCCAGCTCTCATGCACTGGATTCATACTTTTTTGTCGGATATTCACTCAATTTCCGAAAAAAATGTCGAATAGTCCTCTTGTAGCCCCTCTCGTCAGAATACCGAACGAATAGTTCATCCACATCTTTGAGTCCACATCCGTGAATTTGACTTTCAGCACCATATACAACACGCATCCCGGGGGACGGGCGAACCCTGCGATTCGAATCCTATTCGGACTGGGAATAGTAGCTAATTCCTTATTGAAAAAAGACTTTCTTGAAAAACAAAATGGATAGGCAGCAATCGGATACTGGGAAAATGAATGTAGTACCGATATATTAGAGAATATGTTTTCTCCAAAATTCTCGGGTCATCGATATATTCTTCCCCCGTTCCAGGGCCGGTCCAGTGATAGAAAAAATTGGCATGATTCCTGCTACAGTAGTGTTGTGGAATTGATACAAGGGGGCCCGTGATGGCACAGTCGAACAAATCCGTCATTTTCCCGATCATCGCGATGGCAATCGTCGCGGCATTGGCCGGGACAAGCTGCAAGAGCCCGCTCTTCGGGCTCGGCGAAAAGGTCGACACCCAAACGCCGCGCGCCAAGGGTATGACCCCCGCGAACGGTTCATATGTCAGCGGCAGCCTCGTCATCGACGGCACCTGGTCGGACGACATCGGCGTCGCCGCGGTGAGCCTCCAGATCACCGATCCGGCGAGCGGGGCAGTTCTCGACGAGGTCACGACGACCGTGGACAAGGCCGGCACCTGGGCGAGCGCCCCCATCGACACGACCGCTTTCGCGGATGGCCAGAAGCTCGTCATCGCGACCCTCCAGGATGCACGCGGCAACGAAACCCAGGACAGGCTCCTTCTCTATTTCGACAACAAGCCCCCCGCCGTCGTCATCGAGAACCCCTCCGTCCTCGGCATAGGCGCTTCCTACAACGGCAGCGTCCTCATTTCCGGCCAGTCGTACGACGACATTTCCCCCATCGCGACGGTCACCGTATCCGTCTACTCCGCCGCCGACGCCCCCATCGACGGCTCGGATACCCCGGTCGCCCAGGGAAGCTCGGACAGCGTCCCCGGATGGTCCTTCAGCTTCGACGGAAGCGCGCTCCCCGCAGGCGGATACATCGTCGTGGTCGAAGCCCGGGACGCCGCAGGCAACGTGAACGATCATGCCTTCGCCTACAACGACCTCTTCACCGCCAACTCGGGCGTGCTCCTTACCATCGACAAGGTCATCAGGATCGACCGGGGAACCGCGGATGCCGCGGTTCCCGACGTCCAGCCCGCCGAGATGGCCACCTTGCGCATCCAGAATGCCATGGGCCTCAGGACGGCCGCGCCGGCCGACCGCCGGCTCTACATGGATCCCGACAGCGACAAGCCGACCTTCGACATCGCCAGTCCCGACAACAATGGCGTCATCGGACCCTCGTCGGTCGCCAACGGTCTTGCCTACGATGACGACATCAACCTGTCCACGCTCGTCGTCGAGTATCAGGTCAGGCGAAGCGACCAGGCTTTCGACGGATCGTGGACAGGAGCCGTGGCGAGCGGTTCCGGATCCACGTTCAAGTGGCGCTTCAACCTTCCCTCCAGCGCCTCTGCCGCGCCCGACAAGCGCTACATGATGAAGGTGCGGGCCGCCGACAACGGCGGGGCGGTCGGAGAATCAGCGGTCGTTTATTTCACGGTCGACACCGGGGTTCCCACCGTCTCCGTCGATCCTCTGGCATATCTCTACTACAATGACTCCGAGACGATCACGGTGAGCGGCTCCGCGACGAGCAACGCCGGACGCATCGATGAACTTGAAATCAAGGTGGACGGGAAAGCGTGGGAAACCGTCGCCATCGTTCCCGCCGAAACCGTCGCCTGGAGCCATCCTCTCCCGCTCGCCACCGTCGCCGAAGGCGCGGCCAGCATCAGCGTGCGCGCCAAGGATTACAGCCTCGACGCCGAAGAGAGCGTGGACGACAAGATCGGCCAATCGGACGTTCTCCTCATACTGGACAACACCCACCCCAGCGCCACCCTGCTCTCCCCTTCCCCGGGCACGATCGTATATCGCGACATCTCGCTCCAGGGCTCGTCCGGGGACAACAACTCGGTCACGAAGCTCGAAATAGCCATCGGCTCGGGCGGTTTCGGCGACATCGCGGGCAACATCTTCTCGTGGACCCAGGCGATCGCCGACGCGAACATCTACGCCAACGGAACCGACGGCACGCTGCAGGGCGACGGATCCTACCAGGTACAGGTTCGATTGCGGACGACCGACATCGCCAGGAATACCACCACGAACACCGCCAACATCTACGTAAAACCCTCGCTCGACGAACCGGCGGCAGTCATCTATTCCCCGGCGGCCGCCGCCACGGTTTCGGGCGCGGTCACGATAGGCGGTTCGTCATCGGACGAGCGCCCCGGCGTCAAGGAAGTCCGGGTCAGGCTCGTGGCGACGGAAGGCGCCGTGGCGGGCGGAGCCGACATCGGCCCGATCAACCTCGATGATCCCACGATTTCTCCCGTCGGATCCGGCTGGAAGACGATCGCGACGACCGCCTCGTGGAGCGTCGCGCTGGCCGAGCATGCCAACTACTACGACGTCAACAACCTGGCCCTGTATGCGGCGGCGGCCAACCATCTGGGTTGGTACAGGATCGAAGTCCAGGCGTACGACAACCAGGCTTCGTCGCTCGCGGGACAGGTGGTGACGCGGAATTTCCGCCTCTTCCTGGACGCCAACGCGCCCAAGGTGACGGTCGCCCAGCCCGCCACCCTCTACTACAAGGACGGCGCCACCGTCAATCTTTCGGGCACCGCAACCGCTCCCGCTCTCGCCGGCCACTCGCTCTCCCGCATCGAGTACATGATCACGCCCAAGTCACCCGACGCGGAAACCTGGGTCACCATCGCCGTCGACAGCGAATGGACGGCGTCGGCCACGCTCCCGGCATACGCGATTTCGGAAGGCGGGGCCAAAACGATAAAAGTCAGGGCCTGGGCCAAGAACGCGAGCGGGGACGAATCCACCCCGGCCGAGGCCGAGACCTTCGTCATCGTTGATACACACACCCCGGTCCTTTCCTTCATTGCTCCCGCATCGGCGGGCCTGACGGTGAACGGGCTCGTGCAGGTGAAAGGCAGCACGACGGACAATTCGGGCGATACGAGCATGCTCGACAAGGTCTGGGTGAAGCTCAACGTTCCTCCCACCACGGGCGACACCGCCTTGGTCGGCATGACTTATTCGTGGGACACGACCGTCGACACGACGGGGCTGTCCGGCATCCAGACCATCTACATCCTGGCCACGGACAAGGCGGGAAACGAGCGAACCGCGTCCATCACGGTGAACGCGGACCAGGCTTCGGACAAACCATCCGTATCGGTGGCCGACCTCGCCTCGAGCCAGACGGTCGGGGCACTCTACAGGCTCGTGGGCACCGCGTCCGACGACGACGGCCTGGCCGACGTCAACGACGACGGAACGACCGACAATGACGCCATACAGGTACAGGTGGACGCGCTCGGCTGGATCGACGTGACGAGCAAGTCCGGACCGGCCACCCAGCTCTCCTGGGATCACAGCCTCCCCGCGCTCTCCGAAGGCGCGCATACGCTCCATGTCCGCGTGCGCGACGACAACTCCACGTCGGGCAGCTATCCCGTGACGGCCCCCGGCGTGAACTGGTGGACCGCCCTTGCCGGGATACCTTTCGTCGTGGATACGAACATCCCGTCCGTGGACATCTCCAAGCTGGCCCCCGGAAACAACGGCTATGTCTCGGGCGACTTCACCCTTGCCGGAAGCTCGGGCGCCCTCATCGACAACAACGGCATCGCCAGCGCGACGTTCCATGTCAACGGCGTACCCCATGGCACGACCACGACCCTGACGGGAACGGCGCCGAACTTCGCCTTTACCAAGGCCATCCAGGCCGCCTGGCTCACGGGTTCAGGTGGCGTGAATACCATCCGCATCGTCGCCGAAGACACATCCGTGCCGGCGAAACAGGGCGAATCGACCATCCAGGTCATCTACGACACCGCGGATCCGACCATCACCATCCTCACGCCCTCCGTCGCCACGACCCTCAACGGCACCGTCTCGGTCCAGGGCATCGCTAGCGATGAAAAATACCTTTCGTGGGTGAAGCTCTATTTCGGCGGCACTCCCGACGATACCGACCCGGCGGGCTATCCCGGAGTCGATTTCTGGTCCACCACGGGTACGATCACCGGCTCGAAATTCGCCTATACCGTTTCGGGCGTCGATACGACCGTCTGGACGGGTACCCTCACGATCAAGGCCAGGGACGGGGCCGGACACATAACGACCAGCGTCTTCAATTACACGACCGACCAGGACGCGGACAAACCCGTCATCTCCATCACCGCCCCGACGAACGGCGACAAGCTCGGCCTGCCCGTGCGCGTCAACGGACTCATTACCGAGGACGACGGTGTCCACGCCAACGCCGACGCGGTGCAGATCCGCGTCGTGACCGGGAGCGACTGGGCCACCGGCACCCAGGTCATCAACTGGACGAACGTCGACACCCACGGTACCGGCGTCAACGCCACCTTCAGCCATTCCCTGCTCGGAACGGTCCTCACGAGCGATGGCGCCTATACCTTCAGGATGCGCGCCTATGACGTCAACTCCGTCGTCAGCGATTATGGGAACCCGGCTGAAAAGGGATGGAACGAATCCGCGTCCGTCAGCTTCACGCTCGACAGCTCCGCCCCCTCCATCAGCAACGTGGAACCGGTCAACAACGGCTACGCCTCGGGCGTCTTCACCGCCAAGGCCACCGTCACCGACGCGAACGGCGTCGCAAGCGTCCTGGTCCGGCATGGCGTCACCGACTACCCGATGACGTTCAACGCGGGAAGCGGAAAGTACGAAGGCCAGGTCGGCACCGTCGGATCGCCCATCCCCAACGGTTCGCAATCCATCGACATCATCGCGACGGACACGACCGGCAAGTCGTCCACGGTAGGCGTCCAGGTCGTCATCGACGACGATGACCCGAATGCCATCCAGTGGGTCACTCCTGCCGCCAATGCTTTCGTCAACGGCACCTTCACCATTGCCGGCCGCGCTTCCGACCCGACCAGCCCGATCGCGACCGTCACAGCCCAGATCGTGAAGAGCGGAACCCCGCTGACCGTGACGGGAACCAGCTACTGGGAAATCCTCAATTTCATCAGCTCGACGTATGAGTGCACCACGTACGGAGAGCTTGTCCCCGACGAATATGGCGTCGTCGATCAGGCGGTGCGTATCGAGATATCGGTTACCGCCACGGACGCGGCCGGCAAGTCGACGGCAGGATCCCTCTTCCTCCGCCTCGACCAGGAAAGCGATCGCCCGCTCGTCCGCATCTCCAACCTCGTCACCGACCCAGCGAGCGGCTCGTACCCGACCACGCTCAAACTGACCAACACGATCTACGGCACCGTCTCCGACGATGACGGAGTCTCGAAGATAGAGGCAAGCCTCGACAACCTGTCGTGGGAAGAGCTCGTCATCAACGGCGGCGGATGGAGTTACGACGCCCCCGGAGACGATGGTACCAAGACCCTCTACCTGAAGGTGACCGACGCGAACTCGGGCGTGTTTACCAGTACGGTGCGCGTCATCAAGACGCTCACCCCGAGCGTGACCGTCACGACGACGCCGGTGACGTTCAAGATCGACACCTTCTCGCCCGAAATCGACGACCTCGTCGAGGTGAATGCCGGTTCGGGCTGGACCAACCTGTCGAGCAGCTACAAGTTCGGCGGCGCAAGCACAGGATCGTTCAACATCCGCGCCAAGACCAAGGACGCCAACGGCATATTCTCGGTAACCGCGGACATCAAGGGCAAGGACAAGGCCTCCCCCCTCGTCGACAAGACCGTTTCAGCGACACTCGGGAGTCCGACCGGACCTGACGGAAGCGGATTCTATACTTACACTTCGACGACGGCTCTCGACGTAACCGGCCTGGTCGACAACAACCTGAGCCTCACCATCACGGTGGAGGACAATTCGCTTCTCAAGGGCATCAAGACCAAGAGCGTCGTGGTGGACAACACCGTGCCGACCCTCACCTTCTTCGATCCGGCCAACAATGCCACCGTCAATGGCGACGTCACGGTCAAGGGATTCGCCGGCGACAACCTCGCGGGTCTCGCGAGCGTCTCGTACAAGATCGGGTGGAACGGGGCGGCTTCGTGGACGGCAGCGACGGGCAGCCTGATCAGCTGGGAAATCCCGTTCCTGACCTCCGGGACCGGCAAGATCGATCTCTACGCCGGCGTCGCGGTGACGGCCATCCCGGCCACCGACATCTTCACGAGGACGGCGCACGGCTTCACGGAAGACCAGACGCTCCGCTTCGGCGCCGAAGTCCTCCTCCCCACCGGGATATCCTCCGCGACCGTCTACTACGTCAAGTACGTGGACGCGAATTCCTTCCAGGTGACCGCGGCACCGGCCGACATCGTGGCCGTCGACTTCACGACGTCGGGCACCGCGGTCCTCGCGAGCGTCTACTCGAGCGACGCCAACAACGACGGCATCTGGGACTTCCCGATCCAGGTCCGCGTGGCGGACGAAGCCGGCAACGAGACCATCTCGGCCATGAACGCGGTCGCCGGCACGAGCGCCTACCTGCTCAAGCTCAACCCTGGCGGCGACAAGCCCATCGTCACGCTCAGTTACCCCGACGACCCGCTCAAGCCGCTCGGCGGCACGGTCCGGGTATCCGGATTCACGGTCGACAACAACGCGGTATGGAAAGTCTTCATGCAGGTCGACGTCGACAACAGCGGCACATATACCGCGGCGGACATCGCGTCCAACCTCGTGGACTGGTACGCACTAGGCCTCGGACGGGAAGTCACGGGCACCAACAACTGGTACCAGAACATCAACGCCGACGGGGAGTTCAACCCGCCCCCGGGCGAGAACCGGAGCATCAACATCCGCATCCGCGCCCAGGACACCAAGAACATGCTCGCAGGCGACATCTACGGCCCCTGGGTCGAAACCTCCATCATCTTCGACAATGACGTGCCGAAGATCGGCACGACGATGCCGCTCCTGCTCGACCGCGATCCGGGCGCCGCACCGGCGACGGTGACGGCGGGTAACGTCGCGAACTCGTTCGCGAGGACGGCGCATGGCCTCGGTACGGACAACCAGGTCTACTTCTCCGGTACCCTGCCTGCCGGCCTCGTCGCGGGCACCGCCTATCACGTAGTGAACCCGAACGCCAATGATTTCCAGGTTTCGCTGACCCACCTGGGCCCGGTCGTCGACATCACGGACGACGGTTCGAGCCTCACATTCGTGTCCGTGGACGGGGACGAGCTTCCCTACACCCTTGGCGCCTTCATCACCGGAGACTGGTACCTGCGGGGTTCCGTCGAGGATGAAACCCAGATCAACGGCATTGCCTTCACCGGCGACCTGAGCGGCAACCTTTCCACGCAACCCGCCTGGTTCCAGCAGGCGGGCGTCAAGGTGTACTTCCTGGATGTCCCGATCGACACCGATCCGGGCACTTCCGATTCCCTCATCTGGACGCTCACCGCGACGGACAACACCACGCCCACCCCGCGCGAATCCATCCAGGTAATGCGCATCGAAGTGGACAACAAGGCGCCGACCGCCACGTGGGACGGCGACCCGGACGACAGTGACGTCACGCCGAACGACCTTATCGTGCAGAACAACGGCTGGTTCCAGATTCGCGGCACCGCGTTGGACGACGGCAGCGACGTGAAGCAGGTCGCGGTCTATCTCGTGCGACGCAGCGGCACCGCGCGCTTCTTCAACCCCAGGGAGCTCAAGGGCGCCCCGGGGAACACGAGCGACCTTACGCCCGCGGACACGTTGACCACGTCGGACGGCAGCGTCGTCGACTACCCTTCGGACCCCGATTTCCTCATCATGATCGACCACAAGAACGTGGTCGAATCGCGCAACGCAGGCGGGGGAATCGACAACGACGACACGGACAACTACCTCGAAAAGCTCAAGAAGTTCTCGGGCGACACATACGAGTGGTACGCAGACATCGATTCCTCCAACGTGGCCGACGGCCCGATCGAGGTCCACTACGTGGTCTTCGACATGGCCAACAACACGAAACACTGCATGGCCACCACCAAGGTGCAGAACAACGGTCCGAAGGTGGGGGCCGTGAACCTCGGCACCGACCTCGACCTGAACGGGACCGTGGAAACCGGCGAATACGTGCGCTACGTCTACCCGGGCGTGGCGACCGGCATCACGACCACCTTCACCGCCAAGGAAGCACCTACCGAAATCCTCCTCGAGGTCACCGGCGGCAACGGCGAGCTCTTCGCCCGCGTTTCCGCGCCCAAGACCTCCGGCGGGACTTTCACCTCCGCATGGTTCAGCATCCGGTCCGACGAAGCAAGCCCCATCACCTCCATCACCCTCTCGCAAGCCGACCTGACCGACATCGGGGACGGCACCAAGACCTTTACGGTCGATGTATGGGACTCCACCGAGGGCACGACGCCCAAGGTGGACAGCCTGAATCAGACCAAGACGGCGGTATTCACGACGAGCACGACCGACACGGTCGATCCGAGCGCGGACATCGATCCCTTCTATTGGACGAGCGAGCTGGTCAATTCCCTTTATGACAATTCCCGCACAAACGGTCACATCGAGCTCACGGGCGTCGCCGCGTACGGCGCCGGAGATCCGGACGTTTCGGGAAAGGTCAGCATCCGCGGCACTGCCTACGACAACTGGATCATCAGCAAGGTATGGCTCTACATCGGCAACGGCGCGGACAACGCAGACAACTTCGGCTTCGCTGCCACGCCGGCGCTCACCACCAAGGACTTCGGCGGACTCACATACGCGCTCGTCGGCACCTTCGCCTCGGGCGGCTACGCGGAAACCGGCGACTTCGCGACCGACGGGTGGCACTTCTCGGTGCCGTCCTCCGTGTTCACCCAGGGCAACCACCGCATCGCCTGGCAGCTGGACTGGAACAGCGCCCGTCTCGGCTCGATCACGGCGCAGGACCGCGTCGCGCGGATCGTCGTCGAGGACAAGGACGACGGAACGATCAATTCCTCCCTGACGACCCAGGCGCTCGGAACCCCGGTGACCGGCACCGGAGCCACGCGTTCCACCTCCTACGTGCTCCAGCATGACGCGCTCAAGAACAGCACGGCGATCGTGCCGGGACTCAACATCACGCTCACCCTTTCAGGCGGCGGAAGCCCGACTACCACGCTCATCCGTGGCTTCGATCCCGTGGCGGGCAGCATCGAGCTCGACGCGGCGGTCGATCCCCTCAAGACCTCGTACTCGATCGCCTTCCCCGACAACATGCCGTCGTACCAGTTTGACGTCGTGCCCTACATCACGGGAATCACCCGTGACGCGACATACAACACCATCAGGTCAAGGCAGGGTCGCTATTCGCTCCGCAGGGGCGAGAACGCCACGATCACCGGTTTCAACCTCTTCGATTCGGTGGCGGATACCATCAGTTTCGGGACTGTTCCCACGACGCTGCCCGCCGACGCCACCACGAGTTCCTTCGTCGTCGTGGTACCGGCAGGCGCGCGAAGCGGCGAAGTCCTCCTGACCGTCAACGGCATCAACTCGATCAACAACCTGGACGACGACACTCTCGCCGGCAACAAGGAGTATTTCGCGGTCACGCCGGGATCGGAACTCTGGACGGATACCCGCATGGTCCATATCTGGCAGTCCAATAGCACTGCAACGGGAGCCGATATGGGTTACTTTGTCGGTAGTAGTGCGCCCAAGTATCCGGCGATGAGCTACAATGGCGGCAACCTCTACGCGTCGTGGTCCAACTATTCCGACGCCGCCACGTACTACAGCACGAACAACACGGGCGTCACCGCATCGGCGGTCGAAGTGTATTCCTCATATGACCCGCTCGAGCATACGGACATCTCGTACGGCGGACGACCGACAGTCGCGTTCAACGCCAACACCTACGGCAACAACACATGGGACGAGGCTGGAGCGGGAGGCGTCATGATATGGGACGCCAACGCCCCGCTCGGCGTGAACGATGGAGGAACAGGGCGAGCATATGCAATGGAGGAACTCTGGCATGACCAGATGCTCATGCAGTTCGTCAACGAGCGCGTAGTCAACTACGGCACCGACATCCACACGAGCTACTACGACACCGACACCAAGGCGCTCAAGTACGCGTGGGTGCAGAACGGCGACACGAGCGTCAACGAGCACGCGAACTGGGTGAACATCGACGGCGGCTCTGACGCGGACGATGCCCAGCTCACGGGTACCGCCAATGTCACGGCGACCGCGACGATCACCCCGGTCACGTACGCCAGCACCCTGACGGCGACAAACGTACTCGCCACGATAACCAGCAACACCGACAGCACGGGCCTGGCTGCGGTCGGCACTCACCTGCTCACGGCCACAGGAAACCTCAACAGGATCATGAGGCAGGCAAACACCACCTGGCTGACGTACAACAACGCCGTCCTGATGTGGATCGCTCCCGCGGCAACCAACATGACCTCGGGTGTCACCCTCATGGCGCAGGTACAACCGGACACGATCGTCGCATCCATCCAGAAACCCGTCGGTTCCGCGGTAGCCACGAACGACATCATCCTGACCATGGCCAACTTGGAGACCGTCCTTGCCCCTTACGATGGCTTTGTCGCCACGGCCGCCGCCGTCGGAACCACGGCTGTCCACAATTCGACCCAGGCAGCCACGGTCAGCTCACGCAGGATTGCCACCGTCTCCAAGATCGTGGGTGCCACCGTCACCGCAGGGGAGACGCTCATGACCCTCTCCGACGCGACGGCGGTTACCGCTCCGTCCGATGGAACGATCCAGAGCATCCTGGCCGCCAACACCGTGCTCACGGCAGCGACGACGACCGTCGCCACGTTGACCACCAGGAGCGCCGCGGCCGGCGAGTACAGCGCCATCGATGTGACGCCTACCAACCACTTCCCGGTCATAGCCTACTACGACGTGACCAACCAGACCGTGAAGCTGGCCTACGCCAACGCGACGGCCCCCGTCACGGGCGCGCAATGGAAAGTCCAGACCGTGATGGGATCGACCGATGTCAACCGGAAATTCTCGGGCAAGTACATCTCGATGCGCATCGACGGCTCGGGCTATGTCCACCTGGCTTTCTACCGCAACAGCACGGGTGACCTCATCTACATGAAATCGACCAACCATCCGATTGACGGTTCCATGAAGTATGAATTCGGGGACAGCGTCATTGTCGATTCCATCGGTGCGGTCGGCGTCTGGGCGGATATCACGCTCGCAGGCAACGTTCCGTACATCTCGTACCTCGACTCCTCATACACGAACACCTTCGACGCGGTGAAGATGGCTTACTACGATTCGACGCTGGATTCGGAAGCCGACGGCGAACCCGATACCGTGAACGGCTGGGAATACATGAATGCCGCGCTCGATTTCGAAGTCGACGGCGTCCGGACGAGCATCGAGAACGATACAGGAGGCGCCAGGTTCTGGCAAGCTGCGATCGGGTACGCATCGAGCGATTTCTACCGCATCGGGTACTATGTGAAGTAGCCGGAACGGCTTTCCTGCTGACTTCCTGCATCGCGGGTTTCCTGACCACGATGCCCATCCCGCCGCGAACCCCCCGGGCGGAACGGCTCATTTCGGGCGCCACGAACCGAGCAGCCCGCGCAGCGCTGCCGCAAGCGAAGTCATCTCCTCGCGGTTGCGGCAGGCGTCGGCGGCAAACCCCTGCGCCAGGGCCGTCGACGCGACGGCGACGTCGCGCGCGTCGCGGGCCTGGATGTCCGGGGCCTGGGCAGCGAACGTCGCCGGAGCCCGTCCGGAAATCCTGGCCGAGGCGATCTGCGCCGCGGGTTCGGCGAGCTTCGCGAGGAGCCTCAAGCCGGACGCTTTCCTTCGCGACGCCTCGGGAACGGCGGCCGCGGTCGTCACGACCACGGGCACGAGCGCGCCCGCCGTGGTCGTAGGGAACCTGATCGCGGCATAGCGGCCGAGGGCACCGCGGTCCATGGACCTGCGGTCGCCCAGGAAACTTGCGAACGCGGGCGTTCGTCCGGCCGCAGCGAAGCTCCGCACGTCGTCCCTGGACATGTCGAGCCAGTTCGGATGGAGGATTCCCGTACGGCGCCAGGCGTCCAGCCGGGCGAGGGCGCTTCGCAGATTCGAAGCCGACCCGGCAAGCTGGAAGTCCAGGATCGCTTCGGGCGTCTTCCCGTCCAGCAGGGCGAGCGCGAGTTCGCGGTAGCCCTTGATACCCGAGTCGGCGATCACGGCATACGAAACGAGAGCGAGGAGCGTCTCGTCGTCCTTCCCCGCCGCCGCGATGACCGGTTCCGCGGAAGCGGCGAGACGGTGGGCGGTCTTTTCAAATTCGTCCATGCCGATGGTCCGCGCGGCGCCCACGGGGCCGAAGCGGGAATCGAGCGAAAGGTCGAAATGGTCGAGGAGGAGGGGGACCGCGTACGCCCGGCTTCCGTCGAGCACGAAAGCGCTGATGACCGGGGAAACGCGGCCCTTGATGAGGGCATCGACTCCCGCAAAAAACCGTGCCGCGCCGGCGATGCCGGGTCCGGGCCGGAAGACGACAAGGTCGATGCCGGGTTTTCCCGGAGCCGCCCCGTCCGGGACCGCGGATTCCCGGTAAGCGACGTTCCGGCCTTCGACGACCTGCCCGATTGTTTCACGGAAGGCGGTCATTTCGCGTTCGTCGAGCCCCGCGAGCAGGACCGTGAACGGCGCGGTGGCGACGATCACCGAAGCCGCGATGGCGACGACGGCCGCCGCGACGACAAGACCGGCCGCAAGGACGGACAGGAATTTCCGGTGCCGGACGGCGAAGGCGCGCATGGTTGAATTCATGGGACGGAATTCCGGTTTTCCATGCTTGTTCCCTTTCGCCCGGATTGTCCCGCGATGGGATCCCCTGTCACGTTTTTTTTTGCCGCCCATACACCGATGCTCCTTTCGATCGCCTGCATCCTGTTCCCTCCCCGACGAGACAGACACTCACCGAACGAGGACGGGCAATACTAGCCAAAAACGGTCCAAGCCACAACAACCCGGAGCGGCGAGCCATCCCCGCACTTGCCCCGCTCCTCGTCGATGCGCCATAATCACCGGCGGGAGACACCATGAAGGAACAGCTCATCGTCAAGAACCTGCCGTTCATCAAGATCCTGCCTGCCTGGGCGCAGGAGCTTTCGTACAAATACTGTTCCAAAACCGCGAACCTCTACATCATCCACGGCAACATCCGCGACTTTCTCCCGCACAAGATGAACGAGGATGAGTTCATCTTCGTAAAGATCCAGGAATACGTCTCTGAAGTCCTCTTCGGGAACCGCGACATCATCGCCTTTTACGACCGTTCGAGCGGCGTTTCGTTCTGTTCGCCCGACATGCAGGCCGCGTACGTGAAGACCATGACGGAGCTCTACCCGGACTCAGGCGAGGAGGACCTGCTTTCGCACGACCCGCTCCTGGCTTTCAAGTACCTCGAAAAATATTTCCTGCGCAACATCCCGCAGAAGAAGCGCATCGTCCTCATCGCGGACTACGCCGAAACCGTGCTGCCCGCCAGCGACATCTCCCGGCTCACCGAGGAGGACCGCTACTGTTTCGTGACGCTCAACCGCTGGTCGCACGACCCCGTGTTCACGCGCGGCGACGTTTCGATCATCCTCCTCGCGGAGAACCTGTCCGACCTCAACCCGCGCATCATCGCGAGCCCGAGCACCGTGAAGGTGGAAATCCCCATACCCGACGAGGCGATACGCACGAGCTTCCTCCGCTTCCTGGAAAAACGGGGCACCCTCCTCCTCGAACGGGGACTCGGTCCCGACGAGCTCGGCGCAGTATCCAGCGGCCTCAACCTGACGAACCTGAACCGGCTCGCGGCCGAGAGCTGGCAGGAAGACCGTCCTATCTCGATGGACTATCTCAAGGAAAGGAAACGGGAGATCATCGAGAGCGAGGCCTCGGGACTCGTCGAGTTCCTGGACACCGAGCACGACCTTTCCTTCGTGTCAGGCCACGACTTCGTGAAAAAGCGCTTCAAGCACGCGGCGCGGGCGCTCAAGCAGGGCCGCCTCGACGTCCTTCCCATGGGCTACCTCATCGCTGGCCCCGTGGGCACGGGCAAGAGCTTCATGGTGACCGCCTTCGCGGGCGAGATCGGCATCCCCATGGTGAAGTTCCGCAACTTCAGGTCCAAGTGGCAGGGGGTCACCGAGTCCAACCTGGAGCGCATCCTCAACATCCTCAAGGCCATGTCCCCGGTCGGGGTGATGATCGACGAAGCGGACGCATTCCTCGGCGACCGCAACCAGGACGGGGACTCGGGCACGTCCAACCGCATCTTCGCGCAGATCTCCAACTTCATGGGGAACACCGAGTACCGCGGGAAGATCATCTGGTTCCTCATCACCTGCCGGCCGGATTTGCTCCCCATCGACCTGAAACGGCAGGGCCGCGCCGAGGAGCACCTCGCGCTGTTCTACCCGGAATCGGACGCCGAAAAGGAAGCGCTCTTCGACACCCTCGTGAAAAAGCTCGACCTCTCCATCCGGAAGTTCCCGGTCTCCGAACTCCTCAGGCGCTTCAAGCACGAATTCTCGGGGGCCGACCTGGAATCCGCCCTCATCCGCGCCAAGTTCCGCGCCGCCATGGATGGGCGCTCCTTCGTCACGGGGGAAGACCTGGAGGAAACCCTCTCGGATTTCATCCCGCCGGCCTACCCGCACGAGATCGAGCTCCAGAACCTCGTGGCCGTGCTCGAATGCACGTCCAAGGAGATGGTCCCCAAGCGCTTCCAGAACCTCGACCGCACGAAACTCGTCAAGGATATCTCGGAACTGAAAACCCTGCTCGGCGAACGGGGATAGGCGCATCGCCGAACGGACTGATTTTCCAAACAGCGGGGACCGTGCTATGCTTTACGGACAGATACAAGCGAATCCATCAACGGCAATTCAGGTCTGGAGGAAAACAATGAGAGGTATCCTGGCATTCGCCGCGTCCGCCATCATCGCGTCATCCGCGTTCGCCCAGGCGACACCTGCACCGGCGCCCCCACCTGTGAAGAAAACCGAACCAAAGCCGGCGGTACAGGCCGCGGAAACCATCAAGAAATCGATGGCCTTGATATTCTCGCTGGGTAATTTCGACGCCGGAGGCCTGGACGGCTTCGCGATCCCGGCGAGCGGCGCCATCGGGACGATCAATCCGCTGACATACGACAGGGCTTGGATCGGCGGCAAGTACGGCCTGTCGGACGCGATGTTCATCAGGGCGCTCGGCATGTTCGGTTGGGAGAACGGCGGGGCGACGAGCTTCGGAATCCTCCCGGGGCTCCAGTTCTACCTGACGCGGAGAGCCCCCGTCGACATCTACTGGGGCGGCGAACTCTGCTTCGGCATGACCTTCTCGCAGATCGCCGCCGGCGGTGACTATAGCGGCATGACTTTCGCCCCGAGGGCGTTCGCGGGAGCGGAGTGCTTCCTCAAAGAGGGACTTTCCGTATCGGCGGAATACAGGCTCGGGTGGAACCGGATGTCGGGCCACTGGGAACCCGACGCGGCTCCGGCGGATGACACCGTCGAGACGACCATCTCCACCGGTTCGTTCGGCCTCATCCTGTCGTTCTATTTCTGAGATCGATTACGCACGAAGGCCAACCGCGGCGGCACGGAGACACGGAGGAAGACCTGAAAGGCAGGGAATCACGGAGGGAGTGGGAGGGGATATCTTCCTTGCCTTTGCCTCGGTCCTCCCTCTCCATTCCGTGCCTCCGTGCCACCGTGGTGAAAAAACACTATCTGCCATCGCCTACGCCGTGGCTTCCTGCGGGGCGGCGGCCTTGATCCGCCCCAGCACCGCCAGCATCACATCGTAGAGCTTGCCGACGTCGTCCGCCGTGGTGTGGTAGCCGCCGCCCTCCGTGTTCTGCCGGACCACGAGGCTGCCGTACTTGTCGTCGCCGCCCTTCTCCACCACGAAACCGCTCGCTTTCATGCGTGAAATGGCGTTCCAGGCGGGTCCTTCCTTGCCCCGGGTCAGCACGACCGCGTAGATGTAGGGCACGGCGCCGTTCTCGCCGTTGTTGATGGCGGCCTGGAACTGGATGCCGACGAAATCGGCGGGCGGGCGCCTCAGCTCGAGCATGCAGCGTACGTCCTCGGGTATGTCGAGCCCGTTCTCGTCCTGGTCGAATCGCAGGTAGGGCACGCCGATGACGCCGTCCGGCCTGGGCTCCGCGCCCAGGATGGGCAGGAACGCCTGGAGCTTCATATCGAGCTCGCCGGGCACGAAGACGGTCACGCCGCCGAGGAATACCGCCGGGAACGCCATGAGGAAGAGGTCGAAGGCCGCGAGCATGCCCCGCACGGATTCCGCCATGACGCAGGCGATCATGGCCGCGCACACGGCGACGACGAACAGGACCCTGACGCCGGTCCGCCGCCCGAGCTTCTTTCGCAGGAGCTTGGATTCCTTCATCGTATCGAGAAGCTTGTCGACTTCGACGCTCCCGACCGCCCGCCAATCTTCCCTGCCCTGGTCCTTGGGCTTGTTCGTGATCCGCTTGAGCTTGATCGGGAACCACCCGAGCACGATGAGGACGCAGCCCGGCAGGAAACCGCCTTCCCAGCCGATCTGCACAAGCACGCCGCAGACGTACAGCCCGAGCGTGAGGATGAGCCGCAGGGGCAGCGGCAGCTTGAAATAGCGGAAGCGTTCGAGATCGTTCATTCGTTCCCTCCGGTCGCGGTCGTCGCGGTTTCCCTTGCCTTGCCCCGCTGCCAGGCTGCGTCGAGTTCGCCGCAGCCGGCGTAGTCCCAGTACAGGGGACAGGCTCCCTGGCAGGCTGTGAACGCGTCGCAGGAGCGGCAGCGCTCCGCGGCGTAGCGCTTGTCCTTGAAATGCTTCGCGCGGACCGAGAACCAGATTTCGCGGAAGCTCGATTCGAACAGGTTGCCCACCGGCTCGGCGTACGAGGAGCAGGGCAGGATGTTGCCGAGCGGATCGACGCTCACGAGCCCGTCGCACGCCGCGCAGCTCTTGTTGCCGAGCCCGGCCGCCACCGGGTTGAAAATGCACATCGGCGTCGGAGAGTACCAGAGGAAGGTCATGCCCAGCCCCAACGCTGTCTTCCTCGTCCGTTCGACGAAGGGACCGATTTCAGAGTAGGGCACGAAGAGCGCCGCCGCGTCGGGTCCCGCCACGGTGGGGATGAAGAGATTCATGGCGAAGCGCCTGACGCCCAGGGAGGCGAGAAAGGCCGGCAGAAGGAGAAGCGATTCCCGGTTTTCGCGCGTGACGGTGGAATTGGTCTGGACCGGCACGCCCGCGTCCAGGAACGCATGGATCCCCGCCACGGTCCGTTCCCAGGAGCCGGGAGTTCCGCAGAGGGAATCGTGAACGGCCGGGTCGGGGCTCTCGATGCTCACCTGGACCGATCCGAGCCCTGCCGCGGCGAGCGACCTGGCGCGTCGCGGGGTCGCGAGCGTGCCGTTCGTGACGAGGTTGACGCGCAGTCTCCTGCGGACGGCGTGGCGGACGAGCCGCTCGATGTCCTTCCTCAGAAGCGGTTCCCCGCCAGTGAACGAAAAAAAGGGAATCTTGGCCTCGTCCCGGAAGATGTCGATGATCCGCTCGATCTTCGAGGCGCTCAGTTCCGGACCGTCCGTGGCCGAGCGCCCGGGCGCGGATGCGCGCGAACCCTGCGGGGGTACCCGCGAGTGACTGCCGGTCGGTCCGCAGCCGGCGTAGCAGAAACGGCAGCGGTTGCCGCAGCGATACGTGACGGCTATCTCCCCGAGGACGGGGAGCCTGGTGAAGCTGAAATCGTAGGCGACGCTCTCGAGCTTCGGATCCCCGCCCGAGGCCGCCGTCTCCAGGTCGCCGAAGAACGCTTCGATCTCGGGCGCCCGTTCCGCGAAGGAGGGAATGTCCTCGAGTCGGCCGCCGCGGTCAAGGTGCCGCAGAAGGCCCATCGCGGTGCGGTTGGCCTTGTAGACGCGGTTCGGCGGCACGATGATCACGTCGTCCTCGTCCCTGACGAAGATCCAGGGCGAGACGGTCTTCCAGAACGCGTAGATCCACGAGAGGTCGGGGTTTCCCGTCCGGGGCGCGGCGCGCGCGGCGGGACTGCCGTCTGAACGCATCAGTGGGCGCCTCCCGATACGCAGGCCGAGTGGCAGGCCGAATGGCAGGCCGAATGGCAGGCATCGTGGCAGGCCGAATGGCAGGCATCGTGGCACGCGTTGTGGCAGGCGCTGTAGCACGCGTTCACGGTCCCGACGTTCGCCGGCGCGAAGCAGCCTTCGAAGCAGCCGGAACTCCGCATGAAGCTTTCGTAATTGGCGTTGAGCGCGCCGGGCAGCGACATCCGCCCGTAGTTCCCGGGGTGGGTATCGACGATCCAGTAGGAATGCCAGTAGTGGCAGTATGGACGGGCGGCGCGCGAAGGCGTCGCGGGTTCGTCACCGAGCGCGGCTTCATCGGCAATCTTCTTGCGGTAGAAAGCCTTGGTGGCTTCGATGTCGCAATCCCAGGTTTTTTCCTGGAGCTTCTTGATGGCGGTTTCGAAGAAATCGGCCATGAGCCCCGACAGCACGAAGCCGTCGGCGTCGAACGCCGCGAGGAAGAGCTCCTCGTACTCGTTTTCGGCCTTCTTCCCGCTCAGGATGCGGATGTGGAGCGGATCGAGTTCGAGGGTTTCCACGAGCCCCTGGGACGAAAGACCTTCGACCATGATCGCGGCGACGCGCGGGAGCGCCAGTTCCATGAGCAGGGCGACTTCCACCGGATGCAGGTCTTCGGCGATCTTCCCGGGAACGCGGTATCCGCCCTGGAGGAGCTTGGGAGGCGTCCAGGAGTCCCCCGCCCACGCGATGCCCTTCACGAGCGTCACGTCGCCCGAGAAGCTGCGGACGCGCCGGAAAAAGAAGAAGCCCGTGCCCGCGAGGATGAAGCCGAACACGGCGAGGGCCTTGAACGGGGAATCCTTCCAGGTCGGGTCCGGAGCATGGTATGAAGGTTCGTACGATTCCGTTTCGCTCTCGGCTTCGGCAGGCGCCGCCTTCGGAGCGAGCGCCACGCCCATCGGGACGAAGTCCTTCGGGAAGTAGAGTTCCAGGAGCTGGGAAGCGTAGGCCGAGACGTTTTCCTGGTAGAAGAGGATCGTGAGATACCAGCCATCCTCGCCCTTCGAACCGTAGTAATCGATCTTGTTCTCGGTATTGACGTGCGGCTCCGTGAGCATGGGGATCGCGTCGCGCTCTTCCTGCGTGAGCTTTTCCCCGACCACCTTGACGGGAAGTATGAGCCGAACCGCCCGGTAGTCCATCTCGGTGTCCCACTCGACGGGGCCCCAGTCGAAGTATAGGAGCTCGCCCTTCTCCGGGCTGGTGGTGGAGCCGATGAGGCCCGCCCCGCCGAAATCCCCCGCGTAGTGGAGCGTGTAGAAGGCTTCGCCCGAGAACCCGAGTGCGTTCGCCAGGACCACGTCGAACTTCCCTCCGCCGAGATCCTCGATGGAGAGCGGAACGCGCTTGCCGTTCGGCAGGTCCGCGTAGCAACGCTCCATGTCCCATACCGGGTCGAAGGCTTCGCCCTCGAAGTAGAAGCCGTGCATCTGGCCGCCGGAAGCCTTCCAGTCGAGGGTGTAGTAGATGTCGGCCATGCCGTCGGGTCTCAGGGTCACGACGATTTCGGTGGAAACGAGCCGCGCGCTGAGCGCGGCCGTCTGGACGACGGATGCCGTCGTGAGCAGGACCAGCAGTGCGGCCTTGAAAAATCGTTTGCCGTTCATCTGAGCTCCTCGTCTATGGACATGCGATCGTTGCCCGAAAGACCGCCGTCGAGGCCGGTCCTCGCCTTCTTGAGCGCCAGCGCCTTGTCCTTGAGCGCCGCCGCCGCGCGTCCCTTCGCGTCAGCGAAGGGATCGGAATCCGTCGCGCCGAAACGCCGTTCCTTGGAATCGTCGTCGAGTTCGTGCAGGAAGAGGTTGACGATCTCGACGGCTTCCGCGAGCGCCAGGTCCCCGGCCGGATCATGGGAGTCGTTCCGCCTGCACGATTCCAGGTACTCCCCCGCTTCCATGACGACGTACTGGACCGCCTGGGCGACGCCGGGGTCCGCGACGCGCAGGGCAGCCAGGGCCTTTTTCCGCGCCTCCGACTCGGTTATGCTGGTGGCCGCCTTTGCCGAAAATGACCGGTCGCGTTCGCGGACGGCGGCGCGCGGCGCGGCTCCCGCGACGAAAGCGGCGGCCAGGAAGACGACCCAGCCGCCTGCGGCGGCGGCTACGGCCGCGGCGACCGGCAAGCCGAAAGCCATGGCGCCGACCGCGACGGCGACCGCGGCGACCGCCGATCCGGTTCCCAGCGGGGAGCGGATGAAAGATGAAAGGAATTCCTTGATCGACATGCGAAAAGTGTAGACCGCGGGAACCGGCAACGCAAGCGCGTTTTCGCCATGAACGGGCACGACCGCCCTTGATCGTGCACCCTGGCGGGCTTCAATCCTCGAGGATGGTGATCTCCACGCGGCGGTTCCTGGCCTTGTTCGTTTCCGTGTCGTTCGGAGCCACGGGTTTGGCGGAACCGTAACCCCGGTAGACGAATCTCGAAGCGGGAATTCCGCGCTTGACGAGTTCGTCCACGATGCGCTTCGCGCGCCGGATCGAAAGGTCCATCTCGTGCTCCGGGAGGCCGACGCTCGCGGTGTGGCCGGCGACCAGGAAGCCGCGATCGGGAATCTTCCCGAGGACCGCTGCCAGGGCGTCGAGCCTCCACGTTTCCTCGGGCAAGACGGCGTCCTGGTCGGGCACGAAGCGGACGTCGTTGATCGTGAGCATGACGCCTTCCTCGGTACGGCGGGCGCTCACGCCGCTCCCGAGCTCGAGCTCGGGAGCGCTTTCGTCGCCGAGGTAGCCTTCGGCTCCGGCAGCGCGGAGGTCGTCTTCGGGCTTGGCGTCAACGGGCGGAGCGCCCGTCGGCCGCGCGGCCGCGGGCCCGGCGTCTGCCGGAGGAGTCGAGCCATTGCCGGGCAAACCGGAGGCGGAGGCCACTGCCGGTCCGGCCGGCGCGGCCGGATTCGGGTCGGCGAACGCGCGCCGGAAGTCGTGGATCATCCCGCCGTCGTCGAGCGGGGCGACCGTCTCGAAAAAGGAAAGCGTGAAACCCTTGAAGCGCACGGTCTTCCCGGAAGCGTAGGTGAAGGTTTCGTCGAGCCGGTCGCGGGACAGCACCGGCGCGCCGGTTTCCGCGATGATGAGGATGTCGACTTCGTGCGTGCCGCTCGCCTGGGTCAAACCAGGATCGCCCGAGCGGTCCTGGCCCTGCCGGTACCGCGTGGCGTACTTCGCGCGAACCGCGTGCACGGAAACGCCGCGATAGTCCTGGATGCCGCGGTACTCGTACTCCGCGACGACGGGCATCCTGGTCATGACGCCGGAATTGAGCGGATCCACCGCGCGGACGGATTCCGCCTGCCACCTGGCGCCGGGAGCCACCCTGTCCGCCGGAAAGGCGGGAAAACCGCGAAGGCTGGGGTAGCCGTTGTCGACCGCGAGGGTTATCCATCCGTTCGTCCCGATGGTGAAATCGGCCGCCACTTCGGCCTCGATCCTCCTGGACGCGAGGCTCATATCGCGGAGGGTTTCCTCGAACACGAGGAATCCGCCTTCGAACCTGACGCCGCCGGGCGCGGGCTTCCCTTCGATCAGGGCCCTGGTTTCCCGGTACACGTGGCCGACGTACGCACCGTCCGCGTACTTGGACAGGTCGGAACGCTCCACGAGCTTGTAGCGCCCCGTTCCCGTGAAGACGAGCGCGGCATCCTGCGCGGACGCGGCGGCAAGCGCGGCGAAGCACAGCGCGACGGCGACGGATTTCGGTTTCATCCCGGGCACCTCGCCCCCGCGACCATGCGCGTGAAATCGTCAGGCCCTTCCCTTCTGTACGAACCGAACCTCGGATCGCAGGAGGTGCACGCGTCCACGTACGCGAGGCGCTCGATGCCGAGCCTTTCCGCGATGCCGAGGTTGGCTCCGAGGAGGTCGAGTTTGGGGCCTTGCGCACTCTCGACGACGGCCCGGTTCCCGAAGGCATTCCGGAAGAAATCGGCGCGCTCCCAGTCCACGCGGTAACAGCAGCTCCCGATGCAAGGCCCGAAGATGACGTACAGCGACTCGGGATTTGTCCCGAAGCGTTCGCGCAGGAGCGCGGCGGCCGATCCGAGGATCCCGGTGCCCTTCCAGCCAGAATGCAGCACGCCAAAGGCTCCCGAGACCGGGTCATGGATCCAGATCGGCATGCAATCCGCCACAGTGATGGCCGGCACGAGGCGCCGGTTCCTCGTGATCACTCCGTCGGATCCCGTCCCGGCGACGATGTCGGCCGGAGACTCGGCGAATACCATGTCCCGGGAGTGGAGGAGCTCGATCGCGAGCACGCTTCCGGGGGCGATTTCCATCGATCCGAAGAACGCCGCCCGCGCGGGGTTGGGCAGCTCCCACGAGAAGGTCATCGTTCCCGCGGCGCGCAGGGAGAGGAATGCGAGCGGGGCATCCTTGCCTGCGCCCGGGAAGCGTAGTTCGAGCCGCGCGTTCGATTCCGCGGCATCGAACGCATAACGCGTCGGAACCAGGGTTCCCGGCATCGGCGCGTTCACGGGGAGGCATCCGCGTCGGCGGTGCCGGCGAGCGCGGTGTACAGGGCCAGGGCCTTTTCCGTGCTGCCCTTGGCCTTCTCCAGGGACTTGACGAATTCGTTGTTGTTCTTGCCGTCCAGGGCGCCCAGGTTGGACAGCGAGTCGTAGCGGCCGCCGGGTCCCCCGCTCACGATGCCGCGCAGGATGACGAGCATCTTTTCGAGCGCACCCACGATCCCGTTCTCGATGCGCTCCGCTTCCGTTTCCGCGCCCATGACCGCGGTCTCGATCTTCCTTTTCTTGAGCGGTATGGCGATCATCTCTTTCCTGGCTTCCACGTAGGCCTGCGAAAGGTCCCCGATCGGCGACAACCGCGCGTCGAAGATCCTCACGGCCTCGTCGATCTTGAGCAATTCGGAGTATGCGTCGGCGAATTCGACGCGGTTGTCGCGCTTGTAGAATTCCCCGTCCACGAGGATGATCTTGAGCGGCCGGTTGATGACCGGCACGAACACATCGCGGTAGAAGGCGTCGAGGAAGGCGAGGGTGGCGGCGCGGGAGACCGGCGGCACGCTCTCGGCCCTGGAACCCAGTGCCTGGTATTCGGAGCGCGGCTCCCTGCCGAGGAAGTTCGCGATCTCGCGCTCGAGGGCGATGCGGGAGCGCACGGCCTTGAACCTGCGCAGGGACGCGTCCACGCGCGCCTTCCAGAAATCCCGGTATGTCGAAAGCCAATCATCCATCGGGCCGGGATGCTTCGGGTTCCAGAGGGGATCGTTGCGCACGACCCGGACGAGCTTCACGAGGGGAATGGACCGGTTGAAGTCCCGGATGACGCCGAGCCGGGTTTCCACCTCAGCCATGCGGAGTCGGGCTTCATCCTCCGCTTCGGTGCCGAACGAACCTGATTCCCCGCCGCGCAGGTAGAGGATCATGGCCTCGACGAGGCCGGCAGAAGGCGGTTCCGACAGGGACACGAGCTGGTCGACGAGATCGGAAAGAAGGTCGGCGGCAGCGGGATACGGGCATTCCCATCGTCCTGTGGGAAGTTCGACGAAGGCCGAGAGGAAGTGTTCGAAAATGAAGGAGGAGAGCTTGCGCATCTCGCGCACCCAGCGGAGGTCGTAAGCCATGCTCTGGCGCTGGCTGTCGGTAATCCCCGCGAGGGCAGAATCGAGGGCGGCGCGTACGCTATCGAACACCGCGTTTTCGCCGATGCCGGGCTCGCGTTCCTCGAACGCGAAGGGATCGGTGTCCGCTAGGATGATCTCGTTCACCTCCGGTATTTCCACCGAGGCCAGGAAAGCGACGAAATCGCCGCGATCCTTGTCGGCTGTCCTGTCGATGAGGCTGCGGAAGTATTTCGACGCGTCGCGAAGCGCCGCAAGTTCCCGCCGGAAGCTGCCGGTGAGCCTGCGGCGCTTGTGGTCGACGATTCCGGGCGCCGCGAGGACGAGAAATCTCACGATCTCCGATACGGCGTCGTCGCGGAATATGTCCTCCCGGGGCCGTCCCGAAAAAAACGACCGCAGCATGATGACGATCTTCTGGAATAGCGTCAGGGTCCTGAAGTGCGCATCGTAATCGGCGTGAGCGTCTTCAGGCTGATCCTGGCCCTCGAAGAGCGCTTCCGCCGAAACCATCGCCTGGCTGCGGATCCTGCCCAGCAGCCCGCTGCGCTCCGCGCACGTGAGTTCGGAAACAAGGTTTTCGAAAACGGTATTGTCGTTCATGCACGCTCCGTCGATCATCGTCCCTATCGCTCCGGAAGGAGAAGGCTTTCCCCCCGGTCGACCTCCCGGTTTTTTCATCCGCTGGATCAAGTATATCGACGTCCGCGCTTTCGCGCCATCATTCCGTCCCCGGACGGGGCCGTTTACAAGATCAGTCCCGTCGCGGACGGCTTTTATTCCGGGAAACGCACGGATACGGTCCCGGACCCGGTCGGGTCCGGGAATTCCAGGGCGCGGGCGTGCAGCATGAGCCGGTCGGCCCGCCGTCCCCCGTAGACCAGGTCGCCATCGAGCGGCAGTCCGACCCATGTGAGGTGGGCGCGGACCTGGTGGCGGAACCCCCGCGCCAGGCGAGCCGATCCGGCGAGGACCTTTTCATTTCTGTCGAACGACGCGGACAGAATCCTCGTCGAGTATTCTACGGTTCCCCACCCTCCCTTGGCGGGAATGCCCTCGGGCGCGGCGCAGGCGACTTTCGCTCCCCGCGGACCGTATGCCCTGAAAACCGACGACACGAGGCAGCCGCCGCCGGAAACCGCGAGTGCGGCCAGGGAGGCGAGCGTACTCCCGTCAATGCCGGTCGATGCCGCCGCCCAGGCCGCGGCCTCGATCCCGCCGGGCGACGCGAGCTGAGGCGCCGAGCCCCGCAACCCGGCGCCCGACGGGCATGCACGGAAATCGTAGGACTTGGAAAAAAGCCCTTCGCCCGCCGCCGTGGCGAGGAAGGCGAAAGCCCGATCATTCTTCGCGAAGGCCACGAGACCGGACGCGTCCCGGTCCAGCCGGTGGAGGAGGCCTCCTTCCCGTCCCCCCCGGCCCTCCAGCGCGCCGATCCCCGGCCGCAGGGAGACGATCCAGTCGAGGAGCGTGGGATCGCCGGAAATCCCGGACCCGCAGGTATGCATTCCCGAGGGCTTGTACGCGACGAGCGCGTCGTCGTTCTCGAAGACGATCACGGGATCGGGCGGAAGGAGCTCGAACATGGATACATTCTCCCCGTGCAGCCATTTACGGTCAATAAGCGCGGCGGCCGCGCCGATATTCTATGCGACGGAGTCCGCGCCGGAAGCGGTCCCGCCGACGGGAAGGATCATGAACCCCATGAAACATCAGGCGAACGACGAGCGCGGGGGTATCGCGGACTGGTTCCAGCGGAACCATCGCCGTTTTTCGATACTCCTCGGCGATATAACCCGCTCCAGCCTCCCGAAGCTAGTACTGGTTTTCTTCGTCGTCACCTTCGTCCTCGGCACCGCGGTGTTCCTCATCGAGCGGACGCCGGGCGACGGGATGTTCAGGAAGGTGTTCGATGGGATCTGGTGGGCTTTCGTCACCATCGGCACCGTCGGGTACGGGGACAAGGTTCCCGTGTCGGACATGGGAAAGGCCGTCGGCATCGTGCTCATCCTGGCGGGCGTCGTGCTCACGTCGCTCATTTCGGGAACCGTGGCGTCCATCTTCGTCGAGCGCAGGATCCGGGAGGGTAAAGGCTTGCAGAGCGTGAAGGGCAAGAACCACATCATCATCGGCGGGTGGAACGAACACGGGAGCGACGTGCTGTCCGCGATCGGCGCCGCGGGCGACGCGAGGAATTCGTCGATCGTCCTCTTGAACATGATGGAGCCCGAGCAGTTCGACGCGCTCAGGGCCAGGCATCCCGCGCTGGACGTTCGCTTTGTCAGGGGCGACCATACGCAGGAAGCCGCGCTCAAGCGCGCGTCGGCCCAGTCCGCCAGGGCCTGCATCTTCCTTCCGGACTCCTCGGGAGAGAACAGCCTCACCAATGCCGACGAGCGCACCGTGCTCGCGTGCTTCGCGATAAAGTCGATCAACTCCGAGACCGAGGTGTGCGCGGAAATACTCAAGCCGGAAAACGAGCAGCACCTCAAGCGGGCCGGCATCGACGACATCATCGTGAACGGGGAATTCTCGGGCTTCCTCCTCTCTTCCGCGGCCGTGTCCGTCGGCATCCCGCAGGCCGCGCGCTCCATCCTCTCGCCGTCCCTGCCGTCGCGCCTGCGGCGATCGCAGATTCCCCAGCCGCTGGTCGGCAAGCCCTTCGTCGAGGCGTCCGAATGGTACCTGCGGAACGGCAAGGGCGTGCTCATCGGCGTCATCTCGCACGAAAAGCAGATGTCGCTCGACGACCTCCTCTCCGACGACGCGAGCGCCATCGACGCATTCATCAAGCGCAAGTTCCAGGAAGCCGAGTTCGACCTCGCCGGCGAGATGAAGGGACAGAGCGACGTGAAGATCAACCCGGGCCCCGACTACGTCATCAAGGACTCCGACGTGGCGTTCGTGGTCGGTTGAGGGAGGGACGAAAGCATGGCCCACCACGCATCGCTGCTTGAACGGTTCAGGAAGATCGGCATACTGTCCGAGCTCGACGACGCCGGGCTGGAAGCCGTCGCCGACATAGCCAGGCGCGTCTCCTTCGACACCGGCGAGACGATCATGCACGAAGGGGAGAACGGCGAGACGATGTATCTTTTCGTCGAGGGCGAAGTGGACGTCACCAAGAACCTTACCCTCAAGATAGGCAGGAAAGGCTTCGGCCAGGCCGAGAAATCCATGAACAAGCTCAAGGCAGAGCACGTCTCGGTGTTCGGCGAGATGGCCATGTTCGGCGCCGAGCCGCGGAGCGCGACGATCACGGCCGCTTCGCAATGCGTCCTCTACGAGATCAGCCGCGAGGATTTCGCCTCGCTCTGCGCGGCTAGGCCGACTCTCGGCGTCAAGGTACTCAGGCGCATCGCCGCCGTCCTGAGCTCGCGCGTCCGAAAGGGCAACGAGGACGTCCTCAAGCTTTCCACGGCGCTCAGCATAGCGCTCTCGAAATAGGCGGCCGGGAAGATGCGCGCCAGCATGATCGCCGCCATCGCGTTCGCCATCCTCGTCTCGACGGCCGTGGCGCCGTCATTCGGCCAGGCCGGCGCCGCAGGAACGGCAGCCGCGACCGGGGAGGCAAAAGCGCTTCCGCAAGGCTTCCGCGGGTTCGAGCTCGGCATGGATTTTGCGGCAGTCGAGTCCGCTCTCAAGGGCGATCCGCTCTTCGAATACCGCGGCGAGCCCGACGTCTCGCTCCTCAGGCGGCCGAACGAGTCCATCATCGAGGTTTCGGGCCTCTCCTACGTGCGGAGGGCTTTCTTCCAGTTCTACGACGGGAAACTATTCGTGATGATCTTCGAGCTGAACAGGTCATTCGTCGACCATTACTCGGTGTTCACGGAACTCGCCGGGAAATACGGCAAGCCCGCGGGCCTTTCGCCCTCGGAAACCGTGTGGACGGACGGGAGCGTACGGCTCTCGATCGAACGCCCGCTCTCCGTCAAGTACATCGCCCTCGAAACCCTCAACGCCCTCGCCGCGGAAAGTTCGTCGCTGGAATCCGCCGAAGAGATCCGCCGCCAGGAATTCCTGGGCGGCTTCTGAGGTCCGAAAAGCGGCATTTTCACAGATCCTCGGGAATTTCCTCCGCCGCCGCCCCCCCGTCGCCCGGCCCGTTCCTGCCGTCGATCCCGAGCAGACGCATCCGGTACCGAAGTCTGCGCTCGCCGACCCCCAGGGCACGGGCCGCGGCGCTCACGTTGCCTGAGGTCTTCGAGAGGGCTTCCGCGAGCAGGATCCGCTCGAAATCGTGCATCGCGTCCCCGTAGCCCCGGCGCGATGCGACCCCCCTGGCCGACGGCATTTCCGGACGATTCCCCTCCGGACCGAAGCGGTTCCCCGCCTGGTCGGCCGGAGCGTTCCCGACCCTCTCGGCTTCCGCGAACGGCCCCTCGATATCGGGCGGGAATACCTCGGTCTCCGACAGGAGGTCCCCCCGGGCGAGCACCACGCCGCGCTCGATGAAGTTCTCGAGCTCCCGCACGTTTCCCGGGAAAAAGTACTTCATGATCCTCGCCACGGCTTCCGCGGTGATCCCGCGCACGACCTTCCCGTTCTTCTCGGCATGCTTCTTCATGAAGTGCTCGATGAGGAAGGGGATGTCGGCGCGATGGTCGCGAAGCGGCGGGATCGCGACGGGGACGACGTTGATCCGGTAGTACAGGTCGGCCCGGAATTTCCCCGAGATCACGGCATCGTCGAGCCGCCTGTTGGTCGCGGCGATGATGCGTACGTCGGCATTCCTGGTGACGTTGTCGCCGACGCGCTCGTAGGTTCCGAACTGCAGTACGCGCAGAAGCTTGACCTGGATGCCCTCCGGCACCTCGCCGATCTCGTCGATGAAGAGCGTTCCACCGTCCGCGAGCTCGAAGCGTCCCTGCCTGTCGTTCATGGCGCCGGTGAAGGAGCCCTTGACGTGCCCGAAGAGCTCGCTTTCGATGAGGTTCTCGCTCAGGGCGGCGATGTTGACGATGACGAAAGGCTTGTGCCTGCGCGGGCCAAGTAGGTGGATGGCGCGCGCGACGAGCTCCTTCCCCGTGCCGCTCTCGCCCTTGATGAGGATCGTCGCGTCGCTCGCGGCGGCGCGGGCAGCCAGCGAGAGCACGCGCTCCATCTCGGGGCTGTGGGACACGATGTGCTGCGACCTGCCGGCCATCGCCTCGATGAGTTCGCGGTTCTCGCTGGCGGTCGCGGATCTCTCGGAAATCTCGTCGATGAGCTTGCGGACCCTCCCGTCCCAGAGCGGGAGCTGGAGGTAATCGTAGGCGCCGGCCTTCATCATCTCGACGTCCGCGGTCAGACCGCCGCGGGAGACTGCCAGGACGATGGCGCAGTCGGGGCAGGTCAGGCGGATGTGCTCCACCGGGTCGATCCCGTCCCGCTTCCGGTACGATTCGTCGATGACGACCAGATCGGGCCGGTGCGCGGCGATTCCCTCGAGGGCCGCCGAGAGGTCGACGTAGCCGCTGAACGAACATGTCCCCTTCGAAGCCTCGGCAAAACTCCGCTCGAGTTCTTCGAGCGTTTTCGGCACCGCGACGGCCGCAACCTTCAGTGCCATGCCGCGTCGCCTCCCGGGGCGTCGCCGTGTCCCGACGCCTCCCCGCGAGCCGACGCCCGCGTCGCCTTCTCGTACTGGAGCCGGTAGAGGTCGAAGTACGCTCCCCGCGCGGCCATGAGTTCATCGTGCCCACCCTGCTCGACGATCCCGCCCCCCGCGAGCACGAGTATCCTGTCGGCGTGCCGTATCGTCGAAAGCCGGTGCGCGATGACCAGGCTTGTCCTGCCCTTGAGCATCTCCGAAAGGCCTCGCTGCACGAGCTTTTCCGTCTCGGTGTCCACCGAGCTCGTCGCCTCGTCGAGGACGATCACCGCCGGGTCGTGGGCGACGACCCGCGCGAAGGAAAGGAGCTGGCGCTGGCCCGTCGAGATGTTGCCTCCACCTTCCGAAAGGTCGGTCCGGTATCCGCCGGGCAGTGATTCGACGAAGGAATCCGCACCCACCGCGATGGCGGCGCGTTGCACGGCCGCATCGTCGATCGGCGCGCCGAGCCGGATGTTCTCGCCGATGTCGCCGGAAAACAGGAACACGTCCTGGAGGACGGGCCTTACCGCCCGGCGCAGGTCGGCGACGGGCAGGTCCCTGACGGGAACGCCGTCGAGCCGTATCTCGCCGGAATCAGCGTCCCACATCCTCGAAAGCAGGTTGGCGATCGTGGTCTTGCCCGCGCCCGTGTAGCCGACGATGGCGACCATCTCGCCGGGCGCCACCTCGAAGCTCACGTCCCTGAGGACCCACTCGCCCTTCTTGTACGCGAACCAGACGCGGTCGAATTCGATGGATCCGCGCACCGGGACGGGGAGGGATCGCTTCGGCTCGTCGGGGATCCGGTCGGAATCGTCCAGCAGCTTGAATACCCGCTCGCCGCCCGCCATCGCGCTCTGGAGGATCGTGTATTTCTCGGCGATGTCCTGCACCGGCGAGTAGAACATGCGGATGAGGTTCACGAACGCGATGAGGGTGCCGAGGGTCAGGTGGCCGGAGGCGAAGAACGACGAACCGAGCCAGATGATGACTGCAAGGGACAGCGACGAGAAAAAATCCACGAGCGGCCGGAAGGTGGCGAAGACGTACATCTCGCCCAGGTTGGCTTTCATGAGCTCCCGGTCGCGGTCCTCGAACTCGGCGGCGCAGCGCCGCTCCGCGGCGAAGAGCTTCACGACCGAAAAACCCGAGAGGTGTTCGGAGATGTACGCGTTCACCCTCGAAAGCCAGGTACGCTGGCGGCGGAACGCGTCGCGCGCCTTCGTCCGCGCGAGCATGGTGAGGACGAGGACGGGCGGGAGCGTGCAGAGGACGGCGAACCCGAGGGCGATGTCGAGCGAGACGAGGACCACGAGGACGCCGACCATGAGCGACAGGTCTTTCGCGAACGAGACGACGACGCTCGTGAAGAACTCGTTGATCGTCTCCACGTCGCTCGTCATTCTCGTCACGAGCCTCCCGACAGGCTGCCTGGACAGGTACGAAAGCGACTGGCCCGTGACGTGCCGGAACAGTTCGAGCCTCATGTCCTTCATGACGCGCTGGCCGACGAGGCTCGACAGCCAGGTCTGGGCGAAGGTCGCGGCGAGCACGACGACGAGGGCCGCGAGGAACATGGCCAGGTTCTCGAGGATCGCCCGTGCGTCGCGGGCGCGGATGATCCTCGCTTCGGCGGCAGGCAGGCCGGCGAGGACCGCCTGCGGCAGGACGGCCCACGAATCGCCCGGAAGGAAGCTGGCGCCGGATCGAACGGCGGCGTCGCGGACCTCCCCCGGATCGAGCCTGAAGACGTAGAGCCGCTCTTCCGAAAGGAGACCCCGCGCCGTGAGATCGGCCCGCTGGACGGCGGTGAGCCGTTCGAGCCTTCCCCGCTGGACGTAGGATCTTCCGTTGGCCCGAGGCGTCCGTTCCCCGATGCCGAGAGCCCTAGCGACCATCGGTTCCACGTCGCCTGCGGATGCGTACGAGGCCATGATCGCGTCGTCGATGGTGCCGCGCACCAGCACCGGCAGGAAAAGTTCGCCCGCGGTCGCCAGGGCGAGCGCGAAAAAGGCGGCGGCCACGAGGCCGGTGTAGCGGCCGGCATAGCGCATGATGCGCGAAAAAATCTCGGGATCGTATCCCTTCGTGATCTCGTCGGTTTCGAAATATTCGGCCATGATCAGGCTCCCGGTGCCCTTGCGGCCGCGATGCCTCCCGCGGACAGGGCCTGCAGGCGGGCGATCTCGGCGTAGAACCCGTCGCGCCGGACGAGTTCGTCGTGGGTTCCCGATTCCGAAATGGACCCGTCCTCGAAGACGACGACGAAATCGGCGTTCCTGAGGGTCGAGACCCTGTTCGACACGATGAGGTTGGTCCTCCCCTTCCGCTTCGCGAGAAGGGCTTCCAGGATGGCTTCCTCGGTTTCCACGTCCACCGCCGAGAGGGCGTCGTCGAGCACGAGGACCTCCGGGTCGACGACCAGGGCACGGGCGATGGCTATCCGCTGTTTCTGCCCTCCGGAAAGCGTGAGGCCCTTTTCACCGACCACGGTGTCCCAGCCGTCCCTGAAACCGGCGGCGTCGCGTTCGAGCGCGCTGATCCGGACGGCTTCCGCGAAGGCTTCCTGCCCGGCCCCCGGCTTCCCGAACAGCACGTTGGCGCGGACCGTATCGGAAAAGAGGAAGGTGTCCTGGGGGACGAAGCCGAAGATCGACCTGAGCGCTTCGAGCGGCATGTCCAGCGCGTCGCAGCCGTCCACGAAGACCGTGCCCTCGGGCGGTTCGGCGATCCGCGCGAGTATCCTGAGCAGGGTGGATTTCCCGGATCCGACGCGCCCGAGCACTCCCACCGTGGAGCCCGGCGGAATCGCCAGGCTGACGCCGCGCAGGGAGGGCTCCGCGGCCCCCGGGTACGTGTAGGACAGGTCCTTCGTCTCTATCCCGGGGCCCGGCGATCTCGCTATCGGCCCGGAACTCGAGGCCGTTCCGTCCCCGGAGGCATGAGCCGCCGGCGCGTACGCCTCGGGCGGCTCGTCGAGGATCTCGTTGATCCGCTTGAGGGACGCGGCGCCGCGCTGGAGCATGTTGACGGTGAAGCCCGCGCCGAGCATCGGCCAGATGAGCATTTCCAGGTAGGCGAGCATCGCGACGATGTCGCCGGGGGTCATGCGGTTTTCGAGGACGGCCATCCCGCCGGCCCCGATGAGGATAAGGTTGGTGATCCCGGCCAGGAAGGCGATGAACGGGAAGAAGAACCCGAAAATCTTGACCAGCGACATGGACGAATCGGAGTACCTGTCGTTCGCCTCCGCGAATTTCGCCGCGAAGTGGTCTTCCTTCACGAATGACTTCACGACGCGTATGCCCTGGAGGGTTTCCTGGGCTATGTCGCTCAGGCGGGAGTACAGTTCCTGCGCGCGCTTGAAACGTTGGCCGACCAAGCGCCCGAAAATGATGATGAGGACGGTCACGACGGGAAGCGGCGCGATCGTCAGGAGCGCGATCCGCGGGTTGCCCGCGAACATGATGACCAGGATCGCCACCGACATGAATGCGCCGTCCACGAAGGAGACCAGGCCCATTCCCGTGGCCATCCTGACGGCTTGCATGTCGTTCGTCGCCCTGGCCATGAGGTCGCCGGTCTTGTTGCGCTGGAAGAAGGAGGGCGGCAGGAGCAGGAGCCGCGAGAACAGCGCGTCGCGGAGCGCGGCCTCGATCCTGCGCGACGAGCCGTGGATGAAGTAGCGCCAGAGGAAGCGGCCGGAGCTGACGATGACCGCCACCCCGACGATCGAGAGCGCGGAAGCGAGGATCACGCCCCGGTCGAAGATCCCGGTGGAGAGGGAATCCACGGCGTGCTTCACGAACTGCGGTACCGAGATCTGGGCGGCATCGACCGCGACGAGACAGGCGAGGCCCGCGAGGTACTTGGATCGGTGTCGCTTCAGATAAGGAGCTAGGGTGCGGAATTCCTTCAACATGACGGCAATCGTACCCGCGAACCGGACCTTAGGCAAGCGGAGGCGCGCACCCGGGGGAACGGTACCGCTTCGATTGACGCGGATTACAGCCGCCGCTACTATGAAACCGTGAAAAGTCCGAAGCTTCCCCTCGCCTCGGCGATCCTCGCGGCCGCCTTCCTCTCGACAGCGTGCTCCACCCTGCAGCTCGGACGGCACGCGGCGGAATCCGTGCTTCGCGACGACGACCCGGACCTGGTGGAAGAGGCGATCCCCACCCTCATCAAGGCCGCCGAAACCGCCGCCGACACCTGGCCTGCCGATCGGGGCTGCGCCGAAGCCGCGGCTGCCCTCCAGCTCCTGTACGCGGGCGCCTTCCTGTCCGAACGCGTCGAGCGCCTGCCGCCGGACGATTTTACCGGACGCGAAGCCCTCGCCGCCCGAATCAAGGGCCTCTACAGACGGGCGTTCGCGCGGGCGCGGGCAACCCTCGAGCTGCGGGAGCCCGGATTCTTCGACAAGCTGGCCGCCGGGGACGTCGAAGCATTGCAGCGTCGCCGAGCCGTCGACGCACCCCTACTCTACTATGCCGCGGCCGCGACCCTCGGGGCATATTCCATGGATCCCTTCGACGCTTCGCACGCCAAGTACGTCCAGTCGGCGATCCTCTGCCTTGAACGGATCCGGGCGATCGTCCCCGGGTGGAACGACGGCAGCGCCGAGGAGCTCCTCATGTCGATCGCCTTCGCCGTACCGTGCCCCGGCGACCCTGCGGAAAAGGCCGAACGACTCTACCGCGAGGCTTTGGCGGCTTCGGGAGGAAAACGCGCATCGATCCATGTCGGATGGGCGCTGTCCGTGGCCGTCCCGGGAGACGATCCGCAAGCGTTCCGCAACGCGCTCGGGGCGGCGCTTTCCGTGGACACCGACGCGGATACCGACCTGCGGCTCCTCAACCTGCTCGCGCAACGCAAGGCCAGGCGGCTCCTGGGCGAAATGGATCGCTATTTCCTCGACCCCTTGGCCGGTTCGCCGGCGGAATGAACCGCGAGGGATCGCGGACCGGACCCCGGGTCCGGCGGCATCGCCCGCAATGCAGCATGATATTTCCGGAGGAATCGTGAAAAGATGCATGACCGTCATCGCGCTGGCGCTCGCCGTCTGCGCGATCCCCGCCCGGGCGCAGACCCTGAAACTCGGCACCATCGCGCCGGAGAACAGCCCCTGGGGCAATGGGCTCAAGCGGCTCGCTGCGGAATGGAAGCGCGTCTCCGGCGGATCCGTCGAACTCCGGAATTTCTACGGCACCCTCGGCGACGAGATGAACATCCTCAAGAAGATGAAGGTGGGCGGCCTTGACATCGGCGTCTTCACGACCCAGGGCCTTGCCCGGCTTTTCGACGACGTTCTCATCCTGAGCCTGCCCTCGATCGTCCAGACCGATTCGGAGCTCACCCAGGTGCTCTCGAAACTGGACCGCAGCTTCCGGGCCGGGATCGAGGCGCGCGGCTACACGGTCATTTCGTGGTCGAAAGGCGGATGGCTCTACTTCTTCTCGAGAAAACCCGTCTCCAAACCTTCCGATCTCGTCGGACTCAAGGTCGCCATCGCGCCCGACGACGCGAAGACTTCCAGGATGCTCGGCGCCGCGGGCATGATCACGGTGCCCGTCATGGCCAACGACATGATGGGCCAGTTCACGACGGGCGGGATCGACGCGTTCATCATGAGCCCGCTCCTCGTCGCCGCCCAGTGGTCATTCTTGCGGACCGCGAAGGTCTACATGATCGACCTGCGCATCGCGCCCTTCATCGGGGGGATCGTGGCCACCACGAAGGGCTGGGAACGCGTCCCTGCCGCGCTGCGCCCCGCCCTCGTCGCCGCGGCCGAACGCATGAGCATGGACATCGGCGCGGATTTCGAACGGAGCGAGACCATCGCCATCGAAACCCTCAGGAAGGACGGGCTCACGGTGGTCCCGGTCGGCGAGGCTGACCGGAAGGCTTGGAACGCGGAATTCGTCACCAACCGCGATCGTTTCATCAAGGGCCTCTTCTCGAAGGAGATACTCGGCCTCATCGACGAAGCCGTGGCGGGCATGCGGAAATGAAGGCCAAGCCGACCGTCGCCGGGGCGCTCGACCTGGGTATCGCGGTCGCGTCAGCCGCGGCTGCCTTCTTCCTCGTCGTCCTGCCCATCGCCGATTTCTTCGCCGCGCGCGTTTTCGGCGCCAACCTCGTGGGACCCGACGTGCTGGCACAGCACATGACCATCGTGCTCACCTTCGCCGGGGCGATCGCAGCGTCCCGCTCGGGCAAGCACCTGGCCATCGTGACGCCGCGCAGGGATACGTCCCTCATGCGCTCGATCGCCGTGCTCGTCTTTTTCCTCACCATCGTCGTCCAGTGCGTCTACTTCTGGGCGTCGTTCTCCCTCGTGTTCCTCGGGTTCGATCCCGGCGAACGCGCGTGGTTCGTTCCCGTCAGGCTGTTCGCCCTCGCCATCCCCGTCGGCTTCCTCGGCATGACGGTCGCCGACATCGCCCGCTCGAAGGTCCGCGGCATCCTCAAGCCGCTGGTCGCGATGGCGGCTCTCGCCGCCGGTTCCATCCTCGCGGGCGGTTCGATCGCCAACCTTCTCGGCATCTTCCTTCCCTCGGCGGCGGCCCCGGCCGGAGCATTGGCCGCCTTCGCTTCCGGAATGGGCGGATTCGTCGCGTGGCCGGGTTTCGCCCTCCTCGTCGTCCTCGCCTTCTTCGGGCTGCCGCTGTACGCCGTCCTCGGCGGCACCGCGGCGTTCTTCTTCATCCTCGGCGGATCGGTCGTGGAGCTGGCGGTGACGGAATTCTACGCGATGCTGGGCAGTCCCCAGATCGCGGCGGTTCCCCTGTTCACCATCGCGGGCTTCGTCATGGCGGCCTCGAAGTCCGGCGAACGCCTCATCCGCCTGTTCAAGGCCGCCTTCGGGAAAGTGCCCGGGGGATCCGCCGTGGCGGCCGTCCTCGTCTGCGTATTCTTTTCCACGTTCACCGGTTCCTCGGGAGTCGCCATCCTGGCGCTGGGCCCGATACTGGCCGTCGCCCTCGTCGGATCGGGACAGATGTCGGAATCGAGGGCCCACGGCCTGCTCACCTCGAGTGGCGCCCTCGGGCTCCTCTTTCCGCCGAGCCTCGCGGTCATCCTGTACGGGGTCACCGCGCAGTACGCGTACGGCCCCGAGCGCCCCTTCGACCTGCTCGGCCTTTTCAGGGGAGGGATCCTGCCCGGCCTGCTCCTGTGCGGATCCACCGCCTTCTATGCCGCATTCGCCTTCCGCTCCATTCCCGCGGGCGCCGAACCCGACGCAAGACCGCCCGACAAGCTCGGGAAAGCGTTGATCGCGGCAGCGCCCGAACTGGCGGTGCCCTTCGTCGTGGCCTTCCTTTTTTTCTCCAGCCTGGCGTCGATCCTCGAAACCGGCGCGATCACCGCCGCGTATACCGTCGCCCTGGGGATCGTCCGCGGGGACACGAAGTGGCGGGCCTCGCTCAAGTCCGTCCTCGAAGCTTCCCTGGTGATCGGCGGCACCCTCGTGCTCCTCGCCACGGCCCGGGGACTTTCCTATTTCATCGTCGATTCGGGCATGCCCGGCATCCTCACGGCCTTCGTCATAGAGCGCGTCCATTCCAGAATCGTTTTCCTGCTCCTGGTCAATCTCATACTCTTCGTCGCGGGCTGCCTCATGGACGTGTTCGCGGCCATCCTCGTCCTGGTTCCCATACTCATCCCCATGTCCGACGCTTTCGGCATCCACCCGATCCACTTCGGGGTCATCTTCGTGGCGAACCTGACGGTGGGATTCCTGACGCCCCCCGTCGGCATGAACCTATTCCTCGGAAGCTACGCTTTCGGGAAACCGCTGACATCGATCTGGAAGAGCGTGGTGCCGTATTTCCTCATCCAGGTGGCGGTGGTCTTCGCGATCACCTATATTCCCTGGCTGTCAACCGCGTTCGCCGGCAGGTGAGCGTCGGCGTCACGGCCGGTTCAAGGCGGACTCATGGAAACACTCATCGTCTACACGGACGGGGCATGCTCGGGGAACCCCGGCCCGGGCGGCTGGGCATACGTCGTGGCCGGGGACGCCGGACCTTCGGCGTCCGGCGGGGAAAAAAACACCACCAACAACAGGATGGAACTCATCGCGGTCATCAGGGCGCTCGAGTACGCGTGCGGTTCGGGCGCGCCCGTCGAAGTCCGCACCGACTCCCAGTACGTGAAGAACGGGATCACGGCCTGGATCGGGAACTGGAAACGGAACGGGTGGAAAACGGCTTCGAAGGAGCCCGTCAAGAACCGGGAACTCTGGATCGAACTCGATGCCCTAGCCGAACGGACGAAAGCCCGCCTCACCTGGGTGGAAGGCCACGCCGGCGAGGAATACAACGAACGCTGCGACGAACTGGCGCGGGCGGAAATCGCGAAGCTGCGCGCCTGAACGCCCGTCTGCCATGTGCGTTTTCTTCGGACGGCCCGCCGATCCGGCTCAGGGCAGCTTAATCCTCGCCGCCGGCCCCAGCCTCCCGAAACGGTCCATTGCCGATGCCCACACGGGCGCGCCCGTGGTGAATGACGTCGTCGGTTCCGAAACCGGCACGAAGGCGGCGAGCTTCGCCAGGTCCTCGCCGAACAGCGCCCAGCCGCGTATCCCGACGGCCGGCTCGAAGCGCAGCTCGATCGATCCGTCCTCCGTCCTGGAGCTCGTTACGGCCGGGACGGACGGGAGCGGCCCTGCCGCCCGCGCGAGCTCCGGGGGCAGCGCCCGTTCGACGAACGGCCCTTCGCGCAAACCCGTCGCGATGCCGGCTTCGTCGCGCAGGATCGCGGTCGCTCCGTAGAACAGCATGCCCGGGGATTCCGGGGAAAACGCCCGTTCGATCATCAACTGCGACACGGCCTCGTTCTTGGCGAGGGCGTCGAACGTCGACGCATCGCTTTCCGGCGCGTCGGCCGGGACCGGGAAGTTCCGCCTGAGCGAGGGCCACACCGCCGTAGTCACGACCGCTTCGCGCTGCCACCAGCCGAGGAGGAGCGGATAGCTCTGCGCTGTCCTGGCCGCCGGCCAGTACAGCTGCGGCGCCAGGTAATCCAGGAAACCGGCGCGGAGCCAGGCCCGGGCGTCCGCATGGGTCTCCGCCCACGAATCCTTCCCGACGGTGCCTTCCGGGTAGCCGGGACGCCAGATGCCGAAGGGGCTCGCGCCGAAGCGGAGCCACGGTTTAGCCGCATTCGCGGCGGCAGCCAGGCCGCGCATGAACAACTCGGTCCGGGAACGCCTGAAAGCCCCGCGGGAGTCCGGATCCCCTTCCGCCCTCGGATGCGATCGGAGCCATGCGGAGTACGGCCCGTCGTCGGGAAACGAAGCTCCGGGCGCCAGGAACTCGCGGTAGGGATAGAAGTAGTCGTCGACGACGATCCCGTCCACGTCGTACCTGGCCATGATGTCCCGGACGACGTCCACGACGTACCCGACGGCTCCCGATGCACCGGGATCGATCCACTTGTATCCGGTGCCGCCCAGATCCCTGACAAGCTCGGGCCGCGCGACGACGGGGGACGCCGGATCGTAGGACGTGACCGAGGGCGTGCCCGCCCTGAACGGATTGATCCACGCGTGCAGTTCGAGGCCCCTCCCGTGCGCGGCATCCACCCAGTACGCGAGCGGATCGAAGCCGTTTCCCGGGGCCGCGCCCTGGACGCCCGTGAGGAACGACGACCAGGGCTCGATCGCAGAATCGTACATCGCGTCGGAAGCGGGCCTCGCCTGGAACATCACCGCGTTGAATCCCGTCCTTGCGGCCGCGTCCAGGATCGCATCGGCCCTGGCGGCCAGTTCCTCCGGGGACAGCCCCGCCGCCCCCGGCCAGTCGATGCCGTTCACGGTGGCCACCCACAGCCCGCGGAATTCCCGGCGCGGAACCGGTACCGGCCCGCGAGCCGCCGGTTCGCGGCCTCCCGTCACGCAGGCGGCCAGGAAGATCGCCGCGAAAACGGCCGGCGCGACGGCCATTCCCATACGGATCATGCCGTGCGGAGCGGCATGGGTGTCTCCAGGCATTACTTCGCCTCCTCATGACAGGCAACATGCAAAAGGGGCTGTCCGAAAAAACCACCACACTGCGACACTGATGGGACAAAAAAGGGCAGACAAGAAAAAAGAGGCCTCTTAAAAGTCAGACGACCTTAAAAGCCTCCTCTCCCTGTTTTCTCCTTCTGCTGCTTCCCCAATATCAGCTTTCCCTCCGCTCGCCGGCATTTCCTCCGTGTTTTCCGTGCCCTCGTGGTAAATTTTTCATAGGTTCCCGTCAGACAATCCCGTTCCCCGCTCGCTGCATGATCAGAAATGCAGGAACAGTTCCATGCCCCAGTTGAAACGCTTGCCGGGCTCGTAATCGTCCTCGACCAGGCGATACGACGCCCACGCGCCGACCTGGGCCACGCCGAGGAGGTCGATGGCCGCGCCGCCGCCCGCGGACGCAAGCGAACCCGAGTCATCGACCGATGCGTCGGCATCGGCGAAGCCGGAATACCAGCCTGCGTCGAAGAAGCCGTAGAGAACCGGGAGAATGGCCGGAAGCCCGAGGGCCGGTCCGACGAACCTGGCCTCGAGATTGCCCACGACCTTGATTTCGGCGTCGTAGCTCGTCCAGCGATAACCCCTGACACAGTCGCCGAGGCTGTCGCGGAGGTCACGGCCTCCGAAGGACTGGTTGACGTACATCGGGACGGAGTTCCCGCCCGCACGATCCGCGGACGCAAAACCCGCCAGGTAGGCGTTGAGGAGGTTCCTGGCCGCCCCTGGGTCCAGGTCGAAAAGGGGCAGGAAACCGGCCGCTTTCGCGTTCGCGCGCCAGAAATCGCTCAACTCCGCGTTGAGGGCGCCCGGTCCGTATTCAAAGGAACCTTCCGCCAGAAGGCCGCTTATCAGGCCATGGGCGTCCTTGCCCGTCGAGTCGTACCCGATGCCGGCGAGGAAGGACGTCCCGAAAATCCCGCCTGCATCGGCGAACACGTCCGTCGGCAGGTCGTTCAGGTAGATATCGCAGCGTCCGCGGTAATACAGGAAGGCTTCGACCAGGTTGGAGCCGTCATCCCGCCCGACGAGACCCTGCGCGATGCCGAGTTCCCACTGGAAATTGGGGGAGTCGAAGAACTCCGCGTCTTCGTAAAGGATGGGGTCGCCTGATAGCGGGTCGCGGGTCAGGGCCTTGTTCTGGTAGCCTCCGCCGATCCTGGAGTACAGTACCGTATTCGTCCCTTCGAGCAGCTCGAAACCGTACCAACCGGCCTCCAGGTCGAGGCCGGAGGGCACGAACCCCTTCCAGACGCGCAAACCCGCCAGGCCGAACGACCAGTCCCTGTCGTCGGGCCTGGGACCGAGGTTCTGGGCGAAAGCGGCTCCGGCGAAGGCGAGGATCGCGCAGGCTGCGAGGGTTCGTCGTCTCGTCAAGACTCCCCCGCTCACGCTTTGCCGGCGGAACCGAGGACACTCTCGTTCTTGTGCATGTAGAGCTTCTTGAGCTCGTCGCGGGCGGGCCCGAGGTACTTGCGCGGGTCGAATTCGTCCGGCTTCTCGAAGAAGACCTTGCGGATCATCGCCGTCATGGCGAGTCGGCCGTCCGAATCGATGTTGATCTTGCAGACGGCGCTCGCCGCTGCGCGGCGGAGCTGCTCCTCGGGGATTCCGACCGAATCCTCGAGCTTGCCGCCGAACTTTTCGATCATCCTGATGTACTCGGGCGGTACGCTGGACGAACCGTGGAGCACGATGGGGAAGCCGGGGATGCGCCGCTCGATTTCCTCGAGGATGTCGAAGCGCAAGGGGGGCGGGATGAGGATACCGTTCGCGTCGCGGGTGCATTGCCCGGGCTTGAACTTGGCGCGCCCGTGGCTCGTGCCGATGGAGATGGCCAGGCTGTCGACGCCGGTCTTCTTCACGAAATCCTCGACTTCGCCGGGCTGGGTGTAGTGGCTGTGTTCAGCCGAAACTTCGTCCTCCACGCCCGACAGGACCCCGAGCTCGCCTTCGACGGACACGTAATCCCTCCGCGAATGCGCGAACTCGCATACTTTCTTCGTGAGGGCGACGTTCTCCGGATAGGGCAGGTGCGATCCGTCGATCATGACGCTCGAAAACCCGTTTTCGATGCAGTCCACGCAGAGTTCGTAGCTGTCGCCGTGGTCGAGGTGCAGGACGATGGGGACCGGGTAGCCGAGTTCCTTCGCGTATTCGACGGCTCCGCGGGCCATGAAACGGAGCATGGTGGAATTGGCGTACTTCCGGGCGCCGGAGGAAACCTGGAGGATGACCGGGCTCTTCGTCTCGACGCACGCCTGGACGATGGCCTGGAGCTGTTCCATATTGTTGAAGTTGTACGCCGGAAGGGCATATCCTCCGGAGACGGCTTTCTTGAAGAGCTCAAGGGTATTGCAGAGGCCGAGTTCCCTGTAGCTTGTCATGTTCGCTCCTTGAACAGAAGGATTCCAGCGGATAGTCTAGGATCGATGAAGATGCCGGTCAAGTACCGAACGTCCCGTCGGGGCGGCCCCGGACGACGTGAAACGACATGCCGCCGTCCCCGCGGCTTCCGGCATTGCGGCAGGAGCCTGCTCCAGCTCGCCGCCGCGCTGGTGGCGGCCGCGCTCCTCCAGGGCTGCCGCGCCAGGACGGCTCTCGTCCTAATCGACCCCGTCCTGGAATCCCTGTCGCGGGAAACGGCCGGCGCCTACGCGTCCTTCAGCCCGCCCGGCTGTTCCCGCGAAGTGCTCCGCGTCCCCGCGGCGGGCTCCGACGCCTTCGTACGCGAGGCGCTCGAACGCATCCGTCCCGACATCGTCATGGCCACCCCCCTGCTCGAAGCTGACCTCCGCCAGGCCGCAGCGGCGATCGGCGGGATACTTCCCGCTTCGCTCTCGTCCAGCCCTCCCGACGATCCGGGAGAGATGATCACGGCAGTCTTCGATTCGGCGCTTGCCTACCGGGCGCTCGGGCGGACGTTCGGCCGGGTCGTCGGCGAATACAACAAGACGCACCCCGATCGCTCGTACTGCGGCATCCTGTTCGCAGGAAACCCGAACCGGCCCGAATCATGGCTTGCCGCCTTCCAGGAAGGTTTTTCCAGGGAAGGGCCTGCGGATTCCCTTGCGCTCCGGATCCTGCCCGCCGGGTCCCCCCCGGAGGCGTACGAACGGGCCATATCCGACCTGGAAACCTACAACCTGGCGGCCCTCCTCGTTTCTCCCCCGGGATCGTTCGGACGCTACCGCCAACGTTTCCCGAACGTGCTCTTCATCGAGGACCCCGGCGATTTCTACTACCCGCCCGCGCCCGAACCGGCTTCCCCGGCCGCCGCGCTGGTGCTCGTCCGCGACCCGAGGCTTGCCGTCCGCGCCCTGGAGCGCGCCCTGGGGCGCGGGGAACGCGGCCTGGTACCCGTTCCGGTCTCCCTGCGGCGCGAAAAGGGCGGAATCCGGTATCTCGTGGAGGGAAAACCCGTCGAGGAGCTCTTCCGCGAAGCCTGCGGCTCCCCCCCGTGACCGGGAAAAGGCCATTCGGGGATTGTGCTCAAGATTGGCCCCCGACCAGCCGATGTTGGAAAAGCTTTCGGGTTTCCTTCCGTGGCATCGTTATCGCGCGGGATGGGGCGGATACTACCCCGAAATGGTTTGACAAAGGCATTTGGGAAAAATATACTTCCTGTCAACCATGTATGGTCGCACCATAAAGGCAAAAGGAGTCACCAGCATGAAACAGCATGCGTCCCGCGCGATAATCCTTTCCATCGCGATCCTGGTTCTGTTCGCTTCGGGTCAGGTTTTCGCGGATGAGAATACGGTTAACCTTGAATCGGTCGTCGTGCAGAACTTCGATACGCCCGACGAACAACCCTGGTTCGTCCTCGGGAGCAAGTTCGCCACCGCGGAATTCCCCAAAATCGCGTTCGTGAACACCTGGCCGGTTTCCCTCCACGGATCCAACCCCAAGGACAAGGACACCCTGAAGGTTCTGGGCGTTTCCATGCTGTTCGACAGGATGGAATACAACTGGGTGGACGTGATCCCCGGCAAGAAGACGGGCAACGGGGCGGACGTCAAGTACGAACCCATCGAGCTCCCCCTCCCCGGCCGTGTCGCCATGCTGGACATGTGGGTCTGGTCGGCCAACTTCGAGTACTACATGGAAGTATTCGTCCGCGACTACAAGGGAATCGTCCACACGATCCCCTTCGGGAACCTCAGCTTCGTCGGCTGGAAGAACATCCGGGCGAACGTTCCCACGAACATCCAGCAGGCCAAAAAGTACATTCCGGCGACCGAGAACCTGACCCTCGTCAAGTTCAGGATCTGGACGCGCCCCACGGAGCGGGTGGCGATGCCTGTCCCCTTCGAGGCACCGGCGTACCAGAAAGCCATCTACTTCTACTTCGACAACCTCAAGGTCCTCACCGACACCTACGATACGCTGTACGACGGCGACGAGCTGGTCCGCGACGACGTACTCAAGCAGAACTGGGACACAGGCTCCCAGGGCGGGAAATAAGGGGGAATGGCCATGAAGAAACTTTTTATCGCGACAGTCGCGTTGACCCTCTCCTTTTCTTTCGCGGGCGCGCAGAGCTCTCCCGGCCAGCCTGATCCCAACAAGGTCGGCATCGATACGGCCCAGCAGAACCTCAAGCTCGTCTCGATCGACAAGTTCGAAGCCGAAGGATTCTGGACGGCTTCCATCTCTTCCGACCAGGGCATTTCCCAGTACCGCCTCTTCAAGGGCGGACCGAAAGCCCTGGCCGACATGCCGATCCCCGACGAGCGCTATTCCGGCATCGACCCGAAAGTCGCCGACCAGTACGTGCTCGGCGTCCGCACCGATTTCTACCACCGCGGATTCAATACCATCACCGTCATGGCCAAGCGCCCGATCCCCGTCGAGGGGATCACGAAGACCATCTCGGTATGGGTCATCGGCAGGAACAACAACCACACGCTCAAGATCATCGTCCAGGATTTCTTCCGCAACGAGTTCGAGCTGACGATGGGCAAGGTCAACTTCCAGGGCTGGAAGGAGATGTCCGTCGCCGTGCCGCCGCAGAATCCCGACGGGCTCACGGGCATCATCCAGCGGAATTACCACTACACCAGCAAGATGGGCCTCAAGATCATGGGATTCAAGATCGAATGCGATCCCATGGAATCCTTCGGCGCCTACTATGTGTATTTCGACAATCTCCGGGCCGTGACCGATCTCTTCGCCGAGGACAATCGCGATCCCGACGACATGGACGATTCCTGGTGATTCTTTCGCACTACAACAGGAAGGCCCGGGTATCCCGGGCCTTTTTTCATGTCTTTTTGTACGCGGGGCCGTTTTCGGCTAGACTGCATGGAGAGGCAGCCGAGAGAGGGCGCGGAGGGCGACGTGGGCGAATATTTCGAATTCCTGAGACGGGTTTACTTCTTCCGGAACCTTTCCGATGACGAGATCCGGCTCGTCGAATCGTTCTGCCACGAGGAACGATATTCCGCCGGAGATATCCTCTTCGTGGAGGGGACCCAGGCGGACCGGTTTTTCATCGTGACGGAAGGAAAAGTCGAAGTCTGGAAGAATTTCTACGACGCCAAGGCCGACCTCCTTGCCGTGCACGGCCCCGGCCATTTCTTCGGGGAAATGGCTCTCGTGGACGACCTGCCGAGAAGCGCGACGGTCGTCGCCAGGGAGGAGACCCGGGTGGCATCCGTCTACCGCGAAGACTTCCGGACCATCGTGCGCGAAAACCTTTCGATCGCGCTGTCCATCATGACTTCCATCTCGTTCCTGGTGCGGAGTTCGAACGAACTCTACGTCGAAGGCCTGCGAAAACGCAAGGACGAACTCGAAGCCGCCTATCGGGAACTGGAAAAAGCCCACAGCGACCGGCTCCTGAGCGAGCGGCTTTCGACACTCGGCAAATTCTCGTCCATCATCCTGCATGACATCCGCAACCCGCTTTCGATGCTGAAGGGGCAGCTCCAACTCATGGAAACGGCCATCAACGATCCGGACAGGCTCCGTCACTACATGAAAAACGCTTCGGGCGAAGTCGACCGGATGGAGCGGCTCGCGGGAGAATTCCTCGACTTCACGCGCGGGGATATCAGGCTCAACATGTCCGTCGTCCGCCCCTGCGAACTCCTCGACCGGGTCGTCGACGCCATCAAGCCGGCTTTCGACCGCGACGGCATCGCCATCGTCGTGGAATGCACGACCGATGAACACGCCATCCTCGACAAGGACCGCATCATGCGCGTCCTCATCAACATCGCGGACAACGCCCGCAAGGCAAGCTCACCCGGCGACAGTTTCACGATGCGAAGCTATCTGGAAAACGGGCGGCTCGTCTTCGAACTCGAGGACGCAGGCGAGGGAATGAACGAGAAGACCCGGGACAGGCTCTTCGAGCCCTTCTTCTCGATGTCGAAGCGCGGCGGAACGGGGTTGGGGCTCATGATCGTCCGGAACATCATCGAAAGCCACGGCGGCGCCATTCGGATAGACTCGAAGCCGGGCGAAGGCACCCAGGTCATCATCTCGATCCCGCACCAGGGCTGACGCACAGGGGTAAAATGGGTAATTTGCCACGGAGCGGATGAGACCAGGAGTGGAGTCACCGGGAAGAAATAGAGGAAACAAGAGGCATGGCAGCACGCTCTTCCAGCCTTGCCACCCCGTTCGGGGAATTGGAGACATTATTCCATTCCCTCGGGATTTCTCTTTGGCAATCATGCCTGTTCCCGTTTTATCGGACCGGTCGCCTGCCGATCAAGTCGTATCATCCGCCGAAGACGATCCTCGCGTTGGCCAGGACGGATCGCGCGAGCTCGTCGGGATCCATGCCCCGCAGCCTGGCGATTTCAGCGTAGGTTCGCGATACGTCGAGCGGGGTGCAGGGCATTCCGCGGGCGGGAGCCGGGCCCATGTAGGGCGCGTCCGTTTCGAGGAGCAGATGGTCCGCAGGCACGAAGGCCGCAGCCTCCCTGACGCCGCGTGCGGAAGCGTAGGTCGCGTTTCCCGCGAACGAGATGAAGCACCCCAGTTCGAGGAAATCCCTCGCTGCCGCCAGGTCGTAGCCGAAGCAGTGGATGATGACGGGAATGCCGGGATCCGCCGAGCGCAGGATGGCGAGGGTGTCCTCGCGGGCTTCCCGGGAATGCACGATGACCGGCTTCCTTTCGCGTGACGCCAGCGACAGCTGGCCTTCGAAGAGGATGCGCTGCGCCCCGACATCGCCGTTCATCCAGCGGTAGTCGAGCCCGCATTCCCCCACCGCGACGCAGGCGGGGTCCGCGACGTCGGCGGCGAGCTCACGAAGGACGGGCAACGGATTCCCGAGGGGTTCCCTGGCGGGCCAGATTCCCGCGGCGAGCTTCACGAAGCGCAAGCCCCCGAAATCGCGTTTTCGCGCGGGAAAATCGCCCGGGTCGACGCCGGGATCCACGATGAAGGGTGCATCGCCGCCGTCCGCGGCCGCTTCGTAGGCCGCGAACATCCGGACGAGAATCTCCGCGCCGAGACGCTCGCGGACGAGGGAAAGATGGGCATGCGTGTCGGTCAGCGCGCGCTGATCCAGTCCGTTCACTCCTTCGCCCTCTTGACCGAAAAGGCTAGCCCCCCACCCTTCCCGGCATCGACCCTGACGGTATCTCCGTCCAGGATTTTTCCCGCAAGCAGCTCCCTGGCCAGCGGGTTCTGGATGGAGGACTGGATCACGCGCTTGAGCGGCCGCGCGCCGTAGTTGGGGTCGAAGCCTTCCTTGGCGACCTGCGCCTTGGCCGCGTCGGTGACGACAAGGGCGATCTTCCTGGCTTCGAGCCGTTTGCGCAGGAGGTCGAGCTGGAGATCGACGATGCCGGCGATCTCCTTTTCGCCGAGGCGGTCGAAGGTCACGGTCTCGTCGATGCGGTTGAGGAACTCGGGCTTGAAGGTCGACTTGAGGAGCATCCCGATCTTGCCGCGGACTTCGTCCATGTCCTTCGCGTTCAGGATGAACTCGCTCCCCAGGTTGCTGGTCATGATGACGACGGCGTTCTTGAAATCGACGACGCGGCCCTGTCCGTCCGTGAGCCGTCCGTCGTCCAGGAGCTGGAGGAGCACGTTGAAGACGTCGGGATGCGCCTTTTCGATCTCGTCGAAGAGGATGACGCCGTAGGGCCTGCGCCTGACGGCCTCGGTGAGCTGGCCGCCCTCGTCGTAGCCGACATATCCCGGAGGTGCGCCGATGAGACGGGACACGGAATGCTTTTCCATGTACTCGCTCATGTCGATCCGGGTCAGGCTGCGTTCGTCGCTGAACAGGAATTCCGCGAGGGTCTTGGCCAGCTCCGTCTTCCCGACGCCCGTGGGTCCCACGAACAGGAAGCTGCCGAGGGGGCGATTCGGATCCGAGAGCCCGGTCCGGTTGCGCCTGATGGCGTCGGCCACCGCGCGGATGGCGCGCTCCTGGCCGTACACGCGCTTGCCGAGCACGGATTCGAGTTCGACATACTTCTGGACTTCGCTCGCGAGCATCTTGGACACCGGGATCCCGGTCCAGCTCGATACGATGCGCGCGATATCCTCCTCGGACACTTCCTCGCGCAGGAGGCGGGCGCCGCCGTCCTCCTTGCCGATCGCGGCGCCCACTTCGTCGATCTTCCGCTGCGTCTCGAGGATCTTCCCGTACTTGATTTCCGCCGCCCTGGCGAGGTTCCCCTCGCGCTCGAAACGCTGTTCCTCGAGCTTGAGCTCCTCGAGTTCCTGCTTGAGCTTCCGTATTTCTCCGATGCGCTCCTTCTCGTTGGCCCAGCGCAGCCGCATCGCATCACGGACGGTGGTCGTCTCCGAGAGTTCCCTGTCGAGCTTGTCGAGCCGCTCGAGCGAGGCGGGATCGGTCTCTTTCGAAAGGGCCTGTTTTTCGATCGTCTGCTGGAGTATCCGCCGTTCCAGCTGGTCCAGCTCGGTCGGCTGGCTTTCGATCTCCATCTTTATGCGGCTCGCGGCCTCGTCCATGAGGTCGATGGCCTTGTCGGGCAGGAAGCGGCTGGTGATATAGCGGTCGGAGAGCGTGACCGCCGCTATGAGCGCCTCGTCCTTGATCCGGACGCCGTGGTGCACCTCGTAGCGTTCCTTGAGGCCGCGCAGGATGGCCACCGCATCCTCGACGGACGGCTCCTTGCAGAAGACCGGCTGGAACCTGCGCTCGAGGGCTGCGTCCTTCTCGATGTGCTTGCGGTATTCGTCGAGGGTAGTGGCGCCCACCGCGCGGAGCTCGCCCCGGGCCAGCGCCGGCTTGAGGAGGTTCGATGCGTCCATGGCGCCTTCGGCGGCCCCGGCGCCCACGAGGGTATGGAGCTCGTCGATGAAGAGGATGATCCGCCCCTCGCTCCGCTCGATTTCCGTGATGACGGCCTTGAGCCGCTCCTCGAATTCACCCCTGAACTTGGAGCCAGCGACGAGCGAACCGAGGTCGAGCGCGAGGAGTTTGCGGTTCCTGAGGCTGTCGGGGACGTCTCCCGCGACGATGCGGCGAGCCAGCCCCTCGACGACCGCGGTCTTCCCGACGCCCGGTTCGCCGATGAGCACGGGGTTGTTCTTGGTCCTCCGGGACAGGACCTGCATCACGCGCCTGATCTCCTCGTCGCGGCCGATCACGGGATCGAGCTTCTCCGCGCGGGCGAGCGCGGTCAGGTCGCGGCAGTAGCGGTCGAGGGCCTGGTAGTTGGCGTCTGCGCCCTGGTCGGTGACCCGCTTGTTGCCGCGCACGGCCTTGAGGGCTTCCAGGACAGCCGTCTTGACGACCCCGTGGCGGCGCAGGAGGTCGCCGACCTTCCCCTCGTCGCCTATGAGGGCGAGCAGGATGTGCTCCGACGCGACGTACTCGTCCCTGAGGGCGGCCGCCTCGGACTCCGCCTTTGCGAGAACCTTGGACGCGTTGCCCGACAGGTAGAGCTGGGAGGCTTCCCCGAAGACCTTCGGCTTCCCGGCGATGAGTGCTTCCAGCTCTTTTGCGATCAGCTCCCTCGGGGCTTCGATGCGGTCGAGGAGGGGCGGGACGACGCCGTCCTCCTGTTCCAGGAGGGCTGCCAGCAGGTGATCGGTGTCCACCTGGGACTGGTCCCTGCGGCTGGCCATCGCACTGGCTTCCTGGACGGCTTCCTGGGCCTTGGTCGTGAATCTGTCGTAATCCATGGTTTCTCCGTTGTCGCGGTATAGTGTACTCACGCGAAGCGGACGCAGGCAACCTGGAAGGTGTCAAGGGAACCCCGGATTACCGTGGGTGACGGGAGAGCGGCGACGGGGCGGGCCCATGGACCGGGCAGGACGGGGCCTGGCGCTCGGGGATCGTGTTCTTTTGCCCTCGTCGTCCTCTTCCCTTCGTGTCCTTCCCGGTCCGGGATTGATGATCCGGCCGACTCCGGCTACGATGGGCGGATGGAAACCAGGCTCGTGCTGCTGCACGGATTTTCGAAGGACGAGGCGCTCGCGGTGATGCGGGTGGTGAAAACGGCGGTGACGGAACCGGACGGCATCGCCTTTGCCGCGACGACCGCGTCGAACATGGACTGGAAGGTCGCCGACCTCGTCGAACACGTTTCGGAGGAACATGCCGCATTCCTCGCGTCGAAGCGCCCTTAGCGGGTTGTTGAAAAACCCGAGGCTGCGCGAGCACGCCCGCGACAACAACCTGCCCCGCATGCGGCCGCCGGGGCGCCTTCAGTCGAAATCGAGGTCCGGTATCTTCTTCTTGAGGTCGGAAACGAATTCCGCTCCCGAATACCCGTCCCGCAAGGCCACGAAGACGACGTTGTCCTGGCCGGCGATGGTGCCGAGCACGTTCTCCAGGTTCATGTTGTCGATGGCGAGCGCCACGGTCGTGGCGTGTCCCGAAAAGGCTTTCACGACGACCATGGACGAATTCCAGTCGATGGAGACGTAGCCGCGCAGGAACTCGTCGATGAACAGTTGCTCGTTTTCCATCCGTTCCTTTTCTGAAGGAAGGGTGTAATAGTAGCCGACCGTCCCGTCAGCGACCTTGCTCACCTTGAGGTACTTGAGGTCGCGGGAAAGGGTTCCCTGCGCGACGACCACCCCTTCGTCCTCGAGGAGCCCGAGAAGGTCTTCCTGGGATCCGATCCTGTTGTGGCGAATGAGGCGGCGGATCATCCGCAGGCGATCTTCGCGTGACTTGAGCTGCATGTTCCCCCCGATCGGCGATCATGGAAAGTATTCCGAAAGGGCTAGCTTGTATCAAGCCGCAGCTCTCCGACGGGTTGCGGTCGGCGGCTGAACTCCGCGGACGCTTCCCGTCCCCCGGCCCGATCCTCGACGACGCCGCGACCGTCGAGGCCGCGGTTTCCCTCCCCTTCAGGACGACGCCCTTCTACCTTTCCCTCGCGCGCGACGAAAGCGCGGACCCCATCCTGCGGCAGATCCTTCCTTCGGCTTCCGAGCTCGCCGGTCGGCCTCCTCGCGGAAGCGAAGCCCTTCTGCCTGTTCCAGGGAGACTTGACGCCGGGCACCGCGCATTTCCGGACAAATTCCCCTGATTCCCCACCTCGCAGCCGGAGCCTATTCCCTCATTCCCATTCGATCGTGGCAGGCGGTTTCGACGAGATGTCGTAGACGACGCGGCCGATGGCGGGAACCCGGTTCGTGATGGCGGCGGAAATCCCGAGCAGGTCGCGCGTCTCGAACGGGTACACGTCGGCGGTCATGCCGTCCGAGGATGCGACGGCGCGCAGCGCGGCCACCCAGCCGTATTTCCGCACGTCGCCGGCGACGCCGACCGACCTGACCGGCAGGAGCACGCAGAAGGCCTGCCAAATGAGGTCGTACAGCCCGCGGCTCCTGAGCTCGGAAATGTAGACGGCGTCCGCGTCGCGCAGTATGTCGCACTTCTCCCTCGTCACCTCGCCGAGCACGCGGACGCCGAGTCCCGGCCCCGGGAATGGATGACGGGCCACCACGGATTCGGGCAGGCCGAGGAGGCGGCCGAGGACGCGCACTTCGTCCTTGTAAAGGCGGTCCAGCGGCTCGACGACGAGTCCCTTCGCCCGCTTTTCCTCGATGAGGGGCGAGCGCACGTTGTGGTGGCTCTTGATGACGTGGGCTTTCTTGCCCACGCCCTTCCCGGATTCCACGAGGTCGGTGTACAGGGTGCCCTGGACGAGGAATGCGTCAGGTATGCCGAGCCTCTCCACTTCCCGCTGCTGGACCCGGATGAAGGCGTCGCCGATGATCCGCCTTTTTTCCTCCGGCTCGGAGACGCCGGCCAGACTGGCGAGGAATTCCGCTTCCGCGTCGACGCGACGGACGTGTTCGGCCCCGAGGGAATGGAGCGTCCGCATGACTTCGACGGTCTCGTCCTTGCGCATGAGCCCGGTGTCCACGTACATGAGGTTGACGTTTTCCCTCGGGAGGGCGCTCAGCGTGAGTGCCGCGGCGACGGTCGAATCGACGCCGCCAGAAATGAGCATGAGCACCGGCGAAGCGCCGACCCGTTCGCGCATCCGCGCCTTCGCCTCGTCGACGTAACGGGCCATGGTCCACTCGGGCCTGGCGCGGCAGATGCCGATGGCGAAATTGCGCAGGATGTCGATGCCGCGTTCGCAATGCGTGACCTCGGGATGGAATTGAACGCCCCAGAATCTCTTCTCCCGATTCCGGAGCGCGGCCGGGATGCCGCCGTCGGACAGCCCGATGACCTCGAAGCCTTCAGCCGGGCGCTCGATGGAATCGCCGTGGCTCATCCAGCTCGTGAAGGAGGAACCGAAACCCTCGAAGAGCGGATCGCGCGCGATGAGCTCGACGACCTTCCGGCCGTACTCGCGCTCGCGGAGGGTCCGGACGCTCCCGCCGAAATCCTGCGTCATCCGCTGGATGCCGTAGCACACCCCGAGCACGGGGAGGCCGCAGGTGTATACGGTCGCGTCGGGAGCCGGCGCCCCGTCCTCGTACACGGACCACGGCGACCCCGACAGCACGATGCCTTTGACGTCGCGCAACGTGCCGGCGTCGACGGGCGCGTCGCCTGGCAGGATCTCCGTGTACACGCCTGTTTCCCGGATGCGGCGACCGAGCAGCTGGGTGTACTGGCTCCCGAAATCGAGTATCAGGATCGTATCCAAGGCCCCTCCCTGAGCATGGTCTGGTTGCGTTCGTAGCCGACGGAGACGATGGTGACCTGAGTCTGCGTGAATTCCTCGATGAAGGAAACGTAATCCCTCGCCTCGAGCGGAAGTTCGTCGTAGGTGCGGACGGCGCCGAGGGTCTTCTTCCAGCCGCGGAAGGCGTGCAGGACGGGTTCGGCCTCCTCGAGGTCGCGAACGGAACCGGGAAAGTCGTCGACGAGCCTGCCGCGGATCCTGTAGGCGACGCAGGCCTGGAATTCGTCGAGGGTGTCGTAGACGTCGAGGTGGGTCAGTACCAGGCCATCGATGGAGTTGGCCGCGCAGGCATAGCGTAGGGCGACGAGGTCGAGGTAGCCGCAGCGCCTCGGCCGACCGGTCGTCACCCCGTATTCCCTGCCCGTATCGCGGATGAACGAGCAGAGCGCGCCCTGCTCGTCCGGGTTGAATTCCGTGGGGAAGGGGCCGTTGCCCACCCGCGTCGTGTACGCCTTGAAGACGCCCAGGACGCGGTCTATGTCGCGGGGTCCGATGCCGCCCTGGGCCGAAGCCCCGGCGGCGCAGGACATGCCGCTCGATACGTAGGGATAGGTTCCCGTATCGATGTCGAGGAGGGCGCCCTGGGCTCCTTCGAAGAGGACGTACTTGTTGCGGTGGCGCGCGAGGAAGGGCACGAGGTCGACGCGCATCTCGATGAGCCGGTCTCGGATTCCGTCGAGGTAGGAGCGGTCTTCGGGTTCGAGGTTTTCTAGCCGGGCGGGATCGTCGATGTCGGCGAGCCGGACGCCGTCGCGGGAAGCTTTCATGGCATAGGCCACGCCGATGCCGCGCCCGGTGGTCCCGATGGGTTTCCGCCGCCTGGCTTCCAGGTCCTTGTCGACGGACCGGTAGCGCGGGAGCACGAGATGGGCGCGGTCGCTGATGAGGACCCTGCCCTTCCAGTCGACGCCGCGGGCTTCGAGCATGGCCAGCTCGTCGAAGAGCGACGAGGGATCGATGACCATGCCGCTCCCGAGCACGACGGTCTTCCCGGGATACAGGATTCCCGAAGGCACGAGGTGGAGCGCGTACTGCTCCGTCCCGTGGACGATCGTATGTCCGGCGTTGGCGCCGCCTGAAAAACGCACGATGATCTGGGCGTCGCACGCAAGGTAGTCGACGATCTTGCCCTTGCCCTCGTCCCCCCACTGAGCCCCGATGACGACCACGTTCATGAGCTACCTCCGCGCCGGCGCGCATCGGCTTGCCGCCGTTTCCGCCGACGTGGCACTCTATCCGATTTCCGGACCGGGGACAAGACGCGGGCAGCCGGCCGACCCGCACGGGCCCGCTTTCAGGACGAGAGCTTGCGGGCCAGGCGGATGTAATGCCGGGAGGGTTCGTCGTCCGGAAGGACTTCGAGCACGGCGACGAATTTCGCGGTCGCCTCGTCGAATTCCCGGAGCGAGAATGCCTCGATCCCTTCGGCGAAAACGCCCAGGATCGAATCCTTCCTGCCGATGCGGTCCTCGTCCTCGTTGTCGTAGATTTCGCACACTTCGACGGGAGCCCATTTCCCCTTGACGGAGACGGTGCCGAGCCCGCGGGTCCGGTGTTCCCCTGTCACCGACCATTCCTCGATCGCGTCGAGGCTCGCCGCGATGCGGATGCCGAATTCCTTCGTGAGGCTCTCGAGGCGGCTTGTCACGTTCACGATATCCGCGATGACGTGGGTTCCATGCGCTCCGCCTCGCCGATCGTACCGAGCATCAGCGTACCCTGGTGGACGCCGATGCCGATCCCCATGGCCGGAAAGCCCTCGTCCCCGGATTCCGCGTTGAGGAGGGCGAGCGCCCGGCGCATCTCCACGGCGCAATCGAGGGTGGGGACGCCGCCGCCGGGAAAGAGCGCAAGGAAGCCGTCCCCCGGGTACTTGTCGATGAAGCCTCCCCTCTCCCGCACGATCGAGGCCATGCGGGAGAGGAAGCGGTCAGGAACCGGAATTTGTCCTCAGACCCGAGCTTTTCAGAAATGCGCGTGAAGGAGCGGATATCCGTGAAGAGGACGCCCATGGCTGCCTCGACATGCTCGCCGAGGCGGATGTCGTCGAGCCGGCCGTTCCCGAACCTCGAAAGGAATTCCCGTGGGACGAAGCGCCGGAGGGCCGCGTTCATGGACCCGAGATCGAGGGAGAGCCGCTCCGCGTTTGCGAGCGCCAGCGCGTAGTTGCGCGTGATGACCGCCGACATGACGGTGATGAGGACGATGAGGCCGAAGGGCGACGGCGAATTGCTCGACCTTGACGGCCCAGTCCGCCTCGGCGTCCGGCAGGGTCACGAACGCCAGGTAGCTGCCGAACCTGGCCTTTCCGGCGGAGGCAGGCGCGTCCCTGCCAAGCCCCCCCCGGGAATGCCCACAGGCAACGCGTCGGAGGGAAGTTCCCCGACCGAGGGTTCAACGAAGCGGCCGGGAACGAAGTACCAGCCTTCCTTCAGCACGACCGGTGCGGATGCGGGATCGTGCCCGGCAAGATCGATCGAACCCGGCAGCCCGGCGCAGGAAGCCGGGGGGGCATGAGGGTCCACAGTGAACATGCGAGAAAGAGCGCTCGAAAAAACATGCGCCGTTCTACCATGGCTCGAACAGCTCGTACACCGCGGAATCAGCGCCGGGGCCATCCACTTGACGGCGCTCTCGTCCGGACCATAGGCTCTTCCGCATGTACGACATCATCATCATCGGGGGAGGGCCCGGCGGCTACGTCGCCGCCGAGCGCGCGGGAGCACGCGGCAAGAAGGTCCTGCTCGTCGAAAGGGATTCTCTCGGAGGCACCTGCCTCAACAGGGGCTGCATACCGACGAAGAGCCTTCTCAACGCGGCCAAGCACCTCAAGCACGCGACGGATTCCGCGGCGCTGGGCGTCCACGCGGAATCCGTGCGTTTCGAACTCGCGGAAGCCATGGCCTGGAAGGACCAGACCGTGGAAAAGCTGCGCCAGGGCATCGAGTTCCGGATGAAAAAACACGCGGTGGACGTCATCAGGGGCAGCGCGCGCTTCGATGGCCCGGGCAGGATCGTCGTCGACGGCGAGGACAGGAGCTTCGAATCGCCCCACCTCAGGCGATCGCGCCGGGGCATGGCCATCGAGACCGGCGCCCGCGTCGAAGCCATCGAGGACGGCACGGTCCACTACTCGAAGGACGGCCAGGCCAAGACCGCCTCGGGCGACCTCATCCTCATCGCCACGGGCAGGAAGCCGGAATTCGCCGGGCTCGGCCTCGAAACCGCCGGCGTCGCGTTTTCCCCCAAGGGTATCGACGTCGACGACTGCCTGCGCACCAGCGTGCCGGGCATCTGGGCGGTCGGCGACGCGACGGGTCGTTCCCTCCTCGCGCATTCCGCAAGCGCCATGGGCGAAGCCGCCGTCGACGGCATACTCGGGAATCCCCGCCCCATCGCGTGGAACGCGATCCCCTGGGTCGTCTACGGGAATCCCGAAGCCGCGGGCGTGGGACTCACCGAGGAAGACGCGACGCTGCGGAAGATCGACTACGCAAAGGTCACCGTCCCGGCGCGCTCGAACGGCCGTTTCGTCGCGGAAAACGGCATCGCGGGGAACGGCTGCGTGAAGCTGCTCGCGGAAAAGGGTTCGGGCCGGCTGCTCGGCGTCCATGCGGTCGATCCGTACGCGGGCGAGCAGATCTGGGGCGCCCAGCCGCTCGTCGCCGCGGGCGCTGCCGTCGGCGAGCTCCGCGGCATGATCTTCCCCCACCCGACGGTATCCGAACTGCTGCGCGACGCCGCGTGGGAAATCGTGATTCAATAGGCGATCGGCTCACCCCTGCGCCGGGGAAGGATCAGATGAAATCCGAGAATCGCCCGGGCGAGGCCCTCATGTGCCACCGGCAGCTGTAGTCAGCGGACGCTCACCGTTTCTTCCGGAACATGCGGTAGTTGATCTTGGGGAAGACATTGTTCCGCTTTTCGAGCCGCGTGAGCCATTCCGTTCCCACGGTATTCGAGCACAGCATCTCGTAGATGCGCGTGAAATTGGTGACCGAATCTTCGATCTGCTTCCTGGCGAAGGAATTGGACTTGCCCGACCTCATGAGGAGCGCCCAGTCAGAGCACATGGCGAGGAGGACTTCCCTCGCCGCCTGGTTGAGCACGCGTTCCTTGAGGCCTGACTCATCGGGAAACCTCTCGGCAAGTTCGCTCATGCGGTCGATCAGCTTGAAGACGTGCCGGTAGATCCAGTCGTTGGCCCCATCCAGCCACACGTCAGCGTAACCGCCATCGCCCCAGGAGGAAAACTCGGGGATGGAAATCTGGTTGTCGGGATGGGCTTCCAGGTAATCGGGCATCGTGACGAAGGTGAGCGCGGCGGAGTCATGCACCGCGCGGAAGAGGGCTTCGAGCCACTGGGGCCCCTCGAACCACCAATGACCGAACAGTTCCGCGTCGTACGGGCATACCATGAGGGGCGGCCTTTCCATGTAGCGCGACGCTTCGATCGCCCGCGCTTCCCGGCTGCGGACGAAATGCGCGGCGTGCTCGATCGCTTTCCGTGAGCCAGCCCCGGGATCGTAAGGGCGCTTGTACTCGGTGCGGCCGGTCACCGACCAGTACTTGAACCCCGTGAAGATGCGCGTGGCGTTTTCTTCCACGTACGGACCGATGTACCCGATGGGAAGGTCGAAGCCGATGTCCCGGTAGAAATCCCGGTAATCGGGATCGACGGGATAGCCGCTCTCCTCGGACCAGACCGCGTTGGTGGAATCCGCGTCGCGCACGAACACGGAAAGCCCGTTCGGACAGCGGACGGGAGCGTACGACCCGAAACCGGGCGCCGGCCTGCCGAGCAGCGCGCCCCTCGTGGTCACGACGGTGTAGTCGATGCCGTAGGACTCCAGGATCGACTCGATGCCGGGATACCAACCCAGCTGGGGAAGCCAGAACCCGGTCGGCTGCTTGGCGAAGAACTCCCGGTGCGAGACCACCGCGGTCTCCACCTGCGCCGCGATCGAGACCGGGCTGTCCCGGAAGAGCGGCAGGAAGGAGTGCGTGGCGCAGGTCGTGATGATCTCGATCCGGCCCTTCTTGTAGAACACGTCGAAGGCGGCCAGGACATCGCGATGGTAAAGGACCGTGAAATCCTCGTAGGCAGCGCGGTAAAGCTCGGCGTACATCGCGGCGAGGGGCGCGAAAGCGGGATCGTCCGCGGTCCTGGCGATCTCCTTTCCCGCGAGCTCGAGCTGCATGTCGAGGTGGGCGACGTAGCGGCGCTTGAGCAGCTCGTCGCCGAGCATGGCGGTGAGGGTCGGCGACATCACGAGCGTGAAGCGGAAGGGAACCCTGTCCCGATCGAGCCGCCTCATGAGCCTGAGCAAGGGAAGGTAGGTTTCGGAAATGGCTTCGAACAGCCAGCGTTCCTCGAGGAAGCGGGGAAAATCAGGCTGCCTGACGAAGGGAAGATGGGCATTGAGCACGAGAGACAGGTAACCTTTCGCCATTGTCCGTCATTCCCCGTCGTCGCAGGAGAGTATCCTGGACGGGTGGTGCTCCTCCCGGATCCGGATGTCAAGGTCGTCCGCGCCGGAAAGAAAGAAGAGGGATTGCATGGTTTCCTCGGCTGAAGGGCCGGATTTCGGCGCGCAGGGCGACGAACGGGGCGTCGTCACGACGTTGGACCTGGCCAGGATGCGGTTCTTGCCCCTGGTCCTGCAGCAGAGGTCGACGCGGTACCGGGTACCCTCGTTGGGCAGGTTGATGTACCACTGCATGTCGGTCTGCCCCACCGGGATGTCGAAGTGCTCTCCCTGGATGCTATAATCCGCGGACTCCTCCATGAGCCTGAGCAGGAATCCGGGATCGTCGCTCTCCGCGCCGATGGCGTCCATCTCGTCATCGTTGACGTCCCAGAACGCGAAAGCCCAGGCAGTGTCGCGCACGAGAAGGCGGATCATCGTCTCGTTGTAGCGCGGTTCGATGAAAGGAGCGGCGCTGAGCGAAGCGTCGAACTCGTCGAGCTCCGAACCGCTGAAGATCTTCTCGACCACGTGGACCGGGGCGTCCTTCGCGGCGCAGCGATCCTCGGAATCTTCCTTGATGGCTTCAAGGAGCTCTTCGATGACAAACGGACGTTCGAGTTCCGGGGGAACGTCAATGCCGACCTTTTCGGCGAAGGTTCGCAGGGCGTCATCCGACAGCGCGTCCAGCTTTTCGAAGTTCACGGGTCAACTAAACCGGAAAGCCGTGGCAAGTGTCAAGCCGGGCCGGGAGCCGGCGGCTGGTCTTCCCGGGGGCGTCCCGAGCGCCGGCGGCTTCCCCGCCGCTTCCGCCCGGGGGACGGCACGAGATCCTCGAACGAGAAAACGCCGCCGACCGCCGCCTCGAGATCCGCCCTGGGAAGGCAGAGCGGCTCCAGGAACGACCTCGCGGCATTCAGCGCCGAACGGAAAGCCTCGTGCGGATCCCGCGTCGGGGGTATCCTCGCCTTGAATTCGTCCACGGCCGAGTTCACTTCGTCCTTGACGAGGCGGGACAGGAGGGCAGACAGCGCGCGTTCCCCTCCGCCGGCCACGTAGTCGTCCAGTTCCCTGAGGCCGTTCCGGAAGGAATCATGCCGCGCGGCGTCCTCGAAGACGCGTGCCGCGTTCGGCATGAAATGCCGGAACAACCCGAGGGATTCGAGCGCGTCCACGATGGCGAGCGCGGAGCCCGAGCCGAGGATCTTGATGAGTTCCTCGGAAAGCCTCGAGTGGGAGACTCCCGCGAGCAGGGCCGACTTGGCCTTGATGGCCCGCTTGAGGCCCCAGGGGAGCCGGAAATTCGTCATCGCCGCATACTTGGCTGCGCGGAGCATGCGGACCGGGTCCTCGTCGAAGATCGTCTTGAGGGGTATGACCGGCTTGATGACGCGGGCGCGGATATCCTTGATGCCGCCGACGTAATCCACGATCTGGTCGCGGATCGGGTCGTAGTACAGGGCGTTGAAGGTGAAATCGCGCCGCTTCGAATCCTCGTCGATGGTTCCATAGACATTCCCGACGGTTCCCTGAGAAAGGGATCGGAAGGTGCAGACTTCGTAGATTTTCGACCCGGAATAGACGTGGACGAGCCGGAACCTGCGCCCGATGATGCGGCTCGACCGGAAAATGTGCCGGATCCGGGGAGGCTGCGCGTCCGTGACGATGTCGAAATCCTTGGGCTTCCTGCCGACGAGGAGGTCGCGGACGGCGCCCCCGACGATGTATGCGTCGTGACCGTGGGAAGCGAGGCGCTCCACGATATGCACCGCCTCGGGGTCGAGGGATTTGCGGTCGATGGAGTGTTCCTTTGAAGTATAGACGACCGCTTTCTTGACGGGTTTGCCGTCAGGGCCGCGCGAATATCTGATCAGCACTGGAACCTCTATTGTTTCGAAGCGTACATACCGGAACGAGTCCGCCGAGTATATCCGAGCCTCCGCCCCGATGTAAAGGATGCGGCTCCCGGCCAGTCGGCGTCGGCAGGGGAGCCGGGGGTGGGTAGCGTGCGGCTCAGTGACGCCCGAGCCAGGCGACGATGTCCCGCATCACCTCGTCCCGGTTGGTTTCGTTGAGCATCTCGTGGCGACCGTCCGGGTAGAGCTTCGACTCGACATCGGCGATCCCCGCGGCCCTGTACTCCGCGACAAGTCTGTCGACGAAGCCCCTCGCTGCTCCCAGCGAGTCCTTCGAACCCGCGAACAGGTAGATGGGAAGGGTCCGGGATATGGACGCGGCGCTGCGGTTCGCGAAACGGGTGCCCTTCGCGCCGTCGGCGAAGAATCCGCAGGAACAGACGAACCCGCACAGCGGATCGGCGATGTACTTGTCGACTTCCGCGGTGTCGCGCGACAGCCAGTCGAGTTTCGTCCTGGCCGGTTCGAAGGGTTTCAGGTTGGAACCGAGCACCATCTTGTCGAGGAAGGGAGCCGGAGCGCGCCGCCCCCTGAAAAGGCAGCCTATACCCGCCAGGAAGCCGCCGATGGCCACGAGGAGCCCGCCGCCGCCGTCGGCCGGACCGGAGAGGATGCAACCGGCGAGGTCGCCCGAGTCGAGCGCGATGAAATACCGCGCCAGGATGGAGCCGAGGGAATGACCGAAAAGGAAGAGCTTGGCGCCCCCGCTTTTCGACTTGATCGACCTGGCCAGTTCCCGCAAGTCGTCCACGACGCGCCTGAAACCGTCGCCATCGGAGAAATATCCCCGGTCAGCGGCCGTCTTCGCGGTCTGACCGTGACCCCGGTGGTCGGGCGCGTAGACCGCGTATCCCGAACCGACGAGGACCTTGGCAAAGCGTTCATACCTGGCCCCGTGATCGGCCACGCCGTGCGCGACGAGCACGCACGCCTTCGGAGCGCCTTCGGGCAGCCATGCGCGCACGAAAAGCTCGACGCCGTCGGAGGCTTCAAACTGGAAAATCTCTGTTTTCATGATTCACCCTCCCGGATTCCGGCGGAACAGGGGCCGGCGGGACCGGAACGGCGAGTATACCACGCCACGGTTCCGGAATCGAGGAAAAGAATCGCACGGGAAAGTCGGCGGTTCCCGTTTTTTCCATCAAGTCTGCGGTGCAATCGTCCGAAAATGAGAGCGGAAGCCGGTATCCGGTTCGGGCGAAAACGATCTTTCCGCAGGCGTACGGATATCCCGTCCCATGATCAGTTTCGGATTTTCCCGACGGGTTCTTGAAGGGTTTTTCGATGCCCGGGCGCGGATAGAGTCCGGTCGATGGTCCCGCGGGTGCGGGGAAGGAGGGGTTTCAGGGCGAAACGACCAGAGCGGGGGATCGGCCGGATTACCGGATCGACCCGGCAAGAAGCGTGAATACCGCGGAGCAAGGACGCCCCGCGCAGAAGATTCCAAGGAGGAATACCCATGATCATCAATCACAATCTCAGCGCCATGTTCGCCGACCGCCAGTTGCGCATCAACGGCATCAACGTCGACAAGAACATGGAAAAGCTCGCGTCCGGCATGCGCATCAACCGCGCCGGCGACGACGCTTCCGGCCTCGCGGTGTCCGAGAAGATGCGTTCGCAGATCCGCGGCCTCAATCGCGCGTCCAAGAACGCCCTCGACGGCATCTCCTTCATCCAGACGACCGAAGGCTATCTCCAGGAAACGCAGGACATCCTGCAGCGCATCCGCGAGCTTTCCGTCCAGTCCGCCAACGGCGTGTACACCTCCGAAGACAGGATGCAGATCCAGGTGGAAGTCAGCCAGCTCGTCGACGAGATCGACCGCATCTCCAGTCACGCCCAGTTCAACGGCATGAACCTGCTCACCGGCCGCTTCGCCAGGGAAACCGGCACCAACGCCGTGACCGGCTCCATGTGGTTCCAGATCGGCGCCAACATGGACCAGCGCGAGCGAGTCTTCATCGGCACCATGACCGCGAAAGCCCTGGGCGTGAGGAACATCGGCGACAACGTCGTCATGACCCTCGACAGCCCCGACAACGCGAACCTGTCCATCGGCATCGTGGACAGCGCCCTCAAGTCGGTCAGCAAGCAGCGCGCCGACCTCGGCGCCTACCAGAACCGCCTCGAATACGCGATCAAGGGGATCGACGTCGGCGCGGAAAACCTCCAGGCCGCCGAAAGCCGCATCCGCGACGCCGACATGGCCAACGAAATGGTCGAGTACACGAAGAACCGGATACTCGTCCAGGCATCGAGCGCCATGCTGGCCCAGGCGAACCAGAAGTCCCAGACGGTCTTGCAGCTGCTCCAGTAAGGTAGTATAGTAAAAACGGCGGAACCGAGGCGGGGCGTTTCTGACGTCCCGCCGTCCGCATTTGGCAGGTTGATGAAAAGCGTCATGTTTTCCAGCAACCTGTTGGAGATCTTTGAAAAACACCCTTCGGCGCGCATGGGCGGAGAGGGCATCCGAACCTGAAGACGGTCGGAAGCGCTCCCCGCCGCGCGGGGTACGAACGGACGGGAACGGCGCGGAATTTGTTCCCGACCCCGTATTCGTGCGCGCGGGACTGGCGGCAATGGATTGCCGTCTGCAAGTCCTTCAAGGAGGGTCATATGATCATCAACCACAACATGAGCGCGGCGTATGCCAGCCGCACGCTCAACGTCACCCAGGCAGAGCTCACCAAGAACATGGAAAAACTGAGCTCGGGCATGAGGATCAACCGGGCGGGCGACGATGCCTCCGGCCTCGCCGTTTCCGAAAAGCTCCGCTCGCAGGTACGCGGCCTGAACCAGGCCACGCGCAACATCGAGAATGGCGTGTCCTTCATCCAGACCACGGAAGGGTATCTGCAGGAATCGCAGGACATCCTCCACAGGATGCGGGAACTCGCGGTGCAAAGCGCCAACGGCGTGTATACGTCCGAAGACCGGATGCAGATCCAGGTCGAGGTGAGCCAGCTCGTCGACGAGATCAACCGGATCGCCAGCCACGCCCAGTTCAATGGCATGAACCTGCTCACGGGCAGGTTTGCCCGCGAAGGCGGCGTTGAAACGATGCAGTTCCAGGTCGGCGCCAACATGGACCAGTCCGAACAGATCTACATCGGCAACATGAGTGCCCAGGCCCTCGGGCTCCAGGGCGCCCAGGGATCCGGTGAGAGCATCAACATGGAGAACACCGGCACGGCGAACACGTGGATCGGAGGACTCGACACGGCCCTCAGGACGGTCAGCAAGCAGCGCGCCGATCTCGGCGCCTACCAGAACCGTTTTGAAACCGCTGCCAAGGGCGTTGCCGTGGCTTCCGAAAACCTGCAGGCTGCCGAAAGCCGCATCCGCGACACCGATATGGCCAGCGAGATGGTTCAGTACGTGAAGAACCAGATCCTGAGCCAGGCCGGCGGAGCGATGCTCGCCCAGGCCAACACCCGCTCGCAGTCGGTAATGCAGATCCTCGGTTGAACCGTTCCTTTCATGCCCATGCCGTCCCGGCCTTTGCGGATCGGCATCCGGGAAACGGACCGGCAAGAGTGCCGGCCGCCCGTTTCGAGCGCGGACGAGAAGAGATTTCTGGACGTCATCTTTTCTAATCCACGTACCGGGCCGTCGCGGGATTTCCCGCGGCGACGGATCCTTTTTTGGCGGAAGCGGAACGCGCCCCGTTTTCGCCTTCTTGATACCCCCTTCCCCAGCCGACGGATCGGCCTCGGGAAGCATTCATATCGCGACCCCGACGGCCCGCACGCCGGAACGCCGGTTCGCGCGATCCATGCCGGCATCCACGCGCAAGCGGGGCGGCGACAGGATCGAGGAGGAACGTTATGGACGTTTCTGCCGTCGTCAATTCGGTCAAGACGCAACCTGATCCCAGGTTCGAGCTCGTAAAGCCCGAAACCCAAACCCAAGCCCGCCCCCAGCCTGACCAGGCGGTCGCGATCGCGTCGATCATCTCCGAACTGGAACAGGTGAGCGCGGCATTCAGCCGGAGACTCTCCTTCAGCATCAACGAAAAACTCGGAGAGGTTGTCGTCAAAGTCATCGACACACAAACCGATAAGGTGATCAAGGAGATCCCGCCCGAAGAGCTCCAGCACGTTCACGAACGGATCCGGGAAGTCCTCGGCATCCTCTTCGACCAGCGGGTCTAGCCTCCTTGCGGCGGCGCGTCCGTCGCCGCGACGACCGCGATCCGGCGTTCCCAAGGGCCGAGACGCGTAAAGCGAGGTATGTTGCCGCCATGTCGGACATGAGCATTCCCGGCGTCAAGAGCAAGTACGATACCGAGAAGATGATCGAGGACCTCATGAAGGTCGAGCGGATCCCCCGCGACAAGGCGGCGGAAGAGCTCAAGGCCTACGAGGTTTCGAAAACCGTCTGGCTCGACGTCAACATGCGGCTTTCCGCGGTCCGCGAATCGGCCAGGATCCTGTTTTCCTTCAGGAATCCCTTCTCCGAACGCGTGGCCAAATCCTCGAACGAGGACGCGCTGACCGGCACGGCCACCCGTGAAGCCGTGGAACAGACCAAGTCGATCCTCGTCAAGCAGACCGCCGACGCGGATCGATTCTTGTCCGACCGCCTTCCCAAGGACACGAAAGTGCCAGCAGGCGACTACGCGTTCGCCGTGGGCGACAAGACGGTTTCCCTGAAATACGGCGGCGGATCGCTCGCCGATTTTTCCGATGCCCTTACCCGGAAGGGAAAGGATGTCGTCAGGGCGCAGGTGATACCCGTCACCTCGGACACCCTCACCATCGTCGTGGAATCCCTCAAGACCGGCTCGAAGAACCGCCTGTCGTTCAGGGCGGACGCGGAACCCTGGGCCGTGAGCGTCGGTCTCATCGAAAAAACCTCTTCCTCGAGGCGGGAAATTCCCGTCTCGGAATCCTCGATCAAGCCCCTGGAAAAACCGCTCGACCGGACCCTGGTGACCGTCAGGGACGGAACCCTCGTCGTCGCTCCGGGTGGCGAAGCCAGGCTGCCGCTCCAGCCGCCCGTCCAGTCAGCGGGACTTGTGCTCGAATACAGGGTCCGTGCGAAAAGCCGGCCCGATGACGGGGGCATCCCCCAAGCGCCCGCCGGACCCGACATCCCGCCGACGGGGAGCGTCACGTACAAGGGCGTCACCATCCAGAGCTCGCCGAGCGCGGCCGATCTCCCGGAATGGAAGCCGCCCGAGATACCGCCGCGCGTCGACGATCCCAATGTCTTTTCGCTCATGGACGGCTCCGGGCGCTCCGTGCCGCTTCCCCCGGTTTCCGATTCCGAATCCTTTGTCACCGTGACCGTCAGGCTTGCCGACTACGCGCGGGATTTCTCCGGCATCGCGGCGAGGAACCGGAATACCCACCGCGAGGTCGAAGTCCGCGACATCCGCGTCTTCGACCCGAACGAATCGGGCGGTTTCAAGCCGAAAAACCCCATCGGGACGGCCAGGGACGCGATCGTCGTCATGGACGGCATCGAGGTCGTCCGCGAAGGGAACGACATCCCCGACCTCATTCCCGGGGTGACGATCCATCTCCACGAGCAGGCCGACAAGCCGGTCAAGCTCAGGATCGAACCGGACCGGGAGACGGTCAAGACGTCCATCATCGAGATGATCGGCAACTACAACAGGATCATGGCCGAGATCAACGTCCTGACCCGCGACGATCCCAAGGTCCTGGAGGAGATCGCCTACCTTACCGACGACGAGAAGACGAAGTACAAGGACCGCCAGGGCATGTTCCAGGGCGACCTGACCCTCTCCCAGCTCCGCTCTTCGCTCCAGAAGACCATGATGGACGCATACCCCACGGGATCGGGGCAGGCGCTGCTCGCGCAGACCGGCATTTCCACCAATGCGTCCAACCAGGGCGGCGGGTACGAACCCTCGAAGCTGCGCGGCTACCTGGAGATCGACGAAAAAGCCCTCGAAGCCGCGCTCCTCAACGATTTCGTCAGGGTGCGCGAGCTGTTCGCGTTCGATACGGACGGCGACCTCATCTCGGACGCCGGCGTCGCTTTCAGGCTGGACGCCACGATCAAGCCCTACGTCGAAACCGGCGGGATCATCTCGGCGAAAACCAGGACTCTCGATTCCCGGATGACCGAGCAGAAGCGGCGCATCGAGGACATGGACAAGCAGCTCGCCCGCAAGGAGGACGAGCTCAAGCGCAAGTACGGGCTCATGGAAGGCGCCCTCAACCAGATGGAGAGCGCGTCGACCGCCATCGAGAATTTCGGCAACCAGAATTCCAAGTGAGTCCCTGCGCCCTCCGCCCGCGGGACGTTTCCGCCAAACCCGCATCCATGATCAGGGTATCGCCGGAAATGGCTCCGTAGCCTTTTTTCGCTCCTTGTGATAGATTCCGGACTACCGCCTTCGGAGGTACATTCATGAACGTGACCCTGAACGGAACCCCGCATGACCCGGAAACGGCGTGCGCCACCCTCGGCGACCTCCTCGCCGCCGCGGACGAGACGGCCGACCGCTCCGGCGAGATCGTCATCAGGGTTGCGCTCGACGGCAAGGAACTCGACCCCGATGCCATCGCCGCCCTCAGGGACGGGAGCGCGGACAGGCCCGGGTTGCTCGAACTGGAGAGCGTTTCCGCGAGGGAACTCAAGCTCAAATCCTATGCCACGATACTCGAATTCCTGAAGCTGCTCGGCGATCCCAGGTCGGCCCCGACCGACGAAGTGACCGTATCGACCATGCGCTCCTACCGGGACGTTTTCGGCGAACTCGTGGAAGCGGACGAATTGTCGTACCTTGTCGAACTCGAGGCCGGCTACGAAGCCGCCGCCGCCCCGGAAGCCCGCGCCCGCGCGAGGGCTTCCGTCGAGCCGCTTTCAGTGCTGTTCAACGAGCGTCTCTCCGAACTGACCGACCCCGTCCGCGCGATGCGCGGCGCGGCGTCCGCCTTCGAGCTGCAGAAAACCCTCCTCGCGGAAGTACCGCTCAAGCTGCAGACGGGCCATGACGGCGAAGCCGTCCGGAACGTGCTCGCGTTCATCGAGCTGTTCAACAAGACCAACCGGATACTGCCGACGCTCGCCTGGAGCGGTTTCAGCCCCGAGTCGATCAGGCCTTCGGGCGGAGGACTCAAGGACTTCTACGATTCCATCAACGGGGTCCTGAAGGAGATGATGGGCGCCTTCGAACGCAAGGACACCGTGCTCCTGGGAGACTTGGTCGAGTACGAGATTATCCCGCGGATGTCCGCGTTCTACAAGGCCGTCACCCTGGCCATGGAGGCCGCATGAACGTCGTCGTCTTCTCCGCGCAGTCGGGCTGGAGCCGGGGAGACCCGGGTTCCGCCTCGGCATTCATGATCGTGGTCGGGATACTCCTCGCCATCCTCATCCTCTTCAACATGGTCAAGTCGTTCAGGGGAAAGGGCGGAAACGCCCTTTCCGGCGCTCCCGTCGCGTCCAGGACCTCCTTCCTGCGATCCGCGCGGCGCAGGGGTATACCGGACGCCGACGTGTCATTCCTCAACGACATAGCCCGGGCGATCGGGACGGTGAATCCCGAGTTCGTCTTCCAGAACACGCAGAAGCTCGATTCGTTCTTCAGGGACGCGTTCAAGTACATCGAGAAGCACTCCGAATCGGAAACGGTCGCCGATGAAGAGAAGGCGCGGCTCTTTTCCATCCGCGAGGGTATCACCCAGCGGGCCATCCAGGGCAGCCCGATCTCCTCGACGCGGGAACTCGACCGCAACACGACGCTCTCCATCGTGTCGCCGGACGAATCCATCCGGCCGTCCGTGGTCAGGATCGTCGAGCCGGGAGGCCTGGGCGTGGAACGGCCCCTCGACGAATTCGGCGAGGGCGTCCGCATCCCGAGGGGAACCAGGCTGACCGTATTCTTCTACCGGAAGGCGCACCAGGGCTATACCTTCACGACGAGGGCGGCGGGATACCAGGACGCGGGCGGCAGCAATCTCCTCGTGCTCAAGCACAGCGACGCGGTCTCGGCCCTGCCCGCCCGGAGCAACCTGCGGAGGGAAATCGACGCGCCCTGCCGCTTCAGCCAGGTTCACCAGGTGCCGGCCAAGGAACGCGGGAAGACCGGCAAGGGTCTCGTCGTCGACAAGCTGGAAATTCACGGAACCATCGTCGACATCTCCGCCGGCGGCTGCGCGATCAAGACCGCCACGCTCTTCGGCTCCGGCACCCTGGTCAAGATCACCTTCGAGGCGGCTGACGGAATCCAGGCGGCGATCGGCTCGGTCGTGCGCATCTCGTCCATGCAGTCCGGCGGTATCATGCACATCCGGTTCGCGCGGATCAGCAAGAAAGCGGTCAATGCCGTGCTGTCCTGGGTCTACGGCTACACCGATTGAAACCGCGAACCGCCCCTCCGTGCTATCCCGACCGCTGCCGTTATTGACGGCGCTCGCCCCCGGCGCTTAGAATAGCCGAATGAAGGTCGTGGAACTCAGGAACATCAACAGGAAGGAAGGACCGCTGTACTACCGCAGGGAGTACAAGGCCGACGCCATCGTCGAGTTCATGAGCCGTCCCAGTTCCAAGCCCATCGAATTCGTGATCGAACACCGTGCGGTCGGCGGTTGCGCCGTCCACGTCAGCATGCTCGAGGATCTCGAATATCCCCTCGTCCCCTTCGTGAGCACGCTCAAGCTGTACATCCTGGAGCTCGACAAGCTGGGAGCGCTTCCCTGACCAGGTTCCTCTCCGATTCCCCGGAAGAGACGATGAGGATCGGGGAACGCATCGGAAACGCCGCTCTCCCCGGCACGATCATCGCATTCAGGGGCGGGCTCGGCGCGGGCAAGACCACGATGACCAAGGGGATCGCGCTCGGCCTCGGCGTGACGGAAGACGTGACGAGTCCCACCTACACCATCGTTTCCGAATACCCGGGACGGATGCCGCTGCTGCACGTGGACGCGTACCGCCTGTCTTCAGGCGAGGAGTTCGAAACCGTGGGCGGCCGGGATATCGTCGATTCGGACGGCCTGTGCGTCATCGAATGGAGCGAGCGGATCGCAGACGCACTCCCGCCCGACGTGATCGTGGTGGAGCTGGCCGTCGGGCCGGGCAACAGCCGGATCATCACCATCGAGGGCGCAGCCATCGAGGAGGCGCTCGCGTGAACGTGCTGGGCATCGACTGCTCGACCGACGTGCTCTGCGTGGTCGTCCGCAGGGAATCCGCGGAAGGCGCTCCCGTCAACCCCCTCGACGCCAATGGAGCCTTTTCTGCCCGGCGCAGGGCCAAACATCCCTTTCGCGAACCTGACGGCCACGGTTGGCCACCGGGAATCGGTTCCGTCGTCCTCGAACTCGACGTGGGCCTGCGGCACGCGGAGCGCCTCATCGGCGCCATCGATTTCGCGCTGGGCGAATCGGGCCTGTGCAAGGGCGATCTGGGACTGCTCGCCTGCGCGTCCGGTCCAGGGTCGTTCACCGGGCTCCGTATCGCGTGCGCGACGACGAAAGGCCTCTCGGACGCGCTCGGGATCCCCTTCGTGATGGTGCCCACGCTGGACTGCCTCGCCCGCGAACGGTTCCGCGACTGCCAGGTAATCATCCCCGTCATCGACGCGCGCAGGGGCCGATTCTTCTCCGCGGTGTATGAAAATGGGACGCGCGTGTCGGATTGGCTCGACGCGTCCCTTGCAAGCATCGTCGCGCTGGCCGATACTTACCCTGACGTGCTTTTTACCGGCCCTGACGCAGATTACTTCGAGTCCGCGGCAGCGGAACGAACCGGTTTCAGGATCGCGCGACACCACCGGCGCGCGCCCGCGAGATCGCTCGTCGAGGCGGGCATGGAACTGTTTCAATCATCGGGCCCCTCGGCTGCCGATGCGGGACCGCTGTATGTCAGGCCAAGCGATGCAGAGGAGGCGGATCTGGAAAGGAACCCGAAAGCGAGCGGTCATGGAATCGCCCACTGACGTGCGGACGGACGACGGGGAAGCGGTGGAAGACGCCGAATCCGTACCGGACGACGAATGCGCCGATCGCGCGGCCTTCCCCTGCCCGGGACAGCTGCTCAGCGGGTACGCATCCCGTTACAACCGTTCGCCCGAACCCATCGCCGTGCTCGATGACAGCCTCAGGTACGTCTATCGCAACGCCAGGTTCGAGGGCATCCTCGAAGTGTTCAGCTACCCCAATTCTCCCGACTTTCTCAAAACCTTCGAAAAGATCACCAGTTCCGCGACGCGCAGGGAAATCGTGGAAAGCCTCCGGAATCCCAAGACCGGCTACATCTGGAAAGGATCCTTCGAGCACAAGACCAGGGACGCCGCGCGCTTCATCACCAGGGTCAGCGTCTACCCGATCCATTCGCCGAACCCGTCGTCGGTGATACCCGACGGGTACATCGTCATCCTCGACGACGTGACGAGGGAAAACAAGGATTTCGTCCAGAGCATTTTCAGCGGGCTGCTCAAGACCTCGCTGGTCAAGGACAAGGCGACGGAGGGGAAGGATCTCGAAGCCCACATCAAGCGAATCAACCTCTACTCGAAACGCCTGGCGGAAGCCATGTTCAGGGATCCGAGATGGCCCGAGATCGACCGCGACTTCATCGACGAGATCGGGTTCCTCGCCGCGATGCACGACCTGGGCAAGATCGGCACGCCGGATTCCATCCTGGACAAGGAAGGTCCCCTGGACGAGGAGGAGCACAGGATCATGCGGGAACACACGATCAACGGCGGCCTCATCCTCGCCAAGTACCCGAACCCGATGGCCAGCCAGATCGCGATCTCCCACCACGAAAAATGGAACGGCAGCGGCTACCCTTACGGCTTCCTCGGACGGATGATACCGCTGCCGGCGCGGATCGTCACCGTGGCCGACGTCTACGACGCCCTCCGCATGAAGCGGCGCTACAAGGCCGCCCTCCCCCACGAGAACGCGATGAAGATCATCGTCGCGGATGCAGGCCAGCATTTCGATCCGGATATCGTCGCGGTGTTCGTCTCGATGCACGAGGACTTCCAGGCCATCTTCGACAAATTCGAGGAGCAACCCCGCCTGCAGTCCGCATCAGCCTGATTCGGCTACGCGTCCGCGCCACGTTTCCCCGTCGATTCCCCGATGAAGTGTTCGTGCGCGGCTATCGAAGCCGCGAGCATGATGTCCTGGAGCTCGCCCCGGCCGCCCTGATCGTTCCCCTCCTGGACGTAGAGGTGCCTGAGCACGCCTTCGGCTTCTTCCGCCGTGAACGAGGAATCCGCCTCCGTCCTGCGCCGCAGGCCGCGCAGGACGGATTCGTAGATTTCCTCGTATTTGCGCTCCCGCCATTCCGTCGACGACATCCATTCCTCCGGACTTCCGCGCGCCTGTGCGTTCTCCCGCGAGGGCTGAGCCCGCGCGATCTGCCTCCGCTGCAGGCGTTTCATGCCAACAACTCGTCGATGCGCTGTCCGAACAACGTTGAACTCCTGGGACCATTGGCAGTGACGATGTTCCCGTCGACAGTCACTCCCGGACCGGTGTAGGTGGCTCCGCCGGCCTCAATGGTACGCGCTTCCGTTCCTGCCACCGTCGCCCTGCGGCCTTGGAGCACGCCGGCATTGGCCAGGATCACCGGTGCCAGGCAAATCGCGGCGAGAACCCTAGCGCTCGCCGCCGCTTCACGAGCCAGATGCAGTGCGTCATCGTCCTGCCACAGCAGTTTCGACCCTCCACCACCCACGAAAACGAGTGCGTCGTAGTCCGCGGCTCGCTGGGAAACCAAGGTCACTTCGGCATACACGGTCCCGCCGCGTGACCCCGAACACTCACCGATGCGCGTGCTCGCCATGACAACGGAGTGCCCGCTTGCCTCGAGGACCGCCTGAGTCCCGAAACCGTTCGGGTGCAACCACCATCAACACTCTGGCCACGGTACCTCCTTGGAAGGGACGATCGAGGGCGGCGTTTGGAGTATTGACCAGCGATCAAACTAATCTCGCAAAAAGCTTTAATACCTTCGCCGATGGATAGTTTGAAAGAGACGCTATTCCATTTACGAGCTCGATCGGTACCAGGGCACATTCATGGCGGTAACTGACGAGTCCAGGTAAAGTTGCGATTATCCGCTCCAAGCCGATAAAATCAGGAACTTCTGACGGAGAGTCCTCATGATTCAAGTACTCTCCGGTTGGTATGCTCAAGACGAGTGCATGATGAGGATTAAGTTTTATATAAACCTTTTCTCCGTAATTTGTCTTGCATCCGTATGGATAGACACCCGCCTGCACTCGTTGAACTTCGTCGCGAATGAAGCGATGTGATAATATTGCCAGATTCGCCTTGTCTCCATTCTTTTGAGGTGCGGCATATCGGACAATGCTTGCCAGATGATCCACAAACTTACCGGTCTTTTCCTGCCCGCAAATGTGTATTGGGCAATCGCGAGAATTTGCAAAAGCAAGGAAAGATCGTATATTCGGAATCATCTTGGAATACTGCGCCCGGAGAGTAAGCGGGCCATCTTTAATAAACAAAGTATCCTTGAGAACTTTCGTGTTACCCTGCTCCCAAAAATAGCGTATCGCTGTGAAAAGCATTAGATTTTCATGGATTAGCATATAGGCATTTGCCAGCGACTCGGCGGCACCATCGTCTGCCATCTCCATGTGAAGACCTAGGACATCGGATACAAACAATTTCGAATTGCAATTTGCACAAACCATATGGTCGGAATCGTAGGGTAACCCTGTTTGCTCTTTATGACAAACTGGGCACTCAAAGCTCGGCGATGAGGAGTGAAGGTCTGAGTCCCATTTCTGGTACAAGAGCCATTTCAATGTTTTATAGGGTTCACCCTCAAGCGTTGGATCTCGTAATGATTCAAAAATAAGATTGCGAACACCCTCCATCCATGGTACCCTCTCGATACGAATATTTTTTAGTGGAAAAACAGTTGCATGGAAAAGTGCGGAGTTCGTCATGATTTTTCGAAGAGCGTTAGGATGTGGATACTCTGGATCTAGACTCGCAATTTCATTCGGGTCTAGATGAAGAAGTGCGGTTTTAACAAAGGCAACTTCTCTACATATAACTCCTTCCGACTTGAGTACCTGAAGCGAACCATCAACGGCGAAAATATATCGAAGCGGTTTATGCTCTCCGGTGAAAGGTATCCATGGAGTTGATGATGTATCCCCGGGTTCAAGTTCGGGTTGTTCGAATGATGCAATAACATCCTGGACAAACTTGCTTTGTAACACATCGAGATGCCCGAGTTTCGATGCCTGCTCAGCTCCAAGGCGCTGACCTGCTTGATATGGCATAACACTCTCCCCTTACTCGAACTTGAAGGCTTGCACGGGTACGACAAACCTATGGGAGAATGTCAGCATTCTCATGTAACCAGGCGTTTTTGATTTCATTATCTCTTCTCCAATACCTTCATAGGCTATTTGTACCCTGCTTAATGCATTTACTTCGTCTTGGGAAGAGAGATGGCCGACAAAGAAATTTTCTGTTTGCGCCAGTAGTTCTTGTGAAATAGTCGATGGCGATTGGGTTGAATAGACCATTCCGATATGGAATTTTGCGCCTTCCTTGGCGAATCTGGAATAGACATCCGTCAAATCCTTATTATCGCGTGGAAAAAGATTGTGAGCCTCTTCGAAGTAGAGTTGAACAAAATTATCACTAAGTTGGTTGGAAACGAATTTTTCTTCCTGCCTTGAGAAAACCGCTTTTGATAACATGTCAGAGAAATAACGTCGAATTTCATCGGTAGCATTGCCAAGATCTAGTATTACTGTTTCACCACTATCAAGCGAATCGATTATCTCTTTGATGAAATCTCCTGCCTGCGAAGAATGGTACTTTAAAAAAGCTCGTAAAACCGCTGGGCCGGCGCCCGAATCAGGATTTAGGAAACCCAGTAATGCAATATCGTCTGAGTCGAATATAGGATCGCCAGATGATTTGGAAAACAATAAGGCATTATTGAGATTCGTTTTTCTGTAGTTGTCGATAGCTATTAGCTCTTGGACTAGCTGAGAGAGGCTGTTCGGTGCGGGAGGAACACCGCCAGAATTGTTGCTATATGCCGCATTCCTAAGTGTATCGTTGAAATGTGGATCAAAATCATGAGTATGCGGGCCTCTTAACCCTAGTTCGCGGAGCCTTTTTTCATCCGCATCAAATCCTGCAGCTCTTAAGATCGCCCAGTATAGCTGTATTTTTCTTATTGGCCGTGTTTTTTCTCCTGCGGGGAGGGTAAGGATTTCTTGAATTGTAGGTAACTTAACGCTGGAAAAACTCTTGATATAGATGGAATTCCGTTTATCTAGAGCGAGGAGTGACGCGAGGACCTCAATGCACGACTCTGGCTGCTCATAGAAATTCAGCATCAGTTGTTTTGCATAATCAGCACCCTCTCTCGGATTCAGGGCGTATACCTTGCATCTACTTGCATGCTTGCTGCGAATCGATTTATTCCCATCCTGAGGATTATCGTTGGCATACTCTCCATTAATATCAAAGATAAGCTGGCCAATATTTCGATGATCCTGCGTGGCCTCGATAGCGGCTTGCGCAATTAGTTTAACGACATTTGACTTACCCAAACGAGTCTTGCCGAACATAGCAGTCCTGAATCCCTGAAAATCTCGCACGGAAATCTTGACGGGCACTTCATATGCTGTGAATCCAGCAAATGGAAGACGACATTCCGTCATTCGAAGCATGCCGATTTCAACTTGCCGTTCTGTTCGGACTATCCCGTTTACGATCAGTTCAAGGAGCTTTTTATCAGGAGCAAAGATCCGATATCTATGGGCGCTTACAATGGTATTCACATCCCCAGAGAAGGATAGTTTCGAGCTATCCGCTGGATCTGGATAGAACATGCCAAGGACCTTTGTATTCAAGGCACCCCACTGAAGTTCCTGCTGGGTCCAAACGTCTAGATTAGGCATGGATTTTTTGTGGAGCTCAAAATAGGTTTGCTGGACCTGAGGCGTCAATGGCGTGGGAGCTACATCCTCGACGCGAAGGAGGGAGAAGTGCGGAGCCAGATTGTCCAAGGATTCGGGAACCATAATCAAGAACGAACCTTTGGGTATTCCACCTACGGCTCGCTTATAGGGATCAGAGGTGATTATCCTCGCCGAGTCGTATCCAATGTCCATCACGTAGCCAACGAACCGCATATCATCGTATTGTTCCGCAGACTCGATCCGTTTTTCATTTTCCATGAAATCATATACGTATCTGAGCGGGTTTTCTTGATAGGACGCTTTCTCAAGGAATTGTTTCATCGTGATTCTCCTTTCGAACTGATTACTATTTCTTCGAACAATCCGCGCTTTCCTGAGGATGCTGCGATTGTGCTGGCACGGCATATAACATCAATCTTGAATCGCCCCTCGTATAGATCACGAACTGATTGACAATTCGCGTTCGTGGCAATAATTTTTGCTCCTCTTTTAGCCGCTTTCCAGAGTGTTTCCGCAAGCCTGAGTTGGTCGTTCCAGGAAAAAAGAACTTCATTGTACTTTAAAAAACAATTTTGGTTATGGAGAATGGTATAAGGGGGATCCGCGAATATGAGATCCCCTTTGCCTGCGTGTTGTATCATCGGTTCGAAATCCGACACCACGAGTTCCGTACTTCTTAAAGCTTTTGACCATCCTTGGTAATCGTCTTCCGGCCGAACAATCGTCGACCTTGTGCCGATCGGTACATTGAAATCACCATTTTTATTCACCCGATATAGACCATTATAGCAGGTTCTGTTCAGATAGAGAAAACGTAGTGCCCGTTTCAACGGATTAGTATTTTTTCTATTTCGAATCTTGTAATAGAATTCCGAGGAATGATGGATTTGAAGTAGTGCGAGTCCTTCATCGATGTGCTTCCAATGTCTCTTTATTTGAAGATATGTATTGATCAATTCCCCATTACTATCGGATAAGACGCTTTGGGGGGGTCTTAACGAGCTGAAAACCGATCCACCCCCTAAGAAAGGCTCGAAGTAAGTACCTTTGAGGCTTGAAGGAAAAAAATCTCGGTGATTCCGAATAAGCCATCTTTTTCCTCCAGCCCACTTCAGGAAGGGAACAAGAGCCTGAGTATCCGGTTGTCCGGGTGTTGAAACGGAACCGCTCACCGCGCGTTTCCTTGGGTGGCAAGGTAGTGCTCGATTCTCTGCCCAGCCTTGCTGCTTGGCAGGAGAACATACCGCATCCGGCTCTCGTCGGCCATTTTCGTCGCGTACTCCTTCTTGGCTTGGGTTACCGGATCATCCAGCATATGGTCGCCTTTGACCTCGACGATGAGGAAGTGCCCGTCCTCGAGCTCGATCAGGAAGTCCGGGTAGTAAGCGCGCAAGGCGCTCGAGTCGGGATCGATGTAGTGAACCATGAATTCGGTCTGGCCATGGGTGAGCATGCCGGTGAACCAGATTTTCTTTATCGCGGCATTCGGAAGGTTCAGCTTGAAAAAATCAAGTTCCGGACCGGAGTCGAAGCTATAGCCGGATACGTGGAACGAACGCTCGGAATACGCGTGGTACTCAGGCTCGCTCTCGGAGACGAACAGTTTGGGGTCTACCCGTATTGTGTAGCCGCTTTCGCCTTCGGGCGGCTCTTTCACCAGGAGTTTTCGCACCTTCTCAGGCTCGCCGTGGAATTCGCTGATCGTGTACAGCGCGCGGAACAACCGCGGGATGACGATCTCGTAGAGGATCCTGTTGGCTTGATTTACCCAAACGAGAATACCTTTGATGCCTTCCTTCGAGTTGTCGAGAAGTTCCTCGACCTGAAGCGGGCTTTTATTGAGGTATCGGGCGATCTCTGCCACGAGCATCAATGGCGAAAATTGTATATCTTCCCGCAGGGCACTGAGGTCGCTCACTCCTCCCTCGGCTGAACTGATATTTCGCAGATCTGATTTGGATGAGGTTATCCGATAGTCGCTCGCATCCAGACACTCAAGCTCAAGCGAAAATCCCGCATTCGGCGTCTTGGCCGCAAGGTTGAACATGGTCTTCCGCTCGATGACCTCGATAAAGACCGGCGGCTTGCGGGTCGTAAGCGTGACGGTAATCTTGCCGTCATCGTTCTTGCTCTGAAACTCGTCAATCGAGAGCCGGAAGTTGGCTTCCAGCTCGGCTTTCAGGATCTCGAAATTCTCTACCGAGAGGAAAACGTGGCCTTGTTGTTGAAGCGGCGTGATGGACCTGAGGCAGCGCATGGTAGCTTGGAGGACGAAGATCTTGGACTTGGGTTCCCGGAAAAGGGCGACGGCAAAGAGAGAGCGGCAATTCCAGCCTTCCTTGCCCTTTCCGACGAGGAGGATAAATCGTTTATTCGATTCGCGGGAATCGAGGGATCGGAACTCCCGTATTTCATCCGGTCCCGTGAGCTTTTCATCCCCGACATTCACAAGGAGGCACGAGGCGGGAAGTCCCAGCTCCAAGATCACTTTTTCGACCTGGGGTTTTAAAGTCTGGGTAAGTTCTTCGATGGTAGATGAGAAGATAGCCATCTTGGGTAGCATCCCCTCGTAACGTATGGCATCGTCGCCAGCGCCTCCATGCTCCTCTATGAAAGTCTTCAAGGAATTGCGCAGGAACTCGAGGGAGCGGGCGTTCTTCACTTGAGTCACTTTAGCGGTTTTTAGGTAGCGGTTGGCTATGGCATCCTTCAATGAATAAGCGTAGACGACTTCGGGCATAAGGTGGTTGTCGACATAGGGCGTACCGGTGAAGTTGTAACAAGCGACCACGCGCGTTCCGGTGGCTTCCAGTTCCTTCGCCAGGCTGTCGATGGTGAGCCTGAGGCTCGTCTTGCTCTCGTGGTCGGCC